>CAVOGX010000014.1:0-881005 GCA_963695505.1 uncultured Chloroflexia bacterium | reverse complement strand
AGGAGAAAGCGATCCCGAAATCTGGTCCGCTGCTCAGCGTGAAGGTCGCTTTCTCATCACGCAAGACCTGGATTTTTCTGATGTGCGCGAATTTGCTCCCGGCACGCATCATGGATTGTTATTGGTAAGGTTGCGTGAGCCAGGTCGGTTGGCATTAATACAAAAAGTAGCCTGGTTATTTGAAAATGAGGATGTAGAAACCTGGTCAAAATGCTTTGTTGTTGTGACGGAACACAAGATTAGAATCAAACGGCCGTCTTCCCCGTAATTATCCGACAAGTTCAACCGGATGGTTTGCCACCCTGACGGGCCAGCAGACCCAGCAAAAGCAGCAGCCCCCCAGCCGCAAACAGCGCCCCCGCCTGGATGAAGACCCGCCGCTGCCAAAGGTCTAGCAGGGGTTCGGCCAGGTCGCGCAGAAGCTGGTCCAGCGGCAGAATCAGGCTGTTGGCCGAGGCGGTGGTGATGACCGCCGTGCGCAGCATAAAGGTCGACAGGGCGGGTAGGGCAAAGGCCAGGAACAGCGCGATGACGGCCGTTCCCACCAACGGCCAGCCCCACCAGCGCCCCCATTCGCCCCAGGAGCGCACGGCAAAGAGCAAAATGAGCAGCAGGCAGCCCGCCGGAACCAGCCAGAGAAGCCAGTTGCCTTGCTGGATGAGCAAAAAGGAGCGGCGCACCCGCTGAAAATCTGCCAGCGCCTGCGGCGTTTGCTCCCCATTGGCCAGCAGCGGCAGGCGCACGACCCCCACCTGGGCGTCAATTTGCGGGGTGGCGTCCAGAGCGGTAACCAGGGAAGTATGCACCTGCCGGGCGACTTCGTCGGCGCTTACCTGCGGCGGCAGGCAGTTAGGAATTGAGACTGCGCCTGCTTGCAGGTCGAGGCCGCTGACCGGCTCCGTGCAGGGGGGCAGGCTTTGCACAATCACGGCGATGGCCTGCCGCCCCGGCTCGCCGCGCAGCCGCTCCAGCAGAGGGGCGGCGTCCAGCTCCACGGACGTTCCCGCTAAATCCCCCGTTTCCAAAGCGTCAAAAAGAGTGTCCACGGCCGTATCCGTTTGCGTACTCAGCCAATCAGGGGGCAGCAGTTCGGTGACGGCGGTTGAGAGAACGGCCGTATCTACCGGCAAAGGCGGTAGGCCTTGGGCCGTGGCTGCCTGCTGCAGCGCTTCCAGGACAGCTTCTGGCCCAGCCGTAACCAGCACCTTTTCGCTGTTGGCCAGTGCCGTTTTGACGGCGGCCCTGTCGGTCACGACGCGGGTTAGATTCGTGAGCAGTAAGGCGAAAACGGCCGAAACCACAAACAAAACGGCCGTCAAGCCACCAAGTAATTTCATGCAGCCGCGCATAGAATCTCCTTTAACGGCGCGATGGCCTGCGCCATTGGTGCATGTGATTGTAGATGAAAGCCAGGGAAATGGGGAGAGCCAGAACGTACCCATGCTGCTTCATGCGATATTCTAATTGGATCAAGCACGAGTGTGTGAGCAAGAATGTACAACAATGAGCCAGGAAACGGCCGTTTCCCCTACAGCCACCTCATCCCGGCCCGCAGCCGCTCACACCACCAGGGAATGTCAGCCTTCCATTGGGCGCGATTTCTCTCCCCCACCCGCCAATGCGCGGCCTTCAGCACCAAAGCCCAGCCGTCCTGCAAAAACCCGCCGAGCAGCCCCAGCGCCAGTTGCGGCTCCCACCAATCCGGGGCAAACTGCGCCCCCAAACGAGCTGCCAGCTTTTGCCGGTACATTTCAATCGCTGCTTCTTTGGTGCCGGGCAGTAAGGGCGAATTGGTTATCAGGTAACGTGCCAGTTCCACAGCCGGCGGCGCAGCCGTGGCTAGCTGCCAATCTAGCATGTAAAGTTGGGAAACCCCCGGCGCGCAGGCCTGGTTAGCATGCCGCCAGTCGCCGTGCACCAGAGTGTACGGATACTGTGCCAGCGCCGCGCACAGTGGTTCCGGATCATCAAGCAGCGCCTGCAGCACCGCCATGACGTCGCCGGGCAGCTCCACCTGCGCCAGTTCCCACCCTTCCACCACGCGCCGTGGAATGTTGTTTTCACCGTCAATTTCCTTGCGCGCGTTTTGCGGCGAAAACATGCCATAAAGATGGTGCAGGCGGCATAGGCCCAGTTCGGGATTTTGCAGCGCCTCCATCTGCCAAAATTGGGCGTGGAAGGCTGCCATAGCGTTGAGGAAAAAGCTATTTTCCGCTGCGGTAAACGGATCAAAGGGCACCAACATGTCGCCCACATTTTGCAGCAAAATAGCCCAGCCGTCGCCGTCGCGGGCGCAGGCCAACAAGCCATGAGCTAACTCTGGCGGCATGCGGTCAAAAATACCATACTGCCACAATGTCACCGAGCGGCAGCGATAATCCTCCGTGCTGCGCATCAGCCAATCCCACGCCAGCGCCACGCGCTTTAAGATGAAGCTGGGTCCGGCGTCGCCGTTGGTGGTTACCAAAAAAATGCGGCTGCCGGAACGGCCGTATTCCGGCGTCAGCGGCTGCAGCGAAACGGCCGTTATTTCCTGCCCCACCACTTCACTCAACATCCCCGGGGTGAGCATGGCATCGACTGTGGGAAAAAGGGTGTGTTTCATATGTTTTTTTCTTTACACTTTGTGGTTGGTTTATTTTCGCAGGAGAGGAATGGTGGCGTTGGCCTTGGGCATGATACCGATTCGGGCAGAAGGCGGCAGGGTGGAAACGGCCGTGTTCAGCGCATCCTGCAAACTCGCCGCCGGCGTCAGCAGCAGCTGGCGCGCAAAATCTGGCGCCATGTCCGACACCAGCAGCAAGCGAACGCGCGCCGCGTCCCGGGCAATCTGGTATGCCTTGTGCGGCCCTACTCGAAATCCTTCCTGGGCAAATTGGGTTAACACTTCTTCGTTTGACTGCCGTTGCTGCACCCATTGTTCATACCCCCGGCTTCCGGCTCCCTCTGGGCAGGCCGCCGCCAAAATCACCGTGCCGCCCGGCTGCGTGACCAGCGCCGCATGGGCCAGCCCTTTTTGCGCCTGGTAAACGTTTATGTCTTTCGGATGGCCGCCCGGCGAGGCGATCACAACATCGTATGGCACAGCTACTTCCACCTGGCAAATCGACCTGGCCAGGGGAATACCGGCCGCCATAACGGCCGTTGGCGTCCCTGCCAGCACGCGCACAATCTCTTTCTTGTCGTTCAAGACGGCATTCAGCGCCAGGTGTACACCAATCATACGACCGATTTCTTCCACATCCTGCCGCGGCGGATTGTGATCGAACTGTCCCAACTTTGCCCGGGTATCGGTCATCATGGCATGGTTGTGGTTTACCGTGGCCCGTCCTGCCAGCCCAATGGCCGCGCTCTTCACGCCCCCTGAAAAGCCCTGGAACTGGTGCGGCTCGATGTTGCCAACGACGACGCGCAGGTCCGCTTCCACAAACGCCCGGTGAATCCACACCGGCGTGCCGCGGGACGTTTCACCCAGGTGTACCAGGCTGTCGCTGTCGTCGGAGTTGTGGCAAAGGACGGGGTAGCGGTCGATGATGGTTGGGGGCAAAACGGCCGTATACTCATCTGGCGACATCGGCGGATGAGTGCCCGTGGCGATGATCAGCACAATCTTTTGCGGCGGCAGCCCCAACGCTTCCAGCCGGGCCAGCATCGGCGGCAGCAAATGCTGGTGCGGCACCGGGCGCGTCTTGTCGTTGATGGCTACCGCCGCCGACTGCACGTGGGCAAAGTCGTGCCAGCTTGCATCGCCCAGCAGGTTATCCAGCGCAACGTTCACCACCTGCCCAGGCTCGTCAACGCCGGGCACTGGGGCCAGCTCAATCTGCTCCACCACAAACCGCTCCGGAATGTCGCCGGTAAGGGTGGAACGGCCGTATGGGATCGTGAACGAAGGCATATTAACAATTAATAACACTTTCCACCGTCTTTGGTAGATTGTGATGATTTGGTCAGCATTCAGCGTCAAGTCACAGGTTACCAGATAGCGCACACCCGTTGAGCCATCTTCGTTTGTGAAGACCTGGCGCACTACCTGCAAGGGAAAAAGAACCCCTTCCAGGTAGATGATTTGGGTTGTGCCTTCGGGTAAGTCCAGTTGGTCAATCCGCTGATACTGACCGGCGGCTTTGTCCGCCTCTGACAAGGCCACCTTGCGATTGCCCTTGAGGCGCCATGATGAACTCTTTGTCCAGGTCCAGCTTCACAAAGCGCATGTTTTCCGCCGAGGCAAACCAGAGGTCATTGAGGACATAGCGGAACGGAATGCGATTGTGCCACCGTTGTTTGCAACATCCGCCGATAGCGTTCATTCTTGGTGACCGGACTCTTGCGTTTTTCTTTGCCCGTTTTCTTATCCACATAGGTTTCCGTTTTGGCCACCAGTTCGAATGACGACGGGTAAAGCGATGGCCTGCATGAATTGTGAATTGCGAAGTATAAGGCTCAATTCACAATTCACAATTCATCCTTCACAATTCATTATTATTTATGCACTGCGATACAGCTTCGTCAGCACAAATTCATCATGTCGTAATGCTTCGGCAGCGGTAAGACGGCCGTTTACACAGCGCGCCATCATTTCCATCGTCTTGTCCGCCGCTTGGTCCAGCGTCATCTCCAGCGTCAGCAGTCCGGTAATGTCTACGTCAAAATGCTCCGGCATGGTAGAGACGGTCAGCGGATTTGCGGAAATCTTCATGGTGGGAATGATGGGATTGCCGATGATGTTGCCCTGACCGGTGGTGAAGAAGTGGAAGACCGACCCGCCGGCCATACACAGCGTGACCATCTCGGCAGCGGCACTGGAGCTGTCCATAAAGTGCAGCCCCGGTCCCTGCGGCATCTCCGCCGGCTTCAGCACTGACATTACCTGGTTGCGCCCCATCTTTTCTACGTTGCCCAACGCCTTTTCCTCAATTGTGGTCAGCCCGCCACGAATGTTGCCCTGCGTCGGCTGCGACCCCAGCAAATCCGCACCGGTGCCAAAGATAAAGTCCTGGTAATCTTGGAAGGTTTTCATGAAATCGGCGCGCACGCTTTCGGAGACACACGCATCGGCAATAATGTCTTCCGCACCGGTTACTTCGCTGGTTTCGCCAAAGATGGCCGTAGGCTCCGGCAGCAATCATGCGCTCAAACACGCGGCCGACGGTGGGATTGGAGGCCAGCCCCAGCGTGGTGTCGGACTCGCCGCATTTGGCGCTGACCCACAGCTCGCCCAGCTCAATCGGTTCTCGCTGCAGTTCGGTGGCAAATTGGGTGAATTCCATCGCTTTGCGCGCGGCCATTTCAATGGTTTTCAGGTCTCCGTACCGCTCGATGCTGAAGCTGGCCACCGGCTTGCCCGTTTTGGCGATACCGTTGGCGACCCAATCGGTCCACTTTGGCTCGATGCCGATAACGACGGCGGCGGCCACGTTGGGGTTGGCGCCCGCGCCGATGAGGGTGTTCATGGTCAGGTCCAGGTCTTCGCCAAATTGTAAACGGCCGTATGGATGGACCAGCGCATAGGTGCCGCGAATCAGGGAAGCCACACCGGAGGCGGCGGCGTTGGAAATATCGTCTATGGGAATGATCAAAACATGATTGCGAACGCCCACGCGTCCATTCTCTCTTCTGTATCCAGTTAGTTTCAGGTCCATTATGCCCACCTTATACTTTTCACATTTTGGGTGTGTACGTGCGCGCCTTTGGCAATTGTTTGCGTAGCGCGGCCGATGGTACGGCCGTATTTGATCACTTTGTGTTCGGCCGGCATCTCCCGCAGGGCAATCTTATGCCCTAAGGGAATCGCCTCTATCGGCCTGTACCACCGCCACTTCCTTCCCGGTCAAATCGACTGCCCGCACCTGTTCGCCGGCAGCCACGTCGTGAATGACCACAGCGACGTCATCCACATCGTGATGTAACAATGCATCGTGACTCATAATTCATATCCTCTCTTTTCCAAAATATAAGCGCAACGCGCTCCGGCACGTCAAAAACTAACCAGCGTGCGTTACTCTTGAGTAAACTATGTTTCAATCAACCCATACCACCAAAAGAAACGTGCTTGGTTTCCAAAAACGCGTCCATGCCTTCGATGCCGAGTTCGCGCCCCCAGCCGCTCTCTTTAAAGCCGCCAAAGGGGCAGTTGCTGGTTGACGGCACGCCGTCATTGATGCCCACCGTACCCGCTTCCAGCGCCTCGGCCACGCGCCAGGCTTGCTGGAGATTGTTGGTAAACGCATAGGCCGCCAGGCCATATTCGGTATCGTTCGCTTTGGCAATCACCTCCTCTTCGGTATCAAATGGGGTTACGGCGGCAATGGGGGCAAAGATTTCTTCATGCATACAGCCGGCGCCGTCCGGTACGTCGGCCAGAATGGTGGGCGCCAGGAAGCTGCCTTGTGTGCCCCAGCGCTCGCCGCCGCAAATCAGGCGCGCCCCCTGGGCCAGGGTGTCCTGAATCATGCCCAGGGCTGTTTGCAGGCGTCTTCATCAATCATCGCGCCAATGGCTACACCGTCTTCCAGGCCGGGGCCAATTTTTTGCTGCTTGAGTTTGGCGGCGAAGGCGGTGAGAAACTGTTCGTAAATCGGCCGTTCCACGTAGATGCGGTTGGCGGCGATACACGATTGGCCGGTGTTGCGAAATTTGGCAGCGAGTGTGCCGGTAACGGCCGTTTCCATATCCGCATTGGCAAAGACAATCACCGGCGCGTTGCCGCCCAGCTCCAGCGACAGCTTGGTACACGTCTTGGGCTGCCCCTTCAATCAGCCGCTTGCCCACCGGCGTCGAGCCGGTAAAAGAAATCTTGCGGCAAATTGGATTTTCCAGCATTTCGGCCGCAATCTGCGACGCCTTGCCCAGCACTACCTGGAAAACACCGGCAGGCACGCCTGCCGCGGCCACACATTCGGCAAACAGCAGGTTGCACAGCGGCGTGGCGCTGGCCGGCTTCAGCACCACGGTACAGCCCGCCGCCAGCGCTGGCGCTGCCTTGCGAATCGACAAAATCAGCGGGAAGTTCCACGGCGCAATCGCGCCTACCACGCCAACCGGCTGCTTCAGCACCAGATGCCGTTTGCCGGGGGCCTGGTGAGGAACGATACGGCCGTAAGCCCGCCGCGCCTCCTCCGCAAACCAGCGCAAATGGTCAATCGTGCCGTTCACTTCCGCTCTGCTTTCCGCCAGCGGCTTGCCGTTTTCGCGCGTCATGATGGTCGCAATCTCATTAGCCCGTCGGCGCACTTCGGCGGCAATTGCCAGCAAATAATCGCCGCGCTGCATTCCGGTCAGAGAGCGCCAGCCCGGCAGCGCCGCCTGCGCATCTTCCAGCACCTGCCGCATCCCGTCTCGGTCAATCGTACACACCTCGGCAAATGTTTCGGCCGTTGCCGGATCAACCACTGGAATCGTGGTTTTCGTAGTGACCCACTCACCATTGAGATATAAGGGATATGTTTTCATCTTTCCTCTCTTGCACTAATCATGTCATTTCGCAGGTCTTCCGAGAAATCCCTTTCTTTTGGGTCAAGGCAGGGATTTCTCCTCGAAGACTCGTCGAAATGACAGGTTCTTAAATTCTGCGTTCTTCCGCGTGCCTATTTCCCGGCAAACTGCGGCAAATATTCCGCAAATTCCACCAAAAAATCATCCAAAATTGCCTTCGCCCGGTCAATGTCGTTCATCATCGGGTCCAGCAGCAGCGCCTGCAGCGCCAACTCTTTGTCGCCGTGATACGCCGCGTCCACCACCAGCGAGCTGTACGCCAGCTCCCGGCGACATAGTTCGGCAATGCCGGCCGGCAGCGGCTCCATGTTCAGGCCGCGAATGCCCATGGCCGAGGTCATACCCGGCACTTCCACAATAGCATCCGCTGGCAAATTGGGGATAAGTCCGTTATTGGGCAAGTTGAGCTGGTGCATGTAAATGTCCCGGTTATAAGTCACCCCTTCGATAATTTCCGGAATACCCTCGCTGCGTAAATTCCGCAGCTCTTCAACCGACCGTTTCCCGGCCACAATGTCTTTCGCCTGCTGCAGGCGGTCGGCGCGCCGTTTGCGGTTGCCGTCAAAGCTTTGCAAGCGTCAGATTGTATTTCTCCCACGGTTTGGTGATGGGGTCGTGCGTCCATGGCAGAAATTCACACAGATGAGAATCGCCTGGCGTGGGCATCAACCCGAAAATCTCGAACAGATCCCGGGACAGCGGCTCGTAATCTTGCCGATAGTCGTTGAACCAGCGCTCCCGAATCAGGGGATACAAATCTTCGCCGGTGGCCCGATCGCGGATTTCGTAAGCCCACGAAAAATGGTTGATGCCGCACGCTTTGATGTCCAGATATTTGTAACCGGCCTGCATCACCGGCTCCAGGTATGGCTTGTTGTGGTAGTTGGTGTGCAAATTAAAGCCGGGCGGCATTTCAATACCGTACCGGTCGGCCAACACGCCCATGGCCATCGCATACCCCCACATCAGTTGGTGGCATAGCCCAACCACTTTGAGATTGGTGTAGCGGCTCACCGCCTGGGTCAGGCGAATCATCGGATTGACGAAATTCATGTACCAGGCATCGGGGCACAGCTCTTCCATGTCGCGGGCGATGTCGATGAGCAGGGGCAGGTTGCGGGCGGTGTGGGCAAATGCGCCGGGACCACTGTTTTCGGCGTAGGGCTGGCGCACGCCGTGCTTCAGCGGAATCTTCCAATCCTGTTCCCAAACGGTTTCCCGCGGGCCTACCTGCACCGAGACGATGACAAAGTCGGCATCCGGCAGCGCTTCGCGCCGGTTGGTGGTGGCATTAATCGTGCAGTTTGCCCCCCATTCCCGGTTCATGTAGTGGGCCAGGTTGGTCATGATTTCCAGATTGGGTTCGTTGATATCGACCAGTTGGAGATCAACGCCGTGCAGCGCTTCCGTCCGCATAATGGACGACAGCGCCTTTAACCCAAACACGGCACTTCCAGCACCGATATAGACGACTTTTGGTGGTTTGATGGTTGTGGTTTCCATACAGATGCTCCGTTAGAAGTAATCGGTAAGCAGTAATCTAGGCTTACTGTTCACTCGTTACTCGTATTTTGTCTGGTCCCAAAAGCTGATGAACTTTTTGATGCCGTCATCGGTGTAGGGATGGTCGAAGGCGTCTTTGTAGACGGCTAAGCCGGCGGTGACGATGTCGGCCCCGCTAACGGCAGCATCGACAATTTGACGGCCGTTACGCACCGCCGCTACCAGCACCTCGGTCTCAAAGCCAAAATTGTCACGAATATCCACAATATCCTGAATGAATCGCCTGTTTCTTCGGCGTTCGACTCCTTCCAGCCGATAAACGGCGAGACGTAATAGGCGCCGGAGCGCATTGCCTGCAGCGCCTGCGCCGCCGAGAAGATCAGCGTCACGTTGGTGCGTATTCCTCGTTCGGCCAGCAGGCGTACAGCCTTGAAGGCCGGCTCCACGCATTGCAGCTTGATCACAAAGTTGGGGCACAACGCTGCCAGCTTTTCCGCTTCGGCTACCATGCCGCGGTGTCCATGATGTGGGGATTCACTTCCACCGAGACGGTTTTATCGGTTCCGGCCATCAACGCCCCAATCTCTTGGACGACTTGCAGAAACGGCTTGCCCGACACCTGCACGTGGCGCGGGTTGGTGGTGACGCCATCAATATCCCACGCATCCAGCGCATATGCAATTTCATCGACCATGGCGCTGTCCAGAAAAAATTTCATTATTTACTCCTATTTCGTTAGTATGTCAGCATGTTTGCATGTGTATCGTTGACAAGCAACACTCGAACCAAGACCCGTTTTTGCAGGTAAACGGCCGTTACACAGACGCAGTGATGCACATTTCAGAAATTCGTTACGCTGCCCTCTTCCTCATTTCACCATTCGCTATGCTCACTTCATACCCGTCGTGGCAATACCCGTCGTGATATTCTTCTGCAAAAAGGCAAATACCACCGTAATCGGCAGCAGCGTCAGCACCGTCATCGCCAAAATCAGGTGCCACTGAATATTCAGCGCGCCCTGGAATGAGTTCAAACCGACTTGCAGCGTAAACAGCTCGCTTTTGCTCAGCACAATCAGCGGCCACAAAAAGTCATTCCAGCGCCACATCACCGAGAAAATCGTCAGCACTGCCAATGCGGGCTTCGCCAGCGGCAAGATTATTTGGGTATAAATGCGCCATTCGCTGGCGCCATCGATGCGAGCCGAATCGAGCAGTTCATCAGGAATGGTCAGCATGTACTGCCGCAGCAGAAAAACGCCGGTCGGCGTCGCCGCCCCGGGAATAATCACCCCCAGCAAGTTGTTGTTCCAACCCACAAAGTTGATGACCAAAAAAACGGGCACCAATACCACTGAAAGCGGCACCATCAGCGTACCAATCATGATCAGGAAAATTGCCGTGCGCCCCTTAAACTGGTACTTGCTCAGGGCAAAGGCGGCCATGCTGTTCACAATCAGAGTCAGAATCGTTGCAAAAACCGTCACGACCACGCTGTTGCGCAGATAAACCCAAAAGTTAAAACTTTCGATCCCTTCGATGTAATTGTCCAAGTCCAAAGTAAACGCTCTCAACCGGTATCGCGATTGTCAATGGGTACTTTGATAATTTCGCCCGGATTTACCGGATCGACGAGCTGCGCTTCCAGGCCGATGCGGCGCACTTGCGCCAGGCGGGCAGTCTGGCCGTCTTCGAGCGTGACGTCGTACAGGGGCAGGGGTTCGTCGTATCCTTCGACAACGGCCGTTTCCTGCTTGTATGGCAGCAACCGCGGGGGGAACTTCACAATCTCACCCGAGCTCTTAAACGACGACAAGCACCAGCCACAGCACCGGCCCAAACATGATGAACGTGCCCAGAGCCAGGTAAATGTAGGTCACAATATCGGTAGATATCGAAGCCGCCTCCGGCCTCGTGTCTGTGTCAAAAATGAAAGTACGGTTGCCCATTCTCCTACTCCTCCTCCCGGTTCAGGCGCAGTTGAAGCAGCGTCAGAATCACCAACGTGCCGGCCATCAACAAAGACGCCGCCGCGGCAATCCCATACCGCTTTGCCGGGCTGGAAAAACCGTTGGCGTAAATGTACTGCACCAGATATTGCGTTGCCGTGCCCGGACCGCCGCCGGTAAAGGCAAACACCACGTCAAACACCTGCACTGCCCGAATTAGCGAAAGCACCAGCACCACTAGCATATTGGGCATCAGCAGCGGCAGCGTTATTTGCCAAAACGACTGCCAATTATTGGCTCCATCAATATCCGCCGCTTCATACACATCCGAAGGAATTGCCTGCAATCCGGCCAGCAAAATCAGCGTATAAAAACCCATGTACGCCCAGACGCTGATCATCACCACCCAAAATCTGGCCCACGACGCGTCAACCATGAAGGGTATTTTGTCAAAACCCAACGCCGTAATGACCGCATTCATCACCCCATTTTCCTGCAAAATCCACTTCCAGATGAGGGCCACGACAATGGGGGACAGCAAAACAGGGTAGAAAAAGACGCTGCGGAAGAAGGCACGTCCAATAATTTTGCGATTCAGAACTAAGTGCCGTTATCAACGAGAACAGCACCATCAGTGAAACCTGGGCAACGACATATCCGACACTGTTCTGCACAGCTCGCCAAAACAGGTCTTCACTGCACGTATTGGGATCTAGAAAACTTTCGCACGTTAGAAGCTGCTCAAAATTTGCCGTTCCTACCCAGGTGCGCTCTGCTCGGGAAAAACTCGATGCCACCCGTCGTGGCATACCAAAAGTTGAGCAGCATGGGAAACAAAATAAAAATGCCAAAAATAAGCAAGTTTGGCAGCGCAAAGATGTATGGCATACTGCGAATGCCAAACCAGCGCTGTATCGCCCCAAAAAAGAGATCAAAAAACGAAACGACAACGCCGAGTATCTTATTGATACCCTGACCAATCCAACTTTTTGTGGCCTTGATCGGGTTGTTGCGGGCTATTATTGACATAAACCTGCACCCTCCTCAAGAGAGCAAGCCAGCCGGCCAACCAAAATGCTGACCGGCTGATTTGCTAACGAGCTGCCAAGCTTGAACTACGAACTAGCTTCAGCTATGGCGTCATCGATATCTTGCTGCAGCCGTTCTAAAGCATCATCCAGCGTCAATTCGCCGGTGAGGTACTGGGCAATGCGGTTGGCGCTGTTGCGGTAGTAGGCAAAGGCAAAGGGATGGACATTGAGTCCCACGGCCTGGTCTTGCAGCTTGGGAATTTCGGCCGTGAACTGGTCCAGCGCCGCCAACACAGAGGCGTTGTCCGATTGGAAGTCCACACCGCTGGAGGCGACTTCAGTTTGCGCCGGCAGAATCAGCGTGCCGGCGGAGAAAGCGCCGTAATTTTCGGCCTGGATCAGGAATTCCATCAAAGCAGCCACCGCTTCAGGATACTCAGTGTCGGCAAAGGCGACCACGGCTGACACCACCGGCCACTCCGGTACTGCCGCCGTCACCCGTCGGGTTGGGCACGACCACCCAGTCAAAGGCGTCGCCTACGTCAGCGGCCAGCCCGTTGATCTGCCACGAGCCGGACATGCACATCACCAGCTCACCCGACTTGAAGAGGTCGATGCAGCTGTTGAGGCTGTCGCCAACCAGCCACACCTCGGAGGGGGTGATGCCGTCGTCGTGCCAGCTGTTGAGCAGTTCAGCATAGGCGCGGAATCCCGGCGTGTCAACGGTGAAGTTGCCGTCGGCGTCGATGAGGGTGGCGCCCATGCTCATGGCCGGACCGGCAAAGCGGTGCCCGGTGCGGTCCACGGAAATGGCGTACTGCACGCCAGTGGCTTCGGCTACCTGCTTGGTCAGTTCGGTCCACTCTTCCCAGGTGGTGCCTTCGCCGGGCACCTCGATGCCTGCCTGGTCAAACAAGGTCTTGTTCACGTAAGGACCGGTGACGGTCAGGCCATCCGGGATAACCACCATACCCCTAACGCTTCCAGAATCGGTGCCGGGAAGTTGGCTTCGTAGTAGTCGGCATCGGCGAAGTAATCACGCAAATCCAGCAACTTACCCTGGTACGCCCCAAAGTTGGTGATGCGCGCCAGGTCAGGCCCTTCGCCCGTCTCCACCTGCACCGGCAGCTGCTCGTCGATGGTGGCGTACGGCACCACGTCCAGAATCACGGTGACGTCCGGGATTTTCGGCCATGAATTGGTCAACAAGACCCTGCATCACCTCGGCTTCGTTGCCGTCGGCATAGTACAGTGAAACGGATTTCGCCTGTTACATCAGCCATTTCGGGTTCTTCGGCAACGGCCGTTCCCATCGCTTCGGCAATGGCATCATCAATGTCCTGCTGCAACCGGGTCAGGGCATCATCCAGCGTCAATTCGCCCGTGAGGTACTGGGCAATGCGGTTGGCGCTGTTGCGGTAGTAGGCAAAGGCAAAGGGATGGACATTCAGTCCCACGGCCTGGTCTTGCAGCTTGGGAATTTCGGCCGTGAACTGGTCCAGCGCCGCCAACACAGAGGCGTTGTCCGATTGGAAGTCCACACCGCTGGAGGCAACTTCAGTTTGCGCCGGCAGAATCAGCGTACCGGCGGAGAAAGCGCCGTAATTTTCGGCCTGGATCAGGAACTCCATCAAAGCCGCCGCGGCTTCCGGATACTCAGTGTCGGCAAAGGCAACCACGGCTGACACCACCGGCCACTCCGGTACTGCCGCCGTCACCCGTTGGGTTGGGCACGACCACCCAGTCAAAGGCGTCGCCTACGTCAGCGGCCAGCCCGTTGATCTGCCACGAGCCGGACATGCACATCACCAGCTCACCCGACTTGAAGGGGTCGATGCAGCTGTTGAGGCTGTCGCCAACCAGCCACACCTCGGAGGGGGTGATGCCGTCGTCGTGCCAGCTGTTCAGCAGTTCAGCATAGGCGCGGAATCCCGGCGTGTCAACGGTGAAGTTGCCGTCGGCGTCGATGAGGGTGGCGCCCATGCTCATGGCCGGACCGGCAAAGCGGTGACCCGTGCGGTCCACGGAAATGGCGTACTGCACGCCAGTGGCTTCGGCTACCTGCTTGGTCAGTTCGGTCCACTCTTCCCAGGTGGTGCCTTCGCCGGGCACCTCGATGCCTGCCTGGTCAAACAAGGTCTTGTTGACGTAAGGACCGGTGACGGTCAGGCCATCCGGGATAACCACCATACCCTAACGCTTCCAGAATCGGCGCCGGGAAGTTGGCTTCGTAGTAGTCGGCATCGGCGAAGTAGTCACGCAAATCCAGCAGCTTACCCTGGTACGCCCCAAAGTTGGTGATGCGCGCCAGGTCAGGCCCTTCGCCCGTCTCCACCTGCACCGGCAGCTGCTCGTCGATGGTGGCGTACGGCACCACGTCCAGAATCACGGTGACGTCCGGGTTTTCGGCCATGAATTGGTCAACCAAGACCCTGCATCACCTCGGCTTCGTTGCCGTCGGCGTAGTACAGCAAAGCGAATTTCGGCACATATCACCCGCAGTGGCAGGCTCCTCCGCCACAGGCTCTTCTGCGGCCGGTTCTTCGGCAACTGGTTCTTCAACGGCTGCGTTGGTGCCGGCTTCTTCGGCCGGTGCGGATTCGGTGGTGTCATTGCCACCACAGGCAGCTAAGATCAATCCTAACAGCAATAGAAACACAAAGATCAATTTCCAATTTTCTCTTTTCATCTTTATCCTCCTAGATAAGGGTTTAATTTCAAAATGTGGGAATTTGTTTTTGGTAATGGGTGAATATCTAACACCTCCTTTCCTTAAGACAATTGCAAAACGGGTAAATCCAGTAAATTTGCCAGCGCCACTAAGGCGGGCACGTAATCACCATAGGTAATGGCCAGATGGTGTTCCAATCCTTCGCTGAGAATGGTGTCTAATACGTCGCTTGCCGGGCGGTCAAAACGCACCACACCGGATGTGCCGGTAAAGCTTTTTGGTGCGGACAGCATCTGGCCACCGCCCACAACCAGGGTAAAACGGCCGTTTGCCTGACTCACCTGCGCTGCCGTAATCCGGCCCGGCTTGAGGGGGAACTCCATCACCAGCGGCACCTTACGGTTGGAGTGTATGCCGCCTTCTGGCTGCACCGCCGGATCAGCCATCGACAGCGGCGCTTTGCCGCAGTGCCAGATCACCACCTGATCCTGCTCGCCATCCACCGAGACAACATCGCAATCAAAGGTAGGGCCGCCGCTGACCGCTTGCAGAATGAACTGCGTCACCGTGCCGTTGACGTCCGCTTCACAGCTTGAGGGAACGGCCGCATCGTTGAGCAGCGACATGGCGCCACAAGCGGCACACCCTTTCTGTTCGAAAATCTCCGGCCAGCAGCGAATGGCGTAACCATCAATGCTTTGCTCGTTTGCCATCTGGCTGAGCACGGCGAAGGCGCTGAGCGTACCGTTTAGAGAGCGCTGCTCAAGGCTGGCAGCATTTGGCAGGACAGCGTCAATCTGTTGGCGCACCTCAGCAACTGCTTCTGCCGGTACGGTGTCCATCTTGTTAAAGAGTTCTTCCAGTGCAAATTGGGTGACAGAAACCCCAAATATCTCTTCTAATTTTGCGGCATCCAGGCGACAGGTGTCCATACCTGCCGGATGTTCACCAACAAGGCCAATGTGGGCGGATTGCAGCACGCGCCGGGCGCGTCCGGCCAGGGCGAGGGCGCGAATTTTTTCCAGAACGGCCGTATCGTCCGGCGGCGCGTAGGCGTAGGCATATTTGCGTCCGCGCAGATTCAGAGCATGCCCGCCCAGGTTGATGCCGCACAGCGAATTAAGCCGCAGCCGCCCGCCGCTGGGCGTTTCCGGCACAGCCCACAGCAGCAGCGGGGCATCGGTGGCTTCGGCCAGAGCGGTAATCATGGTGCTGTCGGCGAAAGTGGCTTGCAAGACCAGGAGGAGGTCGGGGGAAACGGCCGTTATTCCTTCAGCAGCCGCTTTGGCCGCAGGCAAATCCATCACCAGTCCATCAGGACCGGTCACAATATGCCCCGTTTGTAACAGCGAGCGCCGTACCAATGCCGTCATCTGTTCGGCTAGAGGAATGTCAAATGTTGGGCGCGCCAGCGGCACAAAAGAGATATGTAATTCTTGCATACTGATTCCTTCACAATAGCGAATATTTATGGGCCCATCCAGTTTTGACGGGTTTGGGAATGCTTGCCAATTTTCGCTTAGAGAACAACTGGTTCCCGTGTGGCCTCGTAAAAAAATACTTTTAGAGCCAGCGACGCTGCACCAACTACCCCCGCGCGCCAACCAAACCCTGTGGGCATTACCCGGACTTTTTCGCCAAGTCCGGCAAAAGCCAAGCGGCGCATAGTAGCTTCCGCCTGTGGCAATATCAGATCGCTGCCCTGAGCAAACATGCCGCCCAAGATAATTAGCTCTGGGTTGAGAATATTCACCAGGTTTGCCAGGGCAATGCCTAAATAGTGCGTTTGGGTCTCAACCATAGCCAGCGTTGGCTGGTCTCCTTCCCGCCCAACCGCAAAAACGGCTTCAATGGGGGTATAGTCAGGGTTGCTCAAATATCTGGCCAGGAGGCTGGTAGGGGTTTGGTCTGCTAATTTTTGGGCTTCACGCAGCAAAACCGGTTCCGACACCAGCGTTTCCAAACAGCCATATTGTCCGCAGCGGCACAGTTCCCCATTGTGCGGCAGCATAATAGTGTGCCCAATTTCTCCAGCCCCGGCGCCGCTGCCGCGGAAGACCTGACCATTAACGACAATACCGGCGCCAACGCCGATACGGCCGTACAGAAACGCCAGCACATCTACACCCCGCCCCAAACCAAAATAGGCCTCGCCAAGGGCCATTGTGCGCACATTATTGTCTACACAAACAGGTAAGCTAATTTGTTCTTCCAAGAAATCACGAATGGCGACATCATGCCATCCCAGGCTGGCAGCGCGTAGATTTGCACCAGTTTCATGATTCACCAGGCCGGACGCTCCCACGCCAGCGCCCAAGATCAAGAAAGGATCCACGCCGGAATCCGCAATTGTTTCTTGAACGGCTTGGGCAATATCTTCCAGCACTTCATAAGCCGGCTGATCTACTGGAAAATTGCGCAGGGTGTTGTGCAGAATCTCGGCGTGTAAATTGGTTACCGCTACTCGAAACATCCCAATGCCAATATGCACTCCCACGACAAACCGGGCATTAGGCACGAGCTGCAGCATTGTCCGGGGCCGCCCGACGCCGCGCCGGGGTCTTCTGGCATTCGCCGTCATCGGCGCCCCAATTTCCACAACGATGCCTTTTTCAATCAGTTCCGCGGTTAGATTTGTGATAGTAGTGTTGGAGAGGTTGGTGCTTTCGGCGAGCTGCACACGAGAAATAGAACCTGTGTGCAAAAAAGTGAGCAAGATTGCACGTAGGTTGTGTTTTTTTACACCTAAAATATTGCTGCCGGCAAAAGGTGATGGACTCTTTTTCATCGAATGGGCGTGCACCTGCATAAAAAAACCCATTATTTAATCAAGATGAAAAAATAATGTGAACAAATTATAAATCTGACCGCGATTATTTGTCAACTTTGCACAAAATATTTAAGGAATATCGCCCGCTAACCTTCTTACTTCTATTTTCCTGACAAAACCGACAGGTAGGATATGGTCTGAACCAGCGCATCAATCAGTTTTTCCAGAAAGTGACTTTCCCAAATTTCATCATTGATGGCCCTGTTTCTTGCTGCTTATAGACTGCATGTTTGGTGAGTTTTGTCACTTGTGCTAGATGCGGCTTTTGGCGACAATGTACAGGGAACCCACAAAATAACCCCTCTGAAAAAGGAGCGACAGATGAATGCAAAAGATGTGGTCATATTAGGCGCAGCCCGCACCCCTACGGGAAAAATGTCGGGGGCGCTGGTCAGTAAAACGGCCCCGGAGCTGGGCGCGATTGCGGTGGAAGCGGCCGTTTCCCGGGCTGGAATCGACCCCAACAGCGTGTATGAAGTGTTGCTGGGCCAGGTGGTGCAGGCAGGCGCCGGGCAGGCCCCGGCGCGGCAGGCAGCGTTAGGCGCCGGACTACCCAACACCGTGGGCGCGGCGGCCGTGAACAAAGTGTGCGGCTCTGGCCTGAAAACGGTGATGATGGCCGCCAATGCTATTATTGCTGGAGAAGCAGACGTTTTTGTAGCGGGCGGTATGGAGAGTATGTCTCACGCCCCTTACTTTGTGCCCGGGGCGCGGCAAGGGCTGCGCTATGGCAATGTGGAAATGAAGGATGCGGTGCTGCATGATGGCCTGTGGTGCGCCTTCCAGCAGTGGCCTATGGGCAATTCGGCCGAGTTCATCGCCAAGCAGTTTGAGGTTTCGCGAGAGGAAATGGATGAATTTGCCCTGGGCAGTCATGAAAAAGCGGCGGCGGCAACGGCAAACGGCCGTTTCGCAGACGAAATCGTACCCATCGAAATCATAAGCCGCAAGAGCAGCGTCACTGTCACCCTGGACGAACCTATTCGCGCCACTTTCAGCAACGGCGGCTACGAACTGGGCACCAACATGGCCCAATTGGCCAAGCTGCCCCCGGCCTTTGCAAAAGAGGGTTTGGTCACCGCCGGTAATGCCCCTGGTCTAAATGATGGTGCGGCAGCCCTTGTCGTTACCAGCCGCGCCGAGGCGGACCGGCAGGGCTTGAAACCGCTGGCGCGCATTGTCGGCTACACCCTGGCGGCTGTGGAACCTATCTGGCTCTTTGACGCCCCGGCGCGGGCTATGCCCAAACTATTGCAGCGGATTGGTTGGACCCTGGACGACGTTGATTTAATTGAGCTTAACGAAGCTTTTGCTGCGCAGGCCCTGGCTAACGGCGTGCGGCTTGCCCGAGAAGGGCACAACTGGAATTGGGATAAGGTCAACGTGAATGGTGGGGCCATTGCTTTAGGGCATCCCATTGGCGCCAGCGGCGCGCGCGTTTTAGTCACGTTGATTTACGCTTTACAGCAGCGTGGTTTGCGACGCGGCCTGGCCTCCCTCTGTCTGGGTGGCGGCGAAGCGGTGGCCATGGCCATTGAATTGGAAGCGTAGAGGAGGTTTCCCCCATGAATTCTGACCGCTGTTTTCTCATTTTAGGGGGCGCGGGGCTGGTGGGCGTGCAGGTGGTGCGTGAGATAGCCCGCAAGCTGGAGCCAGAGCGCATTGTTGTGGCCAGCCTGTATCGCGGCGAGGTGCGCGAATTCTTGCACGACGTGCGCCGCGAATTTCCGCACATTGCGTTTGTTGGGGCCTGGGGTGATGTGTTTGTGCGCGACGAGTTTAGCCAGGAACAGCGCCGCCGCATTACCCAGAGCCGCCTGCGCCGCGATGCCCTTTACCAGGATCTGTTTGGCAACTTGGATGAAGCGTATGCGCGTTCTGCGCTGGCGCAGTTAATTTTGGAGCATAAGCCGGATGTGGTGGTGGACTGCATCAACACGGCCACGGCCATCAGCTACCAGGACGTACACAGCACCAGCATGAAGACCTTTGATATCTTGCAAGAGCTGAGCCGTATTGTGGATCACGAAGATATTTTGGCTCTGGACAATTTTGGGCGGGATTTTGAGCAAAACGTAAGCATGCTGTTGATTTCGCAGGCAATTCCGCAGTTGATTCGGCACGTGCAGGTGCTGCAGCGCGCCATGTGTGAGGTGGAAACGCGCCTGTACCTGAAGATTGGCACGACGGGCACGGGGGGGATGGGTCTGAACATTCCCTACACCCACAGCGAAGACCGGCCCAGCGCTAAGCTGATGAGCAAAACGGCCGTTGCGTTTGCGCACACGGGCCTCATGTTTCTCATGGCCCGCACGCCGGGTGGACCTTTGGTGAAGGAAATTAAGCCAGCAGCGATGATTGGCTACCGCAGGGTTAGCTATAAAACTATCAGACGACGAGGCAGCCCCCAGTTTCGCTACGAGAGCCGGGAGGTACCACTAAATGGCCGTCTTACCCTGCGCGGTGACGAAGCCCAATACCCCAAAATTGACAAGCTGCAAATGGCCGGTGTCGACACCGGGGAAAATGGCTTCTTTGCGCGGGGCGAGTTCGAGACCATCACCCACATTGACCAGATGGAGTTTGTGACCCCGGAAGAAATCGCCCAACAGGCCGTGCTGGAAATAAAGGGCAGCAACACCGGCTATGACATCATCTCCAGCATCGACATGAGCATTATGGATCCCAGCTACCGCGCCGGTGTGCTGCGCCAGACAGCATTGGATAAGCTGGCCCGCCTGGAGCAGGAGACCCACAGCCACAGCGTGGCCTTAGGCCAATTAGGACCGCCGGAGCTTTCCAAACTGTTGTACGAGGCGCACCTGCTGAAGCTGAAATACGGCACGCTCCGCGAAGTTATTCAAACGCCAGCCAGCGAAATTTCCGAGACCCTGTATGACTTTTTAATGCACGACGAACTGCTGCGAACGCTTATTGTTTCCATTGGCGTACCTATTTTAGCCCCAGACGGGCACACGCTTATTCGCGGTCCCCGCCTGAATATCCCTGAAAGCATTTACCACGAGGTAGATGTGCAGGAGGGTGACGTAGATGCCTGGGCACAAAAAGGGTGGGTTGACTTGCGCGCGCCTAACTTTAAGCTTTGGCAAGATCGTTTTCAGCGTATGCGCCGCACGCAGCATATGCTGAATACACGAGGAACATCTTCTGTGACCCTTAAAACGTATTTACCAGAAACCATTGAAATCGGGGCGGTTGTTGCTTGGTTGTTTAACAACGATTATCAGGGGTACCGCATTAAGTAGCAATCCTGAACGCCGGTAAGCAGACTTGCCAGTTTGTTTACCGGCGTTCCTGGTGTAACAAACTTGCATACTTTCCAAGTTTTTCTACAATACTAGATAGAAGTTTTGGTTGACCCTCAAAAGCGATCCCCATTTTTAATTTCATTTTATGCTTTTGAACAATTAACGGATACGGGAGTCGGAATGGTTTCGATTGCAGCGAAATCAAACGTGAATTTGTATCCGTTTACAAACACCAAAAAAAGGTTTGTCACAATGTCTAGTACAGCTTTTAACGGATTGGGTATGCCGGTCTTCACTGCCTTTGGTTGGGCTGGGGAAGATACGGCGCAAAAATTTGCATATGAACAACTGGAATTATTCATCTCAAATTTGCATGCGCACTTACCTGCTAGTGTTCAAAGTGAGCTGCCGTCTTTTGGCCTAAGTCGCGAGAATCAGGGAGTCTATCTGGCAGCAAGCAGCGACGTCGAAACTGACGCCCATATTGCTTTTTACACACGACCCATGAGTCTGGAGATTCAACTGGCGATTGCAGCCAAGGAAGTGTTGGCTAAAGGCTTTTCGGCGGCTGAAAAAGATCTACTGAATGCGCACCGGTTGGTTACGCAGTTGGGACCGGAATGGTCGTTGCGCGTGCAGCAAATGCTGGTCGAAGAAGAATCAGGGGCGATTTCTCATTATCAAGATTTATTTAAAGACGGGGTGACGCAGTTTAGTCCAGAAATTGCGCAAGAGGTATTTAGCAAGGCTGCCTACCTGATTGGACAGGAAAAATGGCTAATTTCTTTTTACCTGAGCCGCCGGGTGAATTCGGAGCAGGCCGCCGCCATGGGGTCTGCCATTATCAAGGTAATGCGAGAACAGGTGGAGCTGTTGATGCCGGTGCTTTTGTTTTTCTCGGGGCGCGTTGGACGCAAGAAGGGGGCGCGCCGGACTGCAGCCCGCAAAGCAGCTGCCCAAATCTCAAAGCAAACGCCTGTGCTGGAAACGGCCGTTGCGCCAGAGGACACTTTTACCTTTATTGCGGAACTCAAGCCCCTGCATCTTCGCCGCGGGTTTATCAACATGACGCCCAAAGAATGGCCCTTTTTTGCTCTAAATGCCCGCACCGAAACACGCCCCGTCACGGTGTATTATGAAGGCCTGTACGATAAGAAAAGCTCCGTCTGGCGTATGCAGCCCAATGACATGGCGCGCCTAATGCTGGGACCCGGCGCTCACGAATGGTTGGAGGACGCCTTTATGCCCGACGATAAAATTGTATTAATCGCCACAAAACTGGAGAATGACGAGATTCAAGTATCATTAAGACCGTACACCGAATAAATTTTGCCAACAACTTTTGATTCATTCGAGTGGGGTGCTTTTAGCACCCTTTTTTCTTACCAAAGAGGTCTGGTGATTCCACTAAGTGTGGTCAAACTCATGGTATAATCACCGCAATGGAGCACCTTACTCACTTACAAATTTAATGGAATTAGGATTAAGAATATGGCCGATCTAGCACCTTCGTTGATTGATAACCAAGCGTGGTACCCAGAACCTATTAAAGATTTGGAAGATACAGGGCTCACCGAGACATTTTTGCAAGACCTATCCCTAAAGATTATGTACAACCGGGGCCAGGTGACTGGCTACCATATTGCGGAAGAGGTCAAACTTCCCTTTCAGACCGTGCTGCTGCCCATTTTAGAATTCCTGAAACGAGAGCAAATGTGCGAGGTGAAAGGGTCTGGTGGCATTGGGGCAGGAACGTACCAGTATGTCATTACCAATAAAGGATCGGCCCGTGCCAGGGAGCGGCTGGAGCAAACTACGTATGTTGGCCCGGCCCCAGTTCCCTGGGATGATTACGTGGCGGCCATAAATACCCAGGGGGGGAATACGCTGCGGGTAAACCCCTTGATGGTGGAGCAATCATTGTCGCACCTGGTTCTAAATGAGTCTATTTTGGAAAAAATTGGTCCGGCCATCAATTCCGGCAAGTCTATGTTTTTATATGGGCCTCCAGGGAACGGAAAGACAACCATCGCTGAAAGCATTGGCCGAATGGTACTGACCAATGACATGTATATTCCATATGCCGTTGAGGCAGACGGCCAAATCATCAAGGTTTATGATGAAATCAATCACGAAATCATAGCAGAAGGCGAGGCTGAATTTACTTCCTCACGACGGGGTCGCGGCAGCTTATCCCAAAGTACCAAGATGGATGGACGCTGGGTCAAAATAAAACGGCCGGTCATCATGGTCGGTGGTGAACTGACGTTGGACGGGCTGGAGCTGGTATACGACCGCACGAATAAATATTATGAAGCCCCTTTCCAGATGAAAGCCAATGGCGGCATGTTCTTGATTGATGACTTTGGGCGGCAGCAAATTCGGCCGCGAGATCTGCTAAACCGTTGGATTGTGCCCATGGAAAAAAATGTAGACTTTTTATCGCTGCATACCGGGCGCAAGGTTGAAGTGCCGTTTAAGGTATTGATTGTTTTTTCGACGAACCTGCCGCCGCGGGATTTGGTGGATGAGGCGTTTTTGCGCCGCATCCGGCACAAAATTGAAGTAACGTCGCCCTCCTATGATGAGTATCGCGAAATCTTCCGGCGGGTAGCAAAACGGCGGGGTGTAGCTTTTGATGAGCAGGCAGTTATTTACCTGCTGCAAGAGCATTATATTAAAAAGAATCGCAAGCTGCGCGCCAACCATCCGCGGGATTTGCTGGAACAAATTCAAGACATCAGTGAGTATTTGAGTGTTGAACCGGTTATGACCCGGGAAATGATTGATCGGGCTGCGGCCGCTTATTTTGTGGAGTTGTAGCAATGGTTGACTGGGCTTCTGGGAAACGGCCGTTCATCTTAGGACATCGGGGGGCCAGCCTAGATGCACCAGAAAATACCCTGGCGGCCTTTGCCCTGGCTTTGGAGCAGGGCGCTGACGGCGTTGAACTGGACGTGCAGCTTTCCAAAGATGGTGTGCTGGTGGTTTACCACGACATGCGCCTGCACCCGGAAACTGGCCGCTCAGAACGCATAGCCGACATGACGCTGGCGGAGTTAAAAAAGCTGCACGTTGGCGAGGGGCAGGAGATTCCCACGCTGGATGAGGTTTTTGAGGCGTTAGGCCCGGTGGCCCTTTACAATGTAGAGATCAAAGATTGGAGCTTGTGGGATAAGGGGACAGAAACGGCCGTTGCTGACCGCATCCAGTCCCATAACCTGCAAAGCCAGTGTCACGTCTCCTCCTTCAACCCCTTCTCACTCCGGCGGGCGCGCCGCCACCTGACGCGCAGCACCAGCACCGGCATTCTGCGTCAGGAAGGGCTGCTGCGTTACAGCTACCTCTTCACCCCCAGCGAGGCCGACCATCCCCATCACACCATGATTAACGAGCAATACATGGCCTGGGCGCGGCAGCGCGGCTACCAGGTGCATACCTGGACTGTAGACGACCCTGCCGCAGCGCAGCGGCTGGCCAGGCTGGGCGTCGATGGCATCATTACCAACAAACCGGCCGTTATTCGGGAAGCCGTTGAGTAAACATATGAACGTTCAAGTCATTCTCAATCCCTACGCCAACCGCTGGCAGGCCCAAGCCCAGGCCAGCACCATGATGGCCGCCCTGAAAACGGCCGGCGTTACGGCCGAATTAGCAGTTACTGATGGGCCCGAGCATGGCATTGCCCTGGCGCGGCAGGCCGCAGAGGCCGGGTTCGACGCCGTGGTTGCCGCCGGTGGGGATGGCACCATAAACGAGGTAATCAATGGCGTGCTGCAAGCCACGCCGGAAAATGCCCCGACGCTGCCTTTTGGCATCATGCCCGTAGGCACAGCCAACGACTTTACACGCATGCAGGGCATTCCCCTGAGCCTGGTGCTGGCGGCGCAAACTATTGCTGCTGGCCACACGCGCCAGATTGACGCCGGCGTCATTACCGGAAGCTGGGGAAACGCGCCGCGTTACTTTGTCAATAATTCGGCCGTAGCTATGGAGCCCATGATTACGCTGGAGAACATCCGTATGAAGCGGCTGTCTGGTGAAATTCGCTACCTGGTGGCCCTGGTCAAAGGTATTCTCAAGCTGAAAGCGTGGCAGATGCATATTACCTGGGATGGCGGGGGCTACGATGGCCCGGCATATCTACTTTCGGTGTGTAATGGCCCGCGCACAGGTGGGTTCCAGATGGCGCCCGAAGCGAAGTTTGATGATGGATTGTATGATTTTGTGTTTGCGCCGGAAGTGCCCAAGCGCACGGTGGTGGCCGTGCTGCTAAAGTTAATGAGAGGAGAACACATCCACCACCCGGTGGTTACCTACCAGCGCACGGCGCAGATAACATTAACCAGCGAGCCGGGCACGCCTATTCATGCGGATGGCGAGTTGTTTACAGAGTCGGCAACGGCCGTTGCCTACCACATTCTTCCCGGTAAGGTTACTTTACTCGCGCCTTAGGTCGCCATTGGGCCAGCAGCGCCCCTACTGCTGCCAAAAATAACGCCCCCACCTGCACCAGCGTCAGCCGTTCTCCCAAAAATAGCCACGCCAGCACAGAAATCTGAATGAGCATGGTGTTGTTAATCAGGGAAGACTCCATGGCCGACAGCGTGCGCAGGGTGTGGTTCCACAGGGTGAAGGCCACGGCCGTATTGACCAGTGCCAGCCACAGCACAATTCCCCATTGCACCCAGCCCAACCGCGGCCACGGTTCCACCGCCAGTCCCGTGCCTAGCAGGAGCACCGACCCCACGCCCATGCTAACCGTGGTCACCAACAGCGGGTGCAGGCGCTGCCCGCGATTGATGCCCCGCCCCACAATGCTGGACAGCGAGGTTGCCAGCAAATGCACGGCGGCTATAACGTAGCCAATGAACTCGGCCGCCGGAATGTGCCAGGGATAAAAAAAGGCCAGCGCTCCACCCAGGAAAACCAACATGCCGCCCCATTGCCACCAGGCCGGCCACTCGCGCAGCAGGGGAATGCCTAAAACAGCCACGAGAACGGCCGTGCCGTTCAGCAGCAGGCTAAAGGTAATGGCCGGTAAATACACCAGCCCCAAAAACTGCGAACCCTGGGTGATGGTGTAATAGAGCAGCCCCAATCCTGCCAGCCCCAACCAGTCGCGGCGCGCCAGCTTTGGCCCACGCTGCACAGCCGCCGAGCGCCACGCCGCGGGCAGCAGCAGCAAAAACGCCAGGAAATAGCGCAATCCGGCAAAAGTCAGCGCCGGAATGTCTTCCAGCCCAAACTTGATCAGCACCCACGAAGTTGACCACAAAAAAGTGACAAAAAGCGCCGTCAACACTGCGCGAGCATGAGGAGAAAATTTATTGCCCATAGCATTGGCACGGTGACTGTGTAACCACCAGATGGGCTGGCAAGCTGACCGGCTGACCCACTATTGATAGATGATGATCACCGGCGGCGGCTCTAGCAGCGTCATCACCTCTTGCGGCGCAAGCACCGGGTAATCACCATCGTTTGGAAACAACTTGAAGCCGCCATATTCAAAGGCCGCTTCCTGGGCATACTCGTTGTAGTTGCGAATTTTGGCTGCCGATGACCCCACGCCATCCCCATCAATGACCAACTCGACGTGGGGATAATTATCAATGGCTTCTTTGTCTGGCAGCATCATTCCCGCGAACTGGTGCAAAATCAATACCCGGTTCAAGCCAATTTCCAGGCCAATTTGGTTTAGGTCAGCCTGCACGTCATTGATGGTACTGGCGTAAAGGCTGCCCACCTTTTGCCCCGGCACTTCTCCGGCTGCCATGTTAAATTCCGGGTCGATGGCCAGATGGACGTGGGGGTTGTAGAGCAGGTGCCGCACGCGCTCGTAAATGTACAGCACGTCCCCTTGCCCCGGCTGCATGTCTAGAATAACGGCCACACCGCTCTCCTGGGCGGCGGCGACCCATTCCTCAATCAGTTCCAGGCTGATGTTGGCGTAGTAGTAGGGCGGCGTGGTGTTAGCCACAGCAATGATCATGTGATAGGTGGGCAGAATCGGCCGTTCTGCAGAAAGTGGCTGGTACTGGGCCATGCGCTGGTGCAGCAGGGTCAGCATCGTTTCCCGGGGGTAATTGCCCAAAATGCCCAGGCCTGGACCTGTAGGACTGCCGTAGAAGGCCACCAGCCGAAATTTATCTAAATACCCCTGTGGTTGACCTGGAACCAGCGTCAGCTCGGGCAAGGGGTAAGGTGTGGCGCTGGGCGTTACGTCTGGGGGCAGCGTTGCCGTAGGCGATGGCGTGGAGGTGGCTGTGGGCGTGTTGGTGGGCAGTGGCGTAGGCGTCACAGAGGGAATAGGCGTGTTGGTGGGTGGCAGCGGCGGTAGTGGAGTGGCTGTAGCGGGGGGGGGATAAGCAGCAACGGCCGTTTCTCCCCCATTATTTTCCACCAGCGGCAGCAGTATGCGCTGGGGCCAGGGTACCGCCAGCGTGGGCATGAGAGTGGGCAGCGCTGGCGGTGCGGCGACTGGTCGCCAGGTCGTGTAAGCAACAAACAAAAAGGCCGCCACGGCAACAGAAAAAATAATCAGCGCGAAAGGAAGTAACCGGCTCTTAATGGCAACCTCGTCACGATACCCGCAGGTAAACAAAAACCCCTGATAATGCTATCAGGGGTAGGAATAAGACCGTCGCCCCGCCATGCCGTGTGGACATCTATACTTGAACCTGCTTATGCAGGTGGGAAAATTGTCGCGAGGACTCTGCCTGGCCTGACGGCTACTACATCCCCTCTGCGTATGTCATCTCCCTTTCAAGTGGCGTTGGCTCAAGACATGAAGCCCATCACGCACACAGCAGGGTTGAGCAGATACTACCACAACCCCAAAAGGGTCGCAAATATGTGCATGGTGCCCAAATCCAGAGGTAGCCCTTTATTGAAAATGCATAATTTCGGGAATTAGAAACCAATTTTTACCTGTTCTTCACGCCTGGTAAACTTGTCTGCAGATCGCCATGAGCAGCAAGGTTTGCCGCACTTTTTTTACAAGCTGCCCGTTATGGGAAAGAAACCAACTAACCAACAGTTATCTAAGAATTGTATAGGTTTTGTCTATGTTTAGCTTGTAATTATCCCGCGGTTTTGCTAAAGTCAGCTTGTGATAAGAGGCACAAAGTTTATGACATCAAAAACTAAGACATCTATCGTCCGTATCGAAAAATTACAAAAAAGCTTCCAGGAGGGGCGCAATGAGCGGCTGGTTTTGGACAACGTGCAAGCCAGCTTTACTGAGGGGGAGTTTGTGGTGCTGCTGGGCCGCTCCGGCAGCGGCAAATCGACGCTGCTGAACCTGGTAAGCGGCATTGAGCAGCCTGACGGCGGCGACATATGGATTGACAACATCGCCATTACGCAGCTTAGCGAACGGGAGCGCACCCTTTACCGCCGCGACCATATCGGTTTCGTTTTCCAATTCTTCAATTTGATTCCGACGCTGACGGTGCTGGAGAACATCACGCTGCCCCAGGAGCTGGCGGGCAAGAAGGAAACGGCCGTTCAAGCCCACGCCATGCACTTGCTGGAACAAGTCGGCCTTGCCGACCGGCGCGACACCTTCCCCGACAAGCTCTCTGGCGGCGAGCAGCAGCGCGTGGCCATCGCCCGCGCCCTGGCCCACGACCCTATGCTCGTCCTCGCCGACGAGCCCACCGGCAACCTCGACGAAGAAACTGGCGAACGCGTACTGCAACTGCTCATCGACCTCACACGCGGCGCCGGCAAGACGCTGATCATGGCCACCCACTCCCCCGAAGTCGTCCCCTACGCCGACCGCGTCTTTGAGGTCCACAACGGCAAACTTCAACCCCGTAATCCGTCAACCGAAGACCGTAATCCGAAGTCGGATAACGGCATACGAATTACCGATTACGGTTCACCGATTACGACATGACCACACTCCAACCTCCCATCTCCAACCTCCCCCTCTTCCGGGTAGCATGGCGGCGGCTTAGACGACGGCCGTTTCAGTACATCTTGCTCATCATTGGCGTGGCCATTGGCGTGGCTATGATGGTCTCCATCGACCTGGCCAACGGCAGCGCTCAGCGCGCATTTCAGCTCTCCACCGACGCCATCACCGGCAAAGCGACGCACCGGATTGTGGGACCGCCAACCGGATTTAGTGATGATGTATTCACGCGGCTCAAGACAGGCGAAGAAAATTGTCAATTGACAATTGTCAATTGCCAATTGTCAATTACATCGGCGCCCATCGTGGAAGATTATTTGTCGGTGCCAGAGCTAAACGATCAAGTCATGCGCCTCGTCGGCATCGACCCCTTCGCCGAGCCGCCGTTTCGGGATTACTTCCAGCCCAGCGGCGACAGCGGTCTGGAAGGGTTGATTGCTTTTCTGACGCGGCCCAATTCCGTCATTCTGTCGCAGGAACTGGCTGACGAGGCCGGGCTGACGCTGGGCGACACCATCACCCTCAACCGCTCCGGGCAAGCGCACGCCAGCCGAAATCGTCGGCCTGCTGCAGCCCGGCGACAACGTCAGCCGCCGCGCCCTCAGCGGCGTCCTCTTCACCGACATCGCCTCCGCGCAGGAAATTCTGGAGATGCAGGGCAAGCTCAGCCGCATTGACCTGATTGCCGCCGACGAAGCAGCGTTGGCCCCGGTGCAGGCTATTCTTGAACCGGGCTTGCGGCTGGAAACGGCCGCTTCCCAGGCCAACGCCATCCAGCAAATGACCGCCGCCTTTGAGCTAAACCTCTCCGCCCTCAGCCTGCTGGCGCTGGTGGTGGGCATGTTCCTCATCTACAACACCGTCACCTTCAGCGTCGTGCAGCGACGGCCGTTATTCGGCATTTTGCGCTGCCTGGGCGTCACCAGTGGGCAGTTGTTCACCCTCATTTTGGTGGAAGCGGCCGTGCTGGCCCTGATTGGTTCGCTGCTGGGGCTGGCGCTGGGCGTGGTGCTGGGGCGGGGCATGGTCGGCCTGATTACGCAGACCATCAACGACTTCTACTTCGTCGTCAACGTGCGCGGCGTCGATATTCCGCCGTTCACGCTGGTGAAGGGGCTGGCCGTCGGCATGGCGGCGGCGCTGTTCGCCGCGCTGCTGCCCGCCTGGGAAGCGATGCGCACCGCCCCCAACGCCTCGCTGAAACGCTCCAATCTGGAGTCGCGCACGCGCGAGCTGCTGCCCTGGCTGGTGGTCGCCTGGCTGGGCCTGACCGTGCTCGGCGTCTTCCTGCTCTGGCTGCGCGGCAACCTGATCATCACCTTTGGCGGCCTGTTTGCCGTGCTCATCGGCGCGGCGCTGCTGACGCCGCCGCTGACTGTGTTGGTGATGAATCTGGTGACGCCGCTGACGCAGCGGCTGGCGGGCGTGCTGGGGCGCATGGCCCCGCGCGACATCGTGCGCTCCCTCAGCCGCACCTCGGTAGCGATTGCGGCGTTGATGACGGCCGTTTCCGTCGTCGTCGGCGTTTCCATCATGATCGGCTCCTTCCGCTCCACCGTGGAGCAGTGGCTCAACCAGACCTTGCAGGCCGACATTTACCTATCGCCGCCCACGCTGACCGCCAACCGCGCCTTCGGCACGCTGCCGCCAGACGTACTCGAAACCTTCGCCAACTGGCCCGGCGTCGCCGAGGCGGTGACGGCGCGGCAGGTGCAGGTGGCCTCGCCCACACTGGGCCGCCCGGTAGAACTGGTTGCTGTCGACGGCGACGTCTCCGGCGGCAACCGCCCCTACGCCTGGGTGCAGGGCGACGAGGCCACCCTCTGGGATCGGCTGGCGGCTGGCGACGGTGTTTTCGTCTCTGAGGCGCTGATTCTGAAAGAAAACCTGCCCACACCACCGCCCGACATCACGCTGGAAACGGCCGTTGGCCCGCGCAGCTTCCCGGTGCATCGCCGTCTTCTATGACTACGCCAGCGACCAGGGCACGGTGATGATGGACCAGGCGCTATACCGCGAGTTGTGGCAGGATGACGCCGTCGTCAGCATGGGTCTGTTTTTGGAAGAAGGGGCAGACATTGAGGAGGTATTGGCGGCGATGGAAACGGCCGTTGCCGGACGCCAGGACGTGCTCCTTCAATCCAACCGCGCCCTGCGCGCCGGGTCGCTGGAAATCTTCGATCGTACCTTTGCCATCACCGCCGCGCTGCGCCTGCTGGCGATTATCGTCGCCTTCATCGGCGTGCTGTCGGCGCTGATGAGCTTACAGCTTGAGCGCAGCCGCGAGCTGGGCGTGCTGCGCGCCACCGGCATGACCACGCGCCAGCTCTGGGGCCTCACCTTCCTGGAAACGGGGCTGATGGGCGCGGTGGCCGGTCTGCTGGCCATTCCCGTCGGCTACGTGTTGGCCTGGATTCTGATCTATGTCATCAACGTGCGCTCCTTTGGCTGGACGCTGGCCATGCAGTTGGAGCCAGCCTACTTCCTGCAAGGCCTCGTCGTGGCCATCATCGCCGCCCTGCTCGCGGCCATCTACCCGTCGCTGCGGCTGGGGAATATGGTGATTGCCACGGCCGTGCGCGAGGAGTGAGATTGGGGATGGGCTGGCGTGCTATAATGGCGAAAAGCAGAATGCAAAAAAGAGGTTGTTATGAGTGAGCAATCAAAATCGTTAGAAGAATTAGTCCAAGAATTGCCTCCCGATTTAATGATAGAGGTTCGAGACTTTGTCGAGTTCTTATTAAGCAAGCGCAGTCGCCAGGTGACCTATGGGCTAAAGCAAAATTGGGCGGGGGCTTTGCATGAATATCGTGAGCAATACACGTCCTTAGAATTGCAGCAAAAAGCGCTAGAGTGGCGAGGGGATTAATGTACCTGATTGACACAAATATCTGGCTGGAACGGCTGCTTGACCAGGAAAAATCTGCTGATGTAGGGCGCTTTTTAGAAACTGTGCCCCCTTCGCAAATGATGATTAGCGATTTTTCTCTGCATTCTATCGGTGTGATTCTTAGCCGCCTGCACAAGCATGACGTCTATGCCACATTCGTAGATGATGTACTGCTTCAAGGCGGCGTATCTTTGCGAACCGTTCCCCTTGCTTCCATAGGGCGCATGGTTGAAGTTATGAAATCATTTGCTCTCGATTTCGATGATGCCTATCAATATGTGGTTGCTGAACTTGCCCAGGCAGCAATCGTCAGCTTCGATAAAGATTTTGACAGAACCGACCTGACCCGCAAGACGCCTCTTGAGCTGGTTTGAATGATGAGAATTCGCTACTTTACCGAAACAGACACGTTGTATGTTGAACTTAACGATAGGGAAGTTGTCGAAACCCGCGAGTTAAACGAAAACACAATTCTTGACTTGGACAGTGATGGTAACTTGGTCGCATTTACGCTGGAACACGCTCGCGAGACAGTCAATGTTTTCGATTTTTCCTTCCAACAGGTTGTGCAGCCACAATCAGTCAGAAGGCTCACTGCCGATTAATTGGTGCTGGTTTGTAAATGGGAGCACTTGATGAAGTGGAGCACGGGGCTGATTCTCGTTCTTGGTTTATTGATAACAGGTTGCCAGCAAGAAGAATCGCAAATTGCTTTCACCTCCAATCGGGATGGGGATCAAGACATTTACGTCATGAATGTGGACGGTTCTGAGCAGATGTTGGTAACTTATAATGATGTTCCTGATATTGGCCCAAGATGGTCTCCAGACGGCGCAAAACTGGCTTTTTTCTCAGGCCATGGGATTTTAATTATTACTCCAGAAGGGGAAGTGCTCAACTCAATAAGCTACGAATGTTGTCTCGTTGATGACCCGTCATGGGCACCAGATAGCGAAAGAATTGCCTTTCACGCCACAATAGACGGTAATTTTGAAACATATACCATGCGCATCAATGGTGACGATTTAACCCGGTTAACATTCAATCCTTCTTTGTCCGATTCCTGCCCTGAATGGTCTCCAGATGGAAAGCATATTGCATACGGTCAGGGAGACGATGGATTTAACGTCTATATCATGGATGCGAAAGGGGAAAACATTACCCCGACAGCAGGCATTGTTCCGGGAACGCGGGCAGAGTGCCCATTGGGAAAGTGGTCACCAGATAGCACCCATTTTCTGTTAACCTGGGATTTAATCAATATCAATATTCAGGAACCTAATACACGCACCAAAGTAGTTGATTGTGGATTTTCACCTGACTGGTCACCAGATGGTTCAAGAATCGTGTTTGCCGGCGACGGCTGCTCAAATAATTCAGGGAAATCTGAAATTCATATAGTTAATTGGGACGGCAGCAATCTGATTCAACTAACCCAAAATGACTTCTATGACGGTCAACCAATCTGGTCGCCGGATGGCAGCCAAATAGCATTTGTATCTGAACGAGACGGAAATCAAGAAATATACGTAATGAACGCAGATGGTTCGGAACAAACAAACCTGACGCAAAATGAAGCTGACGATTATTTACCGGCCTGGAGACCGTAACTTCAAACTTATAAACTTATGAAAAGACTTATCATCGCTTTAATCATTCTTGCTTCCGCCGTTGGCGGCCTTTTCCTCTGGCGACAGCCAGCGCAGCAGGCCACGGCCGAAGCCTCCCTGCTGCCCCTGCTCACCGAAGAAGACAGTGCCGGTTTCGCTCGCGCCACCGTGCCCAACGACATCGAATTCCCGCGCGACCTCGGCCCGCACCCCGACTACCAGACCGAGTGGTGGTATTACACGGGCAATCTGGAAGGGGAAAACGGCCGTCTCTTTGGCTACCAGTTCACCATCTTCCGCAGAGCATTAACACCCCAATCTCCAATCTCCAATCTCCAATCAGATTGGCGCACCAACCAAATCTACCTGGCCCATTTCACCATTTCCGACATCGCCAACGAAGCTTTCTACCCCCACGAGCGCTTCAGCCGCGGCGGCGCTGGACTGGCGGGCGCACAGGCTGCGCCCTACCGCGTCTGGCTGGAAGATTGGGTGATTGAGGAAACGGCCGATGGCCGAATTCGCCTGCTGGCGCAAACGGAAGATGTTGGTTTGGATATTGTGCTGACGCAAACGCTGCCCCCCATTCTGCACGGCGACGGCGGCCTCAGCCCCAAAGGACCAGAGCCGGGCAACGCTTCATACTACTATTCGCAGGTGCGCCAGCGCAGTGAGGGCACGGTACGCATTGGTGACGAAATCATCCCCGTGACCGGCCTGAGCTGGAAGGACCATGAATATTCCACCAGTGCCCTCAGCCCCGGCGCCATTGGCTGGGACTGGTTCTCGCTGCAATTTGACAACGGCACCTCGCTGATGTTCTTCCAGATTCGGCGCGACGACGGCACTCTGGAACGCTTCTCCAGCGGCACCTTCATTGACGACAACGACAAAACCACCCACCTCGACCGCGCCGATTGGCAGCTAACCGTCACCGACACCTGGACCAGCCCTGACAGCGGCGCGGAATACCCAAACGGCTGGCAAATCAATATTCCTGAGCTGGAGTTAGAGCTGGAGGGGCGGGCGCTGATGCCTAATCAGGAGCTCAACGTGTCTACGGTTTATTGGGAAGGGGCCGTGGAATTCAGTGGCACCCTGGCTGGCGAGCCGGTAACGGCGCGCGGTTATATAGAGATGACGGGTTATGCGGGGTCGATGGAAGGACGGCTGTAACGGCCGTTTTACAACACGTCGCTTACGGGCACTGGATGACGGCTTGCGCCCAAAGGCAGCCGCCGCAGGCCGGGGCCGGGCTTTCAAAGCAGTCGGTGAGGTTGGCGTAGGAGTCTTCGCAGCCGCCGCAGGAGGTGCAGGGGGCGAAAGCGAAGCGGTGCACGCGCTCACGGTAGGCGACATATTCCTCATCGAGCCATAAAGTCATCAAGTCGTGGTCTTTGATGTTGCCGAGGATGTGGGCGTGGGAGGCGCGTTCGTAGCCGCGCAGGTAGCCGGTGTGGTTGTAAAGCAGCGGGGGACATGGGGCAATACGGCCGTCCCAACCAATGGACAAAGAGCCGCTTTCGATAAACGTACACACGTCGTTGGCCGACCCCAGGTTGCTTCCGGCAAAGGTCACGTTGTAACCGCTGCTCATCGCCTTCAGCAGCGGTTCGCGCGTCAATTCATTGAAGTCCATTTTAGGGATGCTTACCCGCCGCAGCCAGGGGGAAGGCAGGTAGGCGATGTCGTTGAGCGTATTGGTGTACAAAATTTCATCCACCATTTCGGCCGTGTGCGGCAGTAGATTACTGACCATAAAGCGGTTGGCGCGCAGGCGGCGGCCAATGGCCATCACTTCCGGCAGGTCGGCAATGTTGCGCTTCATGGCCACAAAGGCGATGCCGATTTCCGGCTTGGGATGGTGGGCGGGCGGGCGCAGCTTGCGGAAGCGAGAGAGGTTTTCCAGCACGTTGGGTAGTTCGGCCCCCAGGCGCACGTCAGCGTAGCTTTCGGGTCGCGCGCCGTCAATCGAGACCCACAACACGTCCAGCCCCGCTTCAATGATTTGACGGGCGCGTTTTTCGGTAAGCAGCGTGCCGTTGGAAATCATTTCCACGGTGGCGCCAGTTTCTTTGATCTGGGCAATCATCTCTGGCGTACGCGGATGAGCCAGGGGCTCGCCAATGCCGCCAATGAAGACCAGCGGCGGCGTTTCCAGGCGGCGCAGGCTGGTGAGAACGGCGGCAAAGGTATTGGCAGACATTTGCCCCAGCTCCACGTCCCAACTGTTGCGCATGCAGGTGCGGCATTCGATGTTGCAGCGGTTGGTGGGTTCTACGTAAATTTTGGCCAGGTGGGTGACGGGGCGGTGCATACGCACGTCATTTTCGTTTGTGTCCAGCCGCACTCGTGAGCCGGGGGTTAAGCCGTACTGCTGGGCGACTTCGCGGGGCATGACAAGACGGCCGTTTTCATCCACTTCGGCCCACAGGGTTTTTTTGCTGTCCATATTTCGGGGTCCTAACCTGGTCTCGCAGCCCGTAATCTGTTTGCCTGTTACGATTGACTGCCCATGCCCATGCTGTTATTCGCGGCATGAATCAAAGCCATGGCTAATTTTTTGGCTTGCTCTGGCGTCAGATATAAATTGGTTTCGCCAGCAATCAAGACCTTCTCGTCGTCGGGGCACTCCTCGATGATGGAAACACAGATGTTGTCGTCGTAATCGCAGTCGTCACATTCGTAGTAAACGCGCACGCGCAAGCTTTCATCCAGCAGCAGTATTTCGTCCATCGCATATTCTCCACAAAACAGGGAATCCACTCATTGCAAGGGTAGTATGGCAGGAAACGGCCGTTGCCAATAGTGACAATCTTCAGTAAATGAGACGCAATCCGTCACAACCTAGCGCAGGCGCAAGGCTTTGCCCGGCAAAAATGCGGTAGGGGTAGCTGAGGCCGTTGAGTTGAGCCAGCGTGGGCCAATCCAACCCAAAGCGCGTGGCAATTTTGAACAGCGTGTCCCCCTGCTGCACTACGTAACTGGCCGACTCTACAGCGGAAGAGTCTGGTTCAGGGTCCGGGTCTGGCGCTGTGCTGGCGCTGGCGGGGAGCTGCAGCACCTGCTGTGGGTAAACCACGAAGGCGGGGGGCTGCAAGTTGTTTAGCCGGGCAATGGCCTGCCAGTCCAGGCCCAGGCTGCGGGCAATCTGGATCAGGTGCTCGCCGCGCTGCACCGTGTACGTGGCTTTGGTTGAGGCTTCCACCGCGGGTTCGGGTGCTGGCGTGGGATCAGGGGCAGGGGTGGGGGTAGGGTCAGGTTGGGCAACCTGTGCCGGTGTAGGCAGCCGCAGCGCCTGCCCGGCATAAATGACGTCCGGTGTGGCCAAATTGTTGAATATTGCCAGTTCATACCAGGAGAAACCAAACCGGGCGGCAATGGAGAGCAGAGAATCACCGGGCTGCACGATGTAAATTTGTGCATCGTCGCCGGTAACGGCCGTTTCCCCACCTTCACCAGCCACCACCGCCATGTTGCCCAAGACTGCCCAAGAAGTAAGGAAGCTGGAGAGGGCGTGCCATTCCACCAGGCCGCTGGCTGAATTGAGCAAATAGACGGTGGTTGAGTCGTAGCCGAGCAGGATCATGGTGTGTTCGTAAGGAGCAACAAGGGTTTGCGCGCCATCGGCGGCGGTGTAGACCTGGGCTGTACCAGACCAAACGCTGCCAATGAGCCACACGATGACCGGACGGCCGTTGCCCACCTCCTGGCGCAAATCATCCCAACTGAGGCCGCGGCGGGCCGTCGCATTCAGCCCATACTCCCGTAAAAGTTGGGCTACCGGCTCTGCATGCACCCCGTAAGAATAAGGTGGCGTATTACCCCAAGGGTCATTGACATTGCCCACGAAGCCCTTGTCCGGATTATCTGAACTAGGCAGGTTAAACAAAAACTCACTTTCGCTTACCGAGACGCCGAAAAAGGCCGCCCAATCTGCCGCTGAGCGGGATTCGCAAGAAAGGTTATAGCTCTGGGCGTGCCCCACCATGCCGTTGATGTAGGCAGTTTCTGGCACAGTTGCTGGCTGCGCCTGAACCAATAGCCCCGGCAGCAGCCCCAAAATTAACAGCAGAAGTGACCCGGTTAGCGCACTTCGTTTCATGATCATTCCTCTGCCTGTAAAGGCTCAATTTTCTGCAACGCTAGCTCGTATACTTCGACATTAGTTGGAGTTCGATTCGCTGCATCCAACCCTCTTTCTTCCAAAATGCGCGGGCGCCATCATTCTCCGCAAAAACAAAAAGATGGCACTTGTCAATGTGCGCAGCGGACAGCCCTGCTAAACAATGTTCGACCAGCTTTCGCCCAAGCCCCTGTTTCCGGTAAGATGGGTCTACGGCCAAGCGGTGCAGGTAGCCACGCCGCCCGTCATGCCCGCAAAGCACGGCCCCCACCAGCCGTTCGTTGTCATAAGCCACTAAGCTGAGGTTAGGATTACGCGCCAGGAAACGGCCGATGCTTTCGGCGGAGTCAGCGTCACTAAATCCTATCCCTTTGGTAGACTGCCACAGTTGTACAACGGCCGGGTAGTCTTCTATAGTCATCGGGCGAATGTGCAGCCTGCTCATTAGTACCTCAGATTACGTGGCCATCTAGCCAGTGGAATGCTTCAATTATAGGAGTTGTCCGGCAGCAATACAATTGCAAAAAAGGGGAATTCAGACTGCTGAAGCAAGGATGTGGGCCTGCAAGAGGGCGCTCTGGCTTTTCTACACGCCCTGTTGAGTGTTTGGGTCGAACAACTGCCCATCGGGCATGGTTGCCCCCTCAAAATTTGCTTCCCGCCGGATTGCATCAGTGAGATCAGCATGGCGCAGGCTGGCGTAGCTGAGGTTGGCAGCCTGCAAGTTGGCTGCTTGCAGTTGGGCGCGGCTCAAATCGGCCGTGCCAAGCTGGCTGCCCTGGAAGTTGGCATGACGCAGATCTGCCTGCTGCAAATTGGTCCAGCGCCAGTTGGCACCGCGAGCGTCGATGCCGCTGAGATAGCTGCCCTGCAAACAAGCGTTGGAAAAATTGGTGTAACGTAAATCAGCAGCAGCCAGTCTTGCCTGGCGCAGATCGGCGTGGCTTAAGTCGGCCAGGGTCAAGGTGACGCCGCGTAGGTCTATGCCTGAAAAATCAGCCTGCCACAGGCGTAAAACAGGGCGCGGGCTGTGGACGAGGCGCACATCGTAAAGAAAAAGCAGCAGACGACCACGCCTTTCGGCGTTGAGTCGCGGCAAAATGCGAAGGGTCCAGGTGGTGGCCCGCTGGACATGGGCGGGGTTAGGCGGCCCATCAGCTCAGGCCATCTTGCAGCAAGCGGGTCATGTGCTGCAAGTAGGCTTGAAACAGGGTTTCCTGGTAATGAGGCGTTATTTGCCGGGCGTCACTTTGCTGGGTGGCAGGAGCCGGAACGGGGGCCTGATTGTCGGTCCAGGGAACGTAGGGATTGTGTTCGTGCAGGAGGGTGAGCAGGGGCTGGAAACGGCCGTTCTGCGCCAGGATCAGCAGCAGATGGTGTATTTTTTCCAGCTTGCTGCCGCCGGGCAGGTCAGTCACGTCTATGCCCAGGTCATAGCCCAATACCTTGAGTTCGCTCAGGTTGAGGTGAGCGCGCATTTGCTGGCGCAGGTGGCGAAAATAGCGGGGCGTGCGCGGCGTGTCCATTCTAGCTGCCTTTTGCCTGAGGCAGCCAAACGGTAAAGGCTGCCCCCTGATCTGGTTTACTGACAAGGGTGATGTCTCCCCCGAGCTTACTGACGATCTCGCGGCAAATGGCCAGACCCAGCCCAGCCCCGGGTACGCCTAACTCTTGGGCAGCCTTGCCGCGATAAAATCGCTCAAAGAGGTAGGGCTGCTCGTTGGGGGCAACCCCTGGACCGTTGTCAGCAATGGTGCAGATTACCCAATTGCGGCCGTCACGCTGCGCAACGGCCGTTTCCAACGTCACCTGTCCGCCAGCCGGAGAATAATCCAGGGCATTCTCCAATAGTTTGCGCAAAGCTTGGTGCAGTAAATTTTCGTCAGCCAATACCAAAGGCAGGTTTTCCGCAACTTTCAGCTTGAAAACAATTTGCTGCCGTGCGGCAGCCTGGTCAAATCCCTGTTTGAGCTGCTCCATTACCTGCCCGCAATTTATGGGAACGGCTTTGGTAGGCAGCGCATCTGCATTGAGCAAAGAAACTTCAATAAAGCCCTCAACCAAATTTTCCAGCCGGTCTGTTTGATGTTTTAACACGCTTATGTATCGGGAGATATGCTCCGGTTTGCGGGTTAACAAATCGTGGTACAAACGAATGTTGGTAATGGGCGTACGCAGCTCGTGCCCAATTTGCGAGGCAAAGGCATCTTTCAGACGGGCCAACTCCTTCAAATGGGTGATGTCCCGCTGCGCGTAAACGTACCCTTGCAGCGTACCCTGCCTGCTGCGTATCGGGTTCATGCTCAGGCTGGCATCGTAAAGCTGGCCATCTTGCTGTCGAACAACAATCTCTCCCCTCCAAGATTGCCCCTCTGCGTAGGCTTGCTCCATTCTTTGAACGGTTTGCTCTGGCGTGTCTTCACTGCGCCACACGTGGGGGCTTTTTCCTTCAAGCTCGGCCCAACAGTACCCTGTTATCCGCTCCGTGGCCGGGTTCACATACAGCAGCTTGCCCGACGCGTCTGTCAGGTAAATTGCTTCCCCCGCAGCGTCTAAAATCGCTTGCAGGCGGCCTCGTTCCTGGTCCAATTCGGCCGTGCGTTGCGCCACACGCCGCTCTAAATCGGCCACATGCCGCTGCACTTGCTGGTACAGTTGCGCATTTTCCAAAGCAATAGCCACCTGGTTGGCAAAGGCTTGCAGGCGGGGAGTGTCTTCCTCGGTGAATAAATTGGGGCGGTGGCTGACCAGAGTAAGAAAACCAAGCAGTTTATCTTTGGAAAGAATAGGCGCTGTCATCACGGACTGCACCCAATTTATTCCTACCATTGCTGCCCAATCCGGGTTTTGATTTACCAGATAGGGTGATTTTTGGTTTGTAATCTCATCCTTGTACTGCTTGAAAATGGCTGGCCATTGCTGGGCAAAATTAGGTGAGATATTGATTTTCTCGGCAATCGCGCTTGAAACCCGGATTAGCGGCGTCTCTCTCTCATCGTCAAACAAGATGATGCCGCTGCCATCGTGGGGCAGGACGCGTTCAATCATCTCCAAAACGCTCCGCAGGATGGTCTCTTTGTCCAAAGAGCTGACGAGTTTGGCAGCGGTGTGGCGCAGGGCATCGGCCAATGCCCGCTGTTCCAGAGTAGCGGCTTCGGCGCGCTTACGGACCGAAATGTCACGGGCCACGATCTGTAGGGCTTCTTGGGCCTCGTAAATGCAGGGAACGGCCGTACACTCTACGGGGATCTGGCTCCCATCTGGCCGTATAAACGAGGTCTCAATCGGCTCGTGACGATCTTCAAGCCAGGCGCATTTTCCCGTGGTCATGTCTGCCAGGCTGCGACCGCACAAATCGCTGGCCTTTTCCACGCCTAAGAGGTTAAGGCCAGCCAGATTGACCAGCTCAATGCGTTGGTTGATGAGCACAAAAATGGCGTTAGGCGAATGTACGAACAGGGTGCGATAAGAGCCTTCACTGACCTGCTGAGGTGCCTGTTTTACGGCCGTTTCTGCGGCAGTGGGCACAACTTCCACGTCAAATCCCATGTGGCGAAGCTGGCTTTGCATGTCCAAAGCATCAAAACCTTCATGTTCTTCAATCAGGATGCGGGCAGTTGGCATAGCTTACTCATTCACTCAATTCACCGAAAGATAATCCGCAACGTCGTGCTGGGGCAAGCCGTTTGATGACCTTATTCTACCGTACCATGAAGTAGATTGACCAGTAAAATGCGGTAAGCCGTTGGCAGCCACATCAGAGTATGTTAGACTGCCATCTAATCCCCACGGGATATCCTTGTATGAGCGAGCAAGCCGTTCCTACCCCCCTGACACTTAATCAGCCTAATACCGGTCGGTTATTGTGGCGTGCTTTTCAATATTTACGGCCGTACCGCCGCCTGGCTACGGCCACTTACCTCACCATGCTGCTCATCAACGCCGTTGCCCTGACTATCCCCCAATTCGTGCGCTGGATTGTGGACAACGGCATCCGCCAGCAGCAGCTAGACGTGCTGAGCTGGTCGGTAGCCGGGCTGTTGGGGCTGACTTTGGTGAAGAGCTTCTTCACCTTTTGGGAACACCGCTGGATTGAAGTTGCCTCCCAAGGCGTGGCCTACGACCTGCGCAACGCCATCCACGACAAGCTGGCTGCTCTCTCTTTTTCTTACCACGACCGCACGGAGACGGGGCAGCTTCTTTCGCGGGCGGTGCAGGACGTGGAGCGCATTCGCTTTCTCACGGGGCGGGCCACGCTGCGGCTGGCCGAGGGAGCTACGCTGCTGTTGGGCACGGCCGTTCTGCTCATCCTCATGAACCCCCAACTAGCCCTGCTCACCCTGCTAACCATGCCCCTGCTGGCCTACCGCGCCTTCCAGTTTGGGCGGCACATCCGTCCCCTCTTTGCCGCCATCCAGCAGCAGTTGGCCGTACTCACCACCCGCTTGGAGCAAAACCTGCGTGGGGCGCGCATTGTCAAATCCTTTGCCCAGGAAGAGGCCGAAATTGAACGCTTTGAGGAGCAGAACAATTATTGGTTTACCCTGGCGGCCCGCGCCGCCCATTTGCAAGCCCTCAACGTGCCCCTCATTGACCTGATTGCCAACATCGCCACCGTTTTCATCATCTGGTACGGTGGTTACCTGGTCATCAACAACCAGCTTACCCTGGGCGAATTGGTAGCCTTTTCCACCTACATGGGGCAGCTCATCCAGCCCGTGCGCCGCCTGGGCATGATTATTCCGGCCATGGCTATGGCTGCAGCATCCGCCGAGCGCATCTTTGAAATCCTGGATGCCAGGTCGGAAGTGGCCGATGCGCCGGGCGCAGTGCCACTGCCGGCGGTGCGGGGGCAGGTGCGCTTCGAGAATGTCTCTTTTGCCTACTTTGGCCGCCACAAGGTGCTGGACGGCATCAGCTTTGCCGCCCAGCCGGGGCAAATCATTGCTCTGCTGGGGGCGACGGGGTCGGGCAAGTCCACTATAACCAACCTGATTCCGCGTTTTTACGATGCCAGTAACGGCCGTATTCTCATCGACGGCTACGACATCAAGCAGGTTACCCTGGCTTCCCTGCGCGACCAGATCGGCATTGTGCTGCAAGAGACCACCCTCTTTGCCGACACCATTCGCGCCAACATCGCCTTTGGCTGCCCAGGGGCTACCGAGGATGAGATTGTGGCCGCCGCCCAGGCCGCCCAGGCTCACGACTTCATCATGGAAACGGCTGCCGGCTACGACACCTACGTGGGCGAGCGCGGCGTTACCTTGTCTGGCGGGCAGCGGCAGCGCGTAGCCATTGCCCGCGCCCTGCTCAAAGACCCGCGCATTCTCATTTTGGATGACGCCACTTCCAGCGTGGACACGGAGACGGAGCGGCTGATCCAGTTAGCCTTGCAGCGCCTCATGGAGGGGCGCACCTCTTTTGTCATTGCCCAACGCCTCAGCACCGTGCGCCAGGCAGACCTCATACTGGTGCTGGAAAAGGGGCGCGTTGCCGCAGCGGGCACTCACGAAGAGCTGCTGCGCACCTCGGAACTGTACGCGCTTATTTACCAGAAACAGCTAAAGCCACAGGAGGAAGCGGGCAAGTTTGTAAGTAACAAACTACAAATTAACCAACTGGCCAACTAACCAACCAACTAACCGACTTTCAAACCAGAAACATTCGTATGAGCTTTTCAATCGGTTCAACCAACACCAACATGGGCCCGCGGGGCGCGCTGCAGCGCTTTGGCGAGGACGTAGAGAAACAGCCGCTTAACTGGCGAATCATTGTGCGGCTGCTGGCTTATTTGCGACCCCACTGGCGGCGCATGACCGCTGCTTTCTTCCTCATGCTGGCCGCTTCGGGCCTGACCTTGCTCACCCCATACCTGGTGAAGGTGGCTATTGACGAGCACATTACCCAGGGAAATTTGGCTGGGCTGAACCAGGTGTCGTTGTTAACGGCCGTTGCCTTCATCGGCATCTATTTCACCTCTTGGGGGCAAAGTTACCACCTTTCCTGGGTGGGCCAGCGGGTGCTGGCGACCCTGCGCTCCCAACTATTTCATCATTTGCAGCGCCTGCCCCTGGGCTACCACGACACCCACATTATTGGCGTCACCATTTCCCGAGTCATCAACGACGTGGCCGTCATTAACGAACTGCTTTCGCAGGGGTTGGTAACGCTGGTAGGCGATCTGCTGGTGCTGGTGGGCATCGTGGTGGTTATGCTGAGCATGAGTCCCCGATTGGCCCTGATTTCCTTTGCCGTGCTGCCACTGATGCTGCTGGCGACGATTTTGTTTGCGCGGCGGGCGCAGGTGGCCTTCCGCGAGACGCGTACGCGGGTAGCGGCGGTGGTGGGCGACCTGGCGGAAAACATTTCCGGCATGCGGGTTATTCAAGCCTTCGCCCAGGAAGGGGCGTCCCGGGAGCGCTTTGAAGAGGTGAACCGCGCCAACCGCGATGCTTACGTGGGGGCGATGTCGCTGTCCTTTGTCTTTTTACCGGCGGTGGAGTTTTTGAGTATGTTGGCTACGGCCGTTGTGCTCTGGTTTGGCGGGCGGGCGGTGGCTCAAGAAGAGCTGACGCTGGGGGTGGTGGTGGCTTTTTTGGCTTACGTCACGCGCTTTTTCCAGCCCATCCAGGAGCTGAGCCAGCTTTACACCACGCTGCAAGCGGCTATGGCCGGCGGCGAGCAGGTGTTGCGCCTGCTGGACACGGCGCCAGATGTAGCAGACGCGCCTGATGCCGTGGAGATGCCGGAGATCAACGGCCGTATCCAGTTCCAGGACGTCAACTTCAGCTACCGAGGGGATGCCGTGGTGCTGCACGACATCAACCTGACCATCGAGCCGGGGCAGACGGTGGCCCTGGTTGGCCCTACCGGCGCGGGCAAAAGCTCCATTGCCAACCTGGTAGCCCGCTTCTATGATGTGACCGACGGCGTCGTGCTGATTGACGGCGTAGACGTGCGCCAGGTGACGCAGCAGTCCCTGCGGCGGCAAATGGGGCTGGTGCCGCAAGACCCCTTCCTATTTTCAGGCACGGTGGCCGACAACGTGCGCTTTGGCGTACCCGACGTGGACGACGCGGCGGTTGAGGAAGCGGCGCGTCTGGCCAATGCCCACGACTTCATCACCGCGCTGCCTGACGGCTACGACACGGAGATTTTAGAGGGCGGCGTCAACGTTTCCATCGGGCAGCGGCAGCTCATCTGCATTGCCCGCGCCGTGTTGGCTGACCCGCGCGTCCTCATTTTGGATGAGGCCACAGCCAGCGTGGACACGGTGACGGAGACGCTGATTCAGGAGGCGCTGGACCGCCTGCTGGAAAACCGCACCTCGGTGGTTATCGCCCACAGGCTGAGCACCATTCGCAATGCGGACGTGATTTGTGTGGTGGAAAACGGCCGTATCATTGAGCGGGGCAGCCACGACGACCTGCTAGCCCGGGGCGGCGTCTACCGCACCCTCTACGAACGCCAGTTTGTGGAATTGGGGGAGTAGGAACTGATAACGCGATCCTCCCTGGCTGGAATGCCATATAAATGCGCCCATGTGGGTTGCCCGCGGGTTAAAAATTAACGGCCGTTTACCTCATGCAGCGCGCCAAACTCAACGCCGGTGAGCTGTTCCGACACCTGCCACAACTTTTGGGCATCGGCAGCGTTGTGTGCGGCTTCGTTGGCTTCCACTACAACCGGGTAGCCCCGCCGTTCTTTTGGTCCGTCCGGACCAAAGTATTGTCCGCCAGTCACGTTGGGATCAACCGCTGCGCGAATGGTCGGCAGCGCACCCATGGCGGCGCTTTGCACCATCAGGGGCATCACGGGCTTAAACAGCTTGAAATACCAACGGTCTTCCATATGAGCGGTGAGGTTCGTTTGGGATATCCCAGGATGAGCGGCAACGGCCAGTGCATTAATGCCCAGCTCATCAAAACGACGCTGCAATTCTTTGGTGAAGAGGAGGTTGGCCAGCTTGGAACGGCCGTATGCCCCTATCGGTGAATACCCCTCACCATTCTCGAAATTCAAGTTGTCAAAGTCCATGTCACCAAACCGATGCCCGGAACTGCTGATGTTCACCACTCGCGATCCCGGGGTTTTTCGCAGCCAATCGAACAGCAGTCCGGTCAGGGCGAAATGGCCGAGATGATTAGTGCCCAACTGGCGTTCAAAGCCATCTGCGGTTGTTCCGTATGGCACCATCATGATGCCCGCATTGTTGACCAACACGTCAAGCCGATCATATTTGGCTTTGAAATCGTCGGCGAATTGGCGCACCGAAGCCAGGCTGGCCAGATCAAGCTGCATGATTTCGGCTGTCGCGTTGGGGATATCGGCCTTAATTTCAGCCAGCGCCGCTTGCGCCTTATCCATACTGCGGCAGGCCAAAATCGTTTGCGCCCCCTTGCGCGTAAATTCTTTTGCCGCTTCAAAGCCAATGCCGCTGTTGGCTCCAGTGACGATGATTACTTTGCCAGTCAGGTCGGGCATGTCGGCCAACGTCCATACCTCTGTGGTTTCTGTTGTGCCATTTTGGCGATTAGCCAATTTATAAATTCCGACACCGGCCACGACGGCCGTTATGCCCGCGAAGATTTTTTTATTCATGTGTGTTCCTTTTGTTTGTAGATATTAGAGTTGAATCTTACGGCCTGTGGGGTATATAGGAAACGGCCGTTAAGCTCGCGTTCACAATCTCAACCCAAAACTGGCAGCCCACTCACCTTGATATCATGCGCCATATGGAGTTTGGTGAAATGGAGGTTGGTTGTGGCAGAAACAGGTTTACGCTTGCCCGGTTAATGCCGCAGCCAACTGCACGGCCGTAATCGGCGCTTCTAGCTCCACTTCCCCAACTTGCACCACTGGAATCGTCAGATGGTAGCGGGCAAAAAGCTCTTGATGCTCCCTTATGTCAACTTCTACAAGCTTGTGGGGATACCGGGCCTGTAAATTTACCAGGGCGTTCTTGACCTCTTCGCACAGGTGGCATCCCGGTTTGGTGTACAGCGTCACGGTGAGCATCAAACGCTCCCTGGCCCCGGCTTAGGCCTATCAAAAGGGCAGCATCGCGTCCAGGCAAACAAACAGCAGCAGCACCAGCAGGTAAATGTTCGAGGAAATGAACATATTGCGGGCGTGCAAAGGGGACGGATCGATGATGAGCCGCACGTTGCGCCACAGCAGATCCCCGGTGATGAGCAGCATGGGCAAGAAATAAACCAAACCCAGAGGGGGGAATGCGGCCAGAGCCAGCCCCCCTAGTCCAGTAGGCACTGTGTGCGAAAGCACCCACCAGGCTGCCTGCCGCGGCGATGTCTGGGTGGGCAGCATAGGTACGTCGGCACGCGCGTATTCGTCGCGATAGAGCAGGGCCAGACTCCAAAAGTGGAAGGGCGACCAGAGGAATAACACCAAGGCCAACAGCAAAGCGGGGGCCGCAGCCCAATCTCCGGCGGCGGCGCTGCCGCTGAGCACGGCCGCACTGCCGGCCGCACCGCCCACCACTACGTTCAGCAGAGTGCGCGGCTTCAGCCAGATGGTGTAGATGCCGACGTAGATGACAGCCCCGGCAAAAAGCCAGAAGGAGAGGGCAGGGTTGAAGGGAAGGACAGCCAATACGGGCAGCAGGATCATGGCAGTAGCGACGTATGGCACCCAGCCGGGATTGGTGATGACACCAGTGACTAACGGCCGTTTATGGGTGCGCCCCATCTTGCCATCTTTATTCCGCTCCAGGTACTGGTTCCAGGCCGACGCCCCCGCAGCAGCGCTGCCCCCCGTCAGCCAGACCATCACCATGGTCCCCAAACCCGGCCAGCCTTGAGCGGCTAAAAAGGCGCCGCCGGTGGCCGCCATGAGCAGCAAAAAGACCACCCGCAGCTTGAAGAGAACGATGATGGTTTGTACCAGCGTGCGCCAATCCGTGCGCCACGTCTGCAAACCAGATACATTGACGCCGCTGCCGCTGCTTTTCGTCGCTTTGCTCAAGGACATTCGTTTTCTACCTCCAGGTCATTTGGGGCTAAGCATACATGGTTAGTGAATTGTAGCAAGCCTTTTGTGGAGGTACAAATTGGAGTAAATTGGTCAACATTAGGGGGCAAAAAAAACTGCGCAAGGCGCGCAGCGAGAAACGGCCGTTTCTACGACCAGGACAGAGCCAGTCAGACTACTCTACTTCAACGAAACTAAATTGCTGTGCTTCCTCTTGCTGGCTTAGCTGAGACGAACGCATGCTGGCAAAAATCACCAGAATGGCCGAAATTAAATTCCACGTCAAGATAATGGGCAAAACAGCTTTCATGATCCTTTCTCGCTTTAAATAAGGATTTCCGCTTCTCTACTTGTAAGTATAGCGCAAGTTGCACAACAGAACCCCATGACATTTGTCACGTTTAACCAATGAAACAGCTACAATTTGTCAGATTATCTGGCAACAATCTCCTGGTAGGTGAATAGAAATACTTGCAAACTGGCCCGGCTGCAAATCCTTAGCTTTTTCACAGCAAACCACCTGCCCGGAGCGAGATATGCCAGAATAAAAGCTATGACACGCAGAATTACGGTTGCGGAACGGATCAGGCGACGCCTTGACCATCATTTCCTAGAACCTATGAGCATGCTGACCCACCTGGTGGGGGCCATTGCTGCCCTCGCCGGGTCACTGCTGCTGCTCTGGTTGGTGCGCGACGACAGTCTGAAATTTCTCAGCCTGTTGATTTATGGCGGGAGTATGGTTGCTCTCTACTCTGCCTCTACATTGCTGCACGGCATCAAGCTTCCTGAGGTGGAGCGATTTTGGCTGAACCGCCTGGATCACATGGCCATTTTTCTGTTGATTGCCGGAACGTATACACCCATTCTGACCACGTTTTTTCCTGATCCCTGGCGCTGGCTGACCCTGGTGTTAGTCTGGGGCACGGCCCTGATAGGCATGGGTTACAAGTTGTTCAGCCCGCGCATACACGGCTTTTTTAACGCATCTATTTATCTGATTTTAAGCTGGGGCAGCATTTTGCCGCTAATTTTGGCCGGGAACCTTTTCTCGCGCATACCGCTGCGCGGCTTTTTGCTGCTTTTGTTTGGCGGGTTGATTTATTCTGTAGGTTTTGTCATCTACTATCGCCAATGGCCGGACCCTTGGCCTGAATTTTTTGGACACCACGAAATTTGGCATTTGTTTGTGCTAGGGGGCAGCTTTTTCCATTATTTGTTCATGCTTTTTTACGTGGCGCTGAGTTAATTGCTGCCTGATACCATGACCAATGGGGAGCAGTAAAAACTCGTTAGATGGCAAAAGGTAATGAGGCCTAATCATTCACGACCTCTTTCCACTGACCGCTGAGCCAGACAGCTCGGGCTTTTGCCACCAAACGAGCTCCTTCTTCCAGCCATTGTGCGCCAGAACGTTTCAGACGCATGGTGCCGATTTGTTTACAGCCACTTTCCACGGTGCCGCTGCCAATGAAATAACCTTGCTTCCGAAAATAAGCATAATCCATGCGCGCCAGATTGTTTTGAAAATAAGTAGCGGCGGTGGCGGCTGGCTCTGACGCCGGGGCATGGTCGGCCAAAGCCGCACAATGATCAATCACCGTTTGGGTGCGACTGAACCATAAGTGTTCCTTCATCGTGGTCAGCCACGCTGCTTGCGTGGCTTCCTCTGGAAATAAGGCTTGGGCGACAGGTGTCAGATACTCGACAGCATGATACCAGTCCAGAATTTGAATTGCCTGAGGAAAGTTCTCCTCAATCAAGCGCCAGATCCATTTGGCGCCATCACAGACAAAGATCAACTCCTGGGCGCGGTCAGCCAAATAATGACAGCCGGTGGCCCACAGCAGGGTCGAAAACGACTCTGCTTCCTGAATGTCACAGTGATAACGAATATCTGTTGCTTTCAAAGCCTCTAATTCCCCCACGCGCTCTTTGTATCTGGAGGGCCACTGCCGAGCAGAGAGGGGGCTGACCTCATACCAACAAATCGTTTTCAACTCGCGCCACTCTGTCTGAGTCGGCACCATCACCCCATCTATCGACCCATACAACCGTCTAGGTGCCGGCTCTTCTTGCCGGGCCGGGTCATTCATATAATGGTGCCAATCACTCAGCTTTTCCCATTTTGTCTCGAGTGCCTCCTGTTTTTGTCCCACCCATTGGGCCGCTTTGCGAATACTGTTATCGCTGATTTCCAACTAACAGTAACTCTTTGGCCAACTTGGCCGCTTCATCAAATGACGTTTGGATGCCCAATAAGGCCAATAACGGCTTTAAGCCCTGACTGATTTCTCCCGGCTTGATCTGCATCTGGGTATCTAATGGTTTTCACCGCGCCCGCAATGGTCACATAGATAATAACTTCGCTTGTATTTCACCCGCCCAAAGACCGTGATCACCATCCCCTCCCGCCGGCAGCGATAGTGGGCTTTGTGCTGACAGGAACAGCGGATGCTGGGGGCGACCGGGTCACTCTTTTCCAAGACTTGTCCCAATGCTTGTCGCCCAACTTCCTGCAACATCTGCCTCATACCCTGTTCAATCTCGCCGAGGCTCACACTTTCTTCTTCTTGCACATAGGTCACAACCAGGTCGCTTAACATGTTCGCAATTTGCGCCACACCTTCTTTCACCAGCTTTGTGTTAAAATCCATTTCAGCCTCCTTGTGATTTCGTTTTGGTTTTGGTACCTATAACAAAATCACAAGAGGCTCTTTTTGTCCAACTTTTTTCTTTACGGGTTTTTACTACACCCTGACCAATGGGCTAACTTGACATAGTACTCAGCCATGCTACACTGGCCAAAGATGATTGCGCAATTGTGGGCTGTACTATTGGCAATTTGGCGGTTTGTAGGCCGGGTTGGGCTGGCGATGCGCCGCTTGTGGTCAAAGCTGATCTGGCGGCCTTTTTTGTTTGTCACACGGCCGTTTCTGCCTTTTTGGCGATTGCTGGGACGCATGGGTCTGGCGCTGCGTAAGCTGCTGACCTATGTGGTGTGGTGGCCTCTGGTTTTGCTGGTTTACCCCATTAGCCTGCTTTATGAGCACACGCTGCTGCGGCTGCTGGATTGGCTTAGCGAGCTGCTGTACCGGCCTGTTTCCTGGATGGGCCAGCGCATCTGGACGGCCGTTTCTCGACTGGTTGGCCGCTGGTGGGCGGCGACAGCGCCACAGCGCGCCCAGCGCCGCCAGCGTCGCCGCTCTGTGTGGCTGGTTTACCGCGCCCGGCTGCGTGTCTTTTTCCGCCGCCCCAAGCCGCCGAAAACGGCCGTTTTAGCCCCGCGTATCCCCGTTCCCCCAAACGTGCGCCGCCTGCGCCTGGCTACGGCGTTCGTCAGCGCCATTGCCATCATCCTCGTGGGCTTTTTTACCTTCCAGGAACGCGGCGAAAGCGTCAGCGCCGCCAACCGCGCCGGCATTTCTCGCGTACTTGTGGTGACTTCCACGCCTGAACCGCTAGCCCCAGTCACGCCCACCCCGTCACCCACGCCTCTGCCCACGCCCTGGCCCACTCCCGATCCTCTTACTGAAGGCGGCAGCCTGGCATTTATGCGCCACCTGGACGGCAACAGCGACATTTACCTGCTGCCGGTGGGCAAAGCTGAACCGCTGCGCCTGACCAGCCATCCCGCCGTTGACCGGGAACCGATGTGGAGCCCCGATGGCCGGGAAATTGCCTTCAGCTCTAATCGCAGCGGCGATTGGGAGATTTACGTCTATAACTTGCCCTTTGGGCGGCTCAGCCGCGTGACGACAAGCCCCGGTTTTGACGGCAACCCGCACTGGTCACCCGATGGCCAATGGTTGGTGTATGAGTCGTACCGAAACCAGAATATGGATATTTTCATTATCCGGGCGGATGGCAGCGGCGGACCGTATCGCCTGACCGACAATCCGGCGCTGGATTATGACCCTGCCTGGGGACCGGGCGGGCGGCACATTGCTTTTGTGAGCTGGCGCAGCGGCAACCCGGATTTATTCATGCTCTCATTGGACCAGGTTTCAGACGAAACGGCCGTTAACCTCACCAGCTCCCCCGATGTGCATGAAGAACACCCGGCCTTCGCGCCCGACGGTCGTTTCCTGGCCTACTACGACAGCAGCTCCGGTTTCCCCCTCCTTTCTGCCTTGCCCCTGGACGAAAACGCCAACCTCACCGGCCGCGCCATCAGCCTGGGCCAACAGGGGTACCACCCCGCCTGGTCGCCGAACAGCGAAGCGGTGGTCTTCGTGGTGGACAAAGAAGCGCGCAGTTTTCTCATGGCTGGCAACCCCAACGCCTGGGGGGTGGCCCCGCAAACTTTTGTCAGCGAAGGCCGCCTGGCCAATCCCTCCTGGTCGGCCGTGACCATTCCGCTGGACGTCATTGACAACTGGCAAAGCATCGATGACGGGCTAGACAGCACTTCACTTTTCATCGAAGCAATGGCCCCGCCACTCACCGACACTCTGGCCGCGCCCGTGCAGCTTTTCCAGGTGCCCATCAACGCCCCATCCCCCTACCTCAGTGACAAAGTGGACCAATCTTTCCTGGCTTTGCGCCAGCGCGTGGTGCAAGAAACAGGCTGGGACTATTTGGGGCAGTTGGACAACATGTTTACGGCCCTGGACAGCCAGCCCCTCCCCGGCCAACCGGCAGAAAGCTGGAACAAGGCGGGGCGGGCCATTGACGTGCGTTACCAGGATGCTCTAGCCTTTGACCCCCAGGTGGAGATTATGCGCGAGGACGTAGGCGCTGAGACCTACTGGCGCATTTACCTGCGGGCCACGGCGCAAGATGGCAGTATGGGCGAGCCGCTGCGCGCCATACCCTGGGACTTTCGTGCCCGTTATGGCAATGAACCGCGCTACTACAACGAGGGCGGCAAGCTGAAAGATGCCATTCCCGCCGGGTATTACGTGGACTTTACCGCCCTGGCCGCCGACTACGGCTGGCAGCGCGTACCCGCCAGCGACAACTGGCGTACCTTCTTCCCCGGCATCCGCTTCTGGCACTACGAAAACCGCGGCGACCTGACCTGGGCAGTGGCCATGCGCGAAATCTACCGCGCAGATGAGTTGAATGGGGAGTGAAAATTTCTTTGCGTCCTCTCTGTGCCTCTCTGTGCCTTCTCTGTGTGGCTCTGTGTCCTGCTTGTACTACAACCTTGACCCCCGCCATCCCCACAGCCATTCCCGTCGCCGAAGTGCCCACCTTTATTCCCGCGGTGGCGCAGCAGGGCAGCGTCGTGCCGGCCCCGCTGCCGAATGTCACCGCAACGCCGACCGAAGCAGCGGCGGGCGCGGTGGAAGTCGCCGCTGCCTTTATTCCCACCCCTGAAGGCGCAGGGATTCGCCCCGGCGAGGCACAGCAGTTTTTTGTGCCTGACGCCGGGCCAGAAGCGCCTGCCGATTGGCGCCCGCCTCCCTATGAAGCGCCTCTCTCCATTCATCCCGACGAGCATTATTGGCTGCTGCGCCCCATTCCCAGCGGCAGCCGCAATTATGACCTGGAGTGGTATCCCTTTGGCAACGACGTGATGCTGCCCGAACTTGCCCCTTATCGCATTCACCACGGTGCAGACTTCCCCAACGACCCCGGCACGCCAGTGCTGGCGGCGGGCAGCGGCACCGTTTTGCATGCCGGGCCACTGCCCAGCCCGCGCAATGGCCTCAACTATTACGGCAACACCATCATCATCCAGCACGACTGGCAGTGGGAGGGGCAAGACGTGTACACGCTCTACGCCCACACGCTGGAGCTGTTTGTGCAGCCAGGGGATTATGTGGCGGCGGGCCAGTTATTGGCCGGGGTGGGAGACAGCGGCCAGGTGAGCGGCCCGCATTTACACTTGGAGGTGCGCGTAGGGGATAACAACTACGCCAGCGCACGCAATCCGAACTTGTGGCTGGTGCCATTTGAAGGGTGGGGGACGCTGGCAGGGCGCTTTGTGGATAGAAACGGCCGTTTCATTTCCGACGCCACCATCACCCTCATCCCCCGCAATGTTGAAGGCCCCCGCCGCGTGCAGCGCACCTATCACCCCTCTGTTGCCTCAGACCCCGTGTGGCGTGAGAATTTCGTCGTCGGCGATTTGCCCGCCGGGAATTACACCTTGCAGCTAGACATTGGCGACCGCGGATACCGCCGCAGCGTTACCATTTTACCGGGCCGCACCACCTTCGAGGTCATTTCTACCGAATTTGAGTTTGTGCCTACTCCAACACCCGTACCATCCCCTGTAATCACAGCGACGGTGCCTATCACCAACACCCTGCTCATCACCCCCACACCGTAAAACCGGCTAAATATGACGTAAGATGTCAACTTCTTGCCCTATGCTGTAAGCAGAATAATGAATAGGCAAGAACGAATTGTGAAGGTTCGGCGCTGTACCTCTCGTTCACAATTCCTTGTTAAATTTTTCGTTTAAGGAGATGACAAATGGAACTGCAAATTGTTACCAAACCAGCATTTACCGTTGTGGGGATGAAGTATCACGGGCAAAACAAGCATAACGAGATTCCGCAGCTATGGGGCGAGTTCATGCAGCATACCGCAAAAATTGCGCACATTGTGAACCCCGACCTCTGCTATGGCGCTTGTGGCGCCATGAACGAGGAGACAGGTGAGTTTGATTATCTGGCTGCCTTTGAGGTTGGGGAGGAAACGGCCGTTCCCGCCAACATGGAGCGCTGGGAGATTCCGGCCAACGAGTACGCTGTCTTCACCTGCACCTTGCCTACCATCCACGCCACCTTTGACTACATCTACGGCAAGTGGCTGCCCCAATCAGCCTACAAGCGCGCCCCCGGCGCCGAATTCGAGCTGTACGACGAAACATTTGACCCCAACGACCCCGATTCCCCGCTGTACCTCTACATTCCAGTACAAAAAGGGTAGTCGATTGAGAATGGTTCAATCTCGCAAAATGAACCATTCTTTCATTTCAACAAAAACCCTTGCTTTTCTAGCACTTCGCGCAGACCGGCGCGATGTACCCGCGAAACGCGCCGCGCCGAGTGCTCCGTCCAGCCATACTCTTCTATCTCCCCCTCACGCCCGGGCACAGACACCTGGCGCCCCTGGTAAATGCCGGTGGCAATCATGGCTGCGTCATATTCTCGCCACGCCTCCTCTTCACCAGCGGTGTCGTAGGCTTCCCAGTGCAGGATGGTGCGGGTGGGCAGCTTAGGGCGCGGCGAGTGCGGGCGCGCCGGCCAGCCCAGGGTCATACCGGAAATGGGAAAAACCAGGCGGGGCAGCCGCAGCAGGTCAATAACTTCCTGTGGGTTGTTGCGAATGCCGCCAATGTAGCACATCCCCAGCCCCAATGACTCGGCGGCCAGTGTGGCGGTTTGCATGAGAATTGCTGTGTCCACAGCCGCCAGGGTGTAATTTTCCGCGTAATCGGCCACCTGCTCGTACCCACGCCGCTGGCAAATGCGTGCCAGGCGGCTCAGATCGGCACACCAGGCCATGAAGACCGGGGCCTGGCGAATGTGCTGCTGGCTGCCGCAAAGCTCGGCCAGCCGCTCTCGTTTAACGGCATCGGTAACGACCACGACGCTGTACATTTGCAAATTAGACGACGTGGAACTGCGCTGCCCGGCGGCGACAATGGCTTCTACCATTTCGGCGGGAATCGGGTCGGTTTTGTAGTTGCGCACGGAGGCGTGCTGGTAAATCAAGTCAAAGACAGCATTACTCATTGGGTGGCTCCTTTGGGAATTGAATAAATTCTGGGTGGACACGGTCGGTAAGCCAGACCCCATTGGCTGATTGATAAAAAATATGGCCGTCCTTGTGCATTTGCCCAGCCTGAATGGTGAGAACGATGGGCACGCCATGACGCTGCCCAACGGCCACGGCCGTTTCCACATCTCCCGATAAATGCACATACTGCCGCTGGCGGGGGCGCAGCCCCTGCTGCCGGATAGAGGCCACATATTTTGTAGTAGTGCCATGGTACAGGATGTCTGGCGGCGTCAGCGGCATAAGGCCCAGGTCTACCGGAATCGAATGCCCCTGGCTGGCGCGAATGCGCATGCCATCAGGGTTAAAGGCAAAACGCTGCTTATCATTTTCGGCCACCACCTGCTGCAGCAGGTCCGGCGTCAGCGGTACGTTGGCGGCGTTCGCTTTAGCCAACAACTCTGCTACGTTTGCCCAGCCGCCGCGATCCAGCGCTAGACCAATGCGCTGCGGACGATGGCGCAGCACCAGGCTCAAAAACTTGCTGTAGCGCACAAGCTGGTGGTTCATCGGCCCACCCCTGTTTACTTTACAACCACGTGGACTAACGGCCGTCTTCCCGTTTCGGCGTACAAATAGCGGCTGAGGGCATCTTCAATGGCTTCGTTTAGCTTGCCCCGCTTCATTCTGCTGTACACGTCGGCGGCCCGCAAAATCGCCTCCGACGCGCCCTCCAGCAGTTCATCCGACTCTTTGGGGTTGACAAAGCCCCGCGAAATAATTTCCGGCCGGCCGATTACCTTGCCCAGGTCATTGGTGGCCAGCACGGCAAAAACCACCCCGCTTTGCGCCAGCGCTTCGCGGTCGCGCACCACCGGCCAGCCAATTTCGCCCACGCTGGCCCCATCTACAAAGACGTAGCCCCCGGGCAGGCGCGGCATGATTTCTAACGTTGATTCCGTTAATTCCAGCGGCGTGCCATTTTCCACCACGGCGATATTTTCCTCAGGAATACCCATATTTTTGGCCAGTTCGCCATGCTGCTTTAAGTGGCGCAGTTCGCCGTGAATGGGAATGAGAAATTTAGGGCGCACCAGGTTAATCATCAGCTTCATTTCTTCCTGGCTGGCGTGGCCGGAAACGTGGACGGGAGCAATGCGCTCGTAAAGGACGTTGGCCCCGCGACGGAACAACTGGTTGATGGTGCGGAAAACCAGCTCCTCGTTGCCGGGGATGGCATAGGCGGAAAAGACGACGGTGTCATCTTCCAAAATGCTCAGGTTGCGATGCCGCCCGCGGGCCAGCCGGCCCATGACGGCTGACGGCTCGCCCTGGGAGCCGGTAGCCATGATGACCACTTCGTGCTGCGGCAAATTCACGGCCTCATCTACGTCAATGATGAGATCGTCCGGAATCTCCAGGTAGCCCAGGCGGCGGGCCATTTTGGTGTTTTCGCGCATGGAGCGGCCGGTGATGGCCAGTTTACGGCCGTACTTTTCCGCCAGATCTGCCACCTGCTGAATGCGCGAAATGAGCGAGGCAAAGGTGGCCACAATGATGCGCCCCGGAGCCGTGCGGAACACGTCATCAAGCGCTTCGGCCACCACCATTTCTGAAGGGGTCCAGCCGGGGCGGTCGGCGTTGGTGCTGTCGGCCAGCAGGGACAGCACGCCGCGCTTGGAGAATTCCGCCAGCTTGGCAAAGTCCGGTGGCCAGCCGTCGGCGGGCGTGTGGTCAAACTTGTAGTCGCCGGTATGCACAATGAGACCGACCGGGGTGGTGATGCCAAAGCCCACGCAGTCGGGAATGCTGTGGGCCACGTGGAAGGGCTCTACCGTAAAACTGCCGATTTCCAAGGTATCGCCCGCCTGCAATTCGCGAATATCCACATTTTGCAAAAGCCCGGCCTGCCGCAGCTTCACCTCCACCAGCCCGGCGGTGAGGGGCGTGGCGTAGATAGGCGCATCGATGTCGTTCATCAGGTGCGCGATGGCGCCAATGTGGTCTTCGTGGCCGTGGGTGACGAGGACGCCCCGCACCTTCTCGGTTTTGTCTTTGATGTAGGTGAAATCGGGAATGATGATGTCGATGCCGAGCATGTCGTTGTCGGGAAACATGACGCCAGCAGTCGATGATGAGAATTTCCTCTTCATATTCGATGACGGTCATGTTTTTGCCGATTTCGCCTAATCCGCCCAGGGGGACGATGCGTAATTTTGCGCTCATAGTGTCTCCAGAATTTGGTAATTGGTCGTTGGTAATTGGTCGCGGGCTTTAAACTCGCAGAAAAAGCCAGACCAGAATGGTTAGAATGGTTTGTATCAGGGCCAGGAAGAGAGTGTAAACCCACAAGGCGCGCCGTCCGGTGGCGGCGCTGGGCTGGCTGACGGGCTGGGCCACCAGGGTTTTTGCAGGCATAGGGGCAACGTCGGAAACGGCCGTTGGCGGGGTCAGCGCCATCGTATCCGTCAGGTCAGGACGTTGTCCGTAGCGAATCACCGCCACGGAAATATTGTCCCGCCCGCCGCGCTCATTGGCTAGGTCCACCAGCGCCCCGGCCACCGTCGCCAGTTCCTGCCGCTGCACAAATTCGCCAATTTCCGCGTCCGTGACGTGCTTGGTCAGGCCGTCAGAACACAGGACCAGAATGTCGCCATACACCAACGGTACCTCAAACAAGTCGATGCGCGGGTTCTTATCGGAGCCAATGCTGTACAAAATGACATTTTGATAGGGGTGATTTTCAGCCTCGGCGGCGGAGATGGCTCCTTCTTCTACCAGTTTAGCCACCAGGCTCTGGTCTTTGGTAATTTGGGCAATGGTTCCTGCCCGCCAATGATAAGCACGGCTGTCACCCACGTTGGCAATGTGCGCGGCGCCGTTGATGATGACCGTGGACACCATGGTGGTGGCCATGCGTCGCCCTTCATATTCGCTGGCGACGTATTGGCGTAGTTCTGTGTTGGCAAAGAGCATGGCCTGCCGCAGCCGCTGACCCCAGTCTTCTTCATTGACGTTGGCCAGGTAATGCTCCTTCATTTTTTCAGTAGCAAACTCACTGGCTATTTCACCCGCATCAGCTCCGCCTACGCCGTCGGCAACCACGTATAACCAACCGTGCTGTTGCTGAGCGTCAGGGGTAGGGGGTTCCCAGGAGGAAATGTAATCCTCGTTGTGGTCGTGAACACGGCCGTTATCGGTCCGCGTGAAGGCAGCAATAGGCGCCAGTTCGATCATGTCAAAACTATATACGCAAAGGAGGTCAAGGGCAAGATGGCTGCTGAGGCTGGAGGGGAATCGTCAGCTAGCTGATGGCCGTTGGCTGGAAAGGAGCGGCTGCAGGGCACGCCAGAGAACCCCTTCCTGGCGCTGGCCGCGGCGATCGAGGTCGCTGTTGGCCAGAATGACGCCATCCTGGCAGCGCACAGCCAGCCCGCGAATGATGCGGCTGAGCAGTTGGTTGCGGATGGTAAAATCTTCTTCGGTGCTCCAGGGTTGGTCGGCGGGGCGGCTTTGGGCCAGCACAAAGGCGTTGCTGAGGGGTTGGTTGGGAATGTCCCACCAACCGGTAGCGGCCGTTTCCAACCACACTTGCACCCGCACAGGCCGCCCGGCCAGCAAGTAACCGTAAATGGTGGAAATCATGATGCCGTCGGGGTCAGGTGGTTCGCCCAATTCCGGGGGACGAGCCGTGACCAGGCCGTTGTAGATGCCTTCGATAAAGGTGCGGCCGATGGCAGCCGGGGTAGACAATCCCATGACGGCGGCTGATTGGCGCAGGCGCCCGGCGGCACGTACCAGCCAGTCGCAGACGGCCGCGCCCGCCAGATCGGGTTCCGGCTGGAAGCGGGGTTGGGCGAGCAGCTCGGCGAAGAGGTTGTAGAGAAAGGTGTCCAAAGGGAAACGGCCGTTGCCATTCTCGGCCAGCCACTCTTGCAGCTTGGCCACCAGATTGACCATCTCTGCACCCACGCGCTCCACGACTTTTGCCGAAAGCGCTTCTTTAGGCTGCCATGGCCCATTCTCGGGCATATAGGTTTCTTTGGTTAGCAACTGGGCGCGGGCCGGGTCCAGCCCGTGAATGCTCAGGGCCAGCGCTTCGGCTACGTCGTAAGAGGCAGGGGGCAGGCTCCACTGCGGATGCGCTAGGGCCAGCCAGGTCAGCCAGGCGCGCACGTGGGGCTCTTCGCGGGGGCTGGAACGGCGGCGCAGCAAAAAATAAGGTAACCTCGCTTCCTGCATGGCCTGGGTGAGGGTGTAGCGCAGCGCCCCGTCCAGGTAGGGGGTAATGATGGCCACGTCGCTGGGATGCACGCCATTTTCGTGGATGAGATCGGCCAGCAGGGGGATGAGGTTGTGCACCATGTCACGGCGGTAACGGCCATTGACCACGCCCAGCACCATTTCCCTGGCTTCTGAGGTGGGACGGGTGGTATGCAGCAGGTGGTTCTCGACCGCATTAGCCAGGTGCTGCATCTCTGGGGGGGCGAAAAATATCGTATCGAAGTCAAAGGCGAGCTGACACATGCCCCGGAATTTATTGGCTCCCAGGGGGTCGGCGGCCATGAAACGTTTGTAGCCCCCACCGGCATCGTAAGCAACGGCCGTTGTCTCGGTGACATTCAGCAAAGTGGCCACAAAATTTTGCCCGGCGGGCGTCTGCTCTTCCACGTTGTCCACCAGCAGGTGGCGGTAGCGCTCGCTGAAATAGCGATGAAATTCGGGATGCTTGACCAGTTGCGTATCGAAAACCTCGACAATCAGGGAGAGGTCCAGCAGGCTGTTTTCCCGGCACTGCTGGCGGAAGCGGCGGGCGGCTTTGGCGGCGTCGGCCAGATGCAGCAGGCGCTCCGGTTCGCCCACCCAGGTGTCCCGCTGTCGTGTAATGGCCTCGTCCTAGAGACAGGGCGTTGAGGGCGGCGCGGTTGAGGGTGTCTAGCAACTGGCTGACAATTTGCTGGGGGCGCAGGCGCAGGTCGGCAAAAGCCCCCTCTTTGAGCAAGGGGGTGACAATGCGCCACATTTGCAGTTGAGCCAGATCGTAGCTAAGGAAAGTGGGCGGCTGGTAAGGACGGATAAATCCGGCAGGCCGGGCGATGAGGGGCCAAAAGAGGGCGACCATTTCGCGGGCCATGTCAATGTAGGTGGTGATTTTGAGATCGGCATAGGGACCGAGGCCAGATTGGTGGATAAAGTCGCGATAGGGCTGCTGGTGATCGGGTTCAGCGACCAGGGTGAGAATGGTGTATGCGGGTTCGCCAGATTGCAGCAGGCGCAGCAGGCGGTGCTGCAGGGTGGTGGTTTTACCGCTGCCAGCAGGCCCCAGGAGGAAGCTGGTGTGAGAGGCGGAAACGGCCTTTTCTTGCACGGGGGTTAGTTTAATCATGGCACTCTGGAGTATAACCAGGAAAAATCCAGACTGCCACTGTGGGAAACGGCCGTTTTTTACCACAAATTGAGACGGGGCTAACTTACCTTGACGCCTCCTACCCCACTCTGTACAATGCACACCATGTCAAACACAAATGCCCCAGCAGCAAGTACAAAATCATCGTTCAATTACGGTGGCCAGGCCGTTATTGAAGGCGTTATGATGCGCGGCTCCCGCGCCCTGGCTGTTGCCGTCCGTAACCCCGAAAACGAAATCGTCGTCCACACCGAACCCCTCAACTCTCGCATTTATGGCGGCCGTCTGGCGCGCATGCCCTTTCTTCGCGGTCTTACCCTGTTGTGGGATGCCTTGGGCTTAGGCATTAAAAGCCTCCTGTTTTCTGCCGAAGTTGCCATCGAGGAAGAAGAAAAGCCGCTCAAAGATAATGGTGAACCGGCCAAGGTGTTCGAAGGTCCAGCCCAGTGGGGTACCGTTCTGCTCTCACTGAGCTTTTCTGTGCTCCTCTTCTTTGTTTTTCCAGCCTTTGTGGCCGGTTTAGCCGAAACGCGCATTGAAACTAGCGCTTCTCAGCTCATCAGCCATCTCATTGAAGGTCTGGTTCGCCTGGGCTTGCTCATTGGCTACATCTGGGCAATTGGTTTCATTCCCGACATCAAGCGACTTTATGGCTACCATGGTGCGGAGCATAAAACCATCAACGCGTATGAAGATGGCGCCATCCTGACGCCGGAGGTGGTCGCCCGCTATTCGCTGGAGCATCCCCGCTGCGGGACAGCTTTTTTGCTCACAGTGGTCATCCTCTCCATTTTGCTTTACTCGCTGCTGCCGCCCATGGGCATTTTGGCGCGCGTGGTCTCGCGCATTGTCTTGCTGCCGGTTATTGCTGGCATGGGCTATGAGTTTTTGAAGTTTACCGCCGCACGCCAGGATAATGCCTTCATTCGCTTGATTACCAAGCCAAATCTGGCTTTGCAGCGCCTCACCACCCGGGAACCCGAGGAAGGGATGCTGGCCGTGGCCATCTCCGCTTTAGAGCATGTTTTGGCTTACGAAAACAGCCAGCAAGAAGTCGTTGATTCCGTTGTGCTGGTAGAAGCCTCGGCCAGCAATGTGGCAACATAAATAACAGGACAGGTACGCCATGGCAAGTAAAAAGAAAGATCCGCGCCAAGCCGCAGCTAAAAACAAGGAAGGGCTGACCCATTTTACGAATTGGCACATTGACAAAGCCATCGACGCCTTCGGCCAGGCCATTGAGCATGATGCCGATAACCCCGAATATCACCTGAATCTAGCTCGCGCATATGCCCGCAGCGGTGATTACCAGCAAGCAATGACTGCCCTTGGCGAATATTTGCGCACCGAGCAAGATGAAAAAATTGCCGAACGTTTTGAGCGCATGTTTTCTTCAGCCCTGGATGACGTGGAAACGGTGCTGATTGATACCATGCGAAATAATGACTCTACAGTGCAGCAGATTGGCAAAGCCATACAAATGTGGCTGGAGTATCGTATTACGGTAGGACGTACGCCACTGCGAATTCCTAAGCCAGAGTTGTGGGCGGCGGCCCTGACCCATGCCGTGGGTAAGGTAAATTTTGTGGATCGGAAAATGGCGGATGTGGCGAATATGTACGGGGTGAGTGAGCGGTCATTACGCGAGAAGTACCAGGAATTGGTGTCAACGTTAGACGTCATGCCCGCCGACTACCGCTATTTTGTGGGCGAGAAGAACCCACTGGACAAATTGGTAGAAGCAGCGAAGGTGCTGGAAGATCTAGATCGCCGTTTTCAGGAAGATTAGGGCGGGCGTTTTTGCTGCGCCAATAGAATTGATAAGTTAGAGAATAGGGCGAGAGAAGGGGTGGGAGGTAATGCTCCTTAACCGGATTCCTCGCTCTGGCCATTTTTAAAGGAGATGATGATGGCAAAACAATGGGATGCTGCACCGCAGATGCAGATTGATCCAAAAAAATCTTACGTGATCAATATGGAAACAAACAAAGGGGCGATTGAAATTGCCCTTTATCCGGAACATGCGCCTAAAACGGTGAATAATTTTGTATTTCTGGCGCGTGAAGGCTTTTATGATGGTGTGTCTTTTCACCGGGTAATTAGTAATTTTATGATTCAGGGGGGAGACCCAACAGGCACGGGGCGGGGTGGGCCTGGCTACCGCTTTGAGGATGAGCTGCGGGGCAACCCGTTAAAGCATGAAACCGGGGTGTTGTCTATGGCCAATGCCGGTCCGAATACCAACGGCAGCCAGTTTTTCATCACCCATTCGCCGCAGCCGCACCTGGACGGCCGTCACACGGTTTTTGGCAAGGTGACCAGCGGCATGGAGGTGGTGAACGCTATTCGCCAGGGGGATAAGATGGCCAGTGTAACGGTAGTAGAGAGTGCTTAATCAACCTTAACGGCCGTTTTTAAATTTATTTATTCTAAAGCCTCAACCAGAAAATGGGTTGAGGCTTTTTTGTGACCTTTGCCCTTGACAACGAACAATTTTTTGTTCTATTATACAATTAACTTTGTATCACAAAGTTAATTGTAATACAAAATGACATCTACAATTAAATACTTCTGTGCTGTTGCTTTGAATGAAAAAAGAGAGGTCGTCATGAAGCAACCTGTGAACCTGGAACAAGTAGAACAAGATGCTCGTCGCGTTTTCAATCAAGACGGGTTGATTTACCTGTTTTTGGGAATCGTGTTGGTTATGCTGGGGATCGGGTATACGGTGCCAGGGTTAAGCTGGTTGGGAGCGACAGCGATATTCCTCGTAATTCCATTCGAGGCAATCCGCAAACGGATTACTTACCCTCGCTTGGGTTATGCTCGTTTTACCCTTGCTAAGGGCACGGCACGCGGTATTTTAGGTTTTGCCGTTGTTGCCGCCATTGTGCTTGCTGTGATGGCCTTGGGATGGAACGGCCGTTTCCAACGCTACCTCCCTATTCTCATTGGGATCATTTTTGCCCTGTCGCTGTACTTTGGTAGTTCTATGTATGGCACCCGCTGGCGTGACTGGGGGATCATGTCCCTGATGCTGGCAAGCGGTGTAGTTGTAGCCCTGCAATTCAATGACTGGCACCGGGCAACGGCCGTACAGTTCTCTACCGTAGGCCTGCTCGTCTTCCTTTTGGGTATCATCGATCTGGTGCGGTTTGTGCGCACCTACCCTGTTTCGGATGAGGAGACAGCATAATGGCCACAACCAACTCGCTCATCCCTGCTCCGGAGGCAATTGACAAACTGATCCACGAACCGGCGCGGCTGATGATCATGGCCAATCTGTACGTGGTGGCCCAGGCAGATTTCAACTTTCTTATGAATCAGGTAGGGCTGACGTGGGGAAATTTGTCAGCGCATATGTCCAAACTGGAACAAGCAAGATACGTGTTGGTGGAAAAGACGTTTGTAGGGAAGCGGCCGTACACGCTCTTTCACCTCACTGACGAAGGGCGTTCAGCGTTTCAACAGTACCGTCAGACAATGCAACAAATGTTGGCCGGGCTGCCTGAATAACAAGCAAAACGGCCGTTTCCCTGCGAAACGGCCGTTTTTATTACCTACGTTCTCTTGTGACTGCGTCAAACGCGGGCGTGGGAATGGGTCACCGTCTGAATTTGGTCATTTTCAAACTGCGCTTCCTCAGTCGATCCTTTCAGAGCGGCCGTTGACGTTTCCCCTTGCGAAATCACCGTCTGAATTTCATCAAAATAACCAGCGCCGACAAAGCTCTGGTGCTTGATCGCCCGGAAGCCATAATCGGTGTGCAGGTCAAACTCCTTCTCCTGGAAATCGGCGTAGGCAGCCATGCCGCGCGCGCGATAATCGTTGGCCAGCTGGAACATACCGGCATTGAGGCTGTGGAAACCAGCCAGCGTCACAAACTGGAAGGCATAGCCCATCTTGCCCAACTCTCGCTGGAAGGTGGCAATGGTCGTTTCGTCCAGGTTCAGCTTCCAGTTGAAGGAAGGCGAGCAGTTGTAGGCCAACATCTTGCCGGGGAACTTCGGCGTGAATGGCGTCGGCAAACTGCTTGGCCTGCTCCAGGTCGGGGTGGGAGGTTTCGCACCAGACGATGTCGGCGTAGGGGGCATAGGCCAGACCGCGGCTGATGGCCTGCTCCAGCCCGGCGCGGGTGCGGTAGAAGCCTTCGATGGTGCGCTCGCCGGTGATGAATGGCTTGTCATCGTCGTCAATGTCGCTGGTGATGCAGGTCGGCCGCATCGGCATCGGTGCGGGCAATGATCAGCGTGGGCACGCCCGCCACGTCGGCCGCCAGTCGCGCGGCAATGAGCTTTTGCACGGCTTCACGGGTGGGCACCAGCACTTTGCCGCCCATGTGGCCGCATTTCTTGGCGCGAGGAAAGCTGATCTTCAAAATGGACGCCGGCCGCGCCTGCTTCAATCATCGCCTTCATCAGTTCGTAGGCGTTCAGAGTTGCCGCCAAAACCAGATTCGGCATCGGCGACGATGGGGGCAAACCAGTAGATGCCGTTTTTGTCGTTGACGGAGTAAATCTGGTCGGCGCGGAGCAGGGCGTTGTTGATGCGCTGGGCCAGCATGGGGGCGCTGTCGGCCGGGTAGAGGCTCTGGTCGGGGTAGGTGTGGGCCGCGCCGTTGGCGTCGGCGGCCACCTGCCAGCCGCTGAGGTAGATGGCTTTGAGGCCGGCCTGCACCATTTGCACAGCCTGGTTGCCGCTCAGTGCGCCCAGGGCATTGACGTAATCTTCATCATGCAGCAACTGCCACAGCCGCTCGGCGCCCATCCGGGCCAGCGTGTGCTCAATCTGGACGGAACCGCGCAGACGCAGGACGTCTTGCGCGGTATACGGCCGTTCTACCCCTTTCCAACGCGGATTGTTCTTGCCATTCTTTTTCCAAGTGCTTATACCTGTTCATGATTGAAATCATTTGTGATTGCTCCTTCTGGGAAATTTGGAGATCAATAATTGAGATTGAAGATTAAAGATTGCGAACCGCTTAATCTCAATCTCTAATCTCTAATCTCTTAATTTAAATATTCATACGCCGGTCAGGTCAGAAAATCGGTGAATTCTTGCTCGGTGATCAGTTCGCTCGAAGAGCTGGGCGGCAGTTCGTATTTGCCGTTGTTGAACTGCTTCTTCGCCGACCCGGGCTTTGATGTCGGCCAGCACTTGAGGGGCGAGTTCGCGGTAAAGATCTGGGGTCGATGGAACGGCCGTCTTCCAGCACTGCGTTGTCGTTGTTGCACCCACTGCCAGAACTGCGAGCGGGAAATTTCGGCCGTGGCCGCATCTTCCATCAGGTTGTAGATGGGCACGCAGCCGTTGCCATCCAGCCAGGCCGCCATGTAGAGGATGCCCACGTCAATATTGGTGCGCAGTCCGGCTTCGGTAATGGTGCCCTCGGGCACGGTCAGTAAATCGGTCGCCGTGACGTGCACATCTTCCCGCTTGCGGTCAATTTGGTTGGGCGTGGGCATGTATTTGTCAAACTCTTCTTTGGCGATGTGCACCAGACCGGGATGAGCTACCCAGGTGCCATCGTGGCCGTCCTTTGCTTCGCGCTCCTTGTCGAGCGCGCACTTTTTCCAGGCTGTTTCATTGGCTTCGGGATCGCTTTTGATGGGAATTTGCGCCGCCATGCCGCCCATGGCGTGAATGCCGCGCCGGTGGCAGGTTTTGATGGTCAGCAGGGAGTAGGAGCGCATCATGTGCGTGGTCATCGTCACCTGGGCGCGGTTGGGCATGACAAAGGTCAGGGTAATTGCGGAATTTGCGGATGGTGCTGAAGATGTAATCCCAACGGCCGCAGTTTAGCCCGGCGGAATGGTCGCGCAGTTCCCACAAAATCTCGTCCATCTCAAAGGAAGCCAAGATGTTTTCGATGAGCACGGTGGCGCGGATGGTGCCGTGTGGAATGCCCAGTTCGTCTTGGGCCAGGTTGAAGACGTCATTCCAGAGGCGGGCTTCCAGGTGGCTTTCCAGCTTGGGCAGGTAGAAGTAGGGGCCGGTGCCCTTGGCTATGCAGGTTTTTGGCGTTGTGGAAGAAGTAGAGGCCAAAATCGAAGAGGGAGGCGGAGATGGGCTGTCCATCTAACCAGACATGTTTTTCTTCCAGATGCCAGCCGCGCGGGCGCACCATAAGAGTACGGCCGTTTCCTCATTCAGTGCATAATACTTGCCGGAGTTTGGGTCCGTGAAGGTAATGTTGCCGTTGACCGCATCGCGCAAATTGATTTGCCCTTCAATCGTGGCTTGCCAGGTGGGTGAATGGGAATCCTCAAAATCGGCCATGTACACGTTGGCGCCGGAGTTGAGGGCATTGATGACCATTTTGCGATCAACCGGGCCGGTAATTTCCACGCGGCGATCCTGTAAATCGTCCGGAATGGGAGCCACCGTCCACTCGCTGTTCGCGAATTTCTTCTGTTTCCGGCAAAAAATCGGGCATCTGCCCGGCATCAATTGGCCGCTTGCCGTTCATCGCGCTTTTGCAGCAGTTCGCGGCGGCGCTCGCCAAAGTCCCGCTCCAGTTTGGCCACAAAAGCCAGCGCCTCCGGCGTGAGGATTTCGGCAAAAGCCGGGGATACTTCACCACGAATCTGTATTCCTGCTGGGTTCGTCATACATACCTCCTTCCAGCTCTCCCCCTGGCACAGACCAGGGATTTGGTGTAAAATCACTGCTAGCGAATATTCGCTAGCAGTGAAAACAAGTATAAAGACGAATTATTGTTTGTCAAGGGACAATTTACGATTATGACGCTCTGTGTCATGAGCGTACAAGGACACAATACACAATGAGCACCGATCTCGTCAATATCATCTTTGGCATGAAAATGCGCCAGGCTCGGGCGGAAGTCGGCCTGTCCCTGACCGAATTGGCCCGGCGGGCGGGAATTTCGGCCTCTTACCTCACAGAAATAGAGAAAGGGCGCAAGTACCCGCGCAACGACAAGATAATGGCCCTGGCGGGGGCGTTGGGGAAGGAATATGATGATTTAGTTTCTATTAAGCTTCAGCCCTCCTTGCGCTACCTGGAAGCCGCGCTCTCCTCTTCAATTGTGGGGCGCTTTCCCTTTGGCGAGTTTGGTTTTGAGACGGAAGATTTGCTTAACTTGCTGACGCGGGAGCCGGAAAAGGCCAGCGCCCTGCTGCACGCGATTTTGGACATTGGGCGGCGTTTTGACCTGCAAGAGGAGGATTTTTTACGAGCAGCTCTGCGCTCGCACCAGGAGATTCATGAAAATTATTTCCCGGAGCTGGAGGCAGCGGCGCAGCAATTTACGGCCGAATTTGGTGCAGCCTATGCCCTTTCAGAAACCAAACCGGTGGCCCTGGAAACGCTGTGGGAGCTTTTGCAGCAAGAGTATGGATACGTGATAGATGGGGAAACCCTGGAGGCAAATGGTGATTTACAGGGGTATCGGGCGGTATTTGTAGCCGGGGAACGGCCGTTTCTACTTCTGAATAGCCGCCTCTATCCTCGCCAAATCAAGTTTTTGCTGGCCCGCGAGCTGGGCTATCAATACCTTGGCCTCACCGAACGCTCCTACGCTTCCCCCCCTGATGAAGTGCATACCTTCCAACAGTTACTGAACGATTACAAGGCGGCCTACTTTGGCGGTGCGCTGCTCATGCCGCGCCCGGCGCTGTTAGCCGACCTGGAAGCCTTTTTCGGCCTGACCACCTGGCAGCCCCAAGCCCTGGCCGACATGCTAACGCGCTATGACGTGACGCCGGAGATGCTTTTTTACCGCTTTAGCGAACTCATTCCGCAATATTTTGGTATCAAGCTGCACTTTTTGCGCTTTCATCAGGCTAACGGCGATATCCGCTTGGTGCGCCACCTGAATCTGAACCAGCTTTTGGTGCCTAGCGGCATTGGCCTGCAGGAGCATTACTGCCGCCGCTGGCTGTCGGCGCGGCTGCTGCGGGAGATGAGGGCCGGACAGGAGCAAAACGGGGAGGCGTTCCCGCTGCCCGGCATTCACATTTCCCGCTTTTTGGATGCGGACGACCAGTTTGTGGCCATGGGTTTTGCGCGGTCATTGCTGCTGTTTCCGGGAGTGCACAGCAGCGTCACGGTGGGCTTCCGCCTGACGCCAAACCTCAACGAGCAGGTGCGCTTTCTGGTAGATCCGGCCATTCCCCGTGAAACCATTCATGAAACCTGCGAGCGCTGCCCGCTGACAGATTGTGACGTGCGCGCTGCGCCGCCCATCGTGCTGCAGGCGGAGCAGGCAAAAGAAAAGCGCCGACTAGCATTACAGCAAGTCAGCGCAGAATTGGGATAAGGGGTATTCACTCTGCCTGTTGGGCTTTGGCCTGCATAAATTCTTCCCAGGCAGAGTTAAACGTTTGAATGTACGTGGTGTTGCCGTGGCGGGTGAGAATAGTGGCCCATCTCATATGCTCATCCTTTTTGCGCCGCCTGGCAAAAATACGCTTGTTCAGGTCAATGTCCGCCCATTTGCGGGCTAAACGGCCCACGTTGTCTTGGCGTTCTTTTTGGCGTGACAGCCAGGTTTGAAAGGTCATATCATCTCCCATTGACCAGGGGCTAAACGGCCGTTTCCAGAATTCGGCCGTGATGTTTGCGGATGATAGACTGGGCTTTGGCCAGATCAGTATCGGCCACCTCAACCAGCAGCAATACGCCGCCTTTAGCAACAGAGCGCTGCACAAAATCCGTTAACTCACTGCTTAGCGGTAGTTCCGCTACTGGGTTAGCCGGCACGGCCGCGACAGGCTGCGTGGTGTTGCCAAACATGGTGGGATTCAAGGCGATAATCGGCGTTTTGGCATTGCCCACTCCTTCATTTGGAAGCTCTTCCAATACCTGAATCTCGCTGCTTTCGGTAGTCACCGCACTTAGTGCGGTTACGGCCTGGCCGACATCTTTCTGGGATTTAAACAGGCTAATTAACTGGTTCATCAATAAACATCTCCTTTTTTATGAATGCTGGCGGCGTCGCCATAGTAAAATTGGAAGGGTAACGGCCGTTATGCCAGCCAGCAGCCAAATAACCCAGTAGTCCAGTATACCCGGGTAGCGGCTGATGCTTGTAGACTCAGCTTGCCGCCGCTGTAATTCTGTGACGAAAGCGGCTGCTCCGTCTGGATTGTCCACATGCTCCCAGTTGAAGATCACCGGCGCCAGACGTAGGCCACCGGCCCGCACCCAAGCCTGGGCTTGCAGGGAGTCTCCTTCGAGTTCTACGGCAAAGTCCTGCACGGGGAATGGTTCCATTAATTTTTGCAGCGATGCCGATACGGCTGGTTTAGCCACGCTTTGTAGGGTACTGGTTTCTGGGCTGCTCATTTTTTCAATTGCTTCTTCAGCTTGTTTCAGCAGAGTGTCGCCAAATTCAACGGCTACGCTGCCATTTTGCAGCGTGAAAGTTGCGGCTTTGTCTGGGTCGTAAGCGCTGCGTGCAGTAAAGGTCATAGTTGTCGTTTTTTCGTTCAAGTTTTTCTCCTCATTGAAATAGCTTGCAAACCGTGCAGATTGCCTGTTTGCAAGCGAATTGCTCCTTTAGGTTTCCGCACAGATTAGATGGCTCAGACACCTTCAGGCGTTGTGTATGGGCTTTTGAAAGCTTCATCTTCTTCTGCTTTGTCACTCTTAGGGCTTATGTACGGGCTTTTATCCGCATGGTTCGCCGTTTCACCTTCTTTGGTGACATAGGGGCTTTTGTAATCTTCTTCATTTTGAGTGGCGTGGGTTACGTAGGATGAAGACGGTTTTTCCTCGGTGTAGGGGGTAGTCGTGGGGTCAGAAACAACCGTTTCCGGATCCGTCGTGACCTTTTTTCCACCCGAAAACAGGGGCGGTTCGATGACCATTAATTCTTGAGTTTCGGCTGTCGGTAAATCAATGGTCATTTGCCCGTCACGCAAGCCTGTGTCCAATACGGCCTGGCGGGCAACCGCTTTTTTCTCTGCTATTGGGCCATTTACCAATATTTGACCGAGCGAGAAACCGGCTACATGTCCCTGGCGGGTCAAAATCACGTCATCAACAGTACCAATCTTTGTACCGCCAGGTGTATCCACATTGCGTCCCTGGATGTCGTCGCGGCGCAGCCAGTCGCGGCTGGCTGCAGGGTCGTCGCTTTCTTCAATGGCCTCAGGAGAAAGGATCAATACCGTATCTTTACCAATTGTCGTAACTTTGTTTCGTTCTACGAAGTGGTGCTGGCGGTTGAGCAGCCCTGTGCCGCCCAAGTAAAGACCGGCTAGATTATTCAAGTCTTTATCCAAATACAGATCCTTGACGTGGCCTAAAATACGGCCGTTTCGTACACCAATGACAGGGTTGCCAATTAAATCTTTTCCTAAAAACATCATATTTTGTATCTACACTCCTTTGTTTATATATTTTTCTCCGCGGCTTCATCTGGTTTCGGCACCATATGCTTCATGGCGGCCACAAGAAGTGGCAGCCTTGTCGCCGACCAGGGCGACGCCTTGTGCGGATAAAACCCATTATCTTCTGTAAAATCTAGGAACACATCGAGGCTGCCCAGCTCCTTCAGGATATACTGCACAATTTTGTAGGGTGTTGCGTGAACGCTTAAGGGAATGAGCAAACAGGTTTGCCCTTGCGCTTGCACTGCTTTTTGGGTCTCACCGGCCTGCGCCAGCTTTCCCCGGTCATATACCAGTGCAATGTCGGCCCCCTGCGCGGCTAAATCCTCGGCCAGGGTACGGCCGTTTCCAGTACAATCTCCCTTCAGCCCACCAATTATCAAAATGACTTTACCCATTAACCGCTTATTGCTTGTAGGCGGCTGCGCGGGTATTGTGGGCTTTTCTTTTTCCTGGGAAAATCGCTGTTGCATGAAGCCTCGTGTTTAATTTGCCGCAGTCACTCTTTGTTTTTGCGGCGGGTTAAGATTTGTTGTTACCACTATACTAAGCCACCGCGGTCTTCCCAATAGATGGGGTTATAGAAAAGGGATACATATTGAGATATAGATTGGTCTGCAGCGGGAAATTGAGGGTGATAAACGGCCGTTTCAGGGCCATGGCTGGCAAGGTTGGCGTTTCAGGAATAATCCCCAACCGGTTGAATGAATAGGGTATAATGCCATGCAGATGATACGCATACTCATTGTCCACCCTACAAAACTTATTTCCAGCTTACTGGCTTCGGTGCTCAGCGAAGAAGTAGATCTCCATGTGGTAGCCCAGGCACAGAGCCTTGACAATGCTTTACAGCAGATCGAAACGTCTCATTGTAACATTGTCCTTGTGGCAGCCAGCTTGCCCGACAATGGCGCGCTGCAGCTAACCAAAACTATTACCGCTAACTTTCCCGACATTAAAGTTTTGGTATTTGGCTTACCCAAAGCGCAACAGCTCATTTTGCAATATGTGATGGCTGGCGCTGCGGGCTACGTATTGCAAGAAGTGCCCGTTGACAAACTGTTCGACAATATCCGCGCTGCCCATGATGATAAAGCCTTAGTTTCCCCGCAAATTGCCGCTGCTTTTATGCGCCAGCTAGCCGAAATGGCGCATATTTCCGCGCATACCGGCATTAATCCGACCGCCCTGGAGACCTTAACCCCTCGTGAAGAAGAGGTTTTGACCCATATTGGCGAAGGATTGACCAACCAGGAAATTGCCGACCGCCTGGTCATCGAGTTGGGAACGGTTAAAAATCACGTTCACAATATTTTGCGCAAGCTGGACGTAAGCAGCCGGGAAGAAGCGGCAGCTCATTTACCATTTCTAGACGTGGAAGAATGAAAGCTGTTTGTTGGCGCGGTTTGTGGTTACTCTGTTCCCTTCTACTGCTGCAGGCGTGCCGGGACGCTGCACCTACCCCAACCGCGACTGCCCCAACCCCACCACCGCCTACACTACAGCCTACGGCCGTTTCCATCCCAACGCCCTCCACCCCTGCCACCCAGGTTCCGCAGCCCGCCGTAGAACCCGCAGCGACCTTGCCCGCAACGGCCGTTCCTGAGTCTACGACCGTGCCCTTGCCTTCTCCTACAACATTCATCATTGACCAGCAAAACATTACCACCAGCGGAGCGCTGTGGGGTGTGGCCGAGCTGTCCCCCATAGGCCAGACCTTTGTGCCGACTGCAGACATGTTGTCTGTTGTGGCCCTTTGGGTTTCCACGGGTGGGCCGGAACCGGTTACGCTGCAGGTAGTAATGCACCAGGGGGGGCTCGATGGACCTGTTTTAGGCCGCAGCCAGCCCGCAGAAATTCCCCTGGACTTTGAGGATGTGGTCAGCTTTACGTTTGCAACGGCCGTTTCCCTCCAGCCAGGCCAGCCGCATACCTTGGAAATCGCCCGCGTCAGTGCTGGGGGAAACGGCGCTGTGGGCTGGATGCAGCATGCCGGTTGGGACGACCCTTACGACCAGGGGGAAGCCATTGTGCAAGGCCAGTTCCTACCCTTCACAGACCTCTGGTTCCAGACGGGGCGGTAAAGGCGAACGGCAGCACGCTGCGGCTAAACGAACAGCTCTGAAACCAATGTGCCAATTAGCGATATCAAAACAAAGAGCAAAAACAGGCCGCCGACAATCAGGGCAATGATTGCCCCTAAGCCCAGCCTGCTTCCCAGGTGAACAGACTCTCCTGCCGCAATTTGGGCAATGGCCTGCGCCGCTTGTTTGGTTACTTCCTCCTCATCTTCTTCTTTTAGCCCCAACCAGACGTAATCTTTCTGCGGCACGGGGACAAACAGCTTATGCGCCCGGCTTTGGGCCATGGCCGCGGCCAGCTCAGTGTGCCCGTTATGTAAAGCCAGGGTGGCCGGGCTGATGATAACGCTGGCCTCAGCCAGCAAAGCTGCCGCTGGCGGGGCTTCAGGCACGCCAGCCATTCCCAAGGGCGCTGGCAGCGTCTGTAGCTGGATGCCCGGCAATTTTTGCAGCAGATTTTGCCGCAGGCGCTCCATCAGGGCGGGCTGGTCGCCGCTTAGTAGGGCAATGCGCAGAGCAGCCAGATTGCTTTGCAGGTCACTTTCGGCAGCGCGGCCGTCGCGGCGCATGACCATGCCGTGGAAAAGCCAAATGCCGACGGCTATAAGCCCGTAAGCCAGCGACATCCCCAGGTCGCGCAGCAGGTGAGCGGTCGTGCGGGCTTCCAGCAGCAGCTCAACAAGCTGGGAAACAATGAATACGGCCGTGCCCAACACCGTCATAGTGGCCAGGAAAATAAACAGATACAGGTAAATCCGGCGCACCAAGCTTTCCCGTTCAGCCTGGCCCTCTGGACCAGTTAAGGTGGTTGCCCACTGAATTTGCCGCCAGGGCAAGGTCCAAACCAGCAGCCCAGCTAATACCGCGGAGACAAACCACGCCAGCCCCTGCCGCAAATCCCCAATGAAGGGTTCACCATCGAGCACGAAGAAGAGCACGCCAATGAGACCGCCCACGCCGATGAGTAGGGCTACCAGCCCGACCCCGGCCACCAGGTAGCGGTATAGGCGGCGAATGCCGGCCTGCTGGGGTTTCTCGCTGCTTTGGCGAGCGTCAGCATTGAGCACAGAGGCGTGATAGGCCCACACAGCCCCAAGCACGATGAGGGGCGCCAATGAATCACGAATGTCGCCGTTAAAAGGCGCGTCCAGCCATTGGCCCAATGTACCGGCCAGAATGATGGTGGCGCTGCCTACCACGGTGATAGTGCTGAGGAAAACGGCCGTATACAGGAAAACCTTACGCAGCGTTGATTCTTGTTCCCCGGTCCGCCCTGCAGCAAACAGGCGCTGCGCCCACAGCCAAAAGATGAGCCACAGCCCCAGGCCAATGAGCAGCCGGCTTATCTCGGCAGCCAGCAGGGCGGGGACGTTGACCTCTGGTTCCAGCGCTTCGCCGACCTGGACCATGAGCCAGCGCAGCAGGGGCACCAGGGCGCTAATGAGCATCACCAGGCCTGCGGCGGTAAAGGCGTAAATATAAAGGCGCTTTACCGTAGACTGCGTGACGGTTCCAGGCCCTTGCTGCCGCGCGTCATCTTCTTGCAGCACGCGCCAATGATATGCCCCAAAAACTGCCAGAATGACCATGGCCACTGGGAAGTAAAGTGCGCTGGAGCCAAGGGTGTTCACTGGATACAGGTTGAAAAATCTAACTTGCACATTGAGAAGCTGGCGTAGGATAACATGGATCAGGCTGTAGGCGTTGGCGGCAAAAGGCGCTGTGAATCCAGCCAAAACACCAAACAGGTACAGACGACGCAGGGTGGAAATATGTTCGTCTTTGTCACGCCCGGCCAGGCGCTGCGCCCATAGCCAATGCACCAGGAAGATGGGTAGACCGACAAAGATTACGGCCGTTTCCAGAGCAATGGTGGTCTTGGGCGTGCGCAGTTCGCTAATAAGCAGGCCGCGCAGCAGAGATATCAAGGCCCAGGTGACGGCGTTCAGGCTGATAGCGCTGACCAAAAAAATGTAAACACGGCGTACTACAATCATGACAACCTCCTCGGCAGGGCTGCCGGATAGGCTTACCGGCAGCCTACTGCCCGATTCCAACAAGACGCCCAATACCGATCGCCCCGCCAGATTTTCCAGCCTCCCTGCTCTCGCCGCAGCTCCAGGTCAAAATCGGTGCTGGTGAGGCTGCTGCCAAACAAGCCTTCCCCACGAAATTGGGTGATGGCCGCGCGCACAACGGCATCGTCGTTGTTGATCAGGCGCGTTTCGGCAATGGAAACGGCCGTGTCCTCTGCAAAGCGAAAGGCCCAACTGTAATTGGCCAGGTGATGAGCAAAAGCATCGCTGTCGGCTGGGTATCCATCCAGCGTGGGCGACAAATAGCTGTATGCTCGTGGGTAATCCTTTTGCTGTAAGGCAAGGAGGTAGTTGTAGGCCACGCCGCCGGGAGTATCTTCTGGCTGATAGGCGGGAGGCGGTTGGCGTAAGGCCACAACCAAGGCCACCACAACCAATACCAGGATGCTGGCCACAATTCCCACCAAAAATCGATCTGTCTTTTTCATGGCTGCCCTCTAAAAAGAGCCGGATGTAAGGGGAGGACAAGGTAGGAAATCACATAATTACATTATAGTGGATTTAAGCGGAGGTTTATAGTGCCTGGCCGGTGCTGGGGGATGAAATGTCTGCTGCCGGTACGCCCCATGACGCCAGCTTGCCGCCGATGAAGTCTAAACACGCCTGGTGGGCAGAACGGCCGTTTCCCCCCACCTCCACCGCTTCCCCAAACGCCATGTGAATGGGCTGGCTGCGGTCCAGTGGGCCAAAATCCCGCAAATGCGCCCCATTGCCCCAAAAAATTGTTTTCACGGCCATGGGCACCACCGGCACGCCGCCTTTCCTGGCCAGTTTCACTCCCAGACTGTTGAAATCCTGCGGGTCAAAGCTGCTGCGCCGGGTTCCCTCCGGATAGATGATGACAGATACGCCCTCATGCAGTAGGGATGTGCCCTGGTCCAGCACGCGCTGAAAATCTTCCCGAGGTTGGGTGCGGGTCACAGGAATGGGATTGCGCGCCAGGAGCATCGGGCCGAAAATCGGGTAGCGGGTCAGCGACTCCTTGACCACAAAAGTCATTGGTTTGATGGGGGCCACCAGGCATACGGAGACGCTGTTTTCCAGGGCGCTCATGTGGTTGCCGACAATGACCACCGGTCCCGGTGCGGCGCGCAGATTGTCTAGCCCGGTGATGTGGAAACGGCCGCCGCTGCGCTCAATGAGCTTGAAAATGGCGTAGGAAGTGGCCACCCAGGCGGCCCGGTCGTATGCTCCGCGGACCACGACTCGCCGCGCGCGGATGATGATGCTGGCAAAACGCAGGTGGAAAAAGAAACGGCCGTTGCCCCCCAACCTGTCCAGCAAATCCCGCGGCAGATCCGGTGAGTTGTGGTACTCGTTGCCTGTAAATTCGTGCATGAGGGCCAGGAAATTATTACAAAGGCACCAAGAGATAAAGAAACAAAGGCTTCGTTACTTTGTCTCTTTGCCCCTTGGTAATAAATTTATGTTAACCAAACAGGTCGGCGTTAATGTCGTCCAGGTTCACGTCGCGGGAAGGTTTCTTTTTGCGACCGCGCATCTCGTCGTAAAAATCTTCGTCGTAGCGGCGCGAGCGGACGGGAATGGGCATTTTGACGCCCCAGCCCAGCAGCAGCACCTCTTCTTTCTCTTGCAGGCGGGCCAGCATGCCGCGCAGCTGTTCGCGCCCGGCCAGCCCGGTCAGCACGGCGCGGATGTCGTCCTCGTCGCCCAGCCAGCCGGTGATGCGCGTGCCCAGCTGGGACATCACCTCGTCGTCAATGCCCGACGGCCGTTGATCGACCACCAGCAGCGTCACAAAATATTTGCGCAGTTCGCGGGCGATGATGCCAAACGCGGTCTGCCCGGCCAGCTGCGGATTGAGCAGCTTGTGCGCCTCCTCGATGGCGATGAGCAGCGGGCGCGGCGGCGCGCTGTTCATGCGTTTTGTGCTCTTCGGTCTTTTTCACCCAATGCTGGCGGATGCGCCGCGTGAGAATATTGGACACGAGCAGATAATCCAGGTCGTTGTCGTATTCGCCAAAACCGAGGATGACGTGACGGCCGTTTTCCAACTTATCCACAATCGCCGACACCGGAGTCGCCGGCCGGAGTTTCCACCACATAGGGCTTGTCGTAGATCAGCTCCAGCTTGCGGTGCAGCGCCTCGGCCGCTTTCTCGTGGACGTTGTTCTGCCGCGCCCAGGCGGCCACCGAGTTGGCCGCCGGTTCCGCACCGTTTTGCCGCTTTCGGTAGGTCGGTTTCGATCGCGCCCGGTTCCAGCTTCATGAATTCGGCAAACCAGTACGGCCGAAATCCGTTCCAGCGCGTTCAGGGTGACGGCGGCCGTATCGGTCAAATTCAGCGCTTCGGACAGCAGGTTGATGTCGCTGGTCTGGAAATCGCTCAGGGCCAGTTCCAGCGTGAAATCCGGCGTGTGGCCGCGCACCAGCGCCCCTTTGCCCAGCGCCGCCACCTGCACCTTGCTGCCCAAAGAGCGATTGCAGGCCGCGCACCGACTGTGCCTCGGTCGGAATCCAGATCATCAAAGGCGTATTCGTTGTGCATGTCGAAGACCAGCGCGGCGGCCACATCCTCCTTCATCAGCCCGGCCAGCACCATGCGCGTCAGGAAGCTCTTGCCCGTGCCCGTCGCGCCAAAAATGCCGCTGTGAGCGCTTGACCAACTTTGCCAAATCCAGCCGCACCGGGTGGTCCTGTTCAATGGTGTGTGCCAATGATGAAGGAGCCGCGGAAAATTTCGGCCACGTCCGCCTCATCGGCCGCGCGCACCTCGGCGTGATGGGCCGGCACGGTTTTCACCGGTCGGGGAGACGGCTCGTTCCACCTCGCCGCGTTCAACCCGTTCCTGCCAATCCAGGATTGGCAATGGGGTCATCAGGGCCGCGATCCATCAGCAGCGTGGGGTACATTTCCAGCGTGGTGTACAGGGTTTTGCCCAGCAGCGCTCTGCTGGATGGCTGGCTTGCAGCCGGTCGCGTTTCATTCGTCGGCAAAGCGGGGGTCGGTGGCGCCCAACTGTAAATCGGTGACCAGGCCATAGTAGCGGAAACGGCCGTTGTCGCACACCACAAAGCTCCCTTCCTGCACCTGGTCGGCCGGAACCGTCAGCCGAATGCGAAACCCTTCTTTCAGTCCGCCGCCAATGATGTAGCCAATTGATTGCGTTGATGGTCGTTCATATTTGCCTATTGCAGAGATTTGCTAGTTGCAGATTAAAGATTGTCTGCAGTGCGTAGTCTGCAGTCGCTAGTCCCTAGTCTCCATTGCCGGCAGTTCGGCAGCGCATCGCTCAATGCTTCCAGCGTGGGGATGAGCATGTCGTAATTGCTGCGCAGCAGTTCGATCATTTCTTGAATCACGGCCAGTGCCCAAGCCGTGTCCTCGCCGCGCAGCTGGTAGACGTTGGTGATGTGGGCCACGAGCAGTTGGTCAACGGGCACGTTGCTGCCGTCTGGCGCGCAAGATCAGGCGCAAATAGCCCAAGTTGTCGGTGAAGGCGCGAATTTCCGCCGGGTCGCGCACCAGTTCCACCGGGTCCAGGTTGAGCGGCGGGCGCGGCGGCAGGCCGTGGCGGATTTGCCCATTGTACCTGATAGCCGACGGCCAGCACGCTCATCTCGATGGCAGCATCCGGTTTTCGCGCTGGTCGTTGATGAGCCGGCGCTGGGAGTTTTCGGCCAGCACCAGGCGGCGCACCAGCGGGATCGTCGTCGATGTGCATGTCGTAGATGAGGCCGTAGATTGCTTCGCGGGTGTCCACCGGCTGCGCCTTGACCAGGCTGCCAAAGGCGGGGGCCTCCAACTGGCTGACCCGGCAGCCGACGGCAAAGCCGACGGTGCTGGCGCGTAAAATACGGCCGATTTCCAGATTTGTCATAGCAACCCTTCTCCATTAAATTGTCAACAGCCATTTGTCAATTGTCAATAGTCAACACATTTCGTTGCTTTTGACAATTGACGGTTAACAATTCACCATTTTAGCCCTCAAAGCCGGTTTTGCCGCCGCGGGCCAGCCCTTTGCTGCCCTGTTTGGCGGTCAGGCGGCTTGCGATGCCGTACCGTTGCATGGACAGATCGATCATAAAATTGAGTTCTTCCTGATCCTGGTGGCCGATGACGGCCATTTCGTCGGCGCGGGCGATGACGTAAGGATAATCGCCAAGTATGCGGCATTGGTCCACATGAGGGCGTGCACGGCCGTTACGGCCGTTTCATTTTCCGCTACCCAACGCGGAATGTCCACCCGGGCAATACCGCGCCCCGGAATGCAGGTAGAAGAAACAAACCTCATTGCCGGGTCATGCTCGGCAAAGCGCTGGTTGGGCGGGGCAATCATCGACAAAAACCGGACTGCGCTGGACCGGGTTGCAAGATGCGACCGAACAGAACCGCATCGGTCAATCCGCCACCGGCCTGCGCTTGCCCAGCGCCTTCCAGTCGAATTTAGGGTCTTCCAGCCCACTGAGGAGCGCAGGAGGGTGATGACGTAGCCGGTCATCGGGCGGTCAATGTAGCCGGCCAGCAGCGCGCCGCTGTCGTGGATCTTTGTCATACCCCGCAGCCAGGCCGCACGTCTTCGTTGAGCTCGCCTCCTGCTGCCAATAGGCCAATAAAGCAGCCGCTGGTCGAGAATGGCCAGCAGGGGCTGGGCGGCCGCGGCGGTAGCCCAGGCCTCGTTCGGCCAGGGTGCCAATTTCCTTTTTGTCCCGCTCGATGCTGACCTTCGCCGCTGCTGACAGAAAATCAGACCTCGGCCGGCGTCATCTTCGGGGTAGTGCAGTTCTGGTTCCGTGAATTGTTCCGGCGGCGGCCGTCGCCATGATGGTAAACAATGCCGCCGACGTTGAGCAGGTAGTAAAGATGGGCGGCGTGCCGGTCGGGCATGATTTGCGAGCCGTCGGTGGCGATGAGGGTGGCCGCTGGCGGCGGCAGCGGCGGGTCGATGGGCTGGTTGAGCGGGTCGTTGTTGGAGAACGGCCGTGCCGCACGGTAATGCTTCGGGTCGGCGCGCTCACTGGCAAGCTGTAAAGCCCGCTCGATTTCCACCCAATTTTGAGCGTACCTGTCCAGCACCGCCAGCAGCTCTTCTACAAAATGGCGGCGCTCCTTTTGCCGCTGAACGGCCGTTTGCGCCATGCGATCTAAGCTGCCCTGCAGCTTTTCAAACTCTAGACTCATCGTTTTCCTCTATTCAGCCTGTTTCTTAGCCGCGCGCTTGACCAGCAGCTCCTGCTGAATGGCGTAAAAGCGTTCCCGGCTTAGCGGGTAGCGCCAGGCCACCAGCACCGACAGCACCAGCATGAAGGCCGGGATGACGCTCACCAGCAGGCGCAGCATGAGCAGGGCGCTTTCCGGCTGCTCGACATAGACGCTGCCGGTGGTGCTGCTGACAAAGCCGCTGACGGCCAGCAGTTGGCCGACGATGAAAATGGCAAAGGCGGAGGCCATTTTGCGAAAAAAGACAAGGTAGCCGGCATAAATGCCTTCGCGCCGCTTGCCCGTTTTTAGCTCGTCAGCTTCGACGACGTCGGCGACGATGGCCCAGGGCACGGCATTGGCCGCGCCGTAACCCAGTCCGGCAAAGATGGCTGCCACCAGCATCACGTTTTGCCCGCCGGGCGGCACCTGGCTGATGATGCCCAGGACCACGGCCATAAACATCATGCTGCCAATGTAGGTGTTGCGCTTGCCGAAGCGGCGCATCAATTTTATCACGAAGGGCATGCTAAGAAAGGCTACCCCCAAAACCAGGGCCAGCAGCAGGTTGTCGAAGCCAGGGTCTACGCGCACGTAATCGACCAAAAAGCGCACGAAGACGACGAGCACAACGTCCACGGTGGCAAAGCTGAGCAGGTAAATGGTGGCGGCCAGCCGGAACGGCCGATTGCTGAACACCTCGCGAAAAGTTTGTAACGGCCGTATCGGGTCCCGGTCAGGCTCGCGCTCTGGCTCCTCAATGTACTTGAAGAGGATGAGCAGAGGGAATGGTCAGCGTCAGTCCCCAGATGGCGGCAGTGAGGGCATACCCGTCGGCGAATGGCGTCCGGATCGCCACCCAACCACACGCCAAAGATATCTTCGGCCAACAGGGTGAAGGTGCCGCCCGTGATCAGCGCCGCCAGGATGGAGCTGCCCATGCGCCAACCGGCCAGGTTGCTGCGTTCGTCAAAATCCTCGGTCAGCTCTGGAGTCAGGGCAATGTAGGGCACGTTGACCAGGGTGTAAAGGGTGTCGAAGAGAAGGAAGACGAAGCTGTAGTAGATGGCCAGCCCGGCGGTGCTGTCGATGGGGGGCACGTAGAACATGAGAAAAAAGGCGAGACCAAAAGGCACAGCACCAAAGAGCAGAAACGGCCGGCGGCGACCCCAGCGCGTTTGGACCCGGTCGCTGAGGGTGCCCACCAGCGGATCGTTGATGCTGTCCCAAATACGGCCAACCAACACCACGGTGCCGGCTACCCCAGGCCCAATGCCCACAACGTTGGTCAAAAAAATAAACCAGAAGGTGTTGCGCGCCACCGTGGCGGCTGAAGTTCCCCAATCTCCCAGGCTGTAAATGAACTTGGTGCGCCGTGAAAGCTGCGGGGTGGCGATGGGATTACGGACAGGGGCATCACTCATGCAGTTTGCCTTTTTGCTGGGAACTAATACTGCCTCCACGTCGTTCTAAGAAACAGAGATGGCTTGTTAGATGATGAATGCGGCAGGAGGTGGATGATGCCTACCATGTATATGACATTTTGGTCTGTGTTGATGATTGGCGCTATGGGCGTGTGGCGGCTGCGGAATATGCGGCGAATGTTGGTGGTTTTAGTGGTAACATTCATTGTCTTGCTGCTAAGCCAGACCCTTGTTTGTACAACTGTCCATTAATGCTGGCGTTGATCCAAGCACTATCCTGACTGATCCATTTCGTTTTTTGGCCAGTGGTCCCATGGGCTGGCTGGCACTACTGGTCATGCCCTGCGGCTGGTTAGGTCCCATCATTGGCATGAATTTGGTACAACAGATTGAGAGCCGTGATCGGTAATAAACAGTTTGTCGTGACCTGTACATCCCCTCACCTGGCGCCCATGAGTTTCAGAACAAAGCGTAACATGCCGCGGAAAAGGCGACCAAAGATGCCAGGATGAGGATTGGCGGTCAGGCTTTCTTCCATGTGCATCATGGCCTGCATGAAGCGGCCCTGGCGCAGGCGCATGAGGCTGAGGGCGCGCAAAACCTGGCTTTGTTTGTCCTGGTCGCCGTCTTCAGCAAAAAGGGCAGCAGCGTCACTGTAGCAGCGCGCGGCCTCATCTTGTTTTTTGGAAAAAGCGTGCAGGTCACCCAAATTGCCTAAAGCCTGGGCCTGGCGATTTTTGTCGCCGATTTGGGCAAAGGCTGCCGCAGCCTGGTTCAGGGCGTTCTTCGCCGGGTCTTTCTTGCCGCGCATGCGCTGGATAACGCCAATGTTGTTCCACATCTCAGCCTGGCCTGTCAGGTTTTCAGTAGAAGCGTAGGCGGAAACGGCCGTTTCAAACTTAGCCAATGCGCCTTCATAATCTCCTGCCTGGAATAAGCGCAACCCTTCCTCTTTTAATTCATCTGCGGACATAATTGATACACCTCATAATGCAAAATGGCAGCGAACCACGCTGCCATCTGCTAATCTCAAAACTCAATCTGCTCCGACCTTACCATGTAATCTCTAAAATACTCTCCGCAATCTGCCGCAGTTGGGCGGCGTCCAGTTTGCTCAAGTGATGGGCTGTTTCCAGATACACCAAATTCTGCGGATTAGCCAGGAACGCCTGCATCTCTTGTGGCAATTCTTTGAACTGCCTTAATAAGCGCAGTTCTGCTTCGTGCCGTCCTAGTGGACCTCTGTCTGCGTCTAAAAACTGGCTAATCGGCACATCCAGAAACCTGGAGGCTGCTTCCAGGTGCAGGAATGGGATAGGCTGGTCTCCTGCTTCATAAGCTTCAACCTGGCCCACCGGTACGTCCAGTTCCTCAGCCACCTCTTGCACCGTGCGCTTTTCCTTTAAGCGCTGCTGCCGCAGCATAACGCCGATGACACGGTGCCTAAGAGCCACCATGTTCATGTAATCAACGTGGGGTTTTTCTACCAGGGATTCGCTGCCCCAGTAATAACCCATGGGCACACCCAGATACAGGGCCAGAACTTCCAGATCGGGCAGCGAAATGGGATGCTCTCCTGCTTCTGCGGCCACGTAAGCTTCTGTGGAGAGCTGCAGAACCTCTGCACAGTCCGCTTCGGAACGCCCCGCATGCTTACGGGCATCCTTGATTAAATTTCCTAATATTTTGGCGCGGGGGTTTGTTTCACTCATACCTATGCTCTTTTGGGCGACTTGTCCTAATCCGCTTCCAAGGTGTGGCAGGTCTAAAAATGAGCCTGCCGCTTCATGACTTGGCTTATTATATTATGTACACCAATAGATACGCAATTTCTGGTTTGTATGTAATTATCGCTAATTGCTTTATTGACTTGTTCTCATTGACTTAACGCTTACAATTACAACCCATGATTCAGATCAATGGATTGACGAAGAACTATGGATTGAACCCGGTATTACGTGGGGTTAATATTCACGTAGGCCAGGGAGAATTTGTCACGCTGGTGGGACCCAATGGCGCCGGGAAGAGCACCTTGCTGCGCATTGTGGCCACGCTGCTGACGAAAACGGCCGGAGAGGTGAAGATTGGTGGCTGGCCTTTGCCGGAACATGCAGGCAAGGTGCGGCGTTACATTGGCCTGGTGTCACATCAATCCCTGCTGTATGGGGATTTGACCGCCGCTGAAAACCTGCGCTTTTTTGCCCGTTTGTACAAATTGGATAACGAGGAAGAACGGGTGATGGCGGCATTGAAGACCGTAGGGCTGCTGGCGCGACAGCGAGATCCGGTGAGCACTTTTTCGCGGGGCATGGTGCAGCGGTTGACTATTGCCCGGGCTACGCTGCATGAACCGGATGTGCTGCTGCTGGATGAGCCGTACACGGGTTTGGACCAGGATGCGGCCCAACTGCTGGATGATTTGTTGCTGCGGGAAAGGGGAAACGGCCGTACCATTTTTATGATTACCCATGACCTGGTCCACGGTCTTAACCTGTGCGACCGCGTGCTCATTCTCAATCGCGGCAAAATTGCCGCAGACCTGGACAGCCGCCAGGTTTCCCCGGAAGAGTTCCTCAACATTTATGCCGAGCATACCGGCCGCCGCCCTAAGGAGGCTCGCCCATGACCGAACCCGCTCCCGGCGTTCAGCCCCAGGCCCAAAACACACCATTTTTTACGGCCGTATGGGCCATTGTTTGGAAAGACCTGCAAATCGAGAAACACACCCGCCAGACAATAAGTATCATGATCATGTTTTCGCTGGTAACCGTCATCATGTTCAACTTTGCCCTGGAGGCCAACCTGGCGGCTGCTCGCGAAGTGGCTACCGGTTTGCTCTGGTCCACCATTTTGCTGGCTGGCACCTTGGGGCTTAACCGCTCGCTGGCCATTGAGCGCGAAAACCAGACTATGGAGGCCGTCCTGATGGCTCCGGTGGAGCGGAGCGCCATTTACATTGGTAAGGTAATCAGCGTGACGATTTTTACTCTCATTCTTGAACTGGTGCTGGTGTTTATCTTCATCATTTTCTTCGATAAGCCCTTTTGGCGCCCTCCTGTCCTGCTGATTTTATTCTTGGGCACGATTGGCTACATCGCCGCCGGGGTCATTGTTACCTCCATGACCATTCAAACCCGTACTCGTGAGGTGCTGCTGCCAGTTCTGCTGCTTCCCCTGTCACTACCATTGGTGCTGCCCGCCTCGATGGCAGTGGCTGCTTACATGTTTCCGCAACTTCCGGAATTTGGGGAAGTGCAAAGCTCCATTTCCCTTGTGCTGCTATATGATTTGCTCATGCTGAGTGCTGGTTTATTGACGTATCATTACGTGGTAGAATCGTAAATGCACAAAATGAAATTGAATATGGGGGGGGTTCTTGCTAATATCTGACGCAAGACGAAGAAAAGGAGAGGTGAAATTATGGAAATGACTCGCTTAAATCGCAATGTACGAATTTTGAACTGGGCTGCTGCCGCTGCTCTGCTTGGGGCGTTGATTATGGTGTTTTTCTATGCGCCGGTAGAAAGTACCATGGGCAACGTGCAGCGCATTTTCTATTTTCACGTTGGCTCGGCATGGGTAGGGGCGTTGGCATTTTTTGTGGCGCTTGTAGCTGGGGTTATTTATTTGCGAAAACCGGACCGCAAGTGGGACACGATTGCGGTGGCCTCAGTGGAAATTGGGCTCGTCTTTTTATCCATGGCTACGGTGGCTGGTTCGGTTTGGGGCAAGCCTGCGTGGAACACGTGGTGGGAGTGGAGCCCGCGCCTGACGCTGATTACCATTGCCTGGCTCACCTACGCCGCTTATTTTATGCTGCGTGGCGCCATTGAGGATGAGGAGAAGCGTGGTCGATTTGCGGCTGTCTACGTGATTATTGCTTTCGTAACCATCATCAGTACTTACATCAGCATCCGCATACTGCGCGATATTCACCCGGTAGTGTTTGGCGGCACGCTGGAGACTGCCCAGGGAGCCGAGCAAGGATTGCAAGAGTTTGAGCAGGGCGTGGAATCAACCAGAATGATAATCACCCTGAACGTTAGCGTAGTTGCTTTTACCTTGATGTTTGCAGCCTGGCTGGCAAACCGCATTCGTCTACAGCGCCTTATGGACCAGGCTAACGTGCTGAAGATGCGAGTGGTTACACGCTTGCAAGGAGAAAAGGCATGACCCTCTTCATCTGGCTTAGCACGATGCTGCAACAGGTTAGCGATCCCAACCAGTTCAATAATTATTTGGTACTGGGATATTTTGCAATGTGGTTAATCGGCCTGGTGTACGTCATTAGTTTGGTAGCCCGGCAGAGGAATCTACACCAAGACATAAAATTGATGAGGCGTTTGTTGGAGGAAGATGAATCGGCCAATTCGTAGGCCACTTTACTTTCTTAAATGCCAAAGGCTGTTATTCTGGGTGGCAGACATCGTCAATGGTTCTGATGCGTAGCGAGGGGAGCCAGGGTGTCTGTCACTTTGTATTTGTGACACTTTTGCAGCCTAAATGAATCTAAACAGGTAAGAGATGCCCCCTGGGCGTTATCTATCTTTTGAAAGTAACAAGCTTTTGCGGAGTCCAAAGCGGCTTGTGGAGAGAAATATATGTCGGAAACAAATTTAGAGACGCCAGAAATTAACCCATCCCATGGCTGGCTTACAGGCCGGAACATGCTCATTGGTGTGGGTATTTTGGTTGTCGCTTTCCTCGTATTGGGCACTTTGAATCAGGCAACGGGCCCTGAACCCGCTTTTGCGGTGGGGTTGCAAACCCAGCCTTTTTTGGTGTTGGCTTTTTTGTCTTTTGCCGGCGGTTTGCTTAGCTTTGTTTCCCCCTGTACTCTACCGGTGCTGACGGCATACTTTGCGTTTGCGTTTCAAAGCGGCCGTTCCCAAATTGCTACGAACACCCTGGCTTTTATGTTAGGGTTGGGCACAACCTTTAGCCTTTTTGGCGCGGCCGGATTTTTTGTGGGGCAGGTGCTTATTCAAAACCAGCGCCTCATTTTACTCTTGGGCGGCGCTTTGGTGATTGCTTTTGGTGTCATGAGTTTGCTAGGCAGCGGCTTCACCGGGTTTAAGGAAGACAATCAGGCGCGTAGCACCACAATAGGGGGGTCTTACCTGTTTGGCTTGACTTTTGCGGTGGGCTGGTCTAGCTGCGTTGGCCCAATTCTTGGCTCTGTATTGACTCTGGCAGCGCAAACCACCTCGGTGTGGCGAGGCATGATGCTGCTGTTCATTTACACGCTGGGCCTGGGTTTGCCATTGCTGATCGTGTCTACTTTTTTTGGGCGCATGAGCCGCAAAAGCTTGTTCTGGCGCATGTTGAAGGGTAAAGGTTGGGACTGGGATACCCACGTTTTTGTCGTGGCGCTGGTTTGGGCGCTGGCTATCTGGCGCATTTTAACGGCCGTTTCCGAATACGCCTTCCGCCAATTCACCCTATTTGAAGGCCAAACCTTCACCTTGACACACAGCCTGGTTTTGCTGGCCGTCACCGTGCTGGGGGCGGCACTATGGACATTCACAACCCCGGGTGAGAAGAAAACCACGGTTCATTTACACACAACCCAGTTGGTTAGTGGTGCGCTTTTCATTTTAATGGGCGTGCTCATGCTGGAAGCGCAGTTGAGCCTGTTCAACAACCTGGTTCCGGTAGAACTGGCGGATTGGCTGGCACAGCAAGAAGAAAAGCTGATCAATTTATTCAAGTAATTGACCATGGAACGATAAACAAGCATCATTTGGTAGGGTTGGCATGTCTAAAAGAAAGCGAAAGGTAACACAGAAACAGAATGGTTTTTCCATAGTATTGATGGTGCTGGGTTTTGGCGTATTGGGTATCGCTCTGGCATTTTTACTCTTTGGCAGCAAATTGCTAGATCCGGCCCCGCGACCTAGAGAAAGTGGACCGGTGCTGCAGCAAGTGCCAGATTTAGGCAGCCAGACTGTGGCAGTGGAAGGCAACGGCGCGCCGCTGCAGCCGGGGCAGGCCGCCTATGATTTTGCGGCACAAGACCTGGCGGGCAATACTGTTCATCTTAGCGACTTTCGCGGTCAACCGGTGATGGTAAATTTTTGGGCAACCTGGTGCCCGCCTTGCCGCCTGGAACTGCCAGATTTTCAGCAAGCGTATCAGGATTATCAAGAGGAAGGTTTGGTGATATTGGCGCTCAATCAGGACGAGCCAGCCAGTTTGGTGGAATCTTTTTTCTATGAGGAAAATGGATTTACATTTACGCCGCTGCTGGATGAAGGAAGCACAATTTCTCGCGGGTATGGCGTGAACAGTTTTCCCACGACTGTCTTTGTGGGGCCAGACGGTCTGGTAACGGCCGTTCACTTGGGCCTCCTCGTACCGGAACAGCTTGAAGCTTATCTCGCCCAAACCATTCCCAGCAGTTAACCAATTTATGAGCACACCGCCACAAAAACAACCCGTAACCGGCTGGCAGCGCGAGCTGGTCATCCGTATAGACAAGGCCGTTTATTGGTTTAGCAAGCACTGGTTGGCCTTCTTCAACGTCGTTCTGGCCTTCTATGTAGGTCTACCTATCCTTGCTCCTGTGCTGATGAACGCCGGGGCCACCGGTCCGGCCAATCTCATCTACACCCTCTACAAACCTATGTGTCACCAGATGGCCACCCGCTCCTATTTCCTGTTTGGCGAACAATACGCTTATCCACGCGACATAGCGGGCGCAAACCTCACCCCCATTGAGGCATATACGCCCAATTTGCCAGAATACCAGGATATTGACCCAAACAACTGGGTGGACTTTTATTTGCTGGCTGGGCGAGAATTCATCGGCAACGAGCAATTAGGCTACAAAATGGCCCTGTGCGAGCGAGATATGGGCATTTACACCTTCATCTTGGTGGGCGGGCTGCTGTATGCTATGCTGCGGCGGCGTTTTACTATTCGCCCGTTGCCCTTTCTGTTTTTTATCCTCATTGGTTTGCTGCCCATTGCCTGGGACGGCTTTAGCCAGCTTTTTGGCTACTACAGCACCCCCCTGGATAGCTCTGTGCCCACAGGGTTTCTGGCCCAGGTTCAGCGCATTTTCCCCTTGCGAGAAAGTACACCCTTTTTACGCACGGCCACGGGCGCACTCTTTGGGCTGATGCTGGCCTGGCTTGCTTATCCTCACGTGGATGCGGGTATGCGCATCACCGAGAAAGACCTGGCGGCCAAACTGCGGCGTATTGGCGAACTCGAGTAGCACGCCGGTCAAGATTATGCCTTTTTGCACACAGCTACATAGATGCAATTTTGTCGTCTGCAAACTTCCCCAAAATGAGGGTGGCGTTATGGCCCCCCAGCCCAAATCCATTTGACATAATTACCCGCAAGTTGGCTGCCCGCGCGTTTTTTGGCACGTAATCCAGGTCGCAATCCGGGTCAGGTACTTCGTAATTGATGGTAGGCGGAATGATGCCGGCGTTTAATGCTTGCAGGCAGATAATCGCCTCAAGCGCACCTGCTGCACCCAACAAATGGCCGTGCATCGATTTGGTAGAGCTAACCGGCGTCTGGTAGGCGTGGCTGCCGAAAAGGCTCTTGATCGCAGCCGTTTCGCTTTTGTCGTTAAGGGGGGTGCTGGTGCCGTGGGCGTTGATATAGTCCACATCATTAGCTGTAACGCCAGCATCCGCTAGGGCATTTCGCATTGCTTTAGCCGCCCCTACGCCATTTTCCGTCGGCATGGAAATATGATAGGCGTCGGCGCTGGTGCCATAGCCCAGCAGTTCGCCGTAGATGGTGGCCCCCCGGGCTGCGGCGTGAGCCAACGACTCTAAGACGAGAATGGCGGCCCCTTCTCCGGTGACAAAGCCATCACGCATTTTATCAAAAGGCCGGGAAGCGCCTTGGGGATCATCATTTCGCGTGGACAGGGCGCCAATAACGCTGAATCCGGCAAAGGCAATGGGCAGAATGGCTGCTTCAGTGCCGCCAGCAAGCATCACGTCAGCATCACCACGGCGAATGATGCTGCCTGCTTCGCCGATGGCATTATTGCCGGTGGCGCAGGCGGTGTAGACGGCCATGTTGGGGCCGCAAAGGCCGTGCGCGATGGAGATTTGTGCGGCGGGGGTGTCAGCCAGCATCATGGGCACAAAAAAGGGGTTAACGCGATAAGGGCCGCGCTCTTGCAGGGTTTGTAGATTTTCCACAATGGGGTCCAGGCTGCCCATACCGCTGCCAACCACAACGCCAACACGATCCTGGTTTTCTGACGAGACGGTGAGTCTGGCGTCGGCCATAGCCTGGGCGGCAGCAGCCAGGGCCAACTGGGTGGCTCGGGACATACGGCGGGCTTCTTTGCGGTCGAAATGGGCTAGGGGGTCAAACCCTTTTACTTCGGCGGCAAAGTGGGTTTTATAGGCGCTGGCGTCGAAGTGGGTGATGGGGCCAATGCCGCTACGGCCGTTTACCACGGCATCCCAGGTTGTTTGTGCATCGTGGCCTAGAGGGTTGTAAGTGCCCATTCCGGTGATGACCACGCGCCGGTTTGTTTCTGTCATACTGCCTCCAAAGAAAAAAGGCCGGGAACGGCCGTTTATTAATCTAAGATTATAACCCGATGAGACTGGCGAAGGTGCGCTGCGAACCAAAGTGTAAACTACTTGACACTATCTTGTATAATCAGTTTACTAACGCTTTATTGGAAACAGGAGCTGTAGATGACCACATTATTGAAAAAAGCTTTTGCACAAGCTGAACAGTTACCAGAATGGGAGCAAGATGCTCTCGCGGCATTTATCTTAGAAGAAATTGCGACCAGCCAGCAGTGGAACCAGGCCAACCAGAGAAAAGTAGCCAAGACTACTGGCGACCGCCTGCGGGCGGCCCTCCTGCCGGATTACAAACGCACCTTTTCGCAACAGTAAATGAGTGAAAGCAGCCTTAACAACGCATGCCAGAAGGATGTGCGTTGTTTGCTTGATCTTTACTTGCAAAAGGATGGCTTCTCTTTTCACCTCAAAAACTCAATTCCCGAACATGAAAGCAAAACAACCGAAGAAGAAAAAAAGTTGGCGCAAAGCAGCCCAGAAAGCAATGCTCCAGGCCACAGAGCGCGAGTTACTTGATAGGCATGGCAAGGTAGATCCATCTTTTAACTATCGCTGGGAACACGTAACGGCCGTTGTCACCCTGGCGACTAAGCTTGCCCACCTGACCGATGCCGACCCCGAAGTCGTGGAAGCAGCAGCCTGGCTGCACGATGTCCGCAAGGACACAAAAGACGATCATCCTGTAGAAGGGGCCAAATTTGCGCGACAATTTTTGCCCATGACAAACTTTCCACCAGAGAAAATTGAGCAGGTTGCCCGCGCTATTGAGGAACACATGGGTCTGTGGCGCGACGAGCCGCTGCAAATGTTGGAATCCCAGGTGTTGTGGGATGCTGATAAACTGGCCAAAATTGGGTTAACGGCCGTTTTTCATTGGACAGGCGGCTCGCTGGCTGGCACCAAAATGCGCACCATTGACGATCTGATTGTTCGCGGGCGCAGTGCCGACTGGCAGGCTAAAACTGTTGCCAGTATGCACACCGAACCGGCGCGCCGTGCAGCCCAGGCCCGCTTTGCGGCATACAACTGGCTGTGGCAAGAACTAGAGCGCGAACTGAAAGGCGATGATTTAGAGGAGCTTGGGACCAGCTAATACATAGCTAGTTTACCGTGCATTTTGGTAGAAGAAATCTGTCACCACAGGATGCACAAAATTAGGACGAAATAACGTTTGCCATTCCCAGGTGTCATCGTGCCCCCCACCATCCCGGTTCGCCAGCAGCCAATGGCTGTAGGCCAAAAAATATGGCTCCCGCTGCTGCATGTAGCTGTACTGCCAGGTTAAATATTGTTTCTCGACCTGTGGGTCTGAGTGGTAAGAGCCGCCTTCGGTGCCAATGATAGGCAGCGAGCGCCCCAAAAGATTGCGCACAATTTCATCGTAGCGCCGATACAGCCTGAATCCATCCGGGTCGTCAAACGGCCGTAAACCATGGTAATTGTGTACCGACAGCCAGGCATGATTTAGCAGCGCGCCATCCCCGTTATATTCCAACGCCCGCAGCGTGCGATCCAGAAAATCGTAATGGTTATACTCACCCCCGGGGCTAAATGCGCCAATGCCGGGCAGCCCGCCGTTGTTGACTACCTGCCGCGCCGTTTGTGCCCAGGCCAGGGCATAGCGGTTAGGGTTGGCAAAACCCTGCCCGTTTTCCACATTGGTGTTTGGCTCGTTGTAAATTTGAAAATAATACACGCCTTTGGCGCGATAGTGGCGCACAATTTCGCTGACGTTTCGGTATGGTTCCACCGTGGAAAGATACAGGCGCATCACCGGCATAATACCATTGGCGACAAGCCGGTCTACCAGGTAATCGTTGCCGTTTACGTCCCCATTATCGTTGAGAAAAACCACCCATTTGATATGCATGCGCACCATTTCACCCACAAAGCGGTCCACGACGCCCCGCTCTTGCGTGGTTGTAGGGATCCAATGCATACCCCATCCGTTGTTGTTAGCCGGGACCGGGTACGCTTCCACGGGAATGATTTCGTTGTAGGCGTATTGGTCAATGGGCTTGACGACGGGGGTAGCGGTGGCGTCAGCGTTGGGGTCAATGGTGGGCGTCTCGGTGGGGGTTGCTGTCGGGGTGACCGGCGTGTTGGTGGGAATAGGCAAGGGGGTGTTGGTCGGTTGCCCGGTAGGTTGGGGAGTAAGAGGAGTGGCGGTCGGTACGGCCGTTGCCGGAGGTGGCGTGAAGGTTGGTGGCAAAAAGGACGGAATTTGGGCTACAGCAGCGCGGGTAGGAAGCAGGGTTACCGTTGCCTCCAATGCGCAACCTGCCAGTAGCAGCAATAGGGCTACAAGGCCCAATCCAACTCTTAATGGTCTCACGTCTTTAATTCTGGCCAAGAATTCCCGCCAGACAATCCATAAAAAGTCCTATCGATATAAGTCCAGCTCCTTTGGACGCACCAAATCAGCAGCCTTGCCAGGCGGGGCGCTAAAGTTCAGCCCGCGAATCAAAACCACCGGCGTGCCCTCAGCGGCTTGCCCCATGAGCAGCCCAGCCGCCGCCGCGATTTCATCCGCCACGCCGACGTCGGTGTGCTCCAGAACGTAGCCGTACAAATCTTGCTCGCCGCGCCGGTCCCATAGGGCGGGAATGCCTGCTGCGCCAATGGCGACGCCCACCGTGCCCAGGCGAAACGGCCGTCCATGACTGTCGGTTATCACCACCCCCACGTCCACACCGCGCTGCGCCCAAATCTCGGCGCGAACCTGCGCCGCAGAGGCATCTGGGTCTTTGGGCAGCAGCAGCACCCACTCTTCTGCCCCCGGAGGCCCGACGTTTGAGCGGTCAATGCCCGCATTGGCGCTGGTGAAACCCAACTTGTGGCGCACCACCAGCACCCCTTTTTTCATCCGCGAAATCTCGTCGCTTTCCTGCAAAACGAGCTCCACCAGCCGGGGGTCTTTAGCCGTTTGCGCCGCCACCTCTTCGGCTCTGGCCGAAGGCATCACCTCAGCCAGGTTTACCCGCCGCCCTTCAGCTTTGGAGACGATTTTTTGGGCAATGGCGAGCACGTCACCATCTTGCAAGGCCAACCCTGCTTGTTCCAGTCCTTGCAATATGAGCGTTGCTAAATTGTCGTCAGGCTGCACATGAGGAATGTGGGGAACAGCCGTGAGTGTCAGTCGGTCAGTCATCAGTCATCAGTGGTCAGTGGCCAGTGGCCAGCAAATTGATTACGTTTACTGCCCACTGAATACTGTTCCCTATCTATATACCGGTAATCCGAATCCCCGCATTCTTGATTTTGTGGCGAATGTTGATGCCAATGAGTACTGAAGTTAACCCTTCCACCACACTGGCATTTTGCAGCGGCCCGGCATTGACGCCGCGCATGCTGGCGTCGGCGCACAACTGCTCCACAATGGCTTTGTCAGCCCCTTTATCGCCGCAAATCAGCACGTCGCAGTCCAACTCGTGCTCCAAATCCATGAGATGATGCGCGGAGATGTTCTGAAATGCCGCTACCACCCGCGTGACGTCGCCCACCTGCTCCTGTGCTTCTTCTGCCGCAGACAGGCCACTGGGCAGCCGCCAAACGCGGGCTGCCTTTTCGCCCACCGGCACCACCACAGTCACCAGCAGCTTGTCCGCCAGCGCCTCTCTTACTGTCGCCAGCGTCTTTTCCTGCGCCCCATAAGGCACGGAGAGGACAACCAATTCAGCCTCTTGCGTTGCCGTCAGATTGTCGGTTCCCTTGACGCTGACGCCCTCTGGCAATTGCCCTAGCATTTCCGCCGCGGCATTGGCCCCTTTTTCCGCCAGCCGCGACCCGATGATGATTTCATGCCCGGCTGCCGCCCAGCGAAAGCCCAGGCCAAACCCTTCGTTTCCTGTTCCACCTAAAATTGCTATTTTCACCATGCTTTCCTTTTGCTGTTAAGATGTTCTTCAAGCGTTTCCATTGCTTGCAGAAAGGCTTGTTCTAAATCAATATTATATTTTTGGGATAAAACCAGAAGGGACCAGAGGCAATCGGCAAATTCATGCGCTAATTTCACTTCTTTTTGTGGGATGTGGCGCACGCCTTCGTGGGCCAGCAGCAGTTTCAGCAAATCGCCCACGTCACCTACGAAACCCATGGCTATTTCTTCAGGGGTCCAGGAACGGCCGTATTGTTCCTTTTCCCATGTCTCATACTGTTTCCTTATGGCCAATGCTCGTTGCTGAATTTCTTGGAATTCCACCAATTTTATTCCTGAGTAATCACATCACTACATATACGCACTGTAATTTTGATGATTTTCTCTGTTCAAGTAATGTCGCAGCCAGCTTTCTTGAGGCTGCATGTTCCCTTCGCGGAGATCGTTTGTTTGCACCCATTGCGGATTTGTGGCTGCTTCATCATTCACTGCATTAGCAGAAAGCAGTTCAAGGGCTAGTGGCTGGCAAGTGTAGTAAAACAGCAAGCCGTGCCAGGCATCTCCCGTGGGATCGTAATAGAAGAAATCTTCCTGAAAATGTACCAGCGCCCCAACTTTGATTTGAATGCCGGCTTCTTCAAAAACCTCACGTTGCAATGCCTCAGCATTGGTTTCCCAGGGTTCAACTCCACCACCTGGCAGACAGAAACGGCCGTTCTGCTTTGTCGTTAGCATCAAAATGCTATCTCCATGGCAAATTATGGCATAAACACCTGGTCGATGAACCAAATCTTGTTTAGGGACAAGGATTTCACCCCCAAACCAACGACGGCAAGCAATCACAATCTATTCGCTCAGTTTCTGGAACCGCTGCCACACCTGCGCCGCCAGTTCCCGGCTGCGGGCGGTGATTTCTGCTTCGTCCAGCGTCAACAGTTGACGGTCCTTCATCAAAATTTTGCCCGCCACCATGGTCATAGTCACCATGCTGGCTTCAAAGCCGAAAATAATGTGCCAGGGCAAATTGCCCGTGCTCAGCGGCGTGGTGGCGTGGTAATCGACAAAAATGATGTCCGCGGCAGCCCCCACTTCCAGCTTGCCGATGGGTAAATCAGGCCAGAAGATGCCCGCCAGCGCTGCATTGTTGTGGATGGCCATTTGCGCGATGTCCATACCGTTGGCGCGGCGCGGGTCACGGTGGGCAACCTTGTGCAGCAGGTAAGCTGTTTTCCATTCGGCCCACATGTTGTTGCTGAAGCCGTCATTTCCCAGGCACACGGGAATGCCCAGGCGCAGCATTCCTTCAATGTTGGCTGCGCCTACGGCGTTGTTCATGTTGCTGCGCGGCTGGTGGGTCACCCACGTGCCGGTCTCTTTGAGCAGCATCATTTCTGCGGGGTCTACGTGGATGGCGTGGGCAACAATGGTTTGTGGACCGAGAATGCCCGCGTTGGCCAGGCGGTCCACCACGCGCCTGCCATATTTGTTTAGGGAATCGTATTCATCAGCTTCATGTTCAGCAACGTGGATGTGGAAGCCAGTATCCAAACCCTGAGCGGCCTCTACGCAGGCAGCCAGCGTCTCGTCGCTGAGGGAGAGGGAGGCGTGCAGACCAAAGGTACCTGCCAGCAAATGGCTGTTACGCTCTTCCAGGGAGTGCAAAAAGCGTACGTTTTCGCTGATGCCTGCCTGAATGCCTTCAGGGCCGTTGCGGTCGGTGACTTCATAGCAGGTGGCCACGCGTACGCCCGCTTCATCAACGGCGTCGGCAACCTGATCCAGGGAGCTGTCAATGGCATTGGGACTGGCATGGTGGTCGATGAGCGTGGTAGTACCATGTTTGATGGCGTCTACCAGGCAAACCAGGGCGCTGTATTTGACGTCTACGTCCAGCAGGGCACGGTCCAGCCGCCACCAAAGTCGCTCTAAAATGTCGGGGAAGTCTTTGGGAGCGGGACCAGGGATGGCCATGCCGCGGGCAAATGCGCCGTAAAAGTGTGTGTGCGCGCAGATGTTGCCTGGCATGACGAGTTGGCCACGGGCATCAAGTTGGGCGGCCTCGGGGTGTTCTTTAATGAGGTTGGCTGTTGAGCCAATGGCGGCGATACGGCCGTTTCGCACCAACACAGCCCCTTTTTCCATAATCTCCTTACCGTCCACCCAGGTAACTAAACGGCCGTTAGTAATCAATAATTCATTCATGTCCATGGATTCTAACCCTCCCAGGTCAGTGTGCAACACATTCAACTTCGTCTATTTGAAATCCGTAAAAGTTCTTGACACCCTTACTGCTTGGGATAAACTGTAAAGCGCTTCAAGTAAGGATACCATACCTGATTGCGTCTATAGTAGAGATACGCATTTTTAAGGAGAAAACAATGGCTGAAGGGAAAACCTTTGATGTAACTGACGACACCTTTGAAGTTGAGGTGCTAAATTCCGAAACCCCTGTCCTGGTGGACTTTTGGGCAGATTGGTGCGGCCCGTGCCGCATGATTGCCCCTTCTGTTAAAGCAATCGCGGAGGAGTATGACGGGAAAATTCGCGTGGCCAAGATGGACGTAGATGATAACCCGGCAACGCCCGGCCGTTACGCCATCGTCGGCATTCCCACCGTCATGCTTTTTAAGGGTGGGGAAGTGGTAGAGCGCATTACCGGCGCGTGGCCCAAGGATCGCATTGTCGCCAAAATTCTGCCCCATCTTGGATAAGAAGCAGCTTTCGAATGTGTAAATTAAACGCCTGTTCCGTTAAAGGAGCGGGCGTTTTTTGTTGAGGAGGACGAGATGATTGAAGTTGCACTTATGATTGAAGGCCAAAATGGCCTGAATTGGGAACGTTGGCAGCGCATAGCCAAAGCGGTAGACGAGATGGGCTTTGCCGGTTTGTACCGCTCAGACCATTACACCAACGCCAACCCGCCAGACAAGGACTCGCTGGAATTGTGGGTGTCCCTGACCTGGCTGGCCAGCCATACGAAGCAAATTGAGTTTGGCCCTCTGGTTTCGCCGGTTTCCTTCCGGCAGCCGACGATGACGGCGCGCATGGCTGCGGCTGTGGATGATTTGAGTAACGGCCGTCTCATTTTGGGGCTTGGCGCAGGCTGGCAGGAGCGGGAGCATGCCAACTACGGCTGGGACTTGCTGGAGGTTGCACCGCGCTTTGCTCGCTTTGCGGAAGGGCTGGAGATTATTACGCGCCTGCTGCACAGTGACGAACCGGTCGATTTTTCCGGCGACTATTACACGGTAAAAGAAGGGATCCTGTTACCACGCCCGCAGCGTCCTGGTGGCCCGCCAATCCTCATTGGCGGCAATGGCCCCCGGCGCACGCTGCCCCTGGCGGCTCGCTATGCCCGCGAGTGGAATGCAGTATATACTTCTCGTGAGATTTTTCGCGAGCGCAGCCAGTTGTTGGACGAGTTGTTGGTGAAAAACGGCCGTTCCCCTGCCGACGTGCGCCGCTCTCTGATGACCCGTGTGGAAATTGGCGATGATGCTGCGCTGCGCCAAAAATTCAGCAGCGCGACCCCCGCCGAACTGCGCCAGCATGGACTCGTGCTGGGCTCCCCGGATGAAATTGTTGACCAACTGGGGCAATGGGCCGAAAGTGGCGTTCAGCGCATTATGCTGCAGTGGCTAGACCTGGACGATATGGATGGTCTAGAAACATTAGGTACAAAAATCCTGCCTCAGGTACAGAAATAAAAAAGTTACAGGTTACAAGTTACACCGCGCTGCAACTTGCAGCCTGTAACCTGCAACCTGTAACTTAAAAACGGTGAAGCTACCGTTTATTCCACAGGTTCTTCTGGGACGTCTGCTGCTGGCTCTTTTTCTTTGGGGGTGAACTGGTCAGCCAGCTTACCCAGCTCTTCACTCAGCCACTGTAAACCCTGCACAAATCCTTCCCGTGCCTTGCGGCCCAGGTCGCTAGATTCTACTTTGGTTTTTACTTCTACGGCTTCGTCCTTTACTTTGGTCGTCACGTCACCTTCTTTCACCTGGCGAATAGCTTTGTCTACTTCGTTGACGAAAGATTTCATGCCTTCGCGAATTTCGCCTTCAACCTTCTGGCGTTCTTCGCTGTTCCAGGCTGTTTGCAGCGTGTCCGCAAACTGTTTACCCAGGTCTTTTAGCTCTTCCACCACGTCCCGGGATGGCGTTTCTGCCTTTGCGGGTTCTTCTTCAACCGGAATTTCAACCTTCAAACGTGCCTTGATTTCTTCCACACTGGGGGTCTCGTCACTCATCGTATTCACTCCTTAACATTTGCTTGACCAATTATATCATTGCCCAATACGCAGGCTTAAGATTAAAGTTGCGGTTTAATTTTCAATGCGCCGTAAGGACCACGCATCAAAAAACCAGCCATTGTTGCTGATGGCATACCGCCCGCGTACCCAGATGCCAACTTGCATCGTTTGTGCCTGGCTCACGGTGAATGTTTGCGACAGAGTGTTTCGTTGACCAAAATTGGGGAGTATCCAGCCATAGGGCACGCCACCGATTAAAAACTGAATCTCGCCCGAAAAAGGGTCAGAGGCCCAGATTTTCTGGTTGCCACTGTATCCTTCTACCAGGTCAGCAAATGCGTTGATTTCGAAGGCATAGGTTCCTGCTTCCAGCGTGACATCTGTGAGCACGCGAAAACTAATGGCGCCGTTTCCCTTAAACATTTTTACGGTGTACTGCCCATCATAAATGTAAAGGGGATGTTCTGCAGGAGGCAGCATAGAGGCGGGCAAAACCCGCGTCTCAGGGCGCACATAAACGTCCCAAGCCTCGCTGCCAAAGCCGGTTGGCCCCTCATCCCACTGAAAGATCCAACCGTTGGGCAGCTGTAGCTCTGGAATGCCGTTTTGATTGTACCAACCTTCTTCAAAAGAGGGGTTGGGTAGTAAGTTTACGCCATAAACAGGCTGCGGCGGTGTGGTGGGCTGGGCCGGTGGTTGGGTAGGTGGTGGCGCCGCGGATGTGGCGGTGGCGGGAACGGCCGTATTGGTTAGCGGTACTGGTGTATCGGTGGGAACGGCCGTATTCGTGGGCAGCGGTTCTGGCGTGTCCGTGGGCGCCAGGCTGACAGTAGGTAAAGGGGTGCTGGTAGGCGGCGGTGGTAGAGTAGGCGCTGGCGTCCAGGTGGCTGGGGGAGCGGCCGTTTCTGTTGGTTCCACAACAATGGGCGTCTCTACAACGGCTGCTGTGGGCATCAGCGCCACCTCCGTAGGTGGTAGCGTCACCTGTTGGCAGGCCGCCAGAGCCAGCAGTGCCAGCCCCAACAACAAAATACGATGCAAGGAAATATTTCTGGTTGTCATGATCATCTCTCCTTCAATGTAAACCGTAGAAAGCATTATAGGCTAAGAGGTTGCCATGGCTCTGCGGTTTACTCCGTGAATGCGGGGTGCATTGTTGCGCTCATTCAAAAAACTTGCCCGCTTTCACCAAACAACAACTTCGTTTTTGAATTGTAACGATACCCCCCAGAGATGCCAATGCGCCTACCCCACGATATCCAACCGTCCTTCACTACGCATTTATCCCCACAACCTGTAAACTTACGAAAAGCAAGAGAATTGCGATAGAAGGACGCATATCCCTCTATCTTTAGCTCAACCCTTTATCCTTTAAGGAGACGACATGATTCACGAAACCTTTGCCACCACCAGCCGGGGCTTGCAGCGCAGCACGCCTCCCATGCGACTCTACGAAAAAGCCAAGAGATTAGGCATCTGGAACCCCAGCGACATCGACTTTACCCAGGATAAACGCGACTGGCAGAAAATGAGCGACGACGAGCGGGATGTACTGCTGCGCCTGACGGCTATGTTCCAGGCTGGCGAAGAGGCTGTCACGCTAGATTTGCTCCCCCTGATTATGGCCATTGCCCGCGAAGGGCGCATCGAAGAGGAGATGTACTTGACCACCTTTCTTTTTGAAGAAGCCAAGCATACCGACTTCTTTGAGCGTTTTTTGCGCGAGGTTGTGCAGGCAGAACCGGACCTCAGTCGCTATCATGGCCAGGACTATCACGCCATTTTCTACAAGGCGCTGCCCCAGGCGTTACAGGCGCTACAAACGGACCCTTCCCCGGCAGCTCAGGTAAAAGCGGCCGTTACCTACAACATGATCGTGGAAGGCGTGCTGGCAGAAACCGGCTACCATGCCTACTTCCAGGCTCTGGAGCGTAACGATCTTTTGCCCGGCCAGCGCCGGGGAATTACCCTGCTCAAGCAGGATGAGTCCCGCCACATTGCCTATGGTATCTTTCTCATTTCGCGCCTGATGGCTGCCGACCCCAACCTGTGGGGAGTGGTAGAAGAGACCATGAATGGACTGGTGATGCCTGCCCTCTCTGTAGTGGGTGACGTGTTTGAACAGTATGATCCCATGCCCTTTGGCCTGGTGCTGGAAGACTTTATGGATTACGCCACGAATCAGTTCAACAAACGCATTGAGCGCATTGAAAAGGCGCGGGGGGCGTCGCTGGAAGAAGTTTATCGCGTCACGCAGCAGGCCATTGAAGCGGGGGACGCTTAATGTAAGCAGGGGAGCATGCTTTTCTCCCCTACACGCTTGCTCCCCTGTTATCTTATAGAAGGAGGTCTACGAACCATGACGGCCGATCTCATCATCACCAACGCACGAGCATATACTGTTGACCCTAAGCAGCCCTGGATAGAAGCGGTGGCGGTGCGGAACGGCCGTTTCCTGGCCGCGGGCACAAATGACCAAATCAAAGCACTATCCGGCCCCCATACCCGCCAGATTGACGCCGAGGGCCGCCTGCTGCTGCCCGGCCTCATCGACGCCCACGTGCACTTTTTGCAATACGCTCTGCGCCAGCAGCAGGTCAGCCTATTTGGCGTGACAGATCTGGCCGCGGTGCTGCGCCGGGTGGAAACGGCCGTTGCCCACGCCAAACCTGGCCAATGGGTACTTGGCTGGGGCTGGGACGAATTGCACTGGGATGAACTACCCACCGCCGCCTATCTCGATGCCATCAGCCCGCACAACCCGGTTGCCCTGGCGCGCATGGACATGCACACCTGGTGGGTCAACAGCGCTGCGCTGCGTCTGGCGGATATCACCGCCGCCACGCCCGATCCGCCGGAAAGCAAAATTGAGCGCGATGCGGCAGGTGCCCCCACCGGCATCTTGCGCGAATGGCAGGCCATCGAGTTGGTAGAGCAGCACATTCCCCAGCCAGACGAAAGCACCCTGGCAGAATGGTTGCACGCGGCCGTCGGAGACGCCCACCGCTTCGGCCTGACCGGCATTCACGACCAGCGCGTCGAGCGGGAGGGGCAGCAGAGCTTCCGCCTCTGGCAAAGATTGCGGCGGCAGGGCCAGCTCAAGCTACGCGTGCACATGAACATCTCCTCCGACTTTATCAGCGAGGCAGCGACATTGGGTTTGCAGCCCAGTTTTGGCGACGATTGGCTGTGGGTGGGCCACGTCAAAGCCTTTGCCGATGGTACCATGGGCTCACGCACCGCACATATGCTGGCCCCATTTGAAGGGCGAACCGCACAATACCGGAGTTGTTGTTACCCCCACGGACGAGATGTTCCAAATGGCTGTGGCCGCCGGGGAAGCGGGCTTTCCCATCTCCGTCCATGCCATTGGCGATCGCGCCGTGCGCGAGGTGCTGGACGTGCTCAGCGAGCGTCAGCCCGTTGACAGCAGACGCCCCTTGCCCATGCCCCACCGCATCGAGCACGTGCAGCTTATCCATCCGGATGACCTGCCCCGGCTGGCGCATCTGGGCGTCTTTGCTTCGGTGCAGCCCGTGCACCTGCAAACGGACTGGCCCACAGCCGACCGCGTGTGGGGCGCGCGCGCCCGCTATGCTTATGCCTTCCGCAGTTTGCTGCGGCACGGCACGCAATTGGCTTTTGGCTCCGACGCGCCGGTAGCGCCGCTGAATCCGTGGCTGGGGGTGTTTACGGCCGTTACCCGCCAGGATACCGCCCAGCAGCCCGCCGCCGGCTGGTACCCCCAGGAACGCCTAACCCTGGAGGAAACTATCTACGCCTACACCATGGGCCCGGCTGCCCTCTCTGGCAAAGCCCACCTGCAAGGCTCTATCACCCCCGGAAAATGGGCCGACTGCATTCTTCTCGCCGACAACCTCTTTGAGATTCCCCCTGCCGCCATTCCGCAGACGCAGGTGGTCATGACAATTGTCGGCGGGGAAGTGGTTTACGAATAGCAGAGGAGCAGAGTAGCGGAGGGGAAAATGTTCATTTGACTGGTGAAAACAGCCAATAAACAGAAAACTACCCTTTTTCCCCTGTTCCTCTGTTCCCTTGCTCCTTCGCCCCCTTGCTCCTCCGCTCCCCTGCGCTACAATCCCCTCCCATGAAGGTATACCTCCACTCCATCGGCTGCCGCCTGAACCAAAGCGAAATCGAAACCATGGCCCGCCAGCTTTTGGCTGCCGGTCATGAAGTTGTCGACGACCCGCCCAGGCCGACAAAGTCGTCATCAACACCTGCGCCGTCACGGCCGAAGCCGCCCGCGACGGCCGTAACCTCACCCGCCGCTTCCACCGCCAAAACGAGGCCGCCGAAATTCTGCTCACCGGCTGCTACGCCACCATCGCCCCCGACAAACTGGCCCAGGTCGAAGGGGCCGGGCGCGTCGTCGTCAACCAGGACAAAGCCAACCTGCTGCACATCATCGACCCGCAAGCGCCCGACTGACCTGCCCCTTTACGAGCAGGAACCGATTTTGCGCGAATTTTTGGCGGGCACAGCCGGTAACACCCGCGCTTTCATCAAGGTGCAAGATGGCTGCAACAACCGCTGCACCTTTTGCGTCACCACCATTGCGCGGGGCGCGGGGCAAAGCCGCCATCTAGGAGACGTGGTGGCCGAAATTCAGGCGCTGGCCGCGGCTGGCTACCAGGAGGCGGTGCTGACCGGCGTGCATTTGGGCAGCTACGGCCATGACTTTGGGCAATCACATCTGGGCTGAAGGAACTGGTGCAGGCCATCCTGGCCCACACCGACATTCCCCGCCTGCGCCTTTCCTCGCTGGAACCGTGGGACATCGCCCCCGGCTTTTTTGAGTTGTGGGAAAACCCGCGCCTGCTGCCCCATCTGCACATGCCGCTGCAATCGGGCAGCGACGGGGTGCTGCGGCGCATGGCCCGGCGCACCAGCCGCGCCAGCTTCCGCGAATTGGCCGTCGCCGCTCGCGCCGCCATTCCCGACCTCAACCTGACCACCGACCTGATTGTCGGCTTCCCCGGCGAAACAGAAGCCGAATTTGCCGAAAGCCTCGATTTTGTGCGCGAAATTGGCTTTTCGCGGCTGCATGTTTTCACCTACAGCAGCCGCCCCGGCACGGCCGCAGCGCGCATGCCCGACCATCTGCCCAAAGCGGTGAAAAAGGAGCGCGCCGCGCGCATGATTGCCTTGGGGCAAGAATTGAGCCTGACGTTTCATGAGCAGTTTGTGGGGCAGGAAGCGGAGGTGTTGTGGGAAACGGCCGTTTCTGCCAATGGCTCTGGCTTACAATGGGTGGGCTACACGGACAACTACATTCGCGTGCAGGCTGCCGGTCCCGCTGACCTGTTCAACCGCATTACTTCCACCCGCCTGCACGCCCCACGCCCGGACGGGATGATGGGAGAAATTGTGTAAGGGCGAGGCAGTTGCGCACGGTCGTTGCCTGGCAAAATCGGCAAGTCTCCCAACTGCCTCGCCCCTACTTTCATACAGGAGATGAGATGCTGCCTGACACCATTCAAAAAACGTTAGAAACGGCCGATGCTACCATTACCAAAGCGCTGGAAGAGAACCACCTGCCCGGCATTGGCGTGGGATTGGTTTATCAGGGGCAGGTGCTTTATGCTAAAGGATATGGTTTTGCGGATGTGGCACAGCGCGTGCCGGCTACCCCCGAAACCGTCTTCCGCATCGCTTCAATTTCCAAGGTGTTCGCCGCCATTTCCTTGATGCAGCTTTGGGAGCAGGGCAAGTTTGACATGCACGACCCGGTGAATAAATATTTAAAAGGGTACCAGGTGCAGCATAAGGGCAGCCAGCCTATTACTTTTCACCATTTGCTGACGCACACGGCCGGATTGGGAGAATTTGCAGCGCTGTGGAAGTATCTCAGCCCCCGCGCCCATTTCAACGTGGTCCGGCCAAACCGCCCCGTGCCGGAACTGCGCCAATTGTACGGCCGTTTCCTGCGCGCCGAACGCCCCGCCGGGGAAAAATGGTGTTACGCCAACAACGGCTTTGCCACCATTGGCCAGCTCGTTGCCGACATCAGCGGGCAATCCTTCCCCGATTACACGCGAGCGCACATTTTCGCCCCCCTGGGCATGGAAACGGCCGATTTCTGGCGCAGCGAGCGCGTTAAACCCAAGCTGGCCATCGGCTACAGCTACAAAGAGAAGCAGCAGCGCTTCAAGCCTGTGCCCGACCTGGAGCAAGTGACCGTAGCTGCTGGTTCTATGAACGCCAGCGTCATCGACATGACCCGCTTTATTGCTGCCCTGATGAGCAGCGGAAGCAACGAGTTTGGGCAGATGCTTAAGCCGGAGACCCTGGCAAAAATGATTACGCCGCAATACCAGCTTGACCCCCGGCTGCAAGGCATGGGGTATGGGTTTAAAATTGACGATTGGGGTGGCCACCGTATTATTTCCCACGACGGACTCTGGCTGGGCTTTGTCTCTTCCATGTTTGTCGCCCCTGACGCCGATTTAGGCGTTATTGCCGTCACCAATCGCGCCGCCTCGGGCGTCATTGTGGGGGTGGCCCGCCAGCTTTTGCAGCGGGCGCTGGGCGTCAATCCCCGCCCCATAAAAAAGCGCGGTACAGCAGAGCCACCAGACCACCCAGAGCTATGGCCTGAACTGGTAGGTTTCTATGCCCCAACCCCCGGCTGGAACACGAATTTTCGCCTGTTGCAGCAGTATGGCGGCGAGTTTGAGGTTTACACCGAAGACAAGGAACTGCGCATCCGCGCCAATTGGGGCAGTTGGAAAAAGGGCTACCTGCTCAAACCGGCCGATTTTGATGATCCCCTGGCTTTTGCTGTGGGTTCTACGCCCATTCTTTTTCGGCGCGAGGATGATGGCGCAATGGCGATGCTGCGGGGGCTGCACCACATGCGGAAACGGCCGTATGCTAAAAGTATCCGCCGCAAACTGGACAAAACCGGCCTTAGCAAGCTCATCAACCGCAAATAGCCCTCATGACGGATTCTACTGCTGACGTTTTGATCATTGGCGCTGGACCGGCCGGGGTGGCCCTGGCCGCTGCCCTCAGCGCCAATGGGCTACGCGTACACGGCCTCAGCCCGGCGCCGCCAGACGGGCCCTGGCCCAATACCTATGGCATCTGGCGCGACGAGCTGGAAGCGCCTGGCCTGACGCCGGATTGGCTGGGGCAGCAGTGGCAAAACTGCGTCGTTTATGCAGCGGTGCGGGAAATTCCCCTATCCCGCACCTATGGTCTCTTTGACAACGCGCGACTGCAAGCAGATTTGCTGGCCCGCTGCGCTGCGGGAGGCGTGGTCTGGCATCAAGGGCTGGCCGGGGGCATTAGCCATACGGCCGTTTCCTCCCAGGTTCACACGCAAGACGGCCGGACTCTTACAGCACGCCTGGTGGTAGACGCCAGTGGGCACCGGCCCGTTTTTGCCTGGCGACCAGCCAAGCAGGATGTGGCCATGCAGGCTGCCTATGGCATTGTCGGCCGTTTCTCCCGCCCGCCCGTGCAGCCGCAGCAAATGGTGCTCATGGACTTTCGTTCCGATCACTTGACGGCGGTAGAACGCCAGCAGCCGCCCACCTTTTTGTACGCCATGGATTTTGGGGAGGGCGTCTACTTTGTGGAAGAAACCTCACTGGCTCATTATCCGGCCGTTTCCTACGAAGTGTTGGAACAGCGTCTGCACCGGCGGCTGGCCCACCATGGCATTACCATCACCGAAGTGCAGCATGTTGAGCACTGCCTTTTTCCCATGAATTTGCCTCTGCCTTCGCTGCGGCAGCCGGTCTTTGCCTACGGTGGTGCCGCCAGCATGGTGCATCCTGTTTCCGGCTACCAGGTGGGGGCGGCATTGCGCTACGCACCTGCAGTGGCGCAGGCCATTGCCCAGGCGTTAGGTACCTCCGACTGTTCACCGGCAACAGCCGCCCACGCCGCCTGGCAAGCTCTGTGGCCCCCAGATCGGCTTCGCAAGCGGGCACTGTACCTTTTTGGTCTGGATAACCTGCTGCGCTTTGATGATGAGCTGACCCAGGAATTCTTCGCCACATTCTTTGACCTACCCTGGCCGCAGTGGACTGGGTATTTGTCGAACACGCTGACCACGCCGGGCATTTTGCAGGCCATGGGGAAGCTATTTTTACTGGCGCCTAACCGGGTGCGCTGGAAGTTACTTGCTTCAATCAAAACTGCGCCGGATATTATTGCCGGGATGGCTGCCAATAAAAAAACCTTCGAGGTTTTCAAAACCTCGAAGGTCTAGTGCAAAATTTATGATAGTTGGTTGCTTAGATGACTGTCTTGACCGCGATGCGTTTGGGCTTCACTTCCTCAGCCTTGGGGATATTGAGGGTCAGGACGCCGTGCTCGTAGCTAGCTTCCACAGCGTCGCCGTTGACGGCGACCGGGAAGCGCAGGCTGCGGCTGAAGCTGCCGAAGCGGCGTTCACGCAGGTGGTAGCGGGTGTTCTCTTCGGATTCGGTAACGGCCGTTTCTGCTTGAATAGTTAATACGTCATCTTCCAGGGTGATGTCAATGTTATTTGGGTCAATGCCCGGAATAGACGCCTGCACCGTGTAGGACTCTTCGGTTTCCATCACGTCCAAAGCCAGTTTCCAGTTGCTGGGGACGGTGGGAGCATCCCAATCATTCATTTCATTCATCAGACGATCAAATTCATTAAACAGATTCATGCGCGTGCGCACAGGATTCCAACGTACTAAAGTTGCCATTTTTTCAACCTCCATTCAGTCGATATTTTAAATTTCAGGTTACATGAAAGAGATGTTTGTTACTTGCATCATGTAACTTGTAACGTTCAGTTAACGTTGCCTATTTTCCACCGTCAACGTTAGAAAAATATATGTTGCACATCAGAGTTCTGTATGAGCTGTGTTGGAGAAATGTTAGCGGGGCAGGTAATTAGCTTATCAGCCGCTCAGCGAGTCAGCTCTTCAGCCTGACTCGCTGAAGAGTTATGGCAAGAAAACGGGGGCGAAATCGCCCGAGGGCGTTTGCAGCCGCTGGCCGGTGGCAGGGTCGTAGAGACCAATGCGCAGGGTGAGGGGACCCGCGGGTAAATCAGGGGGCAGGGTTAATTGGTGCGGGTCGGTGATGAATTCGCCCACCGTCCAGCCGGTGGTTGGGCGAGTCCAGTTAGCCGGTTCACCGTCGCTTTGGATGATCAGGTCGCCGCTTTCGTCAACCAGATGCACAAAGACGCGGTAGCTGGTGGACAATTCGGTGCGGGCCTGCCACACCAGGGTTAGCGTGAGCTGATCCGCGGCAGTGGCAACGATGTAGCCAGTGAGGGTGGCAAGTTGTGGGCCGTCGGGCATGGTGAAGGGGATGTCCACGGCCGTTTCTACCGTAGGCTGTTCAAAAACCCGCTCCGGGGCATTCACCTGCAGTGCGCCTAGGGGCAGTTCGTCCAGCACAAACTGGTACGCGCCGCTGCTCAGGCTGGCGGGTAGGCGCAAGGCGTGCTGCCCACGCAGCCGTTCTCCTGCCCGCCACTGCGTCAAGTCAAAATAGGTGGAGGCGAGAGGAATGGGCCAATCCGCAACGGCCGTTCCCGCGCCATCAACCAAACTTAGAGGCAGTAAGTCGGGGACAGGGGTAACTTCTTTTTGCCAAAACAGGGTTAGCAGCACCGACTCACCCGGAGCGGCAGCTTGCCGATCCTGGTTGTAACCCAGCAGGCGCAGCCCATTACCTAACGAGACGTCCAAGGGGTACTGCGGGGTAAAAACAGGTGGTTCAGCGGGCATGACGACCTCAATCTGGCCCAAAACGGCCGTGGGTCCTACCACTTCGCCCCGTTCATTGAGCAGCGTCACCGGCTGCAGCGTGCTGCGGTCAAAAAGCGTGAGAACCAGGTTGTACTGCCCGGGCGGCGTGCCGGAAAACACCTGCACCTCGCGACTGTCCCAGGCCCACTGGCCGGGCTGCCAGGCGCGGGTTCGTGGGGCGTCTTCGTACATGCGGGGGCGATAGGTCTCTTTGTCACTCCAGATTAATCCTTCTGGCCCCTCCAACCAGACGTTGGTCTGGTAATCGACCTGGGGAAAGGAAACGGCCGTCCAGGCCATGTCCACATCAAATACTGTGCCCGCGGGCACCTGCTGGCGGCTCAGATTAAATCCCTCCAGGCGCAGCTCGCCCCCTTGCAGCACGAGTTGATTTTCAATGGGAGGGGGCGCAGCGCGACGCAGGGGAGTGTTTACCCGGTCTACCAACAGCTTGCCGCCGATTAGCAGCAGGGCCACAGCAAAAAGCGAGCGGTAACCGGTAAACGGTGCGAGGGGATTCTTATCTTGCGGTTTGTTTTTGAGTAAAGGGTTTCGCGCCAAAAAGAAGGTGACGCCTATGGCAGCGACGAAGGCCAGTAGGCTGGCGCTGACCAGGGCGGTGCGCAGCGGTGTGGAGCGCCAGGCAATAGTCAGGGTGTGTTCGCCGGCGGGGACTGGGAAGGTGATGAGCCCGGCGGGATTGCTAGGCGTGATGGGTACGGCCGTTCCGTCGACTTCGGCGACCCAACCGGGAAAGGCGAAGGTGAGATATTGAGCCGTAAAGGGTTCCGGGGTGGTCAGGTGAATGGTTGCCCCCAAAGATTCGTATCGGACCTCATGCAGCACGGCGTTGGGAGGTGTGGTGGTTATGTCAAATCGCTGTGGCGTACGCTCAGCCTCATAGTCCGCTACCAGAGGTGACGTTTGCGGTCGTTCCTGCACCGTGGTTGGAAAATAGCTGCCGGCCGGGTCTACGCCCACGAGCCCCGTTTCTGCTTCATAGCGGTGGACATTTTGGATGGTGGGGAAGGGATCCTCCGGGCAGGAATTGGGGTACAAATAGGGTAGGGCTTCGACGGTGAGCAGGGTGATAGCGAACAGGGCAAGGAGTGACCGCTGAAGAATAGAGAAGCCTGCACCTCTGCTCTTCTGCTCCTCCGCCCCTTTTCTGACGGCCACAAAAGTGGCAAAGGGTAAACCGGCGAGAAAGGCCACAGGCAGCGCCGCGCGCCCGACAAAGCGCCAGGGGAACTGCACAAAGTCAATCAGCGGGACGCTCTCCCAAATGGGCTGGGAGAGGGAGAGAGTCAGGAGCAGGTAAACTGCCGAAACGGCCAACATTAGCCAGCCATGCCAGACGGTGCTGCGAGATTGGGTCGTTTTTGCCCTAAACTGCCACCACACCAGCCGCACAATGCCGAAAATCGCCAATGCCACAGGTGCCCAGCCCAGCCGTAGAGGCAGCGGCGGGTTTAGAAGTAGGGGGTCTTCTGCGGGGACTGGCGCAAAAATCTCCGATAGACTAGCAAAGTTAAAACGAAAGTTATTCCCACGGGCTGCGGTAGACTGCCGCAAGGTCACTTCCTCTAATTCTAGCAGCGCGCCGCCGGTGTAGAAAATGGTCATTCCCAGCCCCAGGCCAAAGAGCAAGAACACCCGCCCCAGCACGGCCCGCCACCCCAGCCGCTGCTGCCAACCCAGAGCCAACAGGTAAACCAATAGGGTTGGGGCAAAGATAAAAGTAGAAATGTTATGGCTCAGGGATAAAAAGGCCAGGCCAAAGGTGCTGATGAGAAATGAAACGGCCGTTGGCTGCAGCAGCCAGCGCCGCCCGCTCCAGAGCAGCAAAGGGAGTAAGGGCAGCGCCAGCGATTCTGGCGAATTGCCGCGCACCAGGGCGTCGATCAGCACGTAAGGGGCAGCCATGTAGGCTACGGCCGAAACCAGTGCCGCCCTCTCGCCCAAAATATCCCGCACCCACAAAAACATGAACCAGCCACAGGCCAGAATGGTGAGCGCATAAAACAAGTTCGATGCTGCCGACATGGGTAAGCCTGCCAGATGAAGGAAAAAAGGCAGGTAGAGAGGTGGCGCTTCCCGGTAGATGAAGAAGGGGTAGCCGTAACCAAAAGCGAGGTCGGGCAACCAGCGGGTGAAGGGCAAGCCATTTTGCCAGGCGTGCAGCATGGCGACAATGCGATGATAATGGAGATGACCATCGTGGGTGCAGGGAACGGCCGTAGCCCGCAGCAGTGGTGTGATTAATGGCAGCCCTAATAGGGTAAGCAGCAAATAAGGCCGGGTTTGGCGCAATCTTTCCATCTTGCCCAAGTTTATCAATCCCCCAATAATCGGTAAATGGTATATGGTGAACCGTTCACCGTTCACCGTTAACCGGCTCTAGCCAGGCGGCTGGGTCTGGAGACATCAACACGGACAGGGGCACAAAAGTGTAGCCCTCGGTTTGCATCTCAGCGATGAAGCGGTCCACGGCTTCTACAATGTCGGCGCGATTGATGTGAGCATACAAAATAGCTCCTGGTACGGCATAATAGCGCAGCGCTTCGCACATTTTGTCGGCATCCATATTGCTGCGCCAATCGTTACTGCTGCCGGTCCAAATGACGGTGGTATATCCTGCATCGTAGGCAGCCTGCATGCTTACATCTGAATAAGAGCCAAAGGGAGGGCGCAGCCAGGGCTGAGTCGATTGACCCGTGAGGCTGACAATGGCGGCTTCGGTGCTGCGTAGTTCCCGATTGACTTGTTCGGCCGTCATCTCGGCCATATCTGCATGGGAATAGCCGTGGGTGGCCATTTCGTGGCCGCGACGGGCTATTTCTTGCACCCATTCGGAGTAGGTGTCGGCCCAAGAACCAAGCATAAACATGGTGGTTTTAACCTGCCTCTGGTCCAGCACATCCAGCAAGTCGCCCATAAAAAAGGGGTCGCCTTCCACATCGAAGCCCAGGTGCAGAAGCTTTAGACCATTGTCGGAAGCACGGCCTAACAACCCCGAGGCTGCTGCCCGGCGGGGCCAGGGACCATCTTTTACCCGCCATTGGGGCTGGACCGGAGCCAGGAGGCTGGCGGAACGACATTCATCATCATTTGTGGGAGGAATGACGATGGCGGTAGCGGTAGGTTTTGGTGGCGTGGAGTTGATGAGACTGGTGGCCCTGGAAGGATGAGCAACGGCCGTTTCTGGCGTGAGGGTGGGTGGGATGGCAGTGGGTGGTAAAGGGGGTTGGGTTGAAACAGCCGTTGCTGTAGGGATTTCCGGCAATGGCACAGCAGCCATACGGGTGGGCAAGAGAACCGTTTGTGGTGCACACCCCACCAACCAAAAGAGTGACCCCAGCAGCCACCATTTTCGAATCCAAACCTTCCACAATAATTGCAAATCAATCAAGTCCATAATCAAGCCAGTTCTGGAAAAGGGGATTGCACCTGCCAGCCCGGTTCGCCCGTTAGACGGAAATGCTCCAGACGGCGGATGGTAATTTCAGCAAAAACGGGATCGATGTCAGCCGTGAACACCCGGCGGCCTAGCCTTTCTCCTGCTACTAGCGTGGTTCCGGAGTGGGCAAACAGGTCCAGCAGCAGATCGCCCGGCTGGCTGCTGGTTTCCGCCAATCTTTCAATGGCCTTGAGCGGTTTTTGCGCGTAGCATCCCGGCACATTTTCTTTCATGCGGTAAAAAACTTGCTGCACGTCTATCCACACGTTACCAGGGCGCAGCGTGTTGGCCTTGCTGCGCTGTAAATTCTCCAGGCGCTCCCCACTAACACGCTTGTAATAGCCACGCACGGTTTTGGGTATATCGGTGTAGACCACCTGAAAAGAAGGATTTCCCTGGACGTAATGCAGCAGCTCCTGGCGCACCCACATCCAGTTTTGCTGCGTACCATAGCCGCGCTGGTTGCGTAATGTGATGAAATTGCGAGGATGAAGGGCGGGGTAGTCACGGAGAAGCAGCATGAAGTCGGGCAAAGGTTGGAAATTATCGTGCACGTCAGTTCCCAGCCAGACGTAAAAATGGGCATTGGCGGCCAAAACCGCCAAGGAATTCTCTACCCAATGGCGTGAGAAAGTTATGTAATCAGCAAGTTTTTGGTGTGAAAGTTGGGGCGAGCAGGCTTGTCCGACGCGAATATTGTAGGGTGGGTCGTTGACCACCAATTTCGCTTTTGTGCCCGCCATCAACTTTTGAATGGCCATGGGGTCAGTCGCGTCAAGCACGCCCACGCGATGCCCGGCAACGGGGTCTTCCCAAATGTCACCATCCTGAAGGCGGCAGTAGGGCAGCAGCCTCTTATACAGTTCGGGATGGGTGTCCAGGCGGGGTAGTTGTTCGCGCATGGGGGAGATTGGTAATTAGAGATTATGTCAATCTCCAATCTCTATTTCTACAAATAGCCTAGTCCGCGCAGACGTTCTTCCACCTGGGCTTCTTCGGCGGCGCTGAAGCCAGGGGCGGTTGTGGTTTCGGCCTGGGCTTCGTCTTCGCTGTAGGAGATAGGAGTGGGTTTGGTAAAGATGTCTTGCAGCACCTGACCGTCCATGATGCGAGGTACGGCCGTTCCCACCATGTGCATAATGGTCGGGGCCAGATCGAGAATGTTGGCAGGAGGCAGTTCTCCGCCAGCACGAATGTTTGGGCCATAGCCCAGGAATATACCTTCATTGCGGTGGCAGCCGGAGTCACCGCGAATTTGCTGGGTCAGAACTTTGCCCTCGGTGGCAAAAAGCGGAAAAGCGATCATGTTGTAATCGTCGATGACGAGGTGCAAATCAGCACCATTGGCGGCATAGGGGCCATGGTAGGCGTCGTCGCGGGTGTAGATGCGGGTAATAAGAGAACGGCCGTTGCCATCTTGCAGCTCTTGCAGGACGTCTGCGACCTGCTGCCGCGTTTGTGCGTACTCCTCTGGGCGGATAATACCATGTGGTTCCCTGCCTGCCAGATTCAGATAAACTTGCCCTACATGCCCCATGCTATAAGCGATTGTGCGGCCCCAATCCACGTTTTCAAAGCTGAGGAATTTACCCACGATGTTGTTGCGCTGTTCTTTCGACACCCGCGCTGCCAGATTTTGCACGCCAAGTTTGGAAGCGAGTTGAAAAGCCCCAAAAGGGGTAATGCCATGCCGGAAGGCAAAGGCTTTAAGCTGAGTCCAGGCGTCTTGTTTGAGTTTGAGCAGCCCTTTTTGCCAGAAAAAGACGTTTAAGTTGACCATGTCGTGCAGGGGGCCAAAGCCGTGGTCAGACATAATAATGGCGTTGGCGTCTGCGGGGAGTTGGTCGAGGAGCTGGCCAATGTAGCTGTCGACAATGGCATAACCATCTCGTATGGCGTGCTCATAAGGGCTAGGTTCGTGGCGCGGGTGGCTGTGGTCCATAAAGCGCCAAAGGGCGTGCTTCATGACGTCCATAGCCAAAAAATGAAACATTAGCACGTCCCACGGTTCGCGGCGCATTAGCGCTAACGCCCATTTGCCGCGTAAATGCAGCACGCGGTAAATTTCGGTAATGAATTCTTCCTCATTGCCAGGTTTGTACTGCACTTTGGGTAATACCTGATAGGGGCCAAGTTCGGCTTCATAACGGCTGATCAGGTCTTCGGGATGGGAAATACGGCCGTTTGTGGGGCTAAGCATTCCCGTAATCATGAAGCCGTTTACCTCTTGGGGTGGGTAAGTAACGGGGACATTCATGACGCCCACGCGGTAACCAGCCTGCGAAAACCGCTTCCAAATAGTGGGCTGTTTGATGCTGGTGGCATTCACCAACGTGAAGCGCGACCCCATAGGCTGAATAAAATCAAAAACCCCATGCTTGCCGGGGTTGCAGCCGGTCATGAAGGTAGGCCAGGCGGGGCTGGTGACGGGTGGCAGGGTGGAGTGTAACTCGCGATGCACGCCTACTTGCATCATGCGGGCTAAGTTAGGCAGATAACCTGCCTCAGCCCAGGGGCGAATAAGGTTGAATGTGGCGCCGTCGAAGCCAATAATTAGTAGTTTCATAATCTAGAATCCGTGAGCGGTGAAAGGTCGTTTATGAACAGGTCACCGGTCACTGCCAAAAATCTCTTTTACATAATAAACAGGTTTATTTTGGGTTTCGTAGTAGGTGCGCACTAAGAGTTCGGCCAACAAACCCATTACCAAGAACTGCACACCGAGAATGGTTAACAAAATACCAAGGGAGAGCAACGGCCGTTCCCCAATTTGCACGCTGCGAAATCCATCTATGCCCCCCTGAATGCCGGCCCATACTTTTACCAAACCCAGGTACAAGACAAACAGGCTGCCCAAGGCACCCAGTGGAATACCAAGTGCGCCAAAAAAGTGCATAGGCCGGTCGCCATATTTGCGCAAAAAAACCACCGTCAGCAGGTCAACCAGCACCCGAAAGGTGCGCGAAAGACCGTACTTGGCTTGCCCAGCCACGCGGGGGCGATGGTTGACAGGCACTTCCGTCATGCTGAAGCCGGCAAAGTTAACCATTTCGGGGATAAAGCGGTGCAGCTCGCCATACAAATGCATTTCGCGCACGACCTCTGCGCGAAAAAGGCGCAAGGAGCAACCGCGATCGTGCAAGGGAACCTTGGAGAGGGAGGCGATGAGGCGGTTGGCAATCATGGAGGGAATTTTGCGCATGATGAAGGCATCCTGCCGGTCAACTCGCCAGCCATTGACTACGTCGTACCCTTCTTCCAATTTGGCCAGCAGTTTGGGGATATCAGCAGGATCATTTTGCCGGTCGGCGTCCATGGTAAGGATTAGTCGACCCCGGGCATGATCAAACCCGGCGGCAAAGGCGGCCGTTTGCCCATGGTTGCGGCGAAACTGGATGACGACGATGCGGGCGTTGTTGGCGGCCATCTCATGCAGCAGGTCAGCGCTGCCATCACTGCTGCCGTCATCTATGAACAAGACTTCGTAGTCCAGGTTTTGGTCTTGCAGAGCTGCTGTGATTTCGTCCATTAACGGCCGTACATTATCGACCTCGTTGTAAACGGGAATCACAATGCTCAAATCTTTTTGGACGATATTTTTCTCCATGGCCCTCCCATTTTATCACGGTAAATAAGAAATGGGTTGGTGGATGGGATTAGTGAATGTGTTGCCCCTGCCCCAAACCTACATCCTTAGCCCCCGGCCACTAATAACGAATCCGGCAGTACAAAGTACCCGTTGGGCAAAGGGCTGTTGTCTGCGGCGGTGACGGACGGCCGTTCTCCGGTTGCCACATCGTATAGACCCACCGCCAGTGAGTACATACCTGGCAGCAGGCCAGACCACAAGGTCAACGCCGCAAAACAACCCGCCAGCATCACAAACGCCCAACGCCCTTTTGCCAACAGCCGGTGCAGCGCCCACGTATACCAGGGCCACCAATGAATGGACCCCAGGTGGCTTTGGGCCAGAATTCGAGTCAGGTGATAAGGAGCCAATGTAAAAACCAGGCCCGTCAGCCAAGATGCCCAGGCCTGCCAGGTTAAATCATGAAGAAAGAGAAACATGCCCAGTGCGCCTAGCCACAGCTTTAAAAGCAGTACCAGATTATAAGCCAACACTGGCTGCCCCAGAGACTGCTAAGGAAAGGCCAGCAGTGAGTTTAAAAATGAGTTGGAGTGTTCTACCAGGCTGATTCCTTGTGGAAAAAAGGTTACATTTGAAAAAAACCAGGATTGTTTCGTAGTTATTGCCTGCTGCAGCCGCCAATTGTTCCAATAGAAAATCCAATTATCAATGTTGTTCCCCAGTAAGTGGGTAAATAGTCGGTGCGGATTGGGCAAGGTGAGGGCGCCAATAAGCGCCGCATAAGCCACCGCAGCCCAAAGCATGGTGGAACGAGTTGCCTCTTTTGACATGGAAACCATGGTAGCATCCCCAAGGGTACAGGACGAGTTGGCCGGCACTTAGCTTATCTGGGCGGCACGTAAGGAAATACTTCCACGCCTTTTATCAGATCGAGGATGTAATTTTGGTGCTCAATGAATGGGAATTGTTTGACATAATACCCATCAAAAAGAGGAATGGTTGAAATCCCGTTCACAATTACCAAGAGAATAATTAAGAAGTAAATGGGAGCAGCAATTTTAATGGGCTGATCACTAAGTTTGTGGGCTGTAAAAAACATCAAAAAACTGGTTGTGATGGCATACGTGTTCCACCTGTGCATGTCCCAACCAAATAAATGCAACAACAGCGGCGATAAGGATGCCAGAACTGCCAGCACGATGGCAAATTTTGGTGCAGAGGCGTGTTTCATAATGACGATAGTCATGTAAACAAGAAGCAGGACATTCGGGGCAGTTACCAGAATGGATTTCCATAAATCCTTTAGAAGATCGCCTGCCCAGCGCTCCATTGTGCGTTCAAAATTTTCGGCAGAATCGCGATGTAGCACATTAAATGCATCTTTTCGCAGAGGATTCTCATTTATGGCTTGAAGGGTTGTGTACATCTGGTCGGCCTCTGACTTTTCCAATGTGAATTGGCTGATTGTGAAAACCAGGCCAAGAATTACTGCAGAAAAAAGAGTAAGCAGCATCAACTTTTGGAGGCGATTTTCTTCTGGTATGGACAGGAAAAGCGACACAAAAATCACGGGGAATAACAAAATGAGGATAGCTTCATGAATGAGGAGGGCAAATGGCAGGGTTAGTGACAAAAATAGAAGTTTTTTATTGAACTGGTTTATTTTTATGGTGATGAGCGTAATCAGTAAGCCAAGGTGGTCCAGATAACCAATGGTATGAGATAAAAAAACCACGGCGAGGCTGGATACAAAAACAAATGTGCCACCAATTAATATAGGTTTCCGGCTGCTTACCAGGTCATGAATGAGGGTACCTATCAAAATCATGTTGATGGAAAACAGGACGAGGCTAAAGATGACGAAGAACGTGTATGTGGAAAAAAAGGGATTGCCAATATGACTCACAATTTCGCCTATCAGCCCCCTTTTGACAAAGCCAAGGTCATAATTAAAGAGGAAATGGGTGTAGGACCACATATTTGGATAGCGAATTCCTCTGAGAATTGATAAAGCGAGGATAACTATTGCGAGGTTTTGCCACAGCTTAGGGGCTGCCGGCATTTCGATTTCTGATTTCATGTAATGGTGCACTTATGTCGTAAATGCTTGAGTGTGTCTCACGGTTGTGAAGTGTGGCGAGTATACTTGAAGTGGCCGAGCATGAGAAGTGAGCGCGATTTTTAGAGCATGAAGTCACACCGAAAAACCAGCCCGTAGCTTATCGCCAGTAAGTGGGTTATATTGTCCAGATAAGTGATTTTTTGTACAAGCATGGGAAATGCGCATGAAGGTTTCAGTTATTGTCACAGTATTGAATGAGGGCGAGGCGATACGGCCGTTACTCGATTCCCTCATCCAGCAAAGCCGCCAGCCTGACGAGGTGGTCATTTGCGACGGCGGATCTACCGACAACACTCTCGACATTTTACAAGAATATTCCAACTGGCTGCCCTTGAAAGTCATCAGTGAACCAGGAGCTAATATTAGTCGTGGGCGCAACCTGGCCATTGCCCACGCTGCGGGCCCCATTATAGCCTCTACCGATGCAGGAGTTGTGCTGACCCCATACTGGCTGGAAGACCTGGTGCGGCCCATCGCAGAACAAGGTGCGCCGGTGGTCAGCGGCTGGTTTGAACCCGATCCCTTTACCGACTTTGAAGTGGTGATGGGGGACACGGTGCTGCCTTCGCGGCACGAAATAGACCCGGAAACCTTTTTACCTTCTAGCCGTTCGGTGGCTTTCCTGAAGTCAGCCTGGGAAGCGGTGGGTGGCTACCCGGAATGGCTGGATTACAGCGAGGACTTGATTTTTGACCTGGCGCTGCGCGAGAAGTATGGACCATTTCCATTCGTGGATACGGCCGTTGCCTACTTCCGGCCTCGTGGCAGCCTGCGGGCCTTCTTTCGCCAATATTACTTCTACGCCCGCGGTGATGGTAAAGCCAACCTGTGGGCTAAGCGCCACGTTGTGCGTTATCTCACCTACTTGCTGGCCCTGCCCTTTATCTTGCGCCTCATCTGGCAAGAACGAAAAGCAGGGGTTCCGCTGCTGCTGTTAGGCGTGGGCGCTTACTGCCGCCGCCCAGCCGAAAGGTTGTGGGATGACACCTGGGGCTGGCGTCCCCCAGCTCGCCTGCGGGCTTTTGCCCTCATTCCCATCATTCGCTTTGTTGGGGACGTTGCCAAAATGATCGGCTACCCGGCAGGATTGTGGTGGCGGGTGCAAAATCGGCGCTAGTTAGGCAGGCAACCGGTCTGGCTGAAACGATGAACGCTTACCAATCACTCAGGTTCAATTTAGATACCGTTTAATTATCAGGTCTATACTTCGAAATGAAGTCGCCAAAAGCGCCTGTTCAAGATTCTCCCTCCTGGTCTTGAATGGGCGCTTTTTCATTGCCACCCACATAAACTCGCGAAATGCGCGTGTTAATGTTGGTCAGCACCTCGTAGGGAATGGTGCCTGCCCACTGTGCCAGATCTTCGCAAGTGATGGCCGCCCCTTTGTTTGTTTCCCCAATCAGGATCACCTCGTCCCCATTATAGGCGCTGTCCCACTCGATGTTAACGATAATCTGGTCCATGCAGATGCGCCCGATAATCGGGTAACGTTTGCCGTTAATGAGCACCTCTGCCTGGCCCGACATGCGGCGAAAATAGCCATCGCCATAGCCGACGGGCACTGTGACGGCGCGCACCATGTGGTCGCTTTGCCAGGTGGAGCCATAGCTGACAGGATGACCCGGCTGGATCACCTTGAAATACACGACGCGGGATTTCCAGGAAAGGGCCGGCTGTACGGTAACGGTGCGGGGCACTTCATTGGAGGGGTACACGCCGTAGAGCAAGATACCGGGGCGCACCATGTCCAGGTGGCTGGCGGGCATTTGCAGGATGCCGCCGGAGTTGGCGATGTGGCGCAGGGGCGGGGGCGGGAGACCGCGCTTTTCGTAAAAGGCCAGCACTTCTTGAAAGCGGTTTAGCTGTAGGTGGGTGTAGCTGAGGTCGGCGGCGTCGGCGTTGGCAAAGTGGGAGTAGATGCCTTCGACGTGGCAGTGAGTGGCGTGGACGGCCGTTTCCAGCAGCGCCTCTGCACTGTAATAATGCACCCCAATGCGCTCCATGCCCGTGTCAATTTTTAGATGCACGCGGGCCTGGACGCCCATGTGTACGGCCGTTTCCTCAATTTGCTGCAGTTTTTCCACCGACGAGGCCGTGAGGGTCAGGTCATGCTGCAAAAACAGCGGTATCTGGTTGCCCAAAATCCCGCCCATTACCAAAATAGGTGTTTTCACGCCAGACTCGCGCAGCAAAATACCTTCTTCCAGCACGGCCACGCCCAGGTAAGGCGCGCCCAGCTTTTCCATGTGCCGGGCTACTTCCACCAGGCCGTGGCCGTAGGCGTTGGCCTTGAGCACGGCCATTACTTTTGCCGGGGCCACGTGCCGCTGGATGGCGCGGTAGTTTGCCGTCAGCCGATCCAGGTTAATCTCGGCAAAAGTGGGGCGCACCACGTCGCTGCTGCTAATAGTGGGTCGGTTCAAAAAGTTCATACCCTCATTGTAGCCAACAAGGGGCATTTTAACCTCTTGCAATTGCCCTCCGCAATCCGTACAATACAAGTTGTCATACAATTTCATAGTTGGAAACGGCCGTTCGGGAGAGAATCTTCTTCAATATCACACACAGAAGAAATGGGTCGCCGAAGGGGCAAGGGGCGCCAAAAAGCGCTTTGAAACTCTCAGGCAAAAGGACCGGGCGGACGAGTAACTCTGGAAAGTTCATTACAGTAAACAGTGAGCAGTTATCAATAGACAGTAAATTTTCATGCAAGACACTTACTGAATAATGATTACCGATTACTGATTACTTAAAACGGACACCGAAGGTGCAAAAAGCGACGGTCAAACCGCGCTTTGAATCTCTCAGGTTAATGACAGAGGACGCTGGCAAATGAACACCCTCGTTTGCCATGCGTCCTTTTTTTGTGGCAGTTTGCTGGTTCGCCAGTTTGTTAGTTGGCTGGCAGCCAAACAAACCAACAAACCAATCAACTAACCAACTCTCATACCTGGAGGAAAGATCATGACCAAAATTTTAGATGGATTCCTGTACACCAAAGAAGATGAATGGGTCAAAGTAGAAGACGGCATTGGTACGGTTGGCATTACCGACCATGCTCAAGACGCCCTCTCAGACATCGTTTACCTGGAACTGCCCGACGTAGGCGATTTCTTTGGCATTGGCGAGACCTTTGGGGTCGTCGAGTCGGTGAAGGCGGCTGCTGACCTGTACATGCCGGTTTCTGGAGACGTTACGGCCGTAAACGAAGACCTCATCGATACCCCTGAACAAGTCAACTCAGACCCCTACGGCGCATGGATGATCAAAGTCAAACTCAGCGACATGTCTGAGCTGGACGATTTGATGGATGCCGCTGCGTACAAAACTTATTGCGACGAACGCGAATAATCAGTAAATAGTAATCTGTAAGCAGTTTTCTGTCTGCCCACTGATTACTGACCACTGAGTACCGACCACTGAATACCGACATGAACCATGGAGGATCCCATGACCCTAAAAACTCCCAGCTCCGAGCGGCAACGGTTCCGGGCAAATCAAGAACCGTGATCTACTCACCCCGACTGACCATTTTGTAGACCGGCACCTCGGCTCCACCGGGGCCAAGGTGCAGAAGATGCTGGACGCCCTGGGCGTCGCCTCGCTGGATGAACTGATTGAGGAGACGATTCCGGCCAACATTCGCATGAACGGCCATCTCCAACTTGAAGCCCCGCGCAGCGAAACAGAAATTCTGGCCGAACTGCGCGCCATTGCTGCCCAAAACAAGACTGTTCCGCAGCTTCATCGGCATGGGCTACTGCGACTGCACCATGCCCCCCGTCGTCCTGCGCAACATCTTCGAAAACCCCGGCTGGTACACCGCAATACACCCCCTACCAGCCAGAAATTGCCCAGGGGCGGTTGGAAGCCCTGCTCAACTTCCAAACCATGGTCAGCGACCTGACCGGCCTGGAAATTGCCAACGCCTCCCTGCTGGACGAAGGCACAGCCGCTGCCGAAGCGATGACCCTGTGCCAGCGCAACAAGCCGCGCAAATCCAAAGCCAACACCTTCTTCGTTTCCGAGCAATGCCATCCGCAAACCATTGCCGTGGTGCAGACCCGCGCCGAACCGCTGGGCATTGACGTCATCGTGGGCGACCATGACAGCTATGACTTTAGCACCCCCACCTTTGGCGTGCTGGTGCAATATCCCGACACCGATGGCAACGTCCTCGACTACGAAGCCTTCATTGCCAAAGCCCACGAAAACGACGCCTTGGTCGTCGTGGCCACCGATCTGCTGGCACTGGTCCTGCTGCGCGCTCCTGGCGAATTTGGTGCCGACGTGGTCGTTGGCAACAGCCAGCGCTTTGGCGTGCCGATGGGCTATGGCGGCCCCCACGCCGCCTTCATGGCCATCCACGAAAACTTTACCAGCGCAACATGCCCGGTCGGCTCATTGGCGTTTCGATTGATGCCCAAGGCAAACCGGCGATGCGCCTGGCGCTGCAAACCCGCGAACAGCACATTCGCCGCGAAAAGGCGACCAGCAACATTTGCACGGCGCAGGTGCTGCTGGCCATCATGGCCTCGATGTACGCCGTCTATCACGGCCCGGAAGGGCTGAAGCGCATTGCCCAGCGGGTGCACCTGCTGACGCTGGTGCTGGCCAGGGGCTTGCAGCAGTTAGGCTACACTCTGGAACAATGAGCCCTGTCTTCGACACCCTCAAGATAAGCGGCGGCCCGCGCAACCAGGCAGAGATTCGCGCTGCGGCCCTGGCCCGCGAAGTCAACCTGCGCTACTTTGCCGACGGTGCAGTGGGCGTGTCGCTGGACGAAATTACCCTGGTGAAAGACCTGGAAACGCTGTTTGCCATTTTTGGCGCCGCCGAGGAGCAGCTTGACGTGGCCACCCTGGCGGATGGCGTGACGCTGGCTTACGAGCAGCCCCACGCCCGCACCAGCGACTTCCTGACCCATCCCGTTTTCAACAGCTACCACTCCGAAACGGAGATGATGCGCTACATCAACCGGCTGGAATCCCGCGATCTGTCGTTGACCCATTCCATGATTCCGCTGGGTTCCTGCACCATGAAGCTGAACGCCACGGCCGAAATGCTGCCCGTGATGTGGCCCAAGTTTGGCTGCGCTGCATCCCTTTGTGCCGCTGGAACAGGCAGCAGGGTACAAGATGCTCTGTTCCGCGCCTGGAAAAATGGCTGGCAGAGATTACCGGCTTTACGGCCATCTCCCTGCAGCCCAACTCCGGCGCACAGGGTGAATACACCGGCATGCTGGTCATTCGCGCCTACCACATGTCGCGCGGCGAAGGCCATCGCAACGTCTGCCTCATCCCCAGCTCGGCGCACGGCACCAACCCGGCCAGCGCCGTCATGGCGGGCATGGAAGTGGTGGTCGTGCAGTGTGACGACAATGGCAACATTGACGTTGACGATTTGCGCGCCAAAGCGGAGAAGCACAGCGACAATCTGGCGGCCATCATGGTCACCTATCCTTCCACCCACGGCGTGTTTGAAGAAGCGATTGAGGAAATTTGCGCCATCGTCCACGAACATGGCGGGCAGGTGTACATGGACGGGGCGAACATGAACGCCCAGGTTGGCCTGACCCGCCCCGGCGACATTGGGCGCGGATGTGTGCCATCTGAATTTGCACAAGACCTTTGCCATTCCGCACGGCGGCGGCGGCCCTGGTGTGGGCCCGATTGGCGTGGCCGCGCATCTGGCTCCCTTCTTGCCTGGCCATCCGGTAGTGGATGGTGTGGGTGGCGCGCAGGCGATTGGCCCGGTTTCGTCTGCGCCGTGGGGCAGCGCCAGCGTGCTGCCCATCTCCTATGCCTACATCGCCATGATGGGCACGGAGGGGCTGGAAATGGCGACGCAAGATAGCCATTTTGAATGCCAACTACATCGCCCACCGGCTGGACCCGCATTTTCCGGTGCTGTACAAGGGTAAGAACGGCCGTGTTGCCCATGAGTGCATCGTCGATTTACGGCCGCTTAAAGGACTTTGTGACGGTGGATGACGTGGCCAAGCGGCTGATGGATTTTGGCTTCCATGCCCCCACCATGTCGCTTCCCCGTGCCGGGCACGCTGATGATTGAGCCGACGGAAAGCGAGTCGCTGGTAGAGCTGGACCGCTTCTGTGAGGCGATGATCTTCATTCGCCAGGAAATTGCCATGATTGAACAGGGCGAATGTGACCCGGTGAACAGCGTGCTGGCACAACGCGCCGCACACGGCCGAGGTGGTGAGCGCGGATAAATGGGAACGGCCGTATCCGCGCGAACGAGCTGCCTTCCCCTTACCCTGGGTGCGCGACTTCAAGTTCTGGCCGCCGGTCAGCCGCATCGACAACGTGTACGGCGACCGCAACCTCTTCTGCACCTGCGTGCCGGTAGAGGCTTACAGTGACGAGGTAGAGCTAGAGCTTGAGCTGCCGGCATAAAGGTTTAAGTTTCAGGCAATAACGAAAAAGCCCGGAAATTCGCGAGAATCTCCGGGCCTTTTTTATGCCAGCACCTTGATCAGGTGGTACTTTTTCTTACCCTTGCGCAGCACCATGAACTGCCCCTCAATGCTGTCGTTCATGGTCACCATTTGCTCGGCGGCGCTGACCCGCTGGTTGTTGAGGTAGATGCCGCCGCCCTGCACGGCACGCCGCGCGGCCCCTTTGGACTGCTCGACGCCGGTCAGAGCCAGCAAATCCACCACCGACATACCTTCACCGGCGAACTCGTTTTTGCCCACCTCGCTGGAGGGCACGTCGGCGAAGATGTCGCGGATGTCGCCCGCGTCCAACCCGTCCAGGTCGCCGCCAAAGAGCACGGCCGAGGCTTTTTCTGCTTTGGAAACGGCCGTTTCCCCATGTACCAATCCGCGTCACTTCCTGAGCCAGCTTGCGCTGCGCCTCCCGCAGATGCGGCCGTTCCAGCAGCGCCTCTTCCAGCGCGAGGCAATTTCCGGCTTCTCCAGCCAGGTGAAGTAGCGCAGGTAGTTGATCACGTCGGCGTCGTCGGTGTTCAGCCAGAACTGGTAGAAGCGGTAAGGCGACGTGCGCTGCGGCGACAGCCAGATGGTGCCGCTTTCCGTTTTGCCAAACTTGGAGCCATCCGCCTTGGTAATGAGGGGAAAGACCAGGCCATACGCCTTTTCGCCGCGCAGCCGCCGGATTAACTCCACGCCAGCGGTGATGTTGCCCCACTGGTCGCTGCCGCCCGTTTGCATGGTGCAGCCCTCCTGGTCAAAGAGGTGCAAAAAGTCGTAGGCTTGCAGCAGCATGTAGCTAAACTCGGTAAAGGAAATGCCGCTTTCCCGCTCCACGCGGGACTTTACCGAGTCTTTGGCCATCATGTAGTTCACGGTGAAATGTTTGCCCACGTCGCGCAAAAAATCCATCAGGCTTACACGGTTTAGCCAGTCGGCGTTGTTGATGATGCGGGCCGGATTGCTCTTGGCCTCAAAGTCGAGAATCATGGCCATTTCTTTTTGGATGCCCACCAGGTTGGCCTCGATTTCGTCGCGCGAGAGCAGATTGCGCTCGCTGGACTTGCCGCTGGGGTCGCCAACCATGCCCGTGCCGCCGCCGGCAATGGCGATGGGCGTATGGCCAAACTGCTGCAGCCGCGCCAACTGGATCAGCGCCACCAGATTGCCGATATGCAGGGAATCGGCCGTGGGGTCAAAGCCGTTGTAGACGGTCACCTTGTGATTGGCGAGAATTTCAGGCGTGCTTTCGGTGTGGTCGTACACCAGGCCACGCCATTTGAGTTCGTCGAATGCGTTTGTTGTCATGTCCTTACTCCCTGTTTTCCTGAAGGGTGATCCTAACTGTCAGGGCAGTGCTTGTCAAAAAAAAGACGCGGCTTTCACACCGCGTCTTGTCATTTCGTGTCTTGTCTGGAAACGGCCGTTTCTAGCTCAGACGAATAGACCTCCCCCGCGGGTGGTTTAGGACCAATTCGCCATAATAATACCGAAAAACAACCATTAACTGCTGCATGCGCATAGCATATCAAGAAGCCAACAGCCTGTCAACGGCGGTCGAAAGCTGCGCCAGGTTGCGCACGGCAAACACCTCGTTGCAGAGCGGCGCATACTCTAACATGTCGCTGTCGCCGGTGCCCCATTCGCGGGGCTGCTCCGGGTTGAACCAGACCAGCTTGCGCACGCGGCGCTGCAAATCTTTGACCAGGTCGAGGCGCGGGGCGTTAAAATTGTTGCGGCCGTCGCCCAAAATGATGAGGGTGGTACGGCCGTTAATGGCGTTCAGGTGCTGGTCGTAAAACGTTTGCAGACAACTGCCCAGGTCCGTGCCATAGGGCCGGTAGGGCAGCATGCGCCGCAGCGTGTCAAAAGCCTCCTCCGGCTCGTTGTGGCGAATGGATTCCAGCACCTCGTTGGGGACCTCCACCAGGCGGTCATAGTAAGCAAAGCTTTTCATCTTCGAAACCTGGTCATGCAGGGCGTGGGTCAGATGCAGCATAAACTCCACCACGTTCTCTGTGGAGCGAGACACGTCGCACAAGAGGACCAGGCTGGGCTTGAGCTTGCGCTTTTTGTACTTCAGCTCTACGGGCACGCCGCCATACCGTTGGTTGGCGCGAATGGTGCCCTTGGAGTCAAACTTGCCTTTGCTGCCCCGCTTGCGCCGCAGCGCCGCCCGGGTGCGCAGCTGCGTGACCAGCCGCTGCACTTCTTTACGCAGCAGGTCGGTTTCCTCGTCCGTCAGCGAGTGAAATGGTTTGTACATCAAGTCAGAGCCGTGCAAATCCTCAGGGCGGTTGGCGCGCTGCTGCGCAGATTTGCAGCCCAACTTGCTGCGCCACCTGCTCGGCCAGCGCCTCGCGGTTGGCTTCCACCACGCCCATCAGCTTTTCAATGGCTTCCTGGCTCATGCCCATCTCTTGCAGCTTCTGCATCAGCTCCTGCATCTGCTCTTCCAGATGGGCAAAGCCCATTTGCTGCAACATGCGCCGCGTCACCCAGCGCGCCTGCCTGGGAGTCGTCGGCCCAATCCGCGCCGGCGCGGCGGGCCATCTCTTCCAGCTCTTCTTTGGTGGGGCCTTCGCCGCTGGTCAGCCAATCCATCAGCTGTTGCAAACGGCCGCTCATCGCTTCCAGGGCCGCTTTGAGCATATCCTGCTCTTCTGGGGCAGAGGTCTTCCATGGCGTTTTGCAGTGGCGGGCCGCCGCTGCCAAAGTAAAGCGGGAACAGCTCGTCAAAGGCGGCAAAATCGTCTGATTCTTTCACCAGGGTGGCCCGCAGCGATTCGCGGAACAGCTCCTTTGTTGGCCATGCCCAGCACCTCAACGGCGTGCATGGCGTCCATCGACTCGGCCAGCGAGACGCGCACGCCGGCTGCCCGTAATCCCCGCACAAATTCGATGACTCGGTCGTCCATGTTTCTTACTCCGTTATCTGTTATGACTGTTCAGACCTGCGAGGTTTTATCCAGTGTTATTGACGAATAACTAATGCCATAACCTCGCAGGTCTTCAATTACCGGCCGTACCGCCCGCCGCGATGCTGCCGCCATCGCCCATCATGCGCCGGGCTTTGGCCACGTCAGCTTCGTATTTCAGCAAGACGGTCAGGGTGTTGTTGAGCGTCTTTTCGTCAATTTCTTTGGCGTTGAGCGTGACCAGCGCCCGCGCCCAATCCAGCGTTTCGCTGATGCTGGGCACTTTGCGCAAATCCATGTTGCGCAGCTGCTGGACCACGGCCACCGCCTGCTGGGCCAGTTCTGGCCTCAGGTTGGGCACTTTCAGGCGCACAATATCCAGTTCGGCGTCCTGGGTGGGGTAATCGACGTAGAGGTAGAGGCAGCGCCGCTTGAGCGCTTCGCTGAGTTCGCGGGTGTTGTTGCTGGTCAGCAGCACCATCGGCTGGTGCTTGGCGTGCAATGGTGCCCAATTCCGGCACGCTCACCTGGAAATCGCTGAGCACTTCCAGCAGGAAGGCTTCAAATTCCACGTCGGCGCGGTCAATTTCGTCAATCAGCAGAACGACCGGTTCGTCGGAGGTGAGGGCGGTGAGAAGGGGGCGGGGCAGCAGGAAATTTTCGGAGAAAAAGACATCTTCTTCCTGGGCCAGCCGCTGCGCGGCTTCGGCCAGACTGTCTGACATCGCCCAGGATGTTGCGCAGGGTGTCGCGCAGAAGCTGGGTGTAGAGCATCTGCTTGGCGTATTCCCATTCGTACAGCGCTTTGCTTTCGTCCAGCCCTTCGTAACATTGCAGGCGAATGAGCGGCGCGCCGATAGCTTTGGCCCACGCTTTGGCCAGTTCGGTTTTGCCCACCCCGGCCGGGCCCTTCGGCCAAAATCGGGTTTGCACAGGGACTGGGCCAGGTAAACGACGGTGCTAATTTCTTCGGAAGCGATGTATTGCTGGGTGCCCAGCCTGCTTTGCGACATCGGCAATATCTTTGAACATACGAATTTTCTCCGTTTTTAAGTTGCGAGCGAATCTCAAATTATGACAAAGAAATGGGGAAGCTTTGGCAAGGGGTTCGGAAGGATCTTTGTCAACAGCTATGCTTGATGATTAGATTTTAGGATGGGCTAAGGGTTTGGTAAAGTGGGTGAGGGCAAAGGTGAAAGGGTTCTCATTTTACGGCAGGTTGTAGGCGAGGTAGGTATGGGTGTGGGCGTGGCGGAAGCCGAGGCTTTGGTAGAGATGCACGGCCGTTTCGTTGCTGCGCCAGGCGGTGATTTGGGCGGAAGCTGCGCCGCGTTGGGCCAGCTCGTGAAGGGCGGCGTAGAGGAGGAAACGGCCGTAGCCCTTGCCCTGCCACGCCGGCACAATGCCCATAGGCTCAATCTCGCCCACTGAGCCATCCATGTGCAGCCAGGCAAAGCCGATGGGGATTGGAGGTTGGAGATTAGAGGTTGGAGATTGGAGGAAGAGGATGTCGATCGGGTTGTTTAGGGCAGCATTAACTTCGGTGGGGGTGTAGGGTTGGTACCAGGGATGGGGGGCAAAAGGCCTGGTCGTAGAGAGCGAGGAAGGTGGTTACGGCCGTTTCAGAATCAGCAATGACCAATGAACAATTATCAAACGCCGGTTGTTCATTGCTTATTGCTAATTGCTCCTTGATCAATGTCCATTCTTCGTGTTCTAAAAAGAAGCCGTGCGCTTGCAAAAAGCTGGCAGCGGAGCTGTCCATTCCGGGTACTTTGACAGAAAGCTGCCGATAAGGAGTGGCGTCCATTTTTTGTAAGATGTGACGAAGCAGGAAACGGCCGTATCCCTGGCGCCTTTTACCAGCCACCACTCCCCCCACCAATTCGGCCAGCCTGGACAGCCCCGGCACAGGCGTGAGGATTGCGTAGCCAACGGCTATGCCTGATTCGTCAACCACTACCCAGAAACGGCCGTGGTTTTGCTCCCAGCGGGCTACCTGCCGCGCAAAAGAGGGTGGCAAACCGGGTTGTTCTGGCGAATAGTTGAGAATGGAGTTGGGCCAGAACGGCCGTGTCGCCCGGTTGAAATCCACGTACATGCATGCCCCTAGTTTAACAATTTCTGCCGGGCACGCCCTAAAATGTGCTTGACCGAACCAGGGTGGGGTGATAGAATTCTCGACGCTTGCCCTCATCGTCTAGGGGACTAGGACGTAAGCCTTTCAAGCTTAAAACCGGAGTTCGAATCTCCGTGAGGGCACAAAGCAAAAACCAGCCATGTGGCTGGTTTTTTTATTTGGGAAAATGCATACAGATAATGACTCTCCTGGAAAGCATTGTCAATCGCACCTTTTTTCTTTGAAATCACTACCCAAAAGAGTTCGAATCTCCGTAGGCACTTAAGCAATATTGGACTTCTGTTAAACTCTCAGGCGGCTGCAACTGTTGCCGATGGCGAATAGCCAAAATGCCGCTTGTACTCTCGGCTAAACTGCGCCGGGCTGTTGTAGCCGACCATATACCCAGCTTCATTTGCATTTTTCCCCTCGCGGATAAGCAATTGCGCTCGGTTTAATTTGATCGATTTGGCATATTGCAGCGGCGGCATGTGCATCACCTCGCGGAAACTTTTGCGGAAGCTAGAAGTGCTCATGTTGGACAAATTTGCCAATTCGTCAACAGAAACAACCTCTCTCATATTTTTATGAATATGTTCCACCGCCTTAGAGATTTGCTGCACTTGCCCTCGATGTTGTAAAAGCCGTTGTAAAGATCCTGATTTGTCATCACAAATTAGACGAAAATAGACCTCATCGAGAATCGAGTCTCCCAATACCGCTCGTTCCACTGGATTATCTAACGTGCGCAGCAAGCGGATGACGGCATCCAACAGTTCATCGCTTACAGGTTTGGAAAATATGGCCGAGGGGGTCCATGGTTCAACTTTCGCGGGCGGCTGCTCCGCTTGATCCATTTTCATCAAAATATTAGCAATCCGAATCAGATCGATTTTGATTCCCGCCATCAACAACGGTTTTTCAGGCGTGGCTTCAACCACTTCGACCTCAACCGGCATGGGCAAGTAGAGTGAAAGATAATTGCCTGCGCTGTAATCATATTTTTGACCGTCTACATAACACAATTTTTTGCCCTGACCCAAAATGGCGACTCCTGCCTCATATACAGATGCGCATTTATCTGGTTTACCTATCTCGCGGTAGGTGTACAGGTCGGAAACGGCCGTTGCATTTAAGCCTTCCTCTGGCGTGTGCTTTTCCAACAGGGCGACAAAAGCTTGCATCTTTTCGCTTGAATAATTCATAGCATAATCCATTGTTCGTGAACCATTTGTGCAAGCATCATATAGGAAAAGCGGGACAGAATCAATACAAATTGATACGGGAATATCATATTGTGCAAGGATTATCCCGTTTTATGTATTCAATTTCATCCTCTAAGCAAATATAGTATCCACAGTAATACAAACTCATAAACTTGAATCAATGGAAATAACCTGAAATCCATCGTGCCCACTGGGCCAAGTTCAGGCATTGGATTTCAATTTCAACTTATTGAGCCAGGTGGGCAAGTTTCAACAAAATCATGGAGAACGAATTATGGGCAACAAATGGACAGCACAAGACATCCCCAGTTTGACAAATAAAGTGATCATCGTTACCGGGGCAAACAGCGGGCTGGGGCTTGAATCAACGCAAGCGTTTGCCGGAAAAGGTGCGACGGTCGTTATGGCCTGCCGCAACATGAGTAAAGCAGAAAAGGCAAAAGCGGAAGTTCTAGCCAGCAATCCAAGTGCCAAGCTGGACTTGATGGAATTGGACAACGCTAGCCTTGAATCGGTACGCGCCTTTGCCGATGCTTTCAAAGCAAAATATGATCGCCTCGACGTTTTGCTCAATAACGCAGGGGTCATGGCGATTCCACGAACAGAAACGGAAGACGGCTTCGAGATGCAGCTAGGGGTCAACCACCTCGCTCACTTCGCCCTGACCGGCTTGTTGATCGACGTAATCACCCGCACGCCAGTCGCGCGCATTCACAACACCTCCAGCAGTGCCGCCTTTAACGGCCGTATCAATTTTGACGATCTGATGGGCAAAGAAACCTACAGTCGTTGGGGCGCATACGGCCAGAGCAAATTGGCGAACGCCATGTTTGCCACCGAGCTAAACAAACGGCTCAAAGCCGCAGGTCATGACACGATTGCCAATTCATCCCACCCGGGTCTTGTGATGACCAATCTACAGGCAAACAGCCTTGAGCAATCGGGGGCCCCGCTGGCTGAACGGTTCCTGTATAGCATTTTTGGCAGACTGATGGCACAGGATGTGGATATGGGCGTTTTGCCACAACTTTATGCCTCGGTCGCACCAGAGGCGAAAGGGGGCGTTTTCTACGGGCCAAAGACGATGCGTCTGCGCGGCTATCCTGCTGAGCAGAAGTGTAATGACGTGCTGGATGATGCTGCAATTCTCAATCGGTTTTGGGAGGTGTCTGAACAATTAACCGGTGTAGATTATTTGTAGCGTAACACAAATCGATGGACACAAGAATCTATGCAATCATTGAGACGCAATTTTCGCATTTGGTGGCAGCCGCCCAGAAGTATTAGCGACCGCGAAGAAGACCGTGCGGTCACGTTTTTAGAGCTATTTTACGATCTGGTCTACGTTCATCCTTATCGCCCAGCTAGGGCATGCGTTGTCAGAACATGTCAATTCAGCGGACGTATTAGGCTTTGCCTTTCTATTTATTATCGTCTGGGTCGCCTGGCTAAACGGCACCATGTACCATGAATTACACGGCAACAATGACATTCGCACCCGAGTTTCCACTTTTCTACAGATGTTTACGGTGGCCGCTATGGCGGTTTTTGCCCACGATGCCCTGGGAGAAAGTTCGGTGGGCTTTGCTCTTTCGTTTGCTGCCTATCAACTGATTCTAACCTATCTCTGGTGGCGAACGGGCGTTTATGATCCCAATCATCGCCCATTGTCCCGCACCTATACGGTAAATATGTTGATCTCCACAGGTGCTGTTTGTTAGCTCTGTATTTGTCCCCATGCCCGGACGGTTTCAGTTGTGGGGTATTGCCTTGTTCCTCTCTGTGGTACTGCCGATGATCATCAACCAGATGCAGGCAAGAAAAAATCCTGCAATTCAAGCTCAAATCGACATTGCCTATACCTCTAGCCCCTCGGCCGTAGAACGTTTTGGTCTATTAACGATTATCGTTTTGGGCGAGGTGATTGTGAGCGTGGTGCGCGGGGTAAGTGCGCATGGGCAATTGAGTTGGTTGGTGGGCATAACGGCCGTTCTTGGCATGCTCATAGCCATCGGCTTGTGGTGGCTTTACTTTGACGCCATCTCACAGCACCATCCAATTAATACCTTATCGAAGACGATGGGCTGGATGTATCTACATTTGCCTATGACCGCCGGTATCGTCGCTACTGGAGCGGCCGTTTTTAATGTGATTGAAGAAGCCGGAGACACCGTTAGCGCCGGAAACGCGCTGGCTGCTTGTTGGCGCGGTAGCGGTGGCGCTCATCAGTAACGCCGTGTTGATGAGAAGCATTCAAATTCCTGAAGCACATTTCCAGCTTTATCGACGGAGCGGCATTGCCACCTTTATTTCAGGGGGAATGGTCCTCTTGCTAGGCATATCAGGACTAAATGCGATACCTCTCATGATAATTGTGGTTGCACTCATGTTAGCGCCGGTTATGTATGGGATTGCAGTCTGGGTTAATCTGCGTGCAGCGGAGGAGACTGCGAGGACGTAAGCTGTGGTTTTGGATGTTCAGGAGCTTAGCGGCTGTTCCCCACTTTTCTGAATGCTGAGGTAAGCAAAATCAACATTATGTCACTTTTGCCCGCTGCCAGGGCCAGGCGCCCACGGTTAAATTTCGATTCTCGAAAAAGAACACAGCGAGGATAAAAGCTACCAACCCGACGCCTACCAAGACCATGACGTCGCCGGCTTGTTGCCCCTCCGTGATAGCCTTTCCGGTCGCATCCAAATAGGTGAAGAGGAAAAATGGCTCAAAGGGCTCTAAGGCGGTTGTGGAAGCAGCGAGATTGCTGCCAAAGTAGCTGACCACGAGAATGGCAGCAGCAATCATGGCCGCAAAGCGCCGCTTTGCGCTAAAGGCGGCCAGGAACATGCTGATCATGCCCATGGCAAAAACCAAGGGCCAGGCAGAAATAACGGCCGTAAACATGTCTATGCCCACAATGTCTGTTTCGATCTGGCTCTCGATAGTCTGGAAAACAAGGAGGGAGACCGTTGAGACCACAAGGAACATTAAGAGAGAGGAGATAACCAGCGCGATGGCCTTGGCGGTGACAATTTGCCAGCGCGGCAAGGGCAGCGTGACAACCATTTCTAAACGGCCGTCTTCCTCTTCCCCGGCCAGCGTGCCGGTACCGTTGAGCAGCCCGTAAATGGCAGCCACCAGGGGCATAAAAACAATGAGAATCGACCCCACCCAATCCCCAAAAGTGCCCAGACTCATTCCCAAAGCCTGATAAAGCTCCAAATCCGCCAGACCCGCCATCTGGTCGGCGACCTGCGGATAGATGCCAATATACACAACCGGGAAAAAGCACAGTCCCAGGCTCCAACCAATGATGGCGTTGCGGCGAAATTTCAGCTCTTGCCAGATTAACCTAAACATGGTTGCCTCCATTTCCTTTGCCATAGTAAGCCAGGAAGATTTCTTCCAGACTCACATTGTGGGTTTCAATGTCTTGGATTTCGTGCTGGGCCGCAATCGCTAATACTTGCGCCAGGTTCTCCTGGACTTCCAGCATTGTGCTTTGCTCTGTGCGTTTGAGTTCGGTCACTCCCGGGATGTCAAACACGCCCTCTGGCGGTAAGGTCGTAAATATCAGACTCATGCGATTTATTCTTTGGGCAAATAACTCCTCGACGCGCTGCGTAGCTACCATTTCCCCTTCGCGAATGATGCCCACGCGGTCGCAAACGGCCTGGACTTCTGGCAGGATGTGAGAGGAGAAAAAGACGGTACGGCCGTCTGCCTGCACCTCTCGCACCATCTCCATGACCGTTTGCTGCACCAGCGGATCCAGACCACCGGTTGGTTCATCCAAAATGAGCAGGTCGGGGCGGTTCATGAAGGCGGCAACAACTCCTACTTTCTGTTTGTTACCTTTGGAAAAGTTGCCGATTTTGCGATTGATATCCAGATCAAGCCGTTCCGCCAGGTTGCGCCAAAAACCCTTTGAATTATTTTCGCCGCGCAGATATTCATACATTTCAAAAAACTCACTGGCGCGCATGTCTTTGTAAAGAGCCAGCTCGCCGGGCAGGTAACCAATGCGCCTGCGCAGTTCGACACCTTGTTTACGGCAGTCCATGCCAAATATGGTTGCCTTTCCAGACGTAGGCCTTATCACGTCTAGCAAAACTCGCTGAGTTGTGGTTTTGCCGGCCCCATTTGGCCCCAAAAAGCCGAACACTTCGCCTTTCTCTACCGTTAAATTGACGCCTTTAATGCCGCGGTGCTTGCCGTAATAAACGGTCAAATCGTGCGTTTCGATAACATTCTCACTCATTATCTCTTCTCTCTTTTGTCCCTATTTAGCCATCCGTCATGCTTGGGACTCGCTGACACACCGTCAGCCGTCGGAAAAAACCATATTAACCAAGTTTGATCATGCCGTCAATTTCTATCCAACCCCCTTTGGAGCCATGTTTTTGCCTGTTCCGGTCCTGATCAAATTGCCATTTGCCAATTGCCAAGTATCATTCAGCATAGATTTTGTATTGACAGCTTAAGGAGGTTACCATGCGCTTGGGCTTGATGCTGGGCTATGCTGGCCGAAAAATTGAATTACCGTTGGAATTGGTGCAAGAGGCAGACCGCCTGGGCATTTACGCCGTTTGGACGGCCGAAGCGTACGGATCGGATGCCGTGTCGCCGCTGGCCTGGCTTGGCGCGCTGACCAGCAACATCAAGCTGGGCACAGCCATCATGCAAATGCCGGGGCGCACGCCAGCGAACGCGGCCATGACGGCCATGACCCTGAACCAATTGAGCGGGGGTCGTTTCCTTATGGGTCTTGGCCTTTCCGGCCCACAGGTGGTGGAAGGGTGGCACGGCGCCAGCTATGCGCGCCCCCTGACCCGCACCCGTGAGTATGTAGACATTTTGCGGGCCATCTTTGCGCGGGAAGCGCCCCTCACTTATGAGGGCAAGCTGTACCAGATTCCTTATCAGGGCGAGGATGCCACCGGGCTGGGCAAGCCGTTGAAAAGCACTTTAGAGGCCGCGCCGGAAATTCCCATTTACCTGGCTGCTATTGGTCCCAAAAACGTGGAATTGACGGCCGAAATTGCCGACGGTTGGCTGCCTATCTTCTTTTCACCGGATAAATTCGATGAGATTTACAAAGAGCAGGTAGAGGCGGGTTTTGCTAAAGCGGGTGTTGGCAAAGGGTACAAAAATTTTGACATTGCCCCCACAGTTTCTGTCGTGATCAATGATAATCTCGACATTTGCTACAATATGCTGCGCCCCATGTTGGCCTTGTACATTGGCGGCATGGGGGCTAAAGGCAAAAACTTTTACAACGACCTGGCCTGCCGCTATGGCTATGAAACCGCCGCCGCGGAGATTCAAGACCTTTACCTCAGTGGTAACAAGGGTGCGGCAATGGCCAAAGTTCCAGCCGAACTCATTGATGAAGTGGCTTTGGTTGGCCCCCGCGCGCGGGTCAAAGAGCGGCTGCAGCGCTGGATCAATAGCCCCATCACGACCATGAATATGACGGTCTTTGATCTTTCTACTTTGCGCACAATGGTCGAATTGGTGGCGGAACTGTCATAAGGCGTATGCTAAGCATCGACGAGCAGATTTATTCTGAGAGATTGGTGTGCCCGCACACCCACGCGGCCCTGCATGTAGAAGAGGGCTGGCTGGTAACGGCCGATCACACCCGCCGCTATCCCCTGGTCAATGGCGTGCCGATCATGATGCCTGAAGCCCAACAAAAAACATACCTGGCCCAGGAGAGGGGCAAGATGGCTGTCGAGTACGCACAGGCTGGCCAACAAACCGCTTTGAAGCGCTTTGTGGCGCGGCAGGTCGTGCGTGATTATCGCAGCGAGCCATCGCGCCGCGCCTTTGAGCAGGCAATCGCGCAGCAGCCAGATGATGCCCTTTGCGTGGCCGTGGGTGGGGGCCCATTTTACGCCCACCCAAAGCTGGTTAACCTGAACATCGGTCTCTTTGCCAACGTGCACGTGGTGGGCGATGCCTACGCCCTGCCCTATGCCCCGCAGGGGGTGGATGCCTTTCACATTGAGGCGGTGCTGGAGCATCTGGAGCACCCGGATACGGCCGTTTCCGAGATGTTTCGCGCCGCCAAGGCTGGGGGCCAGGTACTGGCCGTCACTCCCTTCATGCAGCATTTCCACGCCTATCCCAACCACTTCCAAAATTACACGCTCGTTGGCCAAGAACGGCTGCTGCGCCGCGCCGGGTTTGAGATTGTTTCCTCTGGCGTTTGCGTCGGACCCACCTATGCCATCACCAGCTTGAATTATCGCTTTGTCAATGAGTACGTGCGCGTGCCTCTGGTACGGCAACTGCTGCTGGCTGTGGCGGCGGCCTACGGTCTGCTGCTGCGCCCGCTGGATAAGAAATTGAACCAACGTGAAAACGCGCATATTTTAGCCTCTACCACTTACGTCCACGCCATCAAGCCGGAGAATAACTAACTGATGAGTTCATTACGTGATTTTGAGTATGAACCGACGGTGGAGCGCGACGCTTATGACGCTGAATGGCAGGCCAAGCGGGAATCCGTGCCTATTGGGGGCCAGGAAAAGGCTTATGTGGCGTTGATTGAGGCATTGGTAGCCCAACGGCCGTTAACCGGCAAAAAATATTCCCGCATCATGCAAAAATTTACTCAGCGCGGCCTGCCCTGGCTCTCCAAAAGCCAGGTGCTGGACGTTTACCAGCGGCTGTGCGACCAGGGCTACCTGGAATTCGACCCCGACGTACGCGTGGCCCTGCAAACCAAGCCAGTACGCAGCCAATCTGGCGTCACCGTGGTGACCGTGCTAACCAAACCCTACCCCTGCCCGGGTAAATGCATCTTTTGCCCCACCGATTACCGCATGCCTAAAAGCTATCTGCATGACGAGCCAGGGGCGCAGCGGGCCGAACGGTACAAATTTGATCCCTACGAGCAAACCGCCGGACGCATTCGCGCCCTGGAGCAAATCGGGCATCCCGTGGACAAAATTGAGCTGCTCATTTTGGGCGGTACGTGGTCCAGCTACCGCCGCGACTACCAGGAATGGTTTATCAAGCGTTGTTTCGACGCCATGAATGGCGTGGAATCCGCCACGCTGCCCGCAGCCCAGGAGCTAAACGCCAGGGCAGAACGGCGCAACGTGGGGCTGGTGGTAGAAACCCGCCAGGACTACATTAACGCCGAAGAGCTGCGCTGGTTCCGCTACCTGGGCGTGACCAAGGTGCAGGTGGGCATTCAAAGCCTCGATGACCGCATTTTGGCCCTGAACGGCCGTGGCCACGACGTGCAGGCCACTCGCGACGCCTTCCGCCTGCTGCGGCTGGCGGGCTACAAGATTCACGGGCATTGGATGCCCAACCTGTACGGGGCGACGGTGGAAAGCGACGTGGCCGATTACGGCCGTCTCTGGTCAGATCCGGCCATCCAGCCTGACGAGCTTAAAATTTACCCCACCATGCTGCTGGAAAACGCCGAGCTTTTCGACTATTGGCAGCGCGGCGACTACAAACCGTACACTGAGGAAGAGGTCATTGACGTGCTCATGCGCTGCAAGGTGCAAACGCCGCGCTTTGTGCGCCTGACGAGGATTATTCGCGACATTCCTACCACCAACGTGGTGGAAGGCTTCAAAAAGGCCAACCTGCGCCAGATTGCCCAGCAGCGGCTGGCCAAGCAGGGCTTGCGCTGCCACTGCATTCGCTGCCGCGAGGTCAAGCGGCAAAAGGTAGCCCCTGACGATTTGCAATTAATGGTCGAAACCTATGAAACCGACGCCACGACAGAGCAATTTCTCAGCTTTGTGACCGCTGACGACCAGATTGCCGCATTTTTGCGCCTGTCGCTGCCGCACAAAGATGCAGAACTGCCCATTCCGGAGTTGGCCGGACACGCCATGATTCGCGAAGTCCATGTGTATGGGCCGGTGCTGCCGCTGGGCGAGGACAGCCAGGGGGAAGCGCAGCACATGGGGCTGGGCACGCAGCTAGTCGAGAAGGCGAAAGTATTGGCGCGGGAGGCGGGCTACGGCCGTATCGCCGTCATCAGCGCCATTGGCACGCGGGAATATTATCGCAAGCATGGCTTTGCCCTTGATGGGTTGTACATGACCACGCCCTTGTCGGAAAACGACTAAACTTGCCAATGTCACTTTGCCCATACGAATTGCCCCGCATTTGTCACGCTTCCACCTCTTGACTTGCCCTACCCTCAGGATTAACATAAGCCTGTGTGGTGCTTTGCGAAAGGCATTTAAGAAAACCCCCCATTTTGATTTACCTGCAACTAAATTACGTGGACAAAGGAGGTACCGGCCTGCCCATAGCAAATGCTTCTCCATGACTCGTAGTGGCTCTCATCGCGGCAGTGATTAACTTTTCAATATCTTGTGTGTTAAGGAGAGTTCCCAATGAAGCAAAAGTTTGTTTTATTTCGCTTTACCCCGGTTATCGCCCTCTTTTTGTTGTTGTGTGCCATCACCTATGGCACGGCCGTACAGGCCAAAGCGCCTGCTGTTCCTGCCACACCACATGGCCTGCTTACCAGTAATGGCATCTGGGTCGAAACAGGTTTAAGTTTGCCAGTTTTCCAGTTCAGCGCCCCACAGGTCAGCGGCGCTGGCGCAACCAGCCTGGCAAGCAACTTTGCTGCACTGGGCAGCCAGGATCCGCAACAAGACAACTATGTGGGTCATCCGCGCTTTTCCATATTAAACAGTGATACAAATACCCTTTTGGAGCAGTATGGTGCGACAGGCGGTTTTTATGCCTTTAACCCCAGCGCAGCGTTCACAGAAACAGTGCGCGGCGGCATTGATTCCGTCCTGGCGCAGCAATTTACCTGCGAGTTTTTGCTAACTAACGAAATATTTCCCGATAATGACCTGATCAGCACGCCAAATGTGCAATTTTGCGACTATAACTTCAATGCAAATCCATACAACGTGTCGTTAATTTATGCAGCTACACAAGGTACGCCTGCAATTGCCGGAGGAGAAACGGTTATCGGCGCTGTGGTGCAGGTGCCAATGTCGCTAAATACAGGCCAGTACTCACAGGTGCCGCAGGTGCCGCTAGGTGGAGCGGGCGGCCATTTGTCACTGTTATTCAATACAACCAACGTTGATGACCAGGGATTTTCTCTTGACGAAGGGATACCCGGATTGGGGGCAGTGGCAATGCCGTTTTACGGCCGTTCCCTTTCCTTCCTCGACAACTTTCCCAGCGTTGACCCCGTTGCAGCCAGGGATGCAGTTGTGGAAATGGTGCAAAACAGTTATCCAGACGCTACTGAGATCAACGTGCCCGATCCGGCGCTGATCTACAACGTTGGCGACGCAGCACAACCGCAAAAAGCGCTGGAACCGCTGCTTGACTTTGGTGGCATAGAAGTCCTTGTGGGCGGCGAAACGATTGTCTTGCGCAATATCATGGTACCAGCGCTGGCTTCTGGCCCAGGCGGCTTTGGCCCGGACGTAGCGATTACAGACCCGGCCAGTAACAGCACTTACATGCCCAATACGGCCGTTTCTTTCACCGGCGTTATCAGCGCTGGCGTCGCTCCATACACCTATACCTGGGGCCTCAATGATGGCTCTCTGCTTGATGCAAACACGCTTGCTGCGTCCGGCAGCGTCAACTTCACTGCCGACTCTTTACCTTACACCGCCCACGGTACCGATCCGGCCAGCGTAACGGTTGTTCTTCAGGTGGAGGACAGCCTGGGTGCGGTGCGCCAGGCGTCCATTACGCTGACCCCGGCTGTTGCGCCCTATTTGTATTTGCCACTGGTCACCAATGGTAGCAGCAACCTAACGGCGTCAGCGTGGATGGCAAAGCCGCAGGCGGTAACGGCCGTTTACCGTTTTGGCGTTGAAGCAGGTTCCGATTACCCACCCTACGGCAGCGGTGGCTCAGACTTACCCGGTGTTGTCCCTGATGCCAGCGGTTTCCGCACAGGAATGCTCAACTATGGCTGGACGGCCGTTTTCAACTGGTGGAATGCGGCTGCCTGGGAGCGTGATTGGCGTGATTGTAGTCTGGGTGGCGGTGATTGCACGTACGGCGTAGACCGGGTTGATTTTGCCTACTACGCGGGGCATGGTGGGGCTGGCGGCCTCAGCCTTCCCTCCAGCGTAGACAGCAGTTGGTTTGACGGCAGCAATGCTCGCTACTCAACCTTGCGTTGGGCAGGATTTGCTTCTTGCCAGACCCTGCGCGCCCAGTGGCCGACGCCTGCCGACGCACCCATTCGCCGCTGGTTCGGCGCATTCCAGGGCGCACACATGCTGCTTGGCTTCAACAGCAACATGGCTGACGTTGCTTTTGGGCCGCGCCTGGTAGACAACATGCGCATGCCTTCCTTCCTGGGCATTACTTTCCCCTGGGCGCAGCGCACCATTCGCGAGGCGTGGGTGCAAACAGCGTTCCAGATGAATGCTGGGAAACCGGCTTACATCTACGCCGTTGGCACAAATGGCGTAAACCCCGCAGATAACAAGCTGCCACGTTCTGGTGACCCGGCGCTGCCGCGTCCTTACCCGGTGGCCTCCTATCATTGGGTGTGGTGGAACGAATAATTAAAATAGGGCGGGCATTTTGGGGAATGCCCGCCCCTTTTCTTACGGCCGTACCACCAGAGGGAGATAAACTCGCTCTTCGGGTGCAGTGTAGGCTGTGGTGACGGCCAGGTAATTGAGCTGAATTTCAGCGCCGGCGGAAGTGGTGTTGTCCCCAATGCCCAAGGCATTTGGGGTTTCATAGGGGTCAATTGTGCCAGTGAAGCCGGTATAGTTGCGGATTGGGCCGCTGAGGATGGGCAGGCCACTGGCGGAGAGGGTGTAAGTGTCGGTGATGATGTGCAGGCTGTAGGTGATTACGGACGAGGCCGTGTCGATTGCCACCCCTTCCCCATGGGTAAAATAGCCGCCCTGCGTGTCATCATTCTGCGCCCAGATTTCATTTTCCCAAAAGGCCAGTTCCAAACCCTTCACCGTTTCGGCGCCCCCGGCATCATCGCTCAACGCCAGCAGGCTAAAACCGGCGCGGTCATTGTTCGAATGGGTCTCATTGAGGATTTGCACGGCCAGGGTAACCGTGTAACCGGACGTACGGTCCAGGCGCGGCAGCAGGTTCGGATCGGCCACGTATCCCGCCTGATGCACTTGGCCCAAAAGGACGAAAAGGGTGTCAAAAATCACGCCGCCCGTCGTCAGCTCTTGTGTCGGACCGTCGAAAAGTGAGGCATAAAGGAGCCCTTGGGCGGCAGGCAGCGTGCCCAGGCGGCCATCGTACAAAACGGTTGGGCCATCAGCTACGGCGGGGGTGTTGAAAACGGCCGTTGCCAGCCCCACCAGGCTGCTCATACTCGCCAGAACTAACAGTATAACCATCCCCACTCGTTTCATTAACGCCTTTTGCCCCTGATCGAAGAGCCGGAAATAAACATGGTGGCCGGCAGTACAAACCCATGCTGCCGCAGGCGCGGTTCGCAATTCGGCCGTCCGCCTCCGGGCACAAATTCGCCAAACACTGTACCGTCCTTTTCCCCTGATTCGTCAAAGCGGAAAATTTCTTGCATCACTACCGTTTCACCTTCCATGCCTGCCACTTCCGTGATGCTCGTCACTTTGCGGCTGCCGTCGCGCAAGCGCGCTTGCTGCACGATCAAATCCACGGCCGAAGTAATCTGCTTGCGCACCACTGACAGCGGCAAATCCATGCCCGCCATCAATACCAGCGTTTCCAGACGAGAAATTGTGTCCCGCGGGTTGTTGGCGTGAATGGTGGTCAGGCTGCCATCGTGCCCGGTGTTCATGGCTTGCAGCATGTCCAGCGCTTCGCCGCCACGGCACTCGCCCACCACAATGCGCTCCGGGCGCATACGCAGCGAGTTAATGACCAAATCCCGAATCGGCACTTCAGTATCTCCCACGCGGGAAGGCTTTTTCGTCTCCAGGCGTACTACGTGGGGCTGGAGTAAGCTTAATTCGGCTGCATCTTCAATAGTTACGATGCGGTCTCCTTCAGGAATAAAGCTGGAAAGTACGTTGAGCAGTGTGGTTTTGCCGGAGCCGGTACCCCCCGAGACCACAATGTTTAGCTTAGAAACAACTGCTGCTTGTAAAAACAGGGCCATATCCTCATTCAAACTGCCGAACTTAATCAAGTCCTTTATGCCAAAAGGGTTTTTGGAAAATTTGCGAATGGTAATGTTTGGACCATCGATGGCACAAGGGGGCACCACGGCATTTACCCGCGAGCCATCTGGCAGGCGGGCATCAACCAAAGGAGAGCCTTCGTTGACATAACGGTCGAGCGGAGCCAAAATTTTGTTAATGACGCGCTTGACATGCTCATCGTCAACAAAAGCCACGTCGGTAAGCACCATCTTGCCCTGACGTTCAACGTAAACCTGGTTGGCGCGATTGACCATAACTTCGGTGATTGTGTCGTCGTTAAGCAAAGATTCCAAAGGCCCAAACCCTAAAATCTCGTTTAAAAGCTCTTCAAAAAAGAGTTTTTCTAGCTGGGGTGGAATTTGCACTTTGGCATGTGTCCGCGCCTGTTGAAAACGGGATTGAATGAGGGAAATGGTTTCTGGCGTGCGCTCTAAAGACGTTTTGTCCTGAAGAGATGTCTCAATTTTCCCTGCAAGCCATAGTTTTGCTCGATTTAGTTCGGGGTCTGTGATGGCCATGCTGCCTCCAAATGAATAATATCGTGCAACCTAACACGATTTACCAGCAGAATTCGATAGTTTGATTTTGGACTACCGGTGTCACAAATTATTATAGCAATGTTTCCTGATGGCCATATAGGCAGATTATACCACTGCCCTTGTCTACCGCTTTGCAGGTGCGGTAAACTCCAATTCATGATGAAACGTGGAATTTTATTGTTGTTACTACTGGGAATGCTTGCTTCTTGCCGGATGCCAGAACTACCTGATTTGCCGCCAGCGGAGTTGGTTTCCAAAGCCGCGGCTAGCATGGATGGGCTGCGAGGCTTTCATTTTGTCATCGATCGCAGCGGCGCCCCTGCCTATATTGACAGCCGGCAAACGCTTTCATTTCGCCGCGCCGAGGGTCTCTACGCTGCGCCGGATCGTGCGCAAGCGCAGGTACGCCTCATCCTGCCGGGGCTGGTTACTGACGTGAACGTCGTAAGTGTGGGAGCGGTGCAGTGGGAGACAAACCCGCTCAGCGGTGAATGGGTGGAACTGCCGCCGGATTGGGGATTTAATCCCACGGTGTTGTTTCGCGAGGATGTGGGCTTGCCCGCAATTTTGGCTGCAGATCTAACGGACATGACTGTGGCCGACCCTGAGCGGCTGGAAGACGGACCGGATATGCTATTATACAAAGTGACGGGTATCGTTTCAGGGGAACGTCTGTATGAGATGAGCGGCTCGCTGATTGGACCCGACCCGGTGCAAGTGACACTGTGGATTGAGCCGGAGAGTTTTGTCATTCATCGTATTGTGGCTGTAGAGCCGGTGCCGGACAGCGAGGAACCCAGCGTGTGGCAGGTGGAGTTCAGCCAGTTTGATGCGGTATTTGAGATTGAACCGCCAACATTGGAGTAGTTTGTAAAACTGGCAAAGGAGTAGATGATGAGTGAGTTTCCGAGGAACGAGACGATTCTTGAGCCAAAGCAGGGGGAAAACGGCCGTTTCCGGCAGTTGGTGATTGGCAGCACGCTGGTGGCCCTTGCTTTCCTGGTGCTGGTGGTCGGCTTGCTGCTAATCGATCCCTTCAACTGGCAGGTGCTGGCCCGCCTCTCCGGACGATACGACGCCACGGCAACGGCCGTTCCGCCACAAACCTTCCTTTATGGCGGCATCAACCTGCTAGAAGGCAACATGGAAGAGCTAAACAGCCTGCGCGAGACCTTTGCCCAACCAATGTCCGCGGCAGATCTGGACCTGGAAGAGACCCAACAAGATATTGACCAGGAGCTGGCAGAGGAATTTGGCGTTACCTTTCGCGACGACATTGCCCCCTGGATTGGGCAGTATCTCGGAGCGGCGGTGATTGGGGTGACCCTGGATGAACAATATGGCGGTATTACCCAGGCTGACTGGCTGCTGCTGGCTGAAACCCGGGATAAGGAAGCCGCGGACGCTTTCATGGTTAAGCTGGCTGACTATTGGGCAGGGGATAAGAATGTGACTGCTGCTCAGGAAAGTTATGACAATGTGACCATTACCGTGCTGCCAGAAGCAGATTATCAATCAGGTTTTGCCCTGGCCCGGTCGGGAGCGCTGGTGCTCATTGGCGCTAATGTTCAGGTAATTCAGCAAGCTATTGATGCGCAGGGCGGAGAGTCGCTGGCGGACACGGATATTTACGCCACGGCCATTTCCCAGCTTCCCGCTGAGCGCCTGCTCACCCTGTATTTTGACGGTCAGCAGCTTACTGAACTGGCGGCTGACGCGGCTGGCGGCCTGACCAACAGCCTTGTCATGATTCCCATGAACGCTGCTCTTACCGGTGAGGGTATGCGCGGAACGGCCGTATCCGTCACTCTAACCGACGATGGGGTGCAAATTGACAGCGTCAGCGACTTTGACTATGAGGAATTGTCGGAATTGCAGCAAGCTAACTTGCCTGATTATGCCCCCTCTCCAGCCCTCGGCTATTTCCCGGCTGACACCATCGTTTACGCTGGCGCTAAGGGAGGTGCCCTTAGCTGGGAGGATACCCGCAATCTTTTCGTGACCCAAATGGGGGGTGATAGGGAAGCCTATGAAGAGTCTATGGCCCTGTTTGCCCGCGACTTTGGCGTCAATCCGGACACAGACATTTTTCCCTACGTCAGCGGCGAATTTGCCCTGGCCCTCATGCCCGGCAGCAGCGGGCTGCTGGCCGAACAGCTAGACTTGCCACTGGGGATGGTGATGCTTGTAGGAATCACCGACGATACGCAGATCGGCGGCACTTTGGCCAGGGTTACCAGCGCCATCACCGACCCGCAGCGCGGGGGCTTGGGGCTGGTTTCTCAAGTGGAAACCAATGGCTTCACCCTGTTCGATTTTACCAGCACCTTTGAAGAGGCGTGGCAGTTTACCTATGGCAGCGGGCGAGGCTACCTTGTTCTTGGTACCAGCACTGCGGCTTTGGAAAGTATGCGCTTTACCGGTGGTGAAACTCTGGCGGACAGCCCGGGTTACCAGGCAGCACAGGGCGCCTTTGCCCAAGACATGACGCCGGTGATGTATATGAACATGAATGGCGTGATGGACACCATTCGCCAATCGATGGTAGCAAATAGTGACGGCGACGCGGAAATGCTGGCTAAATTTGATGACGTGGTGGGGGTGATACGGCCGTTACACACCATTGCCGCCGCAGCCAAAACCACCGAAGATCACACCCATCAAACCATGATCTTCTTCATCGAAAAATAGCTGTTGGTAACAGGCTGCTGGCTCCTGTTTAAGGATCACTGTTTGCGCACGCGGCTCATCACTACCCAGGCCAGGGCCATGAACACTGCGCTAAAGGCAAACAGCCAGCGGTACTCGTCGGCCAGCAAGTCCACCACGATGCCCCCCAGCGTAGGCCCCAGCACGGCCGCCGACTGCGACGAGAAATAATACAACCCCGTGTAGGCGCCAATTTTGCGTTCATCCCCGTAGTCGTACACCATGGGCAGGCTGTTCACGTTGACGCATGCCCAAAAAATGCCCGTCAGCACCAGGGCAATGACAAATGTGACCACACCCTGAATGACCACAAAACTGGCCAAAAAAATGAGGCTCAGCCCGGCCAGCCCTACCAGAATGGTCTGCCGCCGCCCGAATTTGGTGCCGATCAACCCTGCGGGCAGGGCAAAAGCGACGAAGGTCACCGTGACAGACCCGGCATAAATGGAAGCCTGCCCGGCGCCAATGCCCAGCGTAAAAACAGCGAAAGAGGACAGCCCGGCTTCCAGGGCGTTGAAGGCAATGAACCAAAGGAGGATGGCCAGCAGCACCAGAATGCCGCTTTTGTCTGGGTTGCGGAAAACGGTGCGCAAATTGGCCAGCACCCCCTCGTCAGGCTCATCGCTGGCGGCAATTTGCCGGGGTTCGTGCACGCGCCAAACGGCCGTTAATGCCGCCACCGCCAGCAAAATCGCCCCCCCTACAAAAGGGGCAGCTTTGCCAAAGTTATTGTACAGGACCCCGCCCCCGAAAAATGCCAGCAACCCCCCGACGCCGCCCATCAGGTTGATAATGCCATTGGCTTTACTGCGGTCATCAGTGGGGAAGAGGTCACCCAGCCAGGCCACGGTGGGCGAACGGAAGAGAGCCATACCAAAGTTGGTGATGAGAATGAAGGCGGCAATAGCTACGGCCGTTTGCGCAAAAGGGAGCAGCACAAAACCGGTCACGGCTATGGGCAGCCCCAGCAAAATCCATCCCTTGCGCCGCCCAAAGCGGTTCCAGGTAGCATCACTTTTGGCCCCCACCCAGGGCTGCACAAAGACGTTAATGAGGTTGTCCCAGGTCATGATGAACAGCGCCAAAGCTGGCGTCAGCCCCAGGCCGATTACGCCTGCTTCTGGGTCGCCGTCCTGCAAGAAAATTGGCACGAACTGGTTGAAAATAGGCCAGATGACGCTGATACCCAAAAAGCCGAATCCGACGATAAATGTTTTACCATAATCGAACTTGTGATTGCCCTCCATGTTGCTCTCCTTGTTGGTGCCAGAAGAAAATGGCCTGGAAAATCGGGATTTCCGACTCTGATATGACAGATTTTGTAAAGTGTACCCTACAATCGCATGATGAGTGAATGAAAAATTACCGTTTTTGCCCAGTTTCGCACTATAATGCGATTCTTGTAAAGGCAAATGGAATTGTTTTGTTAACTGGAGGCCCACATGTTTACGAGACCGGAACCCATTCCCCCCGGCCCAGGGCAGGAATCTGTGTGGGATTATCCACGCCCACCCCGTTTGGAACTGACTGCCAAACACATTCAAGTCGTTTTCAATGGCGTGACCATTGCCGATTCTAGCCGCACCTATCGCGTTCTGGAAACCAGCCATCCACCCGTTTACTACATCCCGCGGGAAGACATTTTGCAAACCTGCCTAAAACCAGCCCCGGGGTTTTCCTGGTGTGAATGGAAAGGGCAAGCAGAGTATTTTACCGTGGCAGTTGGGGACCGCGAAGCCGAGGCCGCTGCCTGGTATTACCCCAATCCGACACCCGCTTTTACGCCCATCAAGGATTATGTCGCTTTTTACGCTGCCCCTATGGATGCATGTTACGTGGATGGTGAAAAGGTTACGCCGCAGCCCGGTGACGTTTATGGCGGCTGGATTACCAACGATGTAGTCGGTCCTTTTAAAGGGGAGATCCATACCACCGGCTGGTAAGAACTCACAGCTTCACACGTGATTCCTGGCTGCCGCACTCTTTTCGCCTGACAAGCCACCTTACTTATGACCTCTCAACCTGTAATGTTATTGCCCCCACCAAGCCTTCGCTGGCGCTGGGCCTTGGTGGCAGTCTTGTGGTTGGCAGCGTGGCTGGGAGGCTATTTGCTGCTGCGTTCACAATGGGCTTATGCGGGGCGCTGGGCGGTGCTGGCCATACCCTTGCTTTTGTATGGGTTGTGGGTGTTGTGGCGGGGCTTGCCCTTGAATCACCGTGCCGGGGAAACGGCCGTTCTGCCCACACTGGGTTGGGGTAACAGTCTCACCCTTTCCCGGGGATTGGCTATGGCGTTACTCAGCGGCTTTCTCTTCTCCCCCTGGCCCACTGGTGGATTTGCCTGGCTGCCCATGCTGCTTTACACCTCCGCCAGCGTTGTCGATTACCTGGACGGCTACGTGGCGCGGGTCACCAACCATGCCACAGCTTTAGGCGCGCAGCTAGACATGGAGTTTGACGGGTTGGGCATGCTCCTTATCACCCTGCTGGCGGTGGGATATGGCCAACTGCCGCTGTGGTATTTGCCCCTGGGGCTGGCGCGGTACCTTTTCATTTTTGGGTTATGGTGGCGGCGGCAGCGCGGTTTGCCTTTGTATGAAATGACCGAAAGCATCCACCGTCGCATTTTTGCCGGTTTCCAAATGGGATTTATGAGCGCCGTGCTCTGGCCGATTGTGCCGCCGATGGGGGCAACCATTGCCGGGACGCTGTTTGCCACGGCTACGGCCGTTAGCTTTTTGCGCGACTGGCTGGTGGTGTCGGGGCGGCTGGACCCGGCGAGCGCCGGCTACAAGCGCTGGCAGCGGCGGGTAGTGTGGCTGACGCGGCAGGCGCTGCCCCCATTGCTGCGCGGCGTGCTGCTGGGAACGGCCGTTCTTCTCCTGCGAACCCTCTCATTACCCCCGGCGCCTTGGGTAGCGCTGCTGGCTGATTGGCGGTTACCAGCACCCGGCGCTTTGGCCGCCGCGTCGCTGGTGCTGTTCATTGTGGGCTTGGCGTTGATTGGGCTGGGTGTGCTGGGACGCCTGTTTTCCCTGCTGCTTGTCTTTCCCATAGCTTTTGATTTTATCAGCCAGGGCCCCAACACCCTCAATGGCACGGTGCTGGCCTGCGCCATTACCCTGCTGCTGTTGGGTACCGGGCCTTTTTCGCTGTGGCGGCCGGAAGAGTATTTTTTGTCGCGCCGGTTTGGCGGGTGAATTCGCATGCGAATCTGGCAGTTCAGGCCGCCCCGGCCCCGTTCCGCAGCCCGCTATTTGCAATCTTTAGCCATATTTTTGCTGGTTGCCGTGCTGTTTATTTGGGTGTTGAGCCAGGTGCCGCTGCGCGATGCCTGGCTGGTACTGCGCCGTCTTTCTGTGGGCAAGGTTCTGGCCCTGCTGCTGCTGAATGGCTTGGTGCTGCTTGCCTTAAACGGCCGTTGGTGGCTGATTTTGCGCGCTCAGGGCTATCGTCTTCCTTTTTTCACGTTGACCGGGCATCGGCTGGCGGCGTTTGGCGTCAGCTATTTTACGCCGGGACCGCACTTTGGTGGGGAACCGGTACAGGTAGCGCTGGTTGAGCAGCAGCACGGCGTGCCACGCGCAACGGCCGTTGCCGCTGTGACGTTGGACAAGCTGCTGGAACTGCTGGTGAATTTCCTCTTTTTGGCTTTGGGAGTTGGGCTGGTTTTACAGCAAGGTTTTTTAGGGGATGACCTGGGCTGGGAAACGGCCGTGTTTCCTGTAATCCTCTTGCTAGCCATTATCCTCTTTCTGGCGGCAACCTGGGCTGGACAATACCCCATCACCCGGCTTCTGCACTTGCTAAACCACCTGCCTGTATGGCAAAATTCAAGTTGGGAAAATAGGTATCAACGGGTCAGCGCCTTGCTGCAAGAGAGCGAGCGCCAGGCGACCCGTTTTTGCCAGACTGCGCCACAGGCGATGTTCCTGGCGCTGTTGGTGTCCATGTTAAGCTGGGCGCTGCTCATTGCCGAATACGCCATGATGATTGCCTTTTTGGGCGTACCCCTTACTCCTGCCCAAACCATTGCCATGCTCACCGCTGCCCGCGTTGCTTATCTGCTTCCTCTACCAGGCGGCCTGGGCGCCATGGAGGCGGGGCAGGTGCTGATGCTGCGCATGTTGGGTTTTGCTCCGGCAGCGGCTGTAGGCGCCAGCCTGCTCATTCGCCTGCGCGATGTGCTGCTGGGGATATTGGGCCTGGTGTGGGCAGCTCAGCGCTGGTCCCAATTTGGCTTACAGAAACCAGTGATTGGTAATCCAATAAAGCAAAAAAAGCGTATAGTAGAGAAGTAGATGTGGCCGGGGCAGTAGCCGGCCTAATGGGGGCCATTTTACTCGTTGCTGAAAGCTAAATGGCTGACAGCAGATAGCTCAATGGAGGTAAGGATATGAACCTGAGTACAAAGCAGTGGGGTATAGTGGCTCTGGCGGTGGCAACGGCACTTATTCATATTGTGCTGGCCTTAGGCAGTGAAGGGTTTTTCCTGGTGATCTTTTTGTTAAATGGCCTGGGCTACCTGGGACTGGCGGCTGGTTTGTACTTTGTGCCGCAGCTCCGCAGGCAGCGGGCGCTCGTTCGCTGGGCATTGCTGGGTTTTACGGCCGTTACCTTCATACTCTACTTTGTTTTCAATTGGCAAGACCTTAGTAGCCCGATTGGCCTCGTTGACAAAGCCATCGAACTCCTCCTCATCATCTTGCTTTGGCAAGACCGCTAAGCACAACCGAACGACAGCAGCAAACGCCGTATCACCCAGGCCAGCGTCCCACAAAATCTAGCTGGTGGGCGATATAAACCAGCTCGCCTGCTTCAATTTGAGCATGGCGCTGGGCAATCCACGAGGCAAACCGCCTGGAGTCAAGCTCTGGGTCGTTGCGCAGCGCATTGTTCATGGTCTGCACAATGAAATGCAGGAAAAACGCTTCATCGGCAGGATAGCCATCAGCCCCGGCAAATACCACCCAGTCTGAACTGCCGGCGGCCAAAATCTCTGCGCCTACCTGCCGCAACTGCTGAAAGAGGTGCCGCCCCGCCTGGCTGTCCCCTGAAGGCTGCCCGGCAGTGATGCGTTCGTCCATGGTGCGGTGGTAGAGGGCTTCTACCAGGGTGTCAAAGGTAGGGTCGATGGCCGGCTGCAGGATGGTGCCACCGTCGAAGTTGATGGTGAAATAAAACAGGCCGCCAGGCCGCAGCAGGGTAAAGAGCTGCGGCAGGGTGCGGGGCACGTCCATGAGGTCCAGGAAGGCGTGGGCAATCAGCAGGTCCCACTGGCGCTGCCCCTGCTCGCGGCGGATGAAGTCGAAAAGGTCGCTTGTTTCCAGCTCCAGGTGCGGGCTGAAGGGTAGGTTTTGCAGGCGGCGGCGAGCTTCAAGAATGTTTGTCGCTTCTGCATCAATGGCGGTGTATTGGGTAAAATGCAGCAGGTAGTGCTCGTGCAGGCGCTGCACCATGGTGCCGATGCCCGCGCCAATTTCCAGAATGGATAACGACCGTTCTTCGTCACCCTTAGGCCAATGAGCCAACAGCGTATCCCACACGTGCCGGTTCAAGGCGCGATCATCTATCGTTTTTTTTGCCGCCAAATAGCGAATGAAATCATTAGTTCCGTGGTCGTCGGTCATTACTCTTCACTCTCCAGTTTCCAATACTCCCCGGCAGCCATTTGCTGCAAAAATCGGTGAATTTTTGCCGTTGTTTCCACCCAGGTAGGGTGCGCACGGTAGCGCTTTTGGGCGGCCAGGCTCATGGCAGCCAGCCGCTCTCGATCTTCATGCAAGGTATGTAAGTGTTGGGCCAGGGTACGGCCGTTGTTTACCAGGAAGCCATTTTTGCCGTGGTCGATCAGTTCATGGGTGGCGCCGCCGCTGCCGGCGATGGCGGGCAGGCCGAAAGCCATACCTTCCAGGTAGACAATGCCGAAGCCTTCGTAGCTGGAGGGGACAGCCAGCAGATGGCTGCGGGCCAGCAGATCGGCTAATTGGTGGTCTGGCAGGGAGCCGTGTAGGGTGACGTTAGGCTCTAGCTGCTGCGTGACGATGTGGTGCTGGATGGAGCGGGCATAGGCTGGGGCAACGGCCGTTTCTCCCACAACCGCCAGCCGCCAGGCAGAGCGCGGCAGGTGGGCCAGCGCCGCCAGCAGCAGATGCAGCCCTTTGCGCGGAATCAGGTTGCCCACAAAGAGCAGGCGCAGCGGGCCAGGTTCGTGGGCGCGCGCCACAATCTGCGCCGCCGTCATCGCGGCCTCAAAGCGGTTTCCTGCCGGGTAAGCGACCACATGCGGGCGGGGCGGGACCAGTGCTTCCACCGCCTGCCGTGTGGTCTGGCTGTTAAACACAAAGCCGTCCACCGTTGCCAGGTATCGCCGTTCTACCTGGCGATAAAGCCAATTTTGCCACGTGGGGCGCAGCTCGCTGGCGCGCAAGTGGTGCACAATGCTCACAATGGGGCAGGTCAGCCGGATTTGCAGCCGTCGATTGAGCCAAAAGAGGGAGGGGTGATTGAGCTCGTCTTGCAATAGAAGGTCAAAGCGTGGATTTTGCAGGCGGTGGCGCAGCAGGTGGGAGGTGTTTTGCAGGAGGTGACGGCCGTATCCCTGCCAGGGTAATGAAATCACCTCCACTGTGTCCCCCCGGGCCCGCAAGTGAGCCACTAGCTGGCGGTCATAGAGATAGCCGCCTGAGATGGTGTCTAAACGGCCGTAAATGACCAGACCTATAACCATCTTCGACAAACACCAACAAGAAGCGTGTCGCAAGCAATGGTCATTTAGCCATTGAGCTGCATAGAGTAGCTGGCCCAGGCAATGTTATTTTCCCAAATTTTCACCGTCATTGCGCTCAAATTTGGGGCATGAATGCCATCAGCCAGCGCCTGGCAAAAAATCCGCGAAAAATGCTCAATACTGGGATTAAGCCCAGCGAATTCCGGCAAATCATTCAATGTTTTATCCCGGTATTTAGCTACCAAGGCTTCCAGGTTTGCTTCAATGTCGACGATGTCTACCAGATAGCCGTGCTCATCCAATTTTGCGCCAGAAAGCTGCACTTCCACTTCATAATGGTGGGAATGCCAATCGTTCTCCGGCCCCCAATCTCCGCCAATTAAAAAATGTTGGGCGACAAAATCTCGTTTAACTGCGACAGTGTACATAGGTTATTCGATACTCCCAGGTCTGTCTAATAGCTGGTTTACGGTTTCAATCAACTGCAATGCCGTGTACGGTTTTTGCAAAAAACCAGCCCCACTCACATCAGCAACTAACCCCGCTACCTCTTCTTTGGTGTACCCTGAGGAGAGCAGCACCTGCACACCAGGGTCGATTTCTTTAAGCCGACGTAACGTTTCTTTGCCGCTTAGGCCGGGCATTGTGAGGTCGAGAATTACCAGGGCAATTTCATCCTGCTGCTGCGCGTAAAGCTCGATGCCCGCTTCTCCATCCGAAGCCTTCAAAACCGCCAAAGATTCCAAGTCTAGAATGTCTGAAACAGCTTCCCTTACAGCTTCTTCATCGTCAATGACTAAAATAGCCTGTTTAGGCTCCATGGCATACACTCTTGTTTGCTTTCCTTGCTTGCTCCCTTTTATCCGATACGAATTATAACAACCCTCGGTGCTCGCGCCATAGGTTGAGGGAGCGTGTTGTGATAAACTTGCTCCATTCTTTAAAAAATTTTACACGAGTAGTTTTTTAATTCTCCAGGAGAAAAGCGTTATGACGCTTTGCTATGCTCAAACAATGCCAGGTGTTGAAAAAATCGCCTGGTTAGAAATTCGTGATCGTTTGCCCCGGGCTCAATTTGTCGACTATCTTTTTGCCAAGGAGCAGAATGGCATTGTGCGCTTTGAGTACGATGGCCCACTAGCTGACCTGCTGGCTCTGCGTACCGTGGAAGATGTATTCGTGCAGGCTTTACACGTGCCTAAATTGGCGCGTGGCCGCAGAGTTTTGCAGGACCTGGCTGATGATGTTGCTAAAGGGGAAGCGCTGGGCCGCGGAGTTAATGAGCTGATGCGTTTTTTGAAGTTGAGCAAGCCGCCCACGTATCGGGTTATCGCTCGTTTGTATGGCAAGCACCCTTATCGCCGTGATGAACTGGCCAATACGGTGGCCGGTGGTTTGCTGAAGCGCTATCCGCGCTGGACCCCGGTTCCCGATGGGGGCCAGGTAGAGGTATGGGGCAACGTGCTGGGTTCACAGCTATTGGTAGGGCTGCGGTTGTCGGACCGCAGCATGCGCCACCGTTATAAAAAACGGGTAGAACTGCCGGCCTCGTTACGGCCGTCTGTGGCCGCAGCGATGGTGTACCTGACCCAGCCAGAAGCTGATGACTTGTTTGTGGACCCTATGGCTGGCAGCGGCACCATTCTGCTGGAACGCCGCGCCTTTGGCCCGGTTAAGCAACTGCTTGGCGGTGACGTGGACGCCGGGCGGGCCGAAGCCGCTTATTTGAATTTACTGGGGCGCAGCCGCAAGCCCCGGCGGGGGCAGCAGCCTACCTTGCCCGCGTTGGCGCAGTGGGACGCCGCCCAAATGCCCTTGGGGAGCGGCACAGTGGACAAGCTGGTGACGAACCTGCCTTTTGGCCGCCAGCTAGGTTCCGCGGCCATGCTGCGGCGGCTGTACCCGCGGTTTTTTGCAGAGCTGGCGCGGGTGTTGGCCGAAAACGGCCGTGCTGTTGTCCTGAGCAGCGAATTTGACCTAATTAAGGAAAGCGTGCGGCAGCAGCCTACATTGCACATCGTCACCGGTTATTCCATCGCGATTTTGGGAAAATGGGGCCGCATTTACATCATCGCGAAGCAGACGGCAGGAGCAGTACATGACGCCTGAGGCATACCAGGAGTTTACCGAACGCCTGACGGAAAACTTGCGCCATGACCCGCGCGTGCTGGGACTGGTGGCGGCTGGTTCCATGTCCAGGCAAGATTACCAACCAGATGCGTATTCGGACCATGATTTTTTTGTGATCGTGCAGCCGGGCGCACAGTTAGAAATGCGTCAAAACCTGGCCTGGCTGCCAGATGCGGCGCAGATTGCCCTGGCTTTTCAGGAAACGGCCCACGGCATGAAAGTTGTCTACGAAAATGGGCACCTGCTAGAGTTTGCGGTGTTTGACCTGCAGGAACTGCTCATGGCCCGCGGAAACCGGGTGCAGGTGCTGTTGGACAAGGGCGACGTTGCAGCGCGCGTGGCGCAGGTGGTGGCGCAAACGCAGGCAGAGGAAACGGCCGTTTCCCACCACGTGGGTCAATTCATTACCAATTTACTGGTGGGGGTAGGGCGGCAGCGGCGCGGCGAGCAGCTCAGCGGGCACAAATTTGTCAAGTTCAATGCGCTGCATCATTTGTTGCCCCTGTTGGCCACCCACTTACCTTCCGCCAACCACAGCTTGTTGGACAATCTGGACGCCACGCGCCGCTTCGAACTGGCGTACCCGGAGTTGGGCGCCGAGATAAACGAACTGCTGTTAGCGGATACAGAAACGGCCGCCCGCGGGCTGCTGGCCCTGGCAGAGCGGGAGTTGGCCGCCATCTGGCCAGAGGAGATGAAACGAGGAACGGTCGTTATCCGCCAATTTCTTGACCAACCAACAAACCAACCATCCAACGACTAACCAGGGATCCAAAAATGCTCCGTAAAAAACCCCGTACCCAAGAATTTGCCATTATTGGCCTGGGCCGTTTTGGCAGCAGCCTGGCCCTAAGCCTTGAAGCCCATGGCCATACCGTACTGGGCGTTGATCACCAACCCGACATGGTCCAGGCAATTTCCGGCCAAATCACCCAGGCCGTGGCCCTGGATGCTACCAACGAAGAGGCGCTCAAAATGGTGGATATCGCCGCTTTCGATACCGTCATTGTGGCTATTGGCGATGACTTCGAAAGCAGTCTGCTCACCACCGTGGCTCTCAAGAGCCTGGGGGTCAAGCGCGTCATTGCCAAAGCCTTGAGCCAGCGACAGCAAGAAATATTGCTGCGCGTGGGGGCCGACCGGGTCATTCGCCCAGAATTTGATGCCGGGCAGCGGTTGGCGCAAGAGTTAAGCACGCCGGCAATGTTGGAGAAGCTGCCCCTGGGTACCGAGCACAGCGTGCTGGAACTGGAAGCGCCAAAGCCGCTGGTGTGGCAAAGCCTGGCCCAAACTGACCTGCGCAACCGCTACGGTATCACCGTGCTGGTGGTTAAGCGCACGGCGGATCTGCTGGTGTCTCCGCCGGCCGACTGCGTGCTGCAGGAAGGGGATATTTTGGTGGTGCTGGGCAGCAATGAGGATATTGCCCGGTTTGCGGCGTTGGAATGATGGATCAGGCAAACGGACCACTGCCGGTATATGCTCGGCTAGTTTTGGGTTTGGCTTTTCTCATTGTGCTGGGGACGGGTCTGCTGATGCTGCCAGGGGTATCGGCAGAACGGCCGTTACCCTTCATGGATGCCCTCTTCACCGCCACCTCTGCCCTCACCGTTACCGGCCTCACCGTAGTCACAACCAGTACACAATTTACTCTTGCCGGGCAATGGCTGCTGCTGTTCCTCATCCAAATTGGTGGCGTCGGTTACATGGTCGTGGCGGCTCTCACCCTGCGCTTTATTGGGCGGCGCGTTTCCTTGCTTGACCGCCTGGCCCTCTCCAGCTCCCTTGGCCTGGACCGGCCCACAGCCATATTTCGCGTACTGCGCCGCACATTGATAGGTATTCTCCTCATCGAGGGGATTGGCGCGCTGCTGCTTCTGGCTCATTGGCAGCTAAATGGCATCATTCCTGCCGAAAACGCCCTGCTCTATGCCCTGTTTCACGCAGTTTCAGCCTTTTGCAATGCCGGCTTTGACCTGTTTGCCGGGCAGAGCGCCTTTCCCGAAGGCCTGCCTGCCGACAACGTGACCTTGTTCATCATGGGGCTGCTGATCATCAGTGGGGCGGTAGGAATTCCTGTCCTCACCGATCTGTTTGGCTGGCCTTCCTGGCGCAAGCTCACCCCCAACAGCCGCGTGACGCTGTTAGTCGCAGCAGGCCTTATCCTCCTGGGTTGGGTTGGGCTTTATTTGCCGGAAACGCGCAGCGGCGGCGTGTTGGCCAACGCGCCCTGGGACCAACAGCTTGTGCACACCTGGTTCCAATCTGTGTCGGCGCGCACGGCGGGCTTCCCGGGGCTTAAAGACTTTAATCAACTGGCTCCGCCAACTCAGCTTTTGCTGATGGCGCTCATGTTCATTGGCAGCGCGCCTGCTTCCATGGGTGGCGGCATTACCACCGGCACCTTTGCCGTGCTGATTTTGGCCGTGGCCAGCTATGCGCGGGGACTGCCTGCGGCTCGCGTGGGGCGGTATGCCATTGCTGCCAAATCTGTGCGCCGCGCCGGGGCGGTGCTTACCATCAGCATTGGTGTGGTGATCCTGGCGACCTGGCTGCTGCTGCTGACCCACGACTTTCCGCTAAATACGGCTCTTTTTGAGGTGATTTCGGCCTTTGCCACCTGTGGTCTCTCGCTGGGCATTACGCCAGAACTAAACTCCTTTGGGCGCATCGTGATTATGCTGATGATGTTTTGGGGGCGGCTGGGGGCGCTGACCATTGTCATTGCCCTGACGCAGCAGAATGACCCGGCGCGGCTGGTAGAGTACCCGGAAACGACAATTTTGATTGGGTGACTTTAGCATTTCAGCGGATCAGCATTTCAGCATGTCAGCCTGAAGGCTGATTGGCTGACAGCCTGACAGACTAATCTAGATTATCGATGGGGATGGTAACGGCCGTTTCTGCTAGGGCAAACCTAAACACGCGGCTGTAGAAATAAAGCTCTGCATCCAGGCTGTGTTTAATGTTTTCGGCGCGGCGGAAACCGTGCTGTTCCCCCTCATAAGGCACATAGGCTACAGAAATCCCCTTTGCTTTCACCGCGTCGTACATTAATTCCGACTGGCTGGGGGGCACCACCGCATCTTCCAGCCCCTGGAAGAGAATAAGGGGACAGGTGATCTGGTCGGCAGCATGGATGGGGGAGCGGGCCACGTAAAGGTCACGCTTTTCCGGGTAGGGGCCGATGAGGCTGTCCAGGTAGCGGGACTCAAATTTGTGGGTGTCGCGGGCCAGGGCTTCGGCGTCGCTGACGCCAAAGTAGCTGGCCCCCGCGCTGAAGAAATCATGGAAGGTGAGAGCAGCCAGGGTGGTGTACCCTCCGGCGCTGCCGCCGCGAATAGCCAGGCGGCTGCCATCGGCGCGACCTTGCTCCACCAGGTACCGGGCGCCGTTGATGCAGTCTTCCACGTCCACAATGCCCCAATTGCCGTTGAGGCGCTGGCGGTAAGCACGGCCGTATCCCGTACTGCCGCCATAGTTCACGTCGAGCACACCAAAACCTCGGCTGGTCCAATATTGTAGACCGAATTTCAGGCTGATGGTGGCCGCGCTGGTGGGTCCGCCGTGGCTGAAAACCAATAAGGGGGGCTTTTCCCCATCTGGTGCGGCGAAGTCGCGGTTTTGGGGTGGGTAGTAAATGGCGTGGGCAGTCAGACCCTGAGCGGTTGGGAACTCGATGGTTTCCGCCTCAGACAAATAACCGGCGTCAACGTCGAGGCTGCTGCTGGCGCGCAGCGTGTCGCTGGCGAGGGTTTTCAGGTCAAGCCGCACGATGGCGCTGGGCTGGGTGGCGGCACTGACGTTCAGGAAGGCAAAGCCGTTGCCCACGCTGATGCTGTTGATGGTGTCGTAGGGGGTTTGCAGCGTGGTGAAACGGCCGTTTTCGGCGTTGAGGGCTCCCAAAAACCAACGCCCGTTTTCCGTAAAGGTGCAGATGATCGTCTCAGCATCAGCAAAGCCATAGGTGCTCATGCCAAAGACCCACTGCGGGCGGCCAAATTCGGCCGACATCGGGTGCAGCGCCTTGGCACGGTCATTTTGCCAGCGGTATAAATTCCACCAGTTGCTGCGGTCAGACACAAAATAAAGCGTGCCGTCCGGCCCCCAGGCTGGTTGGAAGATGGATTCCGCAGCGCCGCCGGCGATGCAGCGGGCATTGCTTAGGGTAACGGCCGAATCGTTAACGGTCAGGTCGGCCAGCCACAGCTCTGTGCCATCCCAGGGCATGTTGGTGTGGATCCAGGCCAGCCATACTACCTGTCGCCCGTCAGGGCTGAGGCGCGGGGTGCTGTAGAAATCGTGGCCGGACACCAGCACCGTGCCGCTGTCCTGTCCATCCAGCGCCAGCGTCACCAGGGTGTTGACGGCTTCTTGCTGCGGGTTGGTGTGGTCTTCACGCACGCACAGGAAACGGCCGTTGGGCAGCATCACACCATCAGCATAGCGATATGCGCTTTCCGGCGTTACTGCCTCTGGCGCAGTGCCAGGGCGTTGGCGGTAAAGCCGCTGATCGGCAAAGTTGGCAAAATAAACAACGCCTTGATGAATGGTGTAGGAACCACCGCCATATTCATGCACCCGCGTGCGCACGTTAAAACCTTCCGGGGTGATGGTTTGCGGCCCGGTTGGCGTGTTTTTAACCAGCATGTAGCGTCCCCCTTCCTGGGGGCGGCCTTCTAGCCAGTAAATGTCATGGCCATCCAGGGACACGCCACCCAGCGGCGTGCTGCCCGCGACTACAAAATCAGACGTGATGGGAGATTTCCAAGAACCATAAGGGGCTATTTGTGGGGTCATGTTTATTTAACTCGTTAGGATATAAGCATTTCGGTCTGACAGGCTGACTGGCTGAGTAGCTGAAACGCTGACGTTTATTTTTTAATCGTTGATTCTGCCCGTATACTATCTCCCTCTACATGACCCGTCAACGGCATTGCGGGAAGATGAAGTAAAGGATGGTTGATAGAGGATGAATGAGATGGTTTTGCAAGCGTTTGGCGGCTGGTGGCGCTTTGTCCACCCTGTGGACGTGGTGGTGGCGGAAAAGCTGGAGGAGGTAATGGCGGCGCTGGTGGCGGTGGAAACGGCCGTTGCCCGCTATAATCTTTACGCCGCCGGATTCCTCAGCTACGAAGCGGGAGCCGCCTTTGGCCTGGACGCGCATCCCCGGCAGCCCGAAAGCCCACCGCTGCTCTGGTTTGGCCTGTACAGTCAGCCCGAAACCATCCCCCCACCGCCCAACCCGGCTGTCCCGGATTATCAATTGGGCGAATGGCAGGCCAGCATCACTGAAGCCACTTATCACTCCGCCATCGAGCGGGTTAAAGAGTACATTGCCGCCGGACATACCTACCAGGTGAACTATACCTTTCCCTTGTGCGCTAGCTTTGCCGGGGATGCCTGGGCGCTTTTTGCCCAGCTTTCTCAAGCCCAGCAGGCCGCCTACACCGCCTACGTGGATATCGGCCGTTACGCCATCTGCTCAGCCTCGCCGGAACTCTTTTTCACCCTGCACGACGGAGATTTTTGCGCCAAACCGATGAAGGGCACGGCCGCGCGCGGGCGCACCCTGGCCGAAGACCGGGCCAACATGGCCTGGCTGCACCATTCCGCGAAAAATCGCGCCGAAAACGTGATGATTGTGGATATGATTCGCAACGACGTGGGGCGGGTGGCCGACATTGGCAGCGTACGCGTGCCGCACCTGTTTGAGGTGGAGCGCTACCCCACGGTGCTACAAATGACCTCCACCGTCACGGCCTGCACCCGCGCACCTCTCAGCCAGGTGATGGCCAGCATGTTTCCCTGCGCTTCCATCACCGGAGCGCCCAAGCATCGCACCATGCAAATCATCCGCGAATTGGAGATGGGACCGCGCGGCGTGTATACGGGGATCATTGGCGTGCTGACGCCTGACAGACGGGCGCAGTTCAACGTAGCCATCCGAACGGTGGTGATAGATCGGCAGCGGGGGCAGGCAGTTTACGGCGTGGGGGGCGGCATTGTGTGGGATTCGCAGGCAGCGGAGGAGTGGGCAGAGTGCGAGATGAAGAGCGCGGTGTTGAGAAGGAAACGGCCGTCTTTCCACCTGCTGGAAACTTTGCGCTGGACGCCAGAAGAGGGGTATTTTTTGCTGGACGAACACCTGGCGCGGCTGGCCGACTCCGTCGCATATTTTGATTTTATGGCCGACCTGCCCGCCATTGGCCACAAGCTGGCGGACCTGGCGGCCACGCTGGACGCTCCGGCCAAAGTGCGCCTGCTGCTGGCCGAGGATGGGATTGCAACCCTGGAAGCGACGCCTTTGCCCGAAATGGGCAGCGTGCCCGTACGGTTAGCAATAGCTCCCACGCCGGTGGATTCAGCCAACGTCTGGCTGTACCACAAAACGACGCGGCGGGATGTGTATGATGCCGCTCGTGCGGCTTGCCCGGATTATGACGACGTGCTGCTGTGGAATGAGCGGGGGGAGCTGACGGAGGCAACTATTGCCAACGTAGTGCTGGAGCTGGATGGGGAACTGGTGACGTCGCCGGTGGAGGCGGGGCTTCTGGCGGGGACGCTGCGGGGGTGGCTGCTGGGAAACGGCCGTATTCACGAACGCACCATTCTGCTAAGTGACCTGCCCCGCGCCCGCAAAATCTGGCTGATCAACTCCGTGCGCGGCTGGCGTGAAGCGGTGGGAGATGGAATGGATGTTTAGGAACTGGAAAAACCGCTCCTTCCCAAGCGCAATTCTCAACCTCCTCAGCAAGTATTGTTCATTGGAGAGGCCCCTTTTTGCTACAATATTATGTGTAGGGAAAGCAAAAGGAGGTGCGAATGAATAAACCGCATCTGTTGTTGGCTGATGACGAGAAGGCAATCACCGACTACCTCAAGCCGATGCTGGAGCGTGCTGGCTTTGAGGTGACCGTGGTGCAAAATGGGGATACAGCTCTCAGGCAGATTGATACTCTACAACCTGATGTGGCCATTATGGACGTGATTATGCCAGGGCTGGACGGGCGTGAGGTCTGTCGCCGGCTACGCGCCGCAGGGAATTGGACACCGGTGATCATGTTGACGCAAGTAAGCACTACCACCGACAAGGTGCTCAGCCTAGAGGAAGGGGCAGATGACTATTTGTGTAAACCATTCGATCCCCAAGAGCTTATCGCCCGTATAAAGGTACTTCTGCGGCGGCGCGAAACCACGCCCCGACGGCCGTTGAGCCTGGCATCGCGCCTCCGTTCGGACGAGATTTTGTTGGATCGTCGTACCCGCCGGGTTGAAAAAGATGGCCAGCAGTTAGAACTCACTCCAAAAGCCCTGGCCCTTCTGGAGCACCTGATGCTGCACCAGGATCAGGTGCTAACGCGCGAGCAGCTCATGGATGCTGTCTGGGGCTGGGCGCAGCCCGTGGCGACGCGGGCCGTCGATATGCGCATTGCGGAACTGCGCCGGGCTCTGGGCGACGAAGCCGACCAGCCCTCCTATATCGAGACGATCATTGGGTTTGGCTATCGCTATCTGGCCCCCGTGGAGGTCATTGACTAGCCAGATAATGAGGAATCGTCGCTTTCTTGTCCCTCTTCTGCTCCTAGCACCGGCCATCTTAGGTGGCCTGGGGGCCATTGGCCTGCAATCTTCTTCTGGGTCCAACCTCATATATGCCGTTAGCTTCCGCGCCGATCTGGGGACGCTTCTTCTCGGCGGCGGCCTTCTGATATCCTTGGGTTCACTGCTGGGCTGGGCCATCTATCGCTGGTTGTACCAGCAGCAAGAAAGCGCGCTGGAGAAAACCCGCGAGCAACTACTGTTGGGCCGGCGCCGTTTTTTGCGCCAGCTTGACCACGAACTAAAGAACCCCTTGACCGCCCTGCGCATGGAGCTGGCCTATCTGGCCGGCGACATTCCCCCAGGGGAATACGCGCAGGTTTTTGTCGACATGTCCACCCAGGTGGACCGCCTCAGCCGTCTGGTAGTTGATTTGCGCAAGCTCAGCCAGTTGGAAGAACTGGAACTCCAGCGCGTGCCGGTGAGGTTGGATGAAGTCTTGCACGAAGTCATGGAAGCGGTGGAGGAACACCCCAATTACGATCAACGGCAGGTGCGCCTGACGTTGCTGGCCCACCCACTGTCCTTGTCAACTGTCAACGGCGACCGTGGTCTGCTTTGGCTGGCATGTTTCAATCTGCTGGATAATGCCCTGAAATTCACCCCACCAGGATCTGTCATTGAGGTCCGCGCATTCGAGATTAAACCGTGGCTAGTGCTAGAGGTGGCAGACAACGGCCCCGGCATCGCCGAGGCAGATATACCCCATCTGTTTGAAGAGCTATATCGCGGCGAAAACGCCAGAGGCCTGCCTGGCAGCGGCCTGGGTTTGGCTCTCGTAAGAACGATTGCTGCCCTCCACGGCGGCTTCATCGATGTACGGAGCCATCCAGGTCAAGGTACAGTTTTTACCTTTCGGCTTCCCGTTTCAACATAGTTTTGCCACACACCTGTTACATGCTGTTACACGGGTGTTATACACCCGATACAAGGGAGCGATATGATACGCATACTTTAGTAATCCATTTCTAGTAGAGAGGTTAAAGATGCGTAGCGTAAAAATCTTCCTATTCCTAGTATTCCTAACCGCCATTGTTGCTGGAGTCACTACCTATGTTGCTCTTGGGAGGGAGCCTGCTGGCACTCCTGCCGGCAAAACTCTTTCTCCACAGAGGGCGAGTGATCCCGCGACGATTGACGGACTCACCCCGGACTCCTTTGGGTCTACTGTCCTCCTTGAGGCAGTACAAATCATCCTGCCTGATGGCCATCCTGACTTTCCCCTGGACACCACCTGGGTTGTAAACCGCGATGGCAGCTCACCAATTGAAGTGCCAATCCCTTTGGCAATTCCGGAAGGTTGGCAGGGTCGTTATGCCGTTCGCGTCGAGGACAATAGCGCCTACTTTGATTTCACAGCCGGAACGACGGAGCTTGCGCCAATATTTTCCGTAAGCGCTCTAACTGAACAGGAATGGCAAGCCATTCAAGGAGGGCCTCATGGTGAAGCCATTTTCACCTATGGCGGGATAGTCTGGGTGTACAACCCTGCTTTAGAGAATCCGTACGACGGCGAGCTCGCCGATACCTTTAGCCAGATGGTAGGCGAAGCCTACGACGTCGCCTACAGCCTGCCCGCGTACTTCACGCCGGTGTTGAACCCGGAGACGACGCTGCCGGTATTGCAGTCCTACCTGGCGGCGCTGACTGGAGGGCAGTTTGGTGAAGCCGCTTTGCTCTACGGAGGTGATTACAGCCTGCTGGAAACCTACAATCCGGACATCGCGCCTGATGACAGCGCCGGGCTGTTCGAAGCGGCCTGCACCATCAATGGATTCATCTGCGACTTGACGGTTCATGAAATTGTGAGGTCTAAACAACTCTCCGACCAAGCAGTCCAATTTACCGTTACCTTGGCTCAGCCAGATGGCAGCTTGTTTGAGTTGGGACCTTGTTGTGGCGCGGAATCCACGGCAACGGCCGTACAACGTGAGTTTGCCTATACCGTGGCGCTGCAAAACGGCCGTTTCCGGGTAATGGAACTGCCAGTCTACGGTTCTTAATGGGAAGGAGGCGAGTCATCATCAGGCTCGCCTTCATTTGTCTTAAAGACCAAACGGAGGCTATGCAATGTTTCTCTTAAAAAAGTATGCCAGCCTACTCATTCTATGCCTGTTTTTGTCCGGATGCGCTCCATCAGAACCCGCGCTGCCTAATCCTGAACCGACTCCGACCCCCCTAACAATCACTGTCGATGGCCAGGTGATTGAACTGGTGCCGGGCGTGAACATTCTGCCAGAAATTTATGAGGCGGCTAAGTCCCCTGAGCTGCTAGATAATGTCGACTGGGTCTTCGTCGATGGGTATTGGGATATCATGCCCAAGGGGGTGACAATTCCTTTGGAGGTAGTTGAACCTGCGCTAGACGCCGTCCCAGCCCCACTTTATCCAGGTTTCCCGGAGAGTTGGTCCGCCGTTGCGCTGCTATCCTCGGGACTGACCTTTGACTACCCCACCCATTGGCAACTGGAGATCACAGAAACGGCCGTATACTTGTTTCCAGCCGACCGCACGGTTTGGTTCGCCATCGAATCACACCCTAACCCGGTCAACGCCTCCCTGGCTGTCTGGCTGGCTGAATATGGCCCCACTCTGCCCGGCGACATTCTGAGCGAATCTGAAGAAACCAGCGCCGGTAATCCTGCGCTGCGCCAGCAGGTGGTGTTCCCAGAAAGCAATGGCCAACTGACGGGAGAGACGATCATTCTTTGGGTTGCCGTTGGTGATCACATTGTGCAGTGGACAGCACAACCTGGAGATCAAGCGGAAACGCACGATCTCTTGACCTACATGGCTGCCACATTACACCAATAAAGAGCACTCGAAGGGATGACCATGACGGCGGTAAAAGTATATCAATGGGCATTAATCCCGCTATTGCTGCTGCTGGTGGGCTGCCAGGGCGTTTTGGAACTTCACGTGGAGCGCCTGGACGCAGAACCAACTCCTTCTCTTGGCCAGATCGCTTACATTGCCGGAGGTGACGTCTGGCTGCTTGACCTGGAAAACGGCCACACCACCCGCCTGACCCGCGATGGGTACAATCGCCGACCTCGCCTTTCGGCGGATGGTCAATGGGTGGCGTATCTCAAAGGGGATGCCCTGCACGTCGTTAACGTCCATGAGACCCAAGAAATGCAGCTTTCAGCAGCGGGCAGCAGTGATTATGCCTGGTCCAGACAAGGAGGCAGGCTGGCCTACGCCACCACCGATGGCCTGGCAATTTGGGTGGCCGAGAGCCAATCCGCCCAAAGTTTGCCCGTCAAAATGGCACCTTTGAACAGGTTGAGCTGGCACCCAGATGGGGAGTGGCTGGCGTTAGATAACTCGGACAGCTCGCCGCGGCAAATCATCAAAATATCTGCCGATGGCCTGCATCAGGAAATCCTTTTTGCTGCAAGTACCCTGATGGACGTGCCTCGGCTGGCGGGCTGGTCACCGGACGGACGCTGGCTGGTTTTGTGGGCGGGCTCGCGCGCCCCGGCAGTCGAAGAGGATGGTTTGCCCCTGTGCCTAATTCCAGCAATGGGCGGCGAGTTGACCTGCCGAGACGAGCGGGTGTTGCTTTGGCCGGACTATCTCTCGTGGTCAGAGGCTGGCCAACTGGTCCTTATCGCTGGCGGCGGACGCGAGACCTGGGTAGGCAAGAGCCTCGTCATCCTGGAACCTGGCAATCCGGAACCCCAGCAGTTGGTCCATGTCGGTGAGCAGGCGCCCATTCAACCTGCCTGGTCGCCCGCAGGAAGCGTGATAGCGTACAGCGCCGGCCCGGTGACCCCACTGGATGCAGCTTATGCGCAGCGTGACCAGTCTTTACAGGGACGCCACATATGGTTAGTTGATATCGCCACCGGCCGGCGGCAGCAGTTGACCGGCGACAAAGATTACCGTGACGAACGCCCGGTCTGGCTGGCCGATGGGGCATACATCCTCTTTGCCCGCATGGATAATAACGCTGCCAGTTTGTGGCTGATGCGGTCAGATGGGAGTGGTTTGCGGCAGGTTGTCGCTGAGTTGACGCCCCGCCCCGATCCCCTGGGCGTTTATGGCCACGTGGATTGGGGAAACTGGTGGGATTGGACCCCGCCATTGTCCAGGGCCAGCAGTTCAGCAACACCTTTTGAGGCCGTCGTTAATACGCAGTTCGGTTTTTTCGATCATTTGCTTGAGAACCTAACCTGTGAGAAACAGGAAAGTTAGGTATCAAATGGGAGCTGTAAAATGTTGAGACACCGCAGTTATGGCTTAGATCGGGCCAGTTTTGCGAACAGAAGGCCAGGCAGGATGCAGTTGTGCATGCTTCTGGTGATTGCTCTGGCAGCCCTGGCAAGCTGCCTGCCCACAACCAACGAGGTCCCGGCAGGCGCCGGAGCGCATCCTGATGAATTACTAGGTACGGAATGGGTACTGGCGTCGTTTGGGCCAACCGGAAATGAAACGGCCGTTCTCGCCCACACGGCCGTTTCCGCCAAATTCGAAGAGGGCCAGATGCATGGTTCTACCGGCTGCAATAGCTACAGTGCAACGTACCGGGTAGACGGTCGTGGGCTGACGCTAGGCCCCATTGCCGTCACTGAAATGGCCTGCCTGGACCCGGGTGTTATGGAGCAGGAAACCTCTTTTCTGGCAGCCCTGGCCACTGCATCCTCCTTCGAGGTAGTTGGTGATGCGCTAACAATTGCCTATGGGGGTGGCGTGCTGCGCTTTGTGCCGCAGAAACCACCGGAAACGGCAGCGCTAACAGACGGAATCTGGCAGTTGGAAACGTTGGAAGAGCAGGAGGGTGAGGTGGTGACGGGCCGGTCCGTGCCAGAGGAGATGCTGATTACGCTAACCTTTCGGGAAGGCCAGCTCAGTGGCTCCACCGGCTGCAATGATTTTGGCGCGCCGTATCGGGTAAACGACAGCCAGTTGACGATTGATGGCATCACTAAAACCGAAGCGCTTTGCCCGGATGAAGCGCAAATGCTGGTAGAGGGGCAGTTCTTTAACGGGCTGGAAACGGCCGAATCCTTCACCCTCGCCGCTGATCAGTTAACCATTCACTATCCTGGCGGCAGCCTCATTTTCCGTACCCGAGACGAATCCGGCAGCGAAGCCGCGCACCCGAAAGCGGAGGGTGTACCGCCGCCGGCGGTGCTCACGATTGGCGAAAGCTCCCAAACCGCCGGCATTGGCACATACTGCTGGAGCGCAGCCCAGGGTGAGGAAACGGTCCATTTATGTGCGGACATGGCCGGTATCCCCACAGCTCCTCAGCCGTTGCTGGCAACCACTTCTCCCGTTGCCGCCCAGCTCCTTCTGCCGCTGCCCCAGGCGCCCTCCCATTTAACAATGATCACGTTTCCGGTAACAGCAGCGGAGACGCAAACCAGCACGGCCGGCGGCTATCGCTGGTGGAATTTTGCCGATGTCGAACCGGTCAACCTGCCCCTGAAGACGGAACAAGAATTGGTTTTCGAGCTACAGCCGGGGCTGCACGTCGTCCAGATTTCCGCCTGGTGGGAGGGGGTTGGCGACGTGGTCTACGGCTTTTTGCTGGAGCTATCACCATCGTTGACAACCGAAGCAGGGCAGGCGCGGGAAGTATTGATCACATTTTTTGACCTTCTGCACAAAGGCCGTTACGCTGGGGCAGCCGCGCTGTACGACGGCGGTTATGACGTGATGGCCGCACACAATCCTGACATGGGCGCCAATGATTTTGCCGGTTTGCTGCAGCGGGCGTGTGAGGTGAATGGGGCGATTTGTTTGGGGGTGAAAACGACCGTTTTATCCGACCAGCCGTCAGGAAATGAATTTAACTTTCTGGTGGAGTTTGCCGACGACGACGGCTCGCTTTTCTCGATTGAGCTGCCGGGGCAGGGGCCGCAATCCCAGTTTGGCTTCACCCTGAAAATGGTGTCGGCAGACCGCTTCCTCGTCGTTACGCCGCTGATTTACGGACCATGAGTGTTTTACCAAAGACCCAAAGGGTTTCCAAAACCCTTTGGGTCCTATAAGGAGGATCCCATGAATAACATCACAGCACCGGTACAACCGGGACAACGGATTCAAATCATCGACATCTGGCGTGGGTTTGCCATCTTTGGCATCCTGGTCGTCAACATGGAACTGTTTAACCACGCCATCCAAAGCGTGGCCATCGGCATCGAAGCGACCGGCACCGTTGACCAGTTGGCGCGCTGGTTCATCGCTTTTTTCGGCGAAGGCAAGTTTTACTCAATATTTGCCTTTCTATTCGGCCTGGGCTTTGCCATTCAGCAGCAGCGAATTGAGGAGCGCAACGGCCGTTTCTTCCCCCTCTACGTGCGCCGCCTCCTCGTTTTGCTGGCCTTCGGCCTTATCCACGCTTACCTCTTCTGGGTGGGCGACATTCTGCTCCTCTACTCGCTGCTGGGCATCATCCTGCTGTTCTTCTTCCGCAATCGCCGCCCCAAAACCCTGCTCATCTGGTTCTTTATCCTGCTCATCATCCCCCTGGTGCTGAACGGCGCGCTGTGGGGCTTGGTCGAGTTGAGCAAAACCGCTCCCGGTGGAGAAGCGATGATGGCTGAAGTTTTTCGTGAACAGGTACGCATCTTGGATGCCGCCAGCGATACGGCCAACCAGGTTTATGCCACTGGCACATTCGCCGAAATAACCCGGCAGCGGATCACAGACATGAATTATATGTACTCGGTTTGGCCGTTTATGGCCTCTAACGTGCTGGCGATGTTTGTGTTGGGGCTGTACGCGGGCAAGCGACGGCTGCACGAAACTTTGCCGAATGACAAAAGCCGCCTGCGCAAAATACTGGTTTGGGGATTGGTCATCGGGCTGACTGGCAACCTGCTGTATGTGGCATTTGGGGAGCTGGGCAGCCGGAACGAGCCATCGCTGTCGATCATGGTTTCAGTGACGGGGCAAACGTTTGGCGCGCCGGCGCTGGCAATGGCATATCTGGCGCTGCTGGCGCTGCTGGCGCCCCGCGTACCCTTTATATCGCGGCTGGCCCCGGTCGGCCGCATGGCGCTGACCAACTATCTGCTGCAATCACTGATATGCGTGACGTTGTTTTACGGCTATGGTCTTGGGCTTTACGGCCGTATCGGGCAGGCAGAGGGGTTGTTGTTAACGGCCGTTATCTTTCTGCTGCAAATTCCTTTTAGCAATTGGTGGCTCAAACGCTACCGCTTTGGACCCATGGAATGGCTGTGGCGCTGCCTCACCTACCGCAAAATGCAGCCCATGCGCCGCTCTAGGTTGGTCTAATCATTAAAGTCCTCCGGGAAGTTTTGCGTATGATTACCGCTATTTGCAGCCTCCCGGAGGAATAAAGATAAATAGAGGAGGTTACGATGATTCGCAAACAAAAACTTTTCCTGACATTGCTGTTTATCATCATGGGTCTCTTCACAGCTATTCAAAACAGCGCCGCTGACGAATGGATTCCCGAGCCAAACTGGTGGTTCAAGCAAGAGTATACAATTGATGGAACCGCCCTGCCGGAAAACCTCTTTTTCATCACCACCCGGTACGAGGAGACGGCGCTGGGCGAACTGGTTTTCCGCAATGGTGGCGACACACCGGTTTTTCTATTGGACAGAGGTCCCATTCCAACCACGGAGTTCCGCACAGGCTCCAGGCTGAGTGAAGAATTCATTCGGGAACACAGCACATTGCTAGAAGAGCGTCGGGCAACCACCGTCCGGGCGTCCATTTTCCTGGACGCTCATCGCTTTAACCGGGACGGGGAAGGGGAAATCACGCAAGAGCCGCCGCCACCCTATAAAACACGCATGGTAATGTTTGTCGACAGAGTGGTGCACGTAGTTCCCGTGACCGTCACCTATCACATCAACCCAACGTACGATCCTGTGATAGATCCGCCACCACCAACGCTGGCAAAGCTGGCAATATCCGCCGCCGCCGTGGTTGAAGGTACGCTGCAACTCTCAGAAGATCAGGAGAGTGGTGACACCTATATCTACCAGGGGATTGCAGAAATGTCGGTACGGCGCTGGTACAAGGGGGAGGGACCGGCTCTCATTCAGGTAAATTTCGGTATGTGGAACGGTGAGTTCACGAACCCTTCCGCCGCTGAGAATGTTATCTTGTTTCTCGAAGCACCGCCGGCTGGCGTCGAAACCGTTCATCTCGTTTCCGGTGACGCCTATCGGTACATCGCGTGGACAGAACCGTACCAAAACCATATTGAAGAAATCGTCGCTGCCGTCGGCCATGATCCAATTTCGCCGCCAATCATGGACCGCGTCAGCACAACGATTGAGACCACGGCCGTTTCCAAACCAACCGTTCTCTGGCTGGGGCTAGGTGTCGCCGGTTTAGTGCTGGCAGCAGTTATTGCCCTATTCCTCATCCGGCGGCGCAGGCGGTTGGCGTAACCAGGAGATAACAAAATGGCCTACTATCCCGACCTGACCTCTTATGAATATTGCTGGGATGGGCCGCTGGACGCGCGCAACGTCGGCTGGCTCAGCCGTGAGTTTCCCTTTAACCAGGGGAAAACAACGGCCGAATTCTGCACCAAATTGCGCAATTTTTGCCTGGACAAATATCTCGTGCGCCTGTTCAGGGGCTACCATGCGTGTGAATTTTGTAACGTGAACGACGAGCAGTGGGCGGCCGAGAGCGCCGACCGGTTTGGCGCGGAGGCGCACCTGGCCGGGATTGGCTGTGGTGAGATACGGGTGGCGGGAGAGACGGCCGTATACGCCGCCCCCGCCCTCATTCTCCATTACGTTCTGGAGCACAGCTACCTGCCGCCCGAACCCTTTATCCACGCCGTGCTGCACGGCCCCCAGCCCGGTTCGCCCGACCACGAGGCGCTGCTGGCCCGCTGGTGGCATTGGTGAAATGGAGGAAAACATGAACCTCAACAATATACATGAGTTATCACGACTGCTCTTGATTTGTGTGCCGCCCGTCGCCCTCCTGTTTTTTGCGTTTCCTGTGTGGTATTTCACCCAAAAAGTGGTGTCTTATGAGATGAGAACGGCCGTGCGGTTGGCTGCATTTTGTATGGCTGTCATGCCCATGCTCATGTTAGGCGTTGCTGAACCTGACGGCTATTGGATCCCGGCAATTGTGCTGTTGGCGTTGTCCATTTTCAACCCCTTGTATTTAGGCATGTTTCTCATGCAGTTGATCATTCTCTGGAGCGTGCTTTATGCCATTTTCATAGGCCGTCATTGGTGGAACAACCGCAAAACAGCAGTGACAAAGCGTCTCGTTATCAAAGGGGCGGCGATTGTTTTGGCGATGTTTTTGTTGGTAGGGGGCGTGGTCTACGGCTCATTAACCGTGTTAAGCATCTTGTTATCCGGTTCTGGTCTGGGAATGTATGGCGTTTACTTCGCGCTACCTTTTGGGCTGCTGGCGGCCGCATTCACTTTTTTATTTGTGGCGTCCAAATGGCGGGTACAACCTTAACGTCGTTATGACGGAGGAAAAATGAGCAAATATTTTGTTCTGCTGTGCTGCTTGATGCTCTATTTGGCATCGTGCCAACAGAATAAACCACAATCTATTGTTGTGCCCTCTACCGATCTGATGGCGAATCCGGAAAATTATGCCAACCAGGACGTGTGTACGGAAGGAACGGCCGTTTCCGGCTTTGAAGCGTCAGTAATTGCCGCGGGTACTATCGAGCGCGACGGCGCAGTTTACCTGACTGAACCAGTCATCTGGCTAGAAAATGTGACGCCGGAAGGCGAAAGCGACTGCTTCACCACCGGCCTGCCCCCGATGACGTTCTGCCGGGTTCGTGTGTGCGGCCGTTTTGAAACCGACGGCGGCTTCGGCCATTTGGGTGGGTATGATTTTCAGCTTGTGGGCAGCCCGGTGGTAACCGCTGTTGAACCGGTTTTGCCGCTGGAAACCGTTGTGACGGAAACGGCCTTCCCTCCACAAATAGCTAGCCCGCCACCCAATCCTACCATGCTACCCGAACCCACAGGCAGACCTGGCGTCTGGAGTAGCCGTGCCACCTACGCCAGCCCAGGTGATCCCAACGCCCCCCAATTCAACCTGGAGTTCGACTCGGCTGCCTGGGAACTGCTGCCGCCAACCGCCAACCAGCCCGAATCCCATCTCAGCCATCGCCAGTTGTCAAGCTGCACCATCACACCCTCAGCCGGTATGGGACTGCCTGACGACTGGGTAGTGGAAAACAGCTACGAAACCATTGACAGAGTGGGGTATGAGGTTTTTCGTGCCAGCCAAGAGGGGGAGCTACGCTTTGTTAATTATTGTACGGCCGTCGCCGAATCCTACACTTGCTTTTTAGTGCAGATCCCCCTGCCTGAATGTCTGCAAGCAGCCGAAGTAATTTTGGGGAGCATGACGGCAACCGAATAATGTAAATAGTGAAAGCTTCTTAACTGGCCCACCCCCGGCGGCGGATTGCTGGCGGCACATTTGTGATCTTATGTAGACAAGAGGCGGCTTTGGCCATTTGTGTGGCTATGCTTTTCAGCATGTGGTCGGCATTGGCGCGCCACGGAGGAGAAGATAGGTAGGTGAAGGGCGAAGAGGTCAACCAGCCAATCTCTATTCTCCAGTTTCCAATCTCTCGCTCTGCACAATTTCGGCCATGATGGAGAGCGCGATTTCCTCCGGCGTTTTGGCGCTGATGTCCAGGCCAATGGGGGCGTGGATCTGCGCAATGGTGTCGTCGTCGAAGCCCATGTCTTGCAGGCGGGCGACGCGTTTGGCGTGGGTTTTGCGGCTGCCCAGCGCGCCGATGTAGCCTACCTCACTGCGCAGCAGCACTTGGAGGGCGGGGTCGTCTATTTTGGGATCGTGGGAGAGGAGGGCCACGGCCGTTTCTGGTCCCAACACTACCTCTGCCAATGCCTTCTCTGGCCAGGCCTGGATGAGACGGTCCACGTGGGGGAAGCGGGCGGTGCTGCCAAAGGCACGGCGCGGGTCAATGACCACCGTGCGCCAACCCAGGGTTTTTGCAAAGGCCGCCAGAGCCACAGCAATGTGTACGCCGCCTACCAGCACCAGCAGTGGGGCGGGTTGCAGCACGTCCACAAAGGCCTCCACACCTTCGGCCAGGGTGATGCGTTGCGAGGAGGTCAGGGTTTGGGCGTGAGCAACGGCCGTTTCCGTCCACGCCCCCAAATCCCCCACCTGCTGCCCGGCGCGGTCAAAGGCCAGCTTGCGCCCCGCTTCTGGCCCGCGGAGGAGGGTGACACTGGTAACGGCCGTTTCGTCGTGTACATGCTGGCGAAGAAAAGGGAATACCACCTCGTCCAGCCGTTCTACCCACACGCTGATGGAACCGCCGCAGGCCAGCCCCACGTCCCAGGCCGTATCGTCGGCCACGCCAAAGTGTAAGAGCTGCGGCGCACTGCCTGCCAGCGTTTCCTTGCCCGCCTCGATGACGGCGCCTTCCACGCAGCCGCCGCTGACGGAGCCGACGATGTCGTTTTCGGCCGTGAGGGCCATCTTTGCTCCGGCCTGCCGCGGGGAAGAGCCCCAGGTTTGCACTACCGTAGCCAGCGCCACGGCTTTGCCTGCCGCCTGCCATTGTTCAATTGTGGGTAATATGTCGCGCATATTTATCTTGCTCTCTTTAGACCTGCGAGGTTTCCAGGCGACCTCTGGTCGCAAACCTCGCAGGTCTGGAAGATTTGTACATTTTACGGCGAAATCAGGTATACTGAGTGTCCGCTACCCGAATTTGACCCCAAACCTGGCAGCTTTGCAAAAGAAGATGCGCCGGGGATTTCCGGCTATTTGACGAAGAAATGCTGTTGCAAGTTAGTACCTTGCTAAATAAGCATTCGAAATGAGGAGTGTACTTGTCGAAGTCCAGTCCTCGACAGGCTCGGGCCTCCCTGTTATTGAAAAACTTCTTTAGCACTGTATTCGAATGACATTGATGCTGACTTGCAAACGTGCACACGTGATCTGATGGACGAAAAATCATTACGAACTCTGGAATTCAACAAAATCCTCAATATTCTGGCGGGCTACACCAGCTTTAGCGGTGGCGAAGAGCTGGTGCGCCAACTGCGCCCGACTACAGAGCAGCTTGAGGCGGAGCTGTGGCAGGCGCAAACGCAAGAGGCGATGCAGTTGCTGGACATTCACACCAACATTACCCTGGGGGGCACGCGAGACGTGCGCCAGGCGGTGGACAATTCTTTTCGTGGCTTTACGCTGCCGGCGGAAGATTTGCTGAACGTCAAGGCAACGCTGGAAGCGTCACGTACGCTGAAACGGCAGTTGCTAAAACTGCGGGATGAGTATCCTAACCTGGCAGACATTGCGGAGCTGGTTGAGGAGTGTCCGGGCCTGGTGGCGGCCATTAGCACCACGCTGGACGAGCGGGGGGATGTGCTGGACAGCGCCAGCCCAAAGCTGGCACGGGTGCGGCAAGAGCAGCAGATGGTCCACGGCCGTATCCAGGACAAGCTGCAGCGTATTCTGAACAGTGACCTGAACCGCTTTTTGCAAGAACCTATCGTGACCATGCGCAACGGCCGTTACGTGGTGCCTCTGCGCGCCGACGCCAAAGGGCGCATCCAGGGCATTGTGCACGATCACAGCGGCAGCGGGGCTACCCTGTGGGTGGAACCTATGGCTACTGTGGACCTCAATAACGAATATCGCGGCCTCTATTTGCAGGAGCAGGAAGAAATCAACCGCATATTGCGCGAACTGTCGGCCAAAGTTGCCGAACAGGGCGACGCCATCAAGCGCATTGTGGACCGCATGGCCGAGCTGGACCTCATTTTTGCCCGGGGGCGCTATGCCCAGCGTCTAGATGGCGTGGCCCCCATTTTTGTGGATTGGCGCGAATTTGCGCCGCCGCGCCCGCCTAAACACGCCAACGAACGGGCCAAGTGGACGCCGCCGCCGCCCAATTTGCACCCTGGGTCTACCGTGTGGATTAAGGGCGCGCGCCATCCGTTGCTCAATCCGGAAATGGTGGTCCCAACCGACCTTACCCTGGACGAAGAGACCTTTATTGTGCTTATCACCGGGCCAAATACCGGTGGCAAGACCGTCAGTCTGAAAACCATGGGCTTGATGGCCCTGATGGCGCAGGCAGGGCTGCATCTGCCGGCGGTAGAAGCGCGGTTGACTATTTTCCAGGACGTGTTTGCCGACATTGGTGATGAGCAGTCCATTGAGCAAAGCCTGTCTACCTTCAGCGCTCATTTGACTAACATTGTGCGTATTTTGGCCAAGGTAAATGCCCGGTCCTTGGTGCTTCTAGACGAGTTAGGCTCGGGAACAGATCCCAGCGAAGGGGCGGCCCTGGCGCAGTCCATCACCAATTTCTTGCGGGACAAGGGGGCGACGACCTTTATCGCCACTCATTACCCGGAGTTGAAGGTGTATGCCAGCCAGACGACGGGGGCAACCAACGCCTCGCTGCTGTTTGACGTGGAAACATTGGCGCCCACATTTGAGATGAGCATTGGCATACCCGGACGCTCGAACGCCTTTGCCATTGCTCGCCGCCTGGGATTGGATGAGACGATTTTGGGGGATGCCATGCGCCTGGTGGGTACGGACAGCCGGGAAGCGGAAGATATGCTGGAATCCATCTATGAGCTGCGGGAGAAGATGGAGTCGGAGCAGGCGGGCACGCACCTGGCCCTGCGGCAGGCGGAACGCGCGCGGACGGAGCTCAATGAGCGCCTGGCCAACATTGAGGAGGAGCGCCGCCAGATTTTGGCCGAAGCGCGGGCAGACGTGCAGGCGGAGCTGGAAGAGGTGAAGCAGGAGGTGAAGCGGCTGCGGCGGTTGTTGAAGGACGCGGCGTCGGTAACGGCCGTAAAGAAGATTGGCAAGCAGGCGGAAGAGGTAGAGCTTAGCCTGGCTGAGTCCATACCGCCACCTATCGATCGGCCTGACGAGCCCAAACCGCGCACGAAAAAGCTGGAAGTGGGAGACATTGTGCTGGTGAAGACGCTCAATACGCGGGGCGAGATTCTCTCTATGAGCAAGAAAGAGGCTTTGGTGCTGGTAGGGCGGCTGCAAATGCGCGCCGGTTTTGACGACCTGGAGTTTAAGGAACGGCCGTCCGATACAGAAGAGGTGGAGGAAGAGAGTGTTTCCGTGCCTATGAGCCAGTCTCCGGGCATGGAGCTGGACATTCGCGGCAAGCGGGTGGACGAAGGGCTAAATGAGCTTATCGCTTACCTGGACTCAGCCTTTCTGGCGCGCATGCCTTGGGTGCGCATCATTCACGGCAAGGGTACGGGGCGGCTGCGCCAGGCGGTGCGCAAGGCGTTAAGCAAAAACAGCCACGTGGCTTCCTGGGAAGAAGGCAAAGATGGAGAAGGGGGCGATGGAGTGACGGTGGCGAAGATGGTGGAGCATAAATAAACGCACCATGCAGGGGGCGCCACTGATGAGCTTTGCGCTCATGACAGCGCAAAGAAGGCAGCGGCGGTTTTTGGGCGCCCATTGCCAAATCAGGCAGTTGCAAACGGTTTTCAAGAGTCTGGGATAGGTAAAAAGAAAGGCCTCCATTTCGGGAGGCCTTTTTCTTTACATAATTGTTGAACGAGTAGAGGGGTTAGAAGGAATTCATTAAAGCATTTATCAACAAAATGAGCACAATAATGGTGAAAATGCCCAACGTCAGCAAAACTAGATTCCAGCGCCTGAGCGCAGCCTGATTGTCGAGCTGCTGCTGCGCTTTCTGCGGTTTGGCTGGTTGTACGGGAAGCGTACGCTGGGTTTGCCCACGAAGACCCGCGTCTTCCGCAGGAGGGGGAGTGCCCAAAAATTCGTCACTCACGGATTCTTGTAACCAATCGGGCAGCTCTTCAGGAGCGGTTGTTTGTGCGGCTGCGGCTTCAAGGGTGGGAACGGCCGTATCCACCTGCACCAGTTCCGCATCTTCAGCCATCCATTCTGGTAAAGTGTCCCCTTCGGCTTGAACCACCACGTCCAGTTCGGCATCGGCTACTCGGGCTGCAGGTTTAATGGGAGCTGCCTGGGCGGCGCCACCCGTTTGACCGCTGCGCAGGAGGGCAAACCGTTGGCGGGCTTGCTCATGACCCGGATCAAGGGCCAACACTTTGCCCAGATAAGCTTGCTGCTTTTGGGGTGACTCCACAAGATGGCTAAGTAAAAACCATGCCTGGACTTGCGCCGGGTCATCTTTTAGTACGTCTGTCAATAATTGTTGGGCAGTTCGCGTCTCGCCAGCTCGGGCAGCACCAATTGCTTCTTGCAGTCTAGAATCCATCATTCCCACTCCTTTGTACGCAACTTAACTACTGTACATGAAGGCTTATGTCAAACATTTTAACACGGGTTGGGGTAAAGAACGAGCATGAATTTTGGGCTATTTTACCAACCAGGGGCGAATGGTTTCCAGAAGAGGGCAGGGGTAGTGACGATGGGCCAGGGAAACGGCCGTTTCCTGCGCAAGTGTGGATATGCCCCAACTTTGTAGTGCCTGAATCAGGTGGCACACAGACAAGCCCATGACCCCTGTAAAACAACCTTCCAGGCGGGCAACAGGTTTGAAAACCGGATGTTGAATGCCGTAAGCGCCGGCCTTGTCCAGCGGGTCGCCGCTGGCAACATAAGCAGCAATTTCGGTATCGGAATAATCACGCATGGTAACCACAGAAGTTTGCACGCCGGCCCATTCGCGGTGATTGCAGGTGTCAATCAGGGTGAGGCCCGTATGGACTTGATGGGCTCGCCCCCGCAGCAGCTTGAGCATGGTGGTTGCTTCTTCTGGTGTGGCTGGCTTACCCAGTAAACGGCCGTTCACAGCAACCGTCGTATCTGCTGCCACCACAACAACTTGGTCTGCATGGTCGTTGGTCACTTTTTCGGCAACGGCGCGGGCTTTTAACCGTGCTGTCTCTTGCGTATTCACCGCCGGGTCTGCATCCCACACCAAATCCTCGTCAACCCCGGCAATGGTTACCCGATACATATGCCCTAGCAACGCAATCAATTCTCGTCGCCGCGGCGACTGAGACGCCAAAAGCAGAGACACCATAATCACTATCACTTCCTAACAAAAAAAGGCCAGCCGCAGCAAGCGGAGGCCTTTTTTTGCAAATGTGCAATGAACCCAAAATTACTTGATCTCTACTACAGCACCAACAGCTTCCAGCTTTTCTTTTGCTTCCTGTGCTGTTTCCTTGCTTGCAGCTTCCATAAGTGTGCCTAGGTTGTCGACAACTTCCTTGGCTTCTTTCAAACCCAAGCCAGTTAAAGCGCGAACTTCCTTAATCACATTGATCTTCTTGGGACCGATGTCTTTCAAAACAACATCAAACTCGGTCTTTTCTTCTTCAGCCGCAGCCTCTGCCCCAGGCATGCCGCCCATCGGCATCATACCCATTGCCATAGGAGCAGCAGCGCTCACGCCCCACTTCTCCTCCAACATTTTCGTTAACTCAGCGGCCTCTAACAGAGTGAGTTCGCTCAGTTCTTCAACAATTTTATCCAGGTTAGCCATTGAAATATCCTCCAGACTTTCTAAGTATTAAAAATTAAAAATTTTAAGCTGCAACCTCAGCCGCGTCGTCTTCGCTTTTTGCATAGGCGTCAATGACGTTGACAATTTGCCGCATACCACTGGCAACAACCGAAACAATATTCTGTGCTGGCGCACTGATTAAGCCAATAATCTGAGCGCGAAGCTGTTCCAAAGACGGCAGTTTCGCCAGTGCTTCCACTTCCGCCGCAGACAATAAATTAGATCCCATGACGCCGCCACGCAGCGTCAGCGTATCATTACTGTCTGCAAAATCAGCTAATGCCTTTGCTAAGGCAGGTGCTTCACCAAGAGCAAAACCGGTTGCAACCTGCCCTACCAGAAGCTCCTCGGGCACAGGCATATCAGACGATTCCAGTGCATACTTCAGCAAGGTATTTTTCGTTACATGGTATTCGCCATCAACTTCGTACACCTTATTTCGCAGCTCATCCATGGTTTTTACGTTCATACCCGTGTATTCAGTTATATAAATTGCACGGCTACGCTCAATTAATTCCATGTACTGGGCTACTAATTCATCTTTGCGTGCTTTAGAAATAGCCAAAAGCTATCACCTCCTTTTGGGAATAATTACATCGCACATTATTTGCAATAAAAAATCCTCGAGCCTACCGACCCGAGGATTTATAAACACAAAGGGCATATTAGGAAGAAGAAAAATTTCTTCCAAGCCATGTATTTCACTTTATCCCCACCTCGGTTGGCATTTTTAATTCAACACACTGTGTTGAAACCAACTGTCTTAAGTAGAAAGATTGTTGAATTAATGTAGTTTGTTAAATTGTTTTTTAGAAGCAGGGAATTCTATAGCATTGCTTCCGTTGTGTCCAGACGAATCCCAGGACCCATGGTGTTGGCTACAACAATTCGCCGTACATAGGTACCTTTGGTAGAAGCTGGACGGGCACGCTTAATTGCTTCAATAATGGTTTGCAAATTTTCCAGCAGCTGGTCCTCAGTAAAACTTGCTTTGCCAAATGGTGCGTGAATATTGGCCGTGCGATCAACACGGAATTCCACACGACCTGCTTTTGCTTCCTGGATCAGACTGGGCAAATCGGGGCCTGCTGCAACGGTGCCAGCTCTTGGGTTGGGCATTAAACCACGCGGCCCTAATATCCGGCCCAAACGCCCAACTTTACCCATCATCGCAGGTACAGCAATCGCTACATCAAAGTCGACCCAACCACCCTGAATTTTTTTGATGACTTCATCATCAGCGATGATGTCTGCCCCGGCCTCTTCCGCCAGCCGCGCATCTTCACCTTCGGCAAATACCAGGATTCGCACAGTTTTTCCTAGACCGTGCGGTAAGACAACCACATCGCGCACCTGCTGGTCCGCATGACGTGGATCTACACCAAGGCGAAAATGCACTTCTACTGTTGGGTCAAATTTGGTTGTTACAGTTTCTTTTAAAAGCTTAACAGCCTCTACCCGTGAATAGAGCTTGTCGCGGTCAAATTTCGCTGCAGCTTCTTGATATTTACGTCCTCTTTTTGGCATGATAACTCCTTGTGGTAATAACGAATCTCGTTGGATTCTCCCACTTTAACTTGAATAATTAGTCTGTAACTTTGATGCCCATACTGCGTGCGGTGCCAGCAATAATTTTCATAGCGGCCTCCACATCTCGGGCATTTAGATCCTTCATTTTTACTTCTGCAATCTCCCGCACTTGGGCAGGAGTTACACGACCTACTTTATCGCGATTTGGCACAGGAGAACCGCTTTTTACGCCAGCGGCCTTCTTCAGCAAATCTGCAGCAGGTGGTGTTTTGAGAATAAAGGTGAAGCTGCCGTCCTGAAAGACTGTAACTTCTACTGGGACAACTTGCCCAACCATGTTTGATGTTTTTGCGTTGTATTCTTTGCAAAATTGCATCAAATTTATGCCGTGGGGGCCTAAAGCAGTACCTACGGGGGGTGCTGGATTGGCTTTACCGCCCTGAATTTGGATCTTAACTACAGCTTTTACTTTTTTTGCCATTTTACACTCCGGGAGTCCAAACGCCTTTTAGGCTCCTCCAAAACAATAAGTTCTCTAAGAACATGAAAGGATGAGGGGCAGGGTCTGCTCTCATCCTTTTGTCCACATTAAGTCACAAATTTAAACTTTTTCTACGTGCAAAAAGTCAAGTTCAACCGGTGTTTCCCGACCAAAGAAGGATACCATTACCCGCACTTTAGCGCGATCAATGTCAATCTCGGAAACCGTTCCAATGAAGTCGGCAAAGGGGCCGGTTCCAATACGAACCTTTTCACCAATTTGGAAATCAAACTTCACTTTAGGCGCTTCAGCTTCCATGCGGTTCAAAATCTTGGCGACTTCTTCTTCGCGCAGTGGGGTAGGATCATTTCCCATGCCCACAAAACCGGTTACTCCAGGCGTGTTACGTACAACGTACCAGGAGTCCTCACTCATGATTAGCTGAACCAGGATATAGCCTGGAAAAACACGGCGTTCAACTGTGCGCCGCTTGCCATCTTTTATTTCAATCTCTTCTTCAGTTGGCACCACAACATCAAAGATTTTATCTTGCATGCCCATGGTTTCGATGCGCTGCTCAATACTATGCCGCACTTTGTTCTCATAACCAGCATAGCAATGAACAACATACCAGGAACGGCCGTCTTCAGACGTTGCGCTCTCTTCGTTACCTAAAACAAAGTCATCATCCACATCAAACAAAGAGACTTTATTTTCCTTTTGTGGCGCTTTTTCTTTTTCCTGGTCACTCATTACAAAATCCATTTAGGCAAAACGTAAAAACCGTGATGTTGCACTTGGTTAAGGCTCATTAAAGAATTAACTGATCAATTAATAGTTTAACAGAATTCGAGAAGAAGGTATCAAAGACCCACAAAAAAATTGAAAAGGCCAGCGAGACAGCCATAACGATAGCTGTTAGACGCCAGGACTCTTCCCGTGTTGGCCAAGTTACCTTGCGCAGTTCTCCTCGCGTTTCTCGGAAATATCGACTTATAGGGTTCGGTTGACCTGCAATTTTCTTTTTTGCGGCTGACTTTTTTGCTGCGCCGTTTTTTGTTTCTTTTTCGCTATCGGCCACTTTACTAACTTCCTTTAAATAGAAATAAACAGGGGGTGCAGGAATCGAACCCGCAACCTACGGTTTTGGAGACCGTCGCTCTGCCAATTGAGCTAACCCCCTACACAACTCATAATACACAGGTTAGCGTGTTTCTCGATGTAGTCTATATTGCCGACAGCGAGGACAGAATTTGTTCAACTCTAGACGTCCGGGATCATTTCGCCGGTTTTTTTGTGTCGTATAATTCCGCTCTTTGCATTCTGTACATGCCAGCGTGACAACTGTGCGTACTGCTTTTTTTGCCATATCAAACCTCATTGTAGGGGTGCACTATAAGAATGAACACCCCTACAATCATTTTCTCATTTTGTTACGCCAGGATTTTGGTAATAACCCCAGCACCTACCGTCAACCCACCTTCACGAATTGCGAATCGCTGCCCTTCTTCCAGAGCTACCGGTGTAATCAACCTCACTATCAGGTTCACATTGTCCCCTGGCATCACCATCTCTACCCCTTCCGGCAGCGTGATCTCTCCCGTCACATCCATCGTCCGAATGTAGAACTGCGGACGATACCCAGGGAAGAATGCCTTGTGCCGCCCACCTTCATCTTTGCGCAGCACGTACACTTCGCTCATGAACTCCGTGTGCGGGGTGATGCTGCCCGGCTTGGCCAATACCTGCCCGCGCTCTACTTCGTCCCGGCCTACACCGCGCAGCAGCAAACCAGCATTGTCCCCTGCTTCGACCTTGTCCAGGACCTTGTGGAACATCTCCATGGAGGTCACGACCACCTTGCGGATGTCGTCCTTCAGCCCCACGATTTCCACTTCGGTGTTGGGGGTCATGGTCCCGCGGTCGACACGGCCGGTGACTACCGTCCCGCGCCCCTTGATGCTGAAGACGTCTTCCACGGACATCAGGAAGGGTTTGTCGGTCTCGCGCTCAGGAGTCGGTACGTACTCGTCCACCACGCGCATCAGCTCCCAAATGGGGGCGTATTCCGGGGCGTCGGGGTCGCTGCTCTCGCACTCCAGGGCTTGCAGCGCGCTGCCGCGCACAATGGGTGTTTCGTCCCCAGGAAATTCGTAGCTGTCTAGCAGCTCGCGCAGCTCTAGCTCCACCAGCTCCAGCAGCTCTTCATCGTCCATCATGTCGCATTTGTTCAGGAAGATCACCATGGCCGGCACTTCTACCTGACGGGCGAGCAGGACGTGTTCCCGCGTTTGGGGCATGGGTCCGTCGGGGGCGGCGACTACCAGAATGGCTCCGTCCATCTGGGCGGCGCCGGTAATCATGTTTTTGATGTAGTCCCGATGTCCAGGGCAGTCCACGTGGGCATAGTGCCGGTTTTCGGTCTGGTACTCGACATGGGAGATGGCAATCGTAATCCCGCGCTCTTTTTCTTCGGGCGCGTTGTCGATCTGGTCGAAGGCAGAGAAGTCTGCCAGACCTTTCAGCGACAGGGTTTTGGTGATTGCGGCCGTCAGGGTGGTTTTCCCATGGTCGATGTGACCGATGGTCCCGACGTTGACATGGGGCTTTTCACGTACAAATTTTTCTTTCGCCATTTTTTGTAACCTCTACCGTTTTTTGTTTATTGCACATTTTTTGAAGTGCAAATGCCAAAACTATTGCCTATCATAAGAATACCCCGCTGTCCAGGGTTATTGACAGACGGGGCAGGAAGCCCACAATGGGATTTGAACCCATGACCTCATTCTTACCAAGAATGCGCTCTGCCGACTGAGCTATGTGGGCATTTCGTGGTAATGTTTACCTGTTTCTGCTTTTAACTTGGCTGAGTGGGCCAGGTAGGACTCGAACCTACGAAGGCTGTCGCCAGCGGATTTACAGTCCGCCCCCTTTGCCGCTCGGGACACTGACCCGTGACTTTGATTGTAAAAAATAATTGGTATTTGCTCACGCCACTCAAGCCGACGATGGGACTTGAACCCATAACCTATGCTTTACAAGAGCATTGCTCTGCCAATTGAGCTACGTCGGCATTTTTATTACCGTGTATGGCTCTGGTAAGCACGCCAACTCGGCGGCTCTGTTTTTAGAGCAGCGTATAGTATATAGAGTTGCATCTTGTTCGTCAAATCGAAGGGTGATGTATTGTTGAAGGGGAAAAATCTATTCATTTTGGTTTCATACCCAGTTTGCGGAAGGTATTATAATATTATGTAGACAGTAGTTTTGAGGTTGTTATGCGCGGTACGGCCGTTTCCCATTCTTGGGTCTAATTAGAATAAACAGCCGCACGCTGCTTATGAATGCAATGAGTAAAAAATGGATATCTCTGTCAACCATTTGAATACCCGCCTGGCTTTGCAATTGCCCGCCCAATTACCGCTGGGGTTGGTTTTTGTTCAGGGCTCAGTTTCCAATTTGGTGTACGAAGAAGAACCCATGATTGTGAAGGGAACCGCCTTTCCCGCGTCGCTGGATTTAACGGAAGGTGACTGCTCAATCCGCTGCTGTTTGAGTGGGCGGGTTGTGGAAGAAACCACAATCCATAATGGGGATCGTATTCGTGCTGGCGGCCATTTGATCTTTAATACCGCACACGCGCAATATGAGCTGCTGGCGCGGGACGTGGAAATTGTTGTGGATGTTGAATTTGACAATGTTTCGGACCCCCTCGACGTCCAAATTGGACGCCCAGCGCTGACCCCTGTCCTTGCCGACATTAAGAAACGCGCTGAAACAGCACGGCTGGCACAAGGGGAGCTGCCGATTTGGGTGCAGCGGATGGCGCCGCCTGAGGTAAAAAAAGAAATGGGCTTGCAGGCTGGGAATGACCAGGTTGCCCCCAACCGGCGGAAACCTGCGTTGGACGACGACCTGGTGCAATTTCTTTCTGCGGCCATGGAGAAACCAGATGACGTAGAAATTACGCCAAATTTACTGGAGGAAGCTACCACGGTGGAAACAGCCGTTCCGACCCAAGATGGGTTAAATCACCAAAAGGAAGGCCCCGCAGCGGCATACAAACACCCATATAAACAACCTCCGCAGCCTGTGGATTGGCCCTTAATCCTCTTAATGCTGAGCGTTGTGCTGCTGGCAGCGGCGCTTTTTCTTATCTTCTTGACTCAATCTGGTTAAACGAAGGATTTTTCAATGTCTCCGACCGCTTCTGTAACAATTTTATGTCTGGCAAGTTATTTTAAAGGCACTTCTTTTTTGAGCGCAGCTAAACAGGCAGGTGCACGGGTCCTGCTTGTCACCCGTGAAAAACTTCAAAACGAACCATGGCCATGGGATAGCATTGACGAAGTTTTTTACATGCCAAGCCTTGTAAAACGCCCTGATATTGTGTATGCCGTCAGTTATTTGATGCGGGGGGAGGCCATTGACCGCATTGTTCCCCTTGATGACTATGATGTAGAAACGGCGGCTCATTTGCGTGAACATTTGCGTTTGGAAGGTTTGAGCGAGTCAACCAGCCGGTTTTTCCGCGATAAATTAGCCATGCGAATGCAGGCTCAAACTCATGGATTGGCCGTACCGAAATTTACGGCCGTTTTCAACTACGACAGGCTGCGCGACTTTATGAATCAAGTCAATCCGCCCTGGCTGCTCAAACCACGTTCCGAAGCGGGAGCTATGGGCATAAAAAAGGTGCATTCCAGCGAGGAGGTCTGGCGCTGGCTAGACCAGCTTGGCGACGAACAATCCTTTTTCTTGCTGGAGCAGTTTTTGCCTGGGCAAGTTTATCACGTGGACTCGATTGTTTATCAGGGTGAAGTTGTCTTCGCCGTACCCCATCAATATGGAAGACCACCCATGAGCGTGGCTCATGAGGGAGGGGTCTTTGTCACCCGCCGCCTGCCTGATGAAGACGCTGACGCCCAACAGCTTCTGGCGTTGAATCAACAATTATTGAATGCTTTCGGACTGCAAAATGGCGCATCGCATACGGAGTTTTTAAAGAGTGAGGAAGACGGCCGTTTCTATTTTGTGGAAACGGCCGCCCGCGTTGGCGGGGCAAACATAGAGCAACTGGTGGAAGCGGCCAGCGGCATCAATTTATGGGGAGAATGGGCCAGATTGGAAACGGCGTTGGTGCGCAAAGAAACTTACACCACCCCACAAGACAAGGGGTACTATTCTGGGCTGCTAGTTTGCCTTGCCCGGCAAGAATACCCTGACCTTTCCGGTTACCAGGAGCCAGAAGTGGTTTTCAGGCTGCACAAAAAACACCATGCCGGCATCGTCATTGCTGCGCCCCAGGCAGAGCGTATTTTACATCTGTTACATACCTATGCAGAGCGGTTTGCCCACGATTTTCTGGCCGTTGCACCGCCGCTAGATAAGCCACCAACATGAGGTATGTTGCCTGTGACAAATTCACCGCCCAACAAAGCCTTACAAATGGTGATTGTGTAGGTTTGATTGTTCCTTTCTGAATATACACAAGCCCCTAGTTAACCCTTAGTAGGTTGAGCCAACCCATTTCATCCCCTGTCACCCCAAATTGGGACAAGGGGCATTAACAAAGCCGCGTAGCTTTGCTTTTTTTACAAGGCTTCGCGTCACAAACAATCAAATAACCAAACTGAGCTTGGTAAACGACACAAATTGACCGGCAAGACAGGTGCGAATGCCACTTCTTATGCAGAAGCAACCCCATCAGACAGGAGGCATTGCTGAGTAAACTTCACACAATCGGCCTGAAAGCCGTAAGCGCGAAGTTCAATTCAGTCCCCAGACATCTGGTGTCATTGTGCCGAATAGGTTTTCCCTTCTTATGCAGCAGGGCAATTCAGTCAACCACAACCCCGTAATGCCTGGGACTGGCTGAAAAAAGCCAGGTCAATGTCGTACCATAAACTCAATTGGTAAGGGCCAATCACAAATCAGGGCGCGCTGGGCATAGTCACGGCCCAGACGAAACAGACTGTAATCTCGTTTATGGTCAGCCATCAATAAAGATACTCGGTCAGTGGCAACAATCCACTGTCCCAGTGCCGTTAGCCACAAGGTGGCCGTGGCCATGCTTAACAACAAAATAGCCAACCGTTCCGGGTCATCAAGTTTGCTGGCTTCCAGGTCAAAGCCATAGCTTTTCCAATCCCGAAACCCTGGCTCAATCCAGAACCGTTTCCGCCCGCGACGCCAACTGCGCCGACTGGTTATTTGTTCGGAGACAAAATAGCGGGCATGGTCATGATTCTGAGTCCAATCGACCAGTAGGTGTACCGGCCCAAACTGATGCCGCCTGGTCAGGACGATGTCATGGAGATAGCGTCGCTGGCCACGTTTCATGGGAATTGACCGCAGCGGTTGCCACCCTTGCCCGGCCTGATAGTAGAGAATGTCTGATTTCAGTCCAAGATACCAGTGCCAACCCTGGTCACGGCAATACATTTGCAAATCCACGGCGCGAAACTCGCTGTCCCCGTAAAAGGTAATGCGATGGTGTGACCGGGGCGGTAAAAGGGGGGCTACTTGCTCCAGCAAGGCCACTTGCTGCTCATAGCCGGTGCCACCGAAAGGATAAATCTGCCAAGTGAGTGCCAGAGCACGATGGCGATAGGCGACGCTCAACATCAGGATGCTCCAGTCCCGTCCCAAATCAGTGCGGTCCATGACCAAGCTGATTTCCCGCTGGGGCCAATGCCGCAACAAGTTGGCAACCAGCGGTCGGTAACAAGTTTCCTGAGTCACCGCCTGGTTTTTGAGCCAGCGACGCAGGCGTTGCGTCAGATTCTCCCGTTGACCCTCAACGGGTAGATAAAGTGCCAGGTTGTTCAGATGGCAATTGGGGCTGAAGACTAGGGACTGGGTCATCAGAGCCAGATTATCGATTTGCCAGGGGTTGGCTTTGTTAAGGTACGCGCCCAGTTTTTGGCGCAATTGTTGATATACTTGTAATTGGTTCATTTGGGGGCTCCTTTTTCTTAGTGAACCCTATTTGGGTTCTGGGAGCCTCCAATTTACCTTATTTTCCCGTCATAAAAGGTGACAGGGGATGAAGCCAACCCATTCTAATTTGAACCTGACTCAATAATGCCCATTGCATCAATTGTTGTGCGCAAGGTTTGTTAGCGAGAATGAAAGCTCATTTCCTTACCGTCAACGATGGTATGCAGTAGGTAATTTTTTGTATCGACAAAAAGGAGAAGGTAAATGAGTAAAAATAAGCGAATAATAATTTGGGCGACGTTGCTGATGTTACTTCTTGCGCTACCCGCCACAACTTTTGCCAGCAAACAGCTTTTCAAAGCCAACTTACGTGGTGACGTGGCTCGCGGCGCAATGATTATTGGTGCTAGCCCAAGCGGCGCGCCTTATGTTTTGCAGGTAAGCGGTCTGTCGGAGCAGCCGTGGGGGGCTCACATCCATGGACCAGACGGAAACATTGTTGCTACTCTGTGTGCAGGAGCTACTTGCACAATGTCAAATGGTTTTTTGCGTGTGGAAGGTACGCTTACTGGACGTGACATCAGTATGACGCAGGCGGCATTTCTCAGTGCTTTAAATAACGGAGAACTTTATGTTAACGTGCATACATCGCAAGGAGTAGAAGCAACTGGAACAATTTTCCCCCATCAATAAACTGTAAGTTGGCTGTTAGGCTATAAATAGACCTGCATGCATGCTCACGAGGGAGAGGTTATTACAAAGTAGTGATCTCTCCCTCGTTGTTGTTCAGTCGTAGGGCTTCAACTGCACAGTATTAGCAAGAATTGGCGTAAGCAAGACACGCTAACATGTAGTTTGAAAGGATTAGGAAGTTGGATTGCTAATTGCCTAAATGCGCCTTTCGATATTTGTTATTGAAAAGGAGTTACAAAAACATGAGGAAATCACGAGTTTTTTTATTGGCAATAGTCTTTCTCTTGCTGTTTGCAATACCAGCAACCACTCTGGCTAATAAACAGGTATTCAAAGCAGTTTTATCGGCTGGACCTGACGGTAATGCTACTGGTACGGCCATTGTGGCCATTACACCGAATGGTGTTAACTACATGATGTCCGTGCGCAATCTCAGTGAGCAACCATGGGGCGCACACATTCACAGCTCTGATGGCAGCATTATTGCCACGCTTTGCGGCACCTCAGTGCCGGCCGGTAGCGACTGCACAATGGAGGATGGTGTTCTGAAAGTCTTTGGCACGCTTACTGGACCCATGATTAGCATTACTCAGCGTGAATTTCTAGCCGGCTTGCAGAGTGGCGCATTTCACATCAACGTTCACACCAGCGCAGGTGTTGAAGCAACAGGCGTAATATTCCCTCGGTAGCCGCATAAAGTTAATTGAATGCAAAAGAGGTTGCCCCACTGTTTGGGGGCAGCCTCTTTTTTTATACAATTCCGTGTTCTTGACGATAGTTATGAATGAGAGCACGTATGATTTCCTGGCTGGCAACGGCCGTTTCCACTTGCTGCAATAACTCATTCTGATACACGCCCTCTACCTGTTGGGCTTTTTGTGCTACTTGATCAGCTTTTAGCAGAACATCATTACGCAGCGGATTAATGAGCGCTTCTTGCAAAGGCGCACCACCCTCCTCTTCCTCCAGCCACACGGCTAATGGCTGAGCGATATTTGTGTCTAGCCCCGTGAGGGTATAAGGAATTTCGCCCAAAAGATCGGCCAGAGATTGCATAATTTCTCCCGCTCGCGTGCCCAGGCCAAAGGGCAGCCACTTGAGGATGTCCTGAAACCAGGCATTGAGCATGTCAATAAAGGGGCCTGCCGCAGCAACGGCCGTTTCCAGCAGCGACTTGACCCCCTCATAATAGCGACGCAGCTTGTTCCGATGGTCCTCCAACCAGAAACGGCCGTTTTGCAGCAAAGGAATGTGTGCTTCCATATCTTGCAAGGCTTGCTGTCCGGCGGCAATACCATTTTGCAGCCAGGGGATGTCGGCAACCAGATCCGCCAAACTGTTGGAAACGGCCGTGACTCCCACCCGCCACACACCCTTCACGTCAATTTCATCCATTTGCTCATAGAGTGCCAGCAGCCCCACCAAGACACTCACCTGCTCGTTGGCAGTATCCAATTCGGCCCCTAACTGCACGACTTCGGTTGAAGTACTTCCCTGGGCGTTTACCCGCTGCTGCGCAGTCGATAGCTCCGCTTGCAGGCGGCGGTTTTCAGCGCGCATAGAAGCAAGCTGGGCCAGCAGGTCCGCAGCGCTTTGCCCCACTGATAAGCTGGGCGCGGGATTTACCAAAGGGGATGCCGGAGGGAGGGGCGGGGCGATAGCCTGGTGGGTCAGTACAGCCGACCCAGCGCCTGTGGCGGTGGCGGCAACGGCCGTTATGCCCGCCATTTTCAAAAACTCCCGCCGATTTACGCCTGCTGTTGATACTTGAACTGCATCATTAAATATCTCGTTCATCAGATTCTCCTGTGGATCCACCACCCACTGACCGCCCAACGCAAAAAAGCCAGCACGTATTGCTGTGCCAGCCTTTCCTGACGTTTGGTCATCGGGTGCTGCATCACATCACAACACAACCGTTTCCAAAACACTTAGCCAGGGGAACTGTAACCCAATCGCTTTAGCGCCTGCTCATTGCGCCGCCACTTGGGTTCCACTTTTACCCATAGCTCCAGGAAAACCTTTCCACCAATTAAATCCTCAATCTCTTTGCGGGCAGCACTCCCCAACTCCCGTAACTGCACTCCCTTAGCCCCTATTATAATCTGTTTGTGGCTGTTACGCTCGGTGAAAATAGTCGCATGGATATATGTCACGTCATTTTCACGCGCTTTGAACTCGTCTATTTGCACGGCCACGCCATAAGGCACTTCATCCCGTAGCTGCAGCATCACCTGCTCGCGAATGAGTTCGGCGGCAATATCACGCACGAACATATCAGTAATTTGCTCTGGGGGATAGTAACGTGGCCCTTCAGGTAAGGCATCTACCAACATTTGGAACAGTTCGTCACGGCCGTTTCCCGCAGTAGCCGAAAACAAAATCCATTGTGCAGCAGGCAACAGCGCCCGGTACGCTTCGGTGCGCGGCAGCACCTCTTCCACCGTCAGCAAGTCGCTTTTGTTCATGGCCAAAATGATAGGTGTAGGCATACCCAACTCTTGTAGCTGGCGGGCAATGGCTTCGTCACCTGGCCCCACTGGTTCGGCAGCATCTATCAGCCACAAAATCACGTCAGCTTCTTGCAGGGTTTCTACGGCCGTTTCCACCATGAACGTATCCAGCTTGTGGCGCGGCTGCATCAATCCCGGCGTGTCCATAAACACCATCTGAAAATGAGGGTCGGTGAGAATGCCCAACTGGCGCACCCGCGTCGTTTGCGGGCGCGGCGTCACGATGGCAATCTTCTGCTGCATAAAAGCGTTCATCAGCGTGCTCTTACCCACATTCGGCCGCCCCACCAGCGCCACAAACCCCGACTTATGCCCTTCTGGAACTTCGTAACCCGTCAAATTTTCATCACTCATAAAAAATCCTCTGGCAATTAGCTGTTAGCTCAAAATACCAATCCCTATTCTCTACTTCCCGTTTCCTAAAATTCGCTCCAACTCCCGCGTTGTTAACCGTACCCGCTCATCGCGGAGCAGGGGCAGGCGGATCCGCGTGCGGCGCAACTGGTTCAAATCCAGCTTGGTGGTCACAAGCGCCTCCTCATAATAAGGCCCCTGGGCTATCTTGTTCCCTTCCGGGTCAAACACCGTGGAACCGCCCCAAAACGTTACGCCATCTTCAAAACCGGTGCGATTGGTGTGGATGACAAAATTGGTGAACATGCTGGCATACGCCTGGTTGATATGTTCTACCCACTTGGCGCTGCCAATTTTTTGCTCTGTGGCCACGCCTCGCCCCGGCGAAGCCGAGGTGAGAATGAGCAAATCTGCGCCATCCAGCCAGAGCAGGTATGGGGTGCTGACGTGCCAGAAATCCTCGCAAATGAGGATGCCTACGCGGCCAAAACGCGTGTCAAAAGCGCGCACCGCATCGCCCCAGGCAAAATAGCGCCCTTCATCAAACATGCCATAAGTAGGCAGGTAGACCTTGCGATGTAGATGCACTACTTCGCCGCCGGAAAGGTAGGCGGCAGAAATGAAGAATTTTTGCCGCCTGTCAGCCTCTACAAAGCCTACAACAATGTCCATGTCGCGGCTGGCGTCTAGCAGTTTGGCAAAAACGGGGTCTTTGTATGAAGGTTTCAGAGCGACGCTGAAGGCCAGGTCACGCAGGCGGTAGCCAGTCAGCGAAAGTTCTGGAAAAATGAGCAGTTCCACGCCATTTTCCGACGCTTCTTCAATGGTGCGGAGGTGCAGGTCTAGGTTGGCTTCTACGTCTCCGAGTTTTGGGGTAATTTGGGCCAGTCCAAGTTTTAATTTCATAGATGGTTAGTTGGTTGGTTAGTTGGTTTGTTTTGTCGCTGGTATTGTATCATGGAGAGGACGGTCAACAATGCGTTGAGCCAGGTGTCCAGGCGCAGGCCGGCTAGTTGGGGCGCGAGGTCGCCACGCAGCAAGCTTACCAGCAGGTGACCAATGCTGACGCTGCCTAATGCGACCCAAAAAGCGGCGACTGCCCGTCCGCTCCTGATGGCGTTGATAGTGAGGGCCAGGGCTAACAATCCTAGCAGGGCTCCCAGTAATTGCGTCTGATAGCGCAGGGCAAAGAGGCCGAGGGTGTCGGGCAGGTCGCCGGCCAGCCAGTCGCGCCACCACTGCCCGGTATAGACGGTTTCCTGGCCGTAGGCACACCCTTCCAGCCAGCAGCCATACCAGCCGCCCACGTTAATCAGAGCAAAAGCAGGGGCGAAAAGGTGGAGGTAAGCGAATAACGGCCGTTTCCCCCACACCAATGCCCAAATTCCCAATCCGATCACTCCGCCAACCAGCGCCCCATGATAGCTCAGTCCTCCCTGCCCAAGCCGCCAGATGAGAGACGGCCGTTCCGCAAAATAGGCCCATTCACCCGTCACAAAGCCGGCCCGCCCGCCCAGAAGCCCGCCAACCAGCGCCGCCAGCGCGCCGTCAACCCAGCCTCCCAGAGGGGAAAATTGGGGAACCCTGCGCGTCAAAATCTGGGTTAGGGCCAGTCCCAGCCCCATGCTGCCCGCCAATGCCACTGTATAGCCGTAAATCAAAAAAGGGCCAACCCGCCCTATAACTGGTTCCATGCCGCAATGTTAAGCGGGGATGCGCAAAAGTCAACCATCGGCTAGACTACTCGAAGGAAGAAGGGTGAATAAGCATCGCCACTTGCACACTTACTGCTTGCGCCCTTTTTGGAGGAAAATTAATGAGTAACATAACCGCAATTATTCCTGTGCACAAAAGCATTGCTCTGGTGGCTCACGACCACAAGAAGGACGACTTGCTGGAATGGGCTAAATATAACCGCGAGGCGCTTACGCGTCACAAATTGTACGCTACAGGCACAACCGGCTGGCTGCTGGAGAAAGAGCTGGGCCTGCCTATTACCAAAATGCAAAGCGGCCCTCTGGGTGGTGACCAACAGCTCGGGGCGAAAATTGCCGAGGGGAAAATTGACGCCCTCATTTTCTTTTGGGATCCGCTGGATGCCCAGCCCCACGACCCGGATGTGAAAGCGCTGCTGCGTATCGCCGTGGTCTGGAATATTCCCACCGCCTCCAATCGTTCCACGGCCGATTTCCTCATCTCTTCACCGTTGATGGGTGAGGCTTACGAACGCAAGCTGACGGACTATGATGAGTACCGGCAGCGGCTCAATGAGGAGTACGGCCGTCAAGAGGTGTAGGGCAGAACGGCCGTTTGTGCAAACTGACCAAAAGTGGTAAAAAATCGCCGTCAACTGAAACGTCGACACCAATAAATTGGCGGTTAGCAGGCCTTTAACTGCCAACCTTTAACCTCCAATTTCCCATGAGCAAAGGAGTCATTAGATGGAAGTGCAGATCGTTCCCCTTCAACCGGCAGAGATAAAGCCCGTTCCTAAAGAATTTGGTTTTGGCAACGTGTTCACCAACCGCATGTTTAGCCAACATTATTCGCCAGAAAAGGGGTGGCATGATGCCAAAATTGGCCCTTACGCACCCTTCTCGCTCTATCCGGCAACGGCCGTATTCCATTATGCCCAGGAAATCTTCGAAGGCATGAAAGCCTACCGCCGTCCAGATGGCCACATCAACCTCTTCCGCCCTTGGGAAAACATGAAGCGCTTTAACAACTCAGCCCGGCGCATGGCCATGCCTGCCGTTGACGAAGAGGGACACCTGGAAGCCATTTTGCAGCTTATCGCCCTGGAACACCAATGGGTCCCTGATCCCCCAGGCACTCTGTACATACGCCCCACCATGATCGCCTCCGATCCAGCCCTGGGCGTCCATGCCAGCAAAACCTACATTCACTTCGTCATCCTCGGCCCTGTCGGTTCTTACTTCAAAGAAGGGTTCAACCCCGTGCCCGTCTACATCTCCGACACCTACCGCCGCGCCGTGATTGGCGGCACCGGTGACGCCAAAACCGGGGGCAATTATGCCGCCAGCCTCTTCATTGGCGAACAGGCTAAAGCTAAAGGGTACTCCCAGGTTCTCTGGCTCGACGCCATCGAAGGGCGCTACGTGGAAGAGGTAGGCGCCATGAATATCTATTTTGTTTACGAAGGCAAAAAGATTGTCACCCCGCCGTTAACTGGCAGCATTTTACCCGGCGTCACGCGCAAGTCGGTGCTGCGCCTGGCGGCTGACCTGGGCTACGAAGTGGCCGAAGAACCCGTGGACGTACACGAAATGCTAGCCGGTATAAAATCTGGCAAAGTCAGTGAAGTGTTTGGTTGTGGAACGGCCGCCGTCATTGCGCCTGTCGGCAAATTTGGCTACAAGGAGCAGGAATACATCATTAATAACAACCAGGTGGGCCCCGTAGCCACCCGCATGTACCAGGAGCTAACCGACATTCAGTTCGGCCGTAAAGCAGACCCCTACGGCTGGACCCAATTGATCGAAGTGAAGTAGCACCTTGACAAAAGGCAGGTGCAAGTATGAGAAGATGCCCTGGCAAACCTGTAAACCGCCAAACCTGATAGTTTCTGAAAGAATAGTTAGGTAAACTCAAATACCGGAGGCTGAACATGGTCTCCGGTGTTTTTTATCATTTGTTGGAAATGGATGTATGCCAAACACCGTAACAAACATCTATTGAACATTATCTAATGAACGAAGTAAAGCATCTCAACTTAGCCGAATGAGATTCTTCGCCCTCGGCTCAGAATGACATTAGAAAAGCTGTTGTTACCGTGCATTCAGCATTCCGAATTCCACATTCTGCATCATCAAAGAGGTTTTTATGCGCGAAGTTGCAATTTTAGGTGTAGGCCAAATTCCGGTGCGCGAGCATTGGGAGTTGTCCATCCGCCAGCTGGCCGTAGAGGCGGCGCGCAATGCAATGGCTGATGCCGGCGTTGAACGCATTGACGGCATGTACGTCAGCAATATGACCAGCGGCGAGCTGAACCAACAGCGCCACCTGGGGGCCCTGGTGGCTGACTATTTGCCCCAGCCTGGCGTGGAAGCGGTGAAACTGGAGGCGGCCTGCGGTTCGGCAGGCTCGGCTATGCGTCAGGGCATTATGGCCATTGCCAGCGGCGAAATGGACGCTGTGCTGGTAGTCGGCGTGGAAAAGATGACGGAGACGCCGGGAAAAATTACCACCGCGGCCCTGGTCACGGCCGCCGACGCCGACTATGAGATTCCCCATGGCGTGACCTTTGTGAGCCTGAATGCGCTGATCATGCGGCGCTACATGCACGAATATGGCTACCAGCATGGCGATTTTGCGCCCTTTGCCATCAACGCCCACGCCAACGGGGCCAAGAACCCCAATGCAATGTTTCGTGAACCCATTACGCAGCGGGCTTATGAACGGGGACGCATGGTGGCTGACCCCATCACGCTGTTTGATGCGTCGCCCATTGGCGACGGCGCGGCGGCGCTGCTGCTGGTTCCGGCGGAAAAGGCGCCGCAAGCCGTGCGCGTCGCTGGTTCGGCGTCGGCAACGGATACGCTGTCGGTACATGACCGCGAAAACCCTACCTGGCTGACGGCCGCAGAGAAGTCAGCGCAGCGGGCATACGCCCAGGCGGGCATTGGTCCCGATGATGTCGACCTGTTTGAGCTGCATGACGCCTTTAGCATGATGGCGGCGCTTTCGCTGGAAGCGTGCGGCTTTGCGGAACCAGGGCAGGGGGTGCGTCTGGCGCAGGAAGGGGCAATTTTGCCCAACGGCCGTATTCCCATTGCACCATGGGCGGGCTGAAGGCGCGCGGGCATCCGGTGGGCGCAACGGGGCTGTACCAACTGGCAGAAGCAGCGCTGCAGCTGCGCGGCGACGCCGGCGAGGCCCAAATTCCCGGCGCCCGCCTGGCCATGGCGCAAAATATTGGCGGCAGCGGGGCGACGATTGTGACGCATATTTTGCGTGCGACATAGCGTTGGAGGGGGAACGGCCGTGTTACGAATCATCTGGGCCTGGCTGGTTTATACTTGGGGCGGCCTGCATCGTTATTTTGGCAACATGAACAACATCCGCCACGAGCACGAGCGGGCCGTCCATTACTTCACGCGGGCATACGAAATTGACCCATCATTTCACCAGGCGCGGCTGGCGCGGGCGGTTATTTTATGGCGCGAGCTGCGACGGCACGACGAGGCGCTGGCAGACCTAAATGCGCTGCTGGATGAGCAGGCTGACTACGCTCCCGCCTTGCTGAACCGAGCCATGGTGCACCAGGAAAACGGCCGTTTCCCTGACGCCCGCACCGACCTGGAAGCCTATTTACAGCTCCCCGACCTCGAGTATGCCGAGGAAGCCCGGCGCATGCTCGCTGCCCTGCGCGACATTGATTGACTATCCCCCAATTATTTCAGCAAAAATCTCCTCTAGCTGCCCGTAATTGCGAACGGGGGCAATGGTTTGCAAAAAAGCATACAGCGATGGGCTGCCCTGGCGAATGCTGCGCAGCATGGGTCCGATGGGATCGCTGCCCGTGGCCCCCGGTTCGGCCGCATAGGCGCCATAAAAGGCAAAGTACGCCTGATTGAGCTTGCGAATGGGGTACCCATTGGCCACGAAAAAGAGGCGCCGCGCTTCCATGTGCGCTTCTGCCCCCACAACGTCCCCTTCACCTAGCAGCCTGTCTACTTCAATGCGCGTTTTGGCCATCTCGGCGCGGAAATCAAAGGCGGGCGGCTCGCTGGCAGTTGTTTCGGGGGGCGGTTCAGTCGGTGTTGGCGGCTGGTACAGTTCCGGGTAAAAGCGCTGTAGGACCATATCGCGAATTTCCACATCAACCATGGAAGCGGCCGTTTCGTTGATGATGCGCATTTGCGGGTCTTGGGCATAACGAAGGCCTAACGGCTGCAGGGTCAGCCAGTGGTGGGTCCATTCGTGGGCGACCACTTCAATTAACCAGGGCAGGTTGCTTGTTTCGGCGATCATGGCGGGGTAGGTGCCCAGACCGCCCAGGGGCACTACCAGGGCAGAAAGGTCTAGCTGGCGCAGTACGGCCGTTTCTAACCCGTCCATATCCAGCGCCGACAGCCCGCTTATCAAAGAGACCTGGTAGCGGCTCTCAATTTTGTCTCGGGGCGAAACGACCAGCAATTGGGGAAGGGGTGTCATCTGCGCCAGCACCGGCGGCCAGGCCTGTCCCAGCACCTGAAAGCCGCTCTCGCGCAGGGCCCAGGCCACCTGGTCTTGCACGATGGCCTCGGCCAGGTCTTGGCGGGCCACCACCTGAGCGCGGGCGTGCTCCAGGTCAGCCTGCAAAGCCTGGGCCTCTGCCTGCCGGGTGGCGGCATCGGGGTCGGCCAGAAGGGTGGTGAGCTGCCCGTCCAGCTGCTGCACCTGGGCTACGTGCGCCATGAACTCCAGCACAAACGCCTTTTGCTGCGCTTCGGTGAGGTAGGCCTGGTTATTTGCCAGTAGAGACTGGGCTTTGGTCGTTATGGCCTGCGCCTCCCAGGTCCAAAAGTCGAATTGGCGCAGATTGACCAGCGTTTTAAGCTGGTAGCGTTCGTCGCCAAAGGCGGGCCATTCAGGCGCCAACAGCAGCAGGGCCAGGAAGGCAAACAGAGCGAATTTGAGGGCCTGGATCAGGCGTCTTTTGCGCATGGGATGATAATAGTCAAGGGCGGGGGTGGGTACAATGGAAACGGCCGTTCCCCTCATGTCACCTTAAGCCGCACCGTGCTACAATGGGGCATATGCGATTTTTAGTAACGGGCGGCGCTGGTTTCTTGGGATCTGCTTTGGCCAACCATTTGGTGCAGGCCGGGCATGAAGTGCTGGCATTAGATGATTTAAGCAATGGCAATGTATCTTATCTGGATACGGCCGTAAAATTCACTCAGGGTGACGTCGACGACATCCCACTGCTCTGGTCCTTGCTGCCAGACGTTGATTGCGTCTACCATCTGGCGGCGCGGGTGTCGGTAGCCCAATCGCTGCTCTATCCACGAGACTACAGCCGGGTAAACGTTGGCGGCACCGTCAGCCTGATGGAAGCCATGCGCGACATGGGCGTACGAAGGGTAGTCTTTGCTTCGTCCGGGGCCATCTATGGCTTTCAACCGGAACAACCCGTCCACGAAAGTGATGCGCCTAACCTGGACTCCCCCTATGCGGTAAGCAAATGGGCGGCGGAGCAATACATTGACACCATCGGGCAGCTTTGGGGATTGGAGACGGTGGCGCTGCGCATTTTTAACGCCTATGGACCGCAGCAAAGCCTGCCCCTGTCCCACGCGCCGGTTGTACCTCGTTTTTTACACCAGGCGCTAAGCGGTGGGTCGGTAGTGCTTTTTGGAAACGGCCGTCAAACCCGCGATTTTGTCTACGTTTCGGATGTGATTGCGGCCCTTGCTGCCGCGGCTACGGCCCAGAACGTGAACCGCAAGGTACTCAACATTGGCAGCGGGGTAGAAACCAGCATTGAGGAACTCGTGGCCAAAATCAAATGGGTCACTGGCTGCTCATTAAACCTAATTTACAATGCTGAAAAAGCGGGGGGTGTGCCGCGGCTGGTAGCTGACATCAGCCGGGCGCGGATGCTGCTGGGCTATGAGCCGCAGTTTGACCTGGAGGAAGGTCTGCGCCGCACATTGGCCGAAGACCCGCGCTTCCAACCAACCAACTAACCAACAAGAAAGCCGGAACCTCAAAGATTCCGGCTTTCTTAATTTATTGCCCTGGAGAGGACTCGAACCTCCACGCCCAAAGGGCACAGGCCCTCAACCTGCCGCGTATGCCAATTCCGCCACCAGGGCTAAAGCGCTGCCTATTATAGCCGTTACGTTGAGGCGAATCAACTATTTGGCGGGTGGTGCAAACGGAGAATTGAGGCGCGGTCCAACTGCTAATTGCACTAAAAATAACTAAACTGCGGTAGCAACGGCCGTACACAACAGCACCCCTGCCGCACAAGCCAGATTTAACCGCAGCAGCCGAATTTCCTTTTGCTGCAATGCTTTCGCGTTCCGCAGCGGCCAAGTCTGGGCTTGCTTTCCAGCAGCACGCTCACGCGCTCCATGCCCGGGTAAAGTGCCCACTGCATGTAACCGCCAACGAGCACCATACCACCAAAGGCCAGGTGCTTCACCAACATGGCCCCGGCCCACAGGCTGTCAATGACCAGGAAACCATTGTAGTTGGGGTCATTGGTCATTTGCACAAATCCGGTGATAAGCAGCAATACCAGGCTGCCATTGGCCCAGGGCAGGAAGCGCTTCTGCAGCGCCAACCATTGATTGTCTGCCAGCGTCTGTTGGCGCAAAGCGGGCCAAGCCACCAGCGCCAGCAGCGCCAGGCCACCCAGCCACATTACCGTGGCCAGTAGGTGAATCCAGTAGGAAATTGCTAAAATCCAAAAGGTCATAAGCGTCACCTGTAAAGGGTTTCAAGTTGCAAGTTACAGGTTACACTGCATACTCGCAAACCTACGCCTACTTTTCCATGTCTCGCAGCGCGTAATAAGCCTCCCGAGGCGTGCCGTCAGGCAGCACAATAGCCCACCACCACTGCTCGTGCAGCTCTGGCTGCCAGTCAAAGTCCGCAATGTACACCGTCGTCATGAGACCGATCCATGGCTTCCAGTGCGCGGCGGCGTACTGGTAAGCGCGCACCAGGTAATCAGCCTGCTCCTGCTCGGTAACGCCGTGCCAGGTATAACTTTGGTGGATGTCCTGGTGCAGCATCCAGCCCATTTCCAAGATGGCGACCTGTTTGTGGCCATCGCCGTTGGCCACCATAATGGCGCGCATATCTTCCACGTGGCGAAAGGCAAAAAAGCGCTGCCCGCCATAGTCCGCGTCCGGATCGGCCACAACGGCCGGATCAATTTCCGGAGGGGCTTTAAAGCCGGGGGCGTGCAGACCCAATACGTCAAAATAATGCAGCAGCGCCGGCATCGTACATGCCCTGCAGAAAGTCGGTATCAGGCATGGCCAGGGGTGGCTGGGTGCCTGTAGGCGCCAATCCCGCGGAAATGACGATGGCGTTGGGATCGGCCGTTTTGATAGCCTCGTAACACACTTGCAGCAGGGCCGTGTACTCGGCCGGGTTCGGCGTGCGACCGCCCCACTCACGGCTGAGATTCGGTTCGTTCCAGACCTGGTAGGCAGCGATACGCCCCTTGTAGCGAGCAGCCAATGCGCCGCAGTAATCGCCATAATCCTGGTAATTGACGGGGGGCTGGCTGGCGGTAATTTGCTCGTCGGGCAGGGCGCGCACGGACCACAATGGCTGCTGGTCGAGCCGCACCACCAGCTTAAGGCCCCGTTCTTCCGCCATGTCCACGATGAGGTCGGGCCGGTACCAGTCGTACTGCCCTTTTACCTGCCCTTCAATGTCGCGCCAGGGAAATTTTTGTTTGACGTAAGTAAAACCCATGTCGGCCACCAGATCAAGATCGCGCTGCACAATTTCGGGGCGCCACCACAGGGCGGTGTGGATGCCGTAGCTGGGGGAATCAAACCCCTGCACCACAGGTTCGCTGCTCATGAGGTTTGTGGGCAGCGCGGTGGGGGTAGGTTGCATGGTAGGTGTGGGGTGGGAAACGGCCGTTTCCCACCCGCACCCCGTTAGTAACAAAAGCAAAAGTAAGAATAGAAATTGGAGATTGGAGTTAGTTACCAATCTCCAATCTCCAATCTCCAATCTTTGGACATTTCGTCTCAGGGCTGCTTCTCCATGCCGGCTACTGCGCCAAAGGCTGGCCGCGGAATGCCATTGGTGTCAACGATGCTGTATGGAACCGGGTCATCTGTGGGACCGCTGCCCTTATTGCCAAAGTCAAAGTTAAAGAGGAACGTCAGCCACACATCTCCCAGAAGCGCGCATCTGCTGAAAAGCTTGCACAATGTAATCTGCCTGCTCTTGCAGTGTATTGTCTTGCGCAAACTCAAAGCCTGTGGGATACACGTCGTATCCTTCACTGCTAGCCCAACCAAATTCCGTCACGCACAGCTTTTTATTGGGATCAATGGCCTGGATTTTGTCGGCATAGGTATCCAGGGTGGTTTTGAAGCTCCAACTGTGGTGCGGGTTGTCAAAGGGGCCGCGGAAAATGGCGGTTGCGGCTTCGGCCGTTGCCCCAGCCTGGTCAAAGGCCACGTCAGGACCAATGTTATACCCGTTGTGGTGCACACCCACACAGTCCGCATAGTTAAGTAATCCCGCTGGCAACGCCCTGTCCAACCACTGGAAATCATCAATCCAGCTTACCCAATCCCCGCCACCAGTAGGGGAGAGCGCGCCGCTGATCACAATGATGTTCGGATCCTGTGCTTTGATGGCATTGTAAGCCACTTCCAAAAACCGCACGTAATCCTCCGGGCTAACCCCGTTAGCTGTTGTCCACTCGCGGTCCAAATTCTGCTCATTCCAAACTTCAATGGCGTCCACTTTTCCTTCATAGCGGGTCAAAAGCTCGTTTAAGAAATTGGCATACTCGTTGTAATCGTCGGGCGGGCCGTTCTCGCCGCCCGCGGCGCGGGTCCAGGCAGGCGCGCCTACCACGCTCAGCATCAGGCGCAGGCCATGTGCGTGAGCCTCGTTCACTACCCCATCGTAAAAGAACCATTGGTCAGCGTCGGGGCTGGGCTTTACCAGCCACCACTGCACCTGCACTTTTACCCAGTCCATGCCTAACTGGTCCGCCACGGCGCTCATAGTTTGCACCGGATCGCCCACGGTGGCGTTGCCATGAATCTGGATTCCGTAGCCAAATTGGTTAGCGGGCCAGGGGGCATCGAATTCCGGAAGGGGCTCAACTGCAGGTGCGGTATCTGGTCCAGCGTCAGTTGGTGTCTCCTCGCCCCCGCTTTGCTCAATGACTGGAGGGGGGAGTGTGGGTTCCTCTGCCACCGTTGGCTCCGCAACGGCGGGTTGGGTGGCGGGCTGTTCTTCCACAGGAGCTGCTGCTGGTTCCTCACTGCCGCCACAGGCTGCCAGCAGTATTGCCAAAACCAAACTGAAGAAAATCATCCATTTTTTCATGTTTTTTTCCTCTCTTTCAAAAAGGCGTACTCTGGTATACCCAAAGTACGCCTTGATACTTGATTAGACGAAGCCCAACAAGGCTTCGCTCCAGCAGATTACGGCTTAGCGCCCGCCTGTAACCTGTCGTAGGGATTCACAGGCAGGGCAACCGCCGCCAGGGCGAATGATGGCATAACCGGCCTGTGGGTCGTTGCCCCAAGTGGTCGAGTCTACATTCCAGACAATCATCATGCGGACCTTGCCGCTGCTAGCGGAAAGGCTGGCCGCTTCGGCCAACCACTGGGCTTGCTGGGCGACAGTCGTGTTTTGCGCCCAGGCAAAATTACTGGGCAACCCACCGTACCCTTCTGGTGTCAGGTAGCCCAACTCGGTGAAGCAGAGGGGGCGAGACCCGCCAAAGGCGTTCCAATAGGCGTTTAACATTCCCCAGAAGTAACGGGTGTAATGGTCGCTGCGGGGATCACCGCTGGTTTGGTTCGGGGAAATGATACCCTCATTGTAATGAATGCCAATGCAGTCCATGTAGCTGGCGCCACCGGCTGCGGCCATAGCCTGCATGTAGGGCGCGTCATCACAGCCGTTGGTGCCGCAGCCACCGCCAAAGAAGCCGGTAGGGGCCGGGGCGCCGCTCACAACCATGATGCGCGAATTCGCGCCCTTGATGGCATTGTAGGCCGGGGCGAGCATGTTGTTGACGTAGCTGGAGGCGCTGATCTGTCCCGGAGGCCATTCGGCATCGATATTCATTTCATTCCAGATCTCAATGGCGTCTGGAGGGTCAGGTAAGGAAGCCACGGCGCGCAGAAATTCGGTGTATGCGCCAAAATCTGGTAGTTGAGAAGGGTAAACCTGACCAGGAATACTTAAAAGTATTTTGAAACCGGCGTTGTGGGCTTCGGCAATCATACCGGTGGCGGCGTCTGCGCCCAGACCGGGGCTCCATTTGATTTGCCGTTTGACCCAGGTCATACCGGCGTAGCTCATCATGCCGTAGGGCGCGCCAAAAGATTGCCCTCCCAGTTCAAAGCCGGTGTTGCTAATGGGCGGTACCACCGGGGCAGGGGCCGGCGAACCACCACCATCTCCAGGGTTTGTGGCAACCAGCGGTGGGGCTTCTACCACAGGCAGGTTGGCGACATTGACGTTGGCGTTGACGGTGACCAAAGTAGCGAAGATCCAGCCTTCGGTCTCGCCGTCAGGCATGAGGATATTGTACCAAGCGCTGTCGGCGCTGCGACCCAGCAGGCTGATGCGAGAGCCTGCTGGCAGACCGCCGGCGATGGTACCGTAGCCCAGTCCAGGGCCAGTACGCACGTTGGCGCCGGTGTTGACCACGGCGTCGGCGTCACCGGGATTGAGGCTGCCAACGGTCGTTACGGGGGTTTCTTCAACAACTTCTTCTGGTTCGGCAGCAGCGACTGTGACAACGGCCGTTCCTAGATTTGCCAGGCTGTCACCCAAAGCGAAGTCAGCGTTGATGGTGTAGCTCCCTTCGGGAGCGTTGCCATCCCAGGCAAAGGTGAGGTTGCTGCCGCTGTCGCTGGCCAATACGTTGTCTTCGGCGTCGCGCACCGTCCACACGATGGCAGCGTCGGAGGGTTGGGGAGATTCGGCCGTGCCGTTGAGGCTGCTCAAGGCGGCGGCATACCCGGCACCATTGCTGACATTGCCCAGACCGCGTACGTCTACGCCGCGCAAGTGATAGCGGCTGGCAAAGCGGGCGCGGTGAGCCAGGGTTGCTTCGTGCCCCAGCCAGACGGTGCGGGTCTGGTTATTTTGTTCGTAGGTGTACTTGTAAGCGAGGCTAGCGCCATCCCATTCCAGGGGGCCAGCAGTGCCGGATAAAGCGACTTCAACGGCCGTTTCCGGCTCAATCTCTTCGCTCCCGGCCACAAATTGCAGTTCGCCAAAGTTAGCCAGGGCGGCATCATTGCTCATTTCCACAAAGGACTCGCCAAGACCATCAACAGCGTTAGCGCTGACCTGAATGGCCAGCTTTTGACGGTCTATCTGGCGCACGGCAGCAGCCAGCATTTGCTCGGCGGGTCCATTGTCGGCGTAGGCGGCAGGATCCAGGGGAAGCTGCAGGGTTACCATATCAGCTACCTGGTTCAAAGCAGCCCAATCTTGCCCGGCCGTGTCCCAATTGCCGGCATTGCCGGTGGCCGGAGCCAAAATGACGCTTAACTGCAAGCTTTGCGCGTGCAGGGCGTCGGCCAGGGCGGTGACAAATTGTGTGTAAGCAGCCTTTTGGGCGGTGGTCGCCCCCTGGTAATCCAGGATAATCCCCGCAAAGCCACCATCAACGGCGCTTTCGACCAGGCTGCTGATGTGGCTGGCCTGGATGGCGTTGTCTTCGAGAAGCTGGGTGAGAGATTCGGCGTCCACGATAATGCCGGTGTTGGTGACCCGTAAAAACTGCTGGTAGGGACCGTTGGGTACGTCAACGACATCGCCGCTCAGAACGCCATCGGCGGTTAGGGTAAGGGTGCCCGCACTGACTTCGTTGAGTAAAGGCAGTGTCTCGGTGGGGAGCTCTTGGGTGGGCAGCAGTTCGGCGCTGATGGTCAGGGGATCTTCGCCGCCGCGCTGTACCAGGGCCACAGCCTGAGGTTGGTCGGCGGAGGTGAGGGTAAGGGCGCTGTTGCTGAGGCTGCTAGGCAAAAAACGCCATGCCGTGCCATCCCAGCCATACAGGTCCGTTGTGTTTGGGTCGGCCCCAGCGGGCAGAGCCACGCTGATGGGTGTGGCATTTGTGCCATACGTGACGTTGTAAATGTCGCTAACGGCCGTTACCCCAGCAGGTAGGGCGGGGCCGTCGGTGGCCGAGGCGAGGGTGGTTTCACTGGGAACGGCCGTTGCTTCTTCAGGAGCCGGTTCTGTAGGTGAGGGTGTATCGACGACGTCTGTGGTTGTGTCTGCCTCGTCACCACCCAAGCCTAGCCGTTCGAGCAAGGAAATGGGGGGCAAGAGTAAACCGGTGATGATCAGCGCCACCACGACGACAAATCCGGCAACGAGCAAGCCGTTTGATCGTTTAGGGGTTTCAGAATCTTCCATGTGTTTTCTTTTCTCCCGGCAGCCTTTGCTGGCTGCCTGATTTGCAATATTTTACGCAAAAAAGCGGCTATCATAAGCCGCCTGGCGATTAATGCTCGAAGATTCTAACCTAAGGGGTATGAAGTTGACAAACGGGGAGAAGGGTCTCACAGCAAATAGGTGGTCAATCGTTGTGGAATCGTTAGGAAGAGATGAGAAGAGGGGAGAGCCGGAGACAGGGATCAACCCTGCCTCAGACTCCTATCTTGTTAAGGAATCCAGGCCGTATACGGCCGTTTCCGGGTGAAAATCTTTCCAGCCAAACCAGAAAACGACGGTGCTTTTGACGCGTTCCAAGGTTTGCCCGGCCAGAGGGCCAGCGGTGGCTGTGCCGCTGAAGGCATCCCAGGTGCTGCCGGTTTCGGCATCCGTCAGGGTGCGTGGCGACTCTGCCGGCTGGAAAGTCAAGATTTGCCCATCGAGGTGGCGGCTGTAGGTGACCCCCGCGGCGCTGGGGGGATCGAAAAAGATGAGAATAGGCTCACCGGCAATGGTGTCGTTGATCACGGGTTCGTTCGTTGAGGACGCTAAAGGGGTAGGCAACGGCCGTTTCGCCGATTTCCACGCCCACCACAAACTGCTTGGTTTCCAGCCGGTCGTCAAAATTCGTTTCGCCAATCACCCCTGCGTCATTGGAGGCGTAATAGAAGTCGTAGACGTCCCGGCTGCCGCGCCGTCCCTCCTTTGTCCAGGGCCAGGGTATTGGGGTGCAGCGCTTTCCACTCCTCCCAGGTCGTCATCCACGCCGGCAAAAATTCCAGCTTGGTACCCACCATCTCACCCTGAACGGCCTCGCCCAACAGTTGGCTCCACAGGCTGTCGGTCTGGCGGTCGTACATGACCAGCACGTTGCGAATAAGCTTGCCGGAAACGCCAAAGGTAAATTCCTGGTCATTGATTTCGCGGGCATACACGATGCCCGTAAAGCAAAGCGGTCACCAGGTGACGGCGATTTTCACGCCGCCTACGGTGTCGTTGACGATTTCGTGGTTGCTGAGGAAGGGAATGGAGTAAGCGCGGGCTTCGCCGTTGAAGGTAACGCCCATGACCAGTTCATCAGGATCGTAAAATTCATCGGCCTCGGCGATGGTCAGGAATTGTGGGATCGTCGATGGCGGGGATGGCATCAGGTGGCAGCAGCGTGATGATTTCCAGGTCGGTGTAGCTGTCAGCGGGAATGCGGGTGGCGGTGGCTTGCGGAGCGGGGGAGGGTGTGGCGGGGGCAACGGCCGTTGCCACGTCAGCTTGCTCTGTTAGCACTGTTTCGCCATTTTCTTGCGCTACGGGGGCGCAAGCTGTCAGGGCCAGCACCAGCAGCAAAATTAGTTTGCGCATAAACTTCTCCTATGCAAATTTGTGCGATATGCTGACTTGCATTGTACTGCGGATCTTGCGGTGGGTTCTGTAAGCTTGACACCAAAACGGCCGTTGTTATACTCTTGTGGCATATAACGCACTGCGTAATTTTTCACCATTTAAGGAGATTCCCATGCCAACCGTAACCGAGATTTTCAAAGAAATGCCGAACCGTTTTAATGCTGGCGCTGCTGGCAGCCTGAATGCCACCGTGCAGTTCAGCCTGACGGGCGAGAGTGCCGGGGAATGGAACGTCACCATTGCCGATGGCAGCATCGAGGTCGATGAAGGGCAAGGTGGAGAGCCCGAAAGCCACCATCATCATGGACGCCAATGATTTTGTGGCCATGAGCACCGGGGAACTAAACGCCATGGCCGCCTTCATGAGCGGCAAAATCAAGGTCGAAGGCGACCTGAACACCGTCATGCAGATGCAGTCGATTTTGGGATTGTAATCGGCAGGGAAAGAGGTTTGAGGTTCAAACCCAGTCTTAGACGAACTTGTTACAACCGGAGAAGAAGTGAAAAGCCCGTGCCAGGCGCGGGCTTTTTTGCGGGAATGTCAGGCGGCGCTGAGGGCTATTTCCGGATAATCTTTGGGTTCGGCCGTTTCCGGGTCTACCCCAAAATGTTCCAGCAGTTCGGTAATGAGCCGCGCTTTGCGTTCGGCATCGGTGCGTGACCAGGTGCGAGATTTGATTTCCAGGAAGTAGCCTGGCATGGCGGGGGTGATGACCTGATCCAGATTGATGGCAAAATCGGTGCCCTGGTAAAGGATGTGCCAGCGCAGGCGATCTTTAACCAGCGCTACTTCGGTATCCGGGGCAAAGTATTCGCGGTAGAAGCGCAGCGTGCGGTCGGCGCTGGCCAAAAAGCGCGAGCGGGAAAGCATGACGGCGTTGGGGAATTGGACGCGCTCTTCTTCGCCGATGAGGGTCAGGCGGGAGCGCGCCTGGTAAGCTTCCCCCTGCTCGTTGACAAATTCATCTTCGCGGTAACGCAGGCGGGCGGCGTCTGGGTCGTGCCGGGCAAAGATGAAGTAAGTGTCGTACTGGTTGTAATGGGAGCGGCGGTGTATTTCGATCTCGCCGCTGTCGAGCACGGCCAGCACGGCTGCGTCGTCGGTCAGTGGGAACTTTGACCTGCACTTCGAAGCTTTCCTGCCGCTCAACGCCGGCCAGGAAGACCAGCTTATTGTAGGGGCTGGATTCGCGCTCGAGCACAAAGGCGTCAATGCGCGCGGCGACGGCCGCGGCTTCAGCTTTGGTTGCGGCTTCGTCAATGGTGGTAAGCTGGCGGTCGCGCATGAGCAAACGGCCGTTACACATCACATGGGCCACATCCGGCGACTTGGCCGCATAAATCAGCCGCGAATAAACGGCATCGTCATGGTTGTTGAAAATGAGGCTGGTTGTGAACGCCCTCCATATCGACCACAATCGACATCAGCCCGCTTGCCCACTTCCAGACTGCCGGTCACATCCGCCATGTGCAGCGCCCGCGCCCCGCCAATGGTCGCCATTTCCACCGCCTGCCGCGCGGGCAGCACCGTGGGGTCGTTGCTGGCCGTTTTGGCCAGCAGCGCCGCCAGCCGCACCTCTTCAAACATATCCAGGTCATTGTTGCTGGCCGGTCCGTCGGTGCCCACGCCCACGTTTAGCCCCATCTCCAGCATCTGGCTGACGGGGGCAATGCCGCTGGCCAGTTTCAGGTTGCTGGTGGGGCAGTGGGCCACGCCGGCCCCCGCTTCTTTCAGCTGAAACATCTCGTCCCGGTCGATGTGGACGCAGTGGGCGGCCAGCAGCTTGGTGTCCAATATGCTATTGCTTGGCGTTCCAGGGCACGGTGCGCATGTGGTGTTGTTCCTGGCAGTTTTCCACTTCCAGCCGGGTTTCGCCGATGTGGGTGTGAATCGGCACGTCATAGGCGCGGGCCAGGTCGGCGCAGGCGCGCAGCAGTTCGGGCGTAGCCGTGTACCAGGCGTGGGGCGCAACGGCCGGTTGAATGAGCGGATGGCCATTCCAGCGCTCGATGAAGCGGCGGCAGAGCATCAGGGCGTCTTCGTAGGTGTCGGCGTCGGGAGCAGGGAAGACGAGGATGGTTTGGCCCAGCAAGGCGCGCATGCCGATAGCGGCCGTTTCCTCCGCAATCGCTTCTTCAAAATAGTACATATCGGCAAAGGTGGTCACGCCAGAGCGAATCATCTCCGCGGCAGCCAGGCGAGTGCCCAGCTTGACAAATTCAGGAGTGACAAACTCGCGCTCCAGGGGCATCAGGTAGCCCAGCCAGACGTCCAGACGCAGGTCGTCGTTGAGGCCGCGCAGCAGGGTCATGGGAATGTGGGTGTGGGCGTTGACCAGGCCGGGCATGATGACCTGCCCGCTGCAGTCGATGGTTTCACTGGCGGTGTAAACGGCCGTTACCTCTGCTGCCGGTCCTACAGCCACAATACTGTCCCCGAGAATGGCTACAGCGCCATTGGGGATTATCTCATAATTCGCATTCATGGTGACCACTGTGCCGCCCATGAGTAATAAATCAACATTTTCGTGCATGGGAATCTCCTTGAAATCGAGAGCGAGCGCTTGAACTGTGGGTTGTCAAATTATTTGTGCTCGCCCTGGACCTTCGGATTATACCGATTCCTGTTATAATCGGGAAATTCTACCAGGGTGGAGCCTGGCAAAGGTTTCGAAGCCTTAGCAAAATTGGACAAAATTGCTCATGAGAATGATTGATCTGATTGAAAAAAAACGAGATGGTGAGGAGCTGACCACGGCCGAAATCAATTGGTTTATTGGCGGTTATACGGCCGATAAAATCCCTGACTACCAGGTTTCAGCCTTGCTGATGGCCATTTACCTGCGCGGAATGACCCGCCGCGAAACCGTAGACCTGACTCTGGCCATTGCCGGTTCTGGCGACCAGCTAGACCTGCACGACGTGGCCCCATTTGTGGTCGATAAGCACTCTTCAGGCGGCGTGGGTGACAAAACGACGCTGGTGGTGCAGCCGCTAGTAGCGGCTTGCGGCATTCCCGTAGGCAAAATGAGCGGGCGCGGGCTGGGTTCCAGCGGTGGCACCCTAGACAAAATGGAATCCATCAGCGGCTGGCATTTTGCCATGTCTTTGGCACAGTTTAAGCAGCAATTGGCCGAAATTGGGCTGGTGCTGTCCGGGCAAACCACCGAGCTGGCCCCTGCCGATGGCAAGCTGTACGCCCTGCGCGACGTGACGGGTACGGTAGCCAGCATGCCCCTGATTGCTGCGTCCATCATGTCCAAGAAGCTGGCCTCTGGAGCAGACGCCATTGTGCTGGACGTGAAAACGGGCAGCGGGGCTTTTATGCCTACGGTGGCGGCAGCCAAAGAGCTGGCGCAAATTATGGTGGGCATTGGCCAGGATGCGGGGCGCAAGACGGTGGCCCTGATTTCGGACATGAATCAGCCTTTGGGACATGCTGTTGGCAATGCCCTGGAAGTGCGTGAAGCAATTGAGACGCTGCACGGGCGCGGCCCGGCTGGATTTTGGGCGCACTGCCTGGAAGTGGCCGGGCAGATGGTGTTATTGGCAGGGAAGGCGCAAACAGTTGCCGAAGCAAAGGGGTTGGTAACGGCCGTTCGTGACAACGGTGCAGCATGGCAAAAATTCCGCCAGATGGTGCAGGCCCAGGGAGGGGATGTGCGCCAGATAGACGATCCTATGCTCCTGCCCCAAGCCGCTTTCCAGGAGCCCATTTTAGCACCGCAAGATGGCGTGCTGGCGGCTATGGATACGGCCGCAATCGGCTGGGCGGCCGTGAACCTGGGAGCGGGGCGCCTGGTGAAAGAGGATCCCATCGACCATGCGGTGGGGTTTGTGCTGCCGGCAAAAGTGGGTGACCGTTATCGGGAAGGGGACGAACTGGGGGTGGTTCATGCCAATGACCGCGCCAAGCTAGAGGAAGCGCGCCAGGCGCTTCTGGCGGCGCTGAGCTGGCGGCAGGAGGATGTCGACCCACTGCCGCATGTCTATGCGGTCGTTACTTAAAAAATGGCGGCGTGACGCGTAAAATAATGCTGAGGCGTTTAGTATCCGAAGGAATTTGCCGATGAAGATAGGTTTGGCTTTAGGAGGCGGTGGGGCTCGCGGTTCGGCCCACATAGGGGTGCTGATGGAACTGGAGCGGCTGAAGAATACGGCCCGTCTCTCATCACGGGTACCAGCATAGGTGGCCTAATTGGCGCGCTGCTGGCTGCCGGGTTTTCGACCGCATGAAATGGAGACCTTTTTTCATAAGCTTGACGGTGGGTAACATTTATGGGCTGCCGGGTGGCGCGCCTTCCATTTCTACCAACGCAAAGCTGGAGAAGATGCTGCGTGATAAGCTGAAAGACCTCACCTTTGCTGACCTAAAGATTCCGCTGGCCGTGGTGACAACGGATCTGGTGACGCGAAAGGAAGTGGTGCTGGATGAGGGGGACGTGGTCACGGCCGTTTTGGCCACCACAGCGCTGCCCGTTATCTTTCCCCCGGTAAAAGTGGCGGATCAGATACTGACCGATGGCGGCATGCTCAATAACGTTCCCTTTGACATAGCGCGGGCGCGGGGTGCGACCTACGTCATCGGGGTTAGTTTGTCTAATACGGCCCCATTTGGCACGCCCACCGGCGACACAACGCCGCTGCCCGACATGCTCAGCCGGGCGCTGGCCTTTACGAGGCGGCGGCCTACGCTGCAAGTGCTGTCAGCAATGAACGACATCTGGTCTGACGTGACGGTGCGCACGCGCATGGTCATTTCGCCCCCTGATGTGCTGCTGGAGCCGGATTTGGGGACCATTGGGATTTTTGACACTCACCTGGTGGAGCAAGGAATTGCTGCCGGCAGAACGGCCGTACAAGAAGCAGAGCAAATTTTGTTGGCAGACTTGAAAACAAAGCAAGAGGAACATGATGAACATTCTGGGCATTGACATTGGCGGGTCGGGCATTAAAGGCGCACTGGTAGATATTGAGAAAGGGAAACTGCATACAGATCGACTGCGCATTCCCACGCCGCAGCCATCCACCCCAAAAGCGGTTATCAAAGTGGTCAAGCAGACTGGTTGATCATTTTGAATATTCCGGCCCTCTGGGCATCAGGCATGCCGGCGCTGGTGATCAACGGTATTGTGCGCAGTGCCGCCAACATTGACAATCGCTGGATTGGCTTTAAGGGACGCAAGGTATTGGCCCTGGCCACCGGCTGTCCGGTAACCCTGATGAACGACGCTGACGTGGCCGGATTTGCCGAAATGCGCTTTGGCGCAGGGCGCGGCGAGGAGGGCGTGGTCATGATCTTCACCTTGGGTACGGGCATTGGCAGCTGCATGTTTGTAAAAGGGCAGGTGGTACCCAACCTGGAATTGGGGCACATTTACTTACCAGGTCACGAGCATGACGCTGAATTTTATGCCTCGGATCGGGCGCGGAAGGATGATGATCTAAGCTGGAAGCAGTGGGCAAAACGGCTGAATGATTATTTTCAGTACATTGAGTTTTTATTTTCACCAGAACTAATAATCATTGGTGGTGGGGTCAGCAAGAAGCACGAAAAGTTTTTCCCGTATTTAGACGTGCAGGCGCGGGTTGTACCGGCGCAGCTGCGCAACGAGGCGGGCATCGTGGGCGCGGCTGTGGCCGCCTGGCGCGCCAGTCAGTAAACGGCTGACGATTGCTGGTATTAGAACATCCTCATCAACAGGGGGCTGAGTTGTCACTTCTGCTATACTTGGGGGCATGGTGCGGAATAAACGACCTGGACAACGGCTGGCTTTTTTGCCGTCTGCTGACGTAGAAGCGTTGGCAGCGTGTTTGGTGGCGTTTGGCAATGGGGACGGGGGACTGATTGTACTGGGGCTGGATGAAAACGGCCGTTTCACCGAAGAAATTTGGGAGGAAGAGGCCGAAGGGGCGCTGCTCGAAGCGGTAAAGCTGTGCCGCCCGCCGGTACCCAGCCTGTGGCAGCCGGTAGAAATTGGCTCCCAAACCCTGGTGGGCATTAATGTGCCGCGCAGTACAGAACTGCACAGCCTGGAAAACGGCCGTGTCCTGATTCGCAGCGGCGCAGTCAACCGCGCCCTTACCGGCGAAGAAATACGCAACCTGGCCGCCAGCAAGAACACGGCCGAGTACGAGCTGGACCTGGTGCCCGGTGCGCGCCCTGATGACCTCAACCCCGACACCGTCCGCGAATACCTCGACATGCGCGAGCGGCGCGGCGCAGCCAAAGTCAACGATTTAGACCAACTGCTCTTTGAAATTGGCGCTACCGACCGCGACGGGAACCCCACCGTGTCCGGTATGCTGTTGTTTGGCAAGAACCCCCAGGCTTTTTTCCCACAAAGCGGCGTCGTATTTGTCAAATTCCCAGGCATAGAACCCCGCGGACCAGATGGTGGCATTGGATACGGCCGTCGCGATGAGCTTGTTGGTCCCCTGGCACGCATTGTCGAACGAGCCTGGAACGTGGTCTACGAAGAGATGCGCGTCGGCGCTACCGTCAGCCAGCTAGAGCGTGAAGAACTCACTGAGTACCCCCGCTTCGCCGTACGCGAAAGCCTGGTCAACGCGGTTGCCCACCGCGACTACCGTATTACCGGGAGACGTATCGAAATTCGCATGTACGCTGACCGCCTGGAAATCATCAGCCCCGGCGGGCTGCCCGGTTACATCACATTGGACAACCTGGTAGAAGAGCATTTTTCCCGTAATCCCCGGTTGGTAAATGGGCTGTACCAGTGGGGCTACATCGAAGAGCTGGGTCTGGGCATCGACCAGATGATTGAAGATATGGTGCAGGCAGGGCATGAACCACCCCAATTTAATGCGACGCCGCACTCCTTCACTGTTACCTTGTCCAACAAGCGCGACCGCGCCCCCGTACCCAAATGGACGCACAACATGAACGAGCGGCAGACCAGGGCGCTGACCTACATTCGTGAGAATGGCAGCATCACCAACCGTGAATACCAGCAGCTTTGCCCCAGCGTTTCTGCCGAAACCCTGCGTCGCGATCTGGTTGATCTCGTCGAAAGGGGCCTGCTGCTCAAAATTGGCTCCAAGAAGGGCACGAATTACATCTTGAAGTAGCAGCAAAAGAAAGGGTAAAGGCGGCGTTTTTGCCAACACCTTGAACATTATCCCACATTTATCCCACATTTATCCCACATTTTGGTGTGGGATTTGTGTGGGATAAGCAAGAGTAAAAAATTTAGAATGACTCTTTCACAGCAATTTCTTCTCCTCACCCTTTTTCCCCTTAGTTTTTTGGGAATATTGGTCTACTTATGGCGCTCAGAGGTGCGCAAGGGTTATACATTTCGGCTTTGGTCGCTGACGTTGGTATTGAGCAGCTTGTGGGCTAGCAGCGTATTGCGCATGTTTGGTGGTACACAATTTTCTCCTGGGCTGGTCTACGCCTGGGGGATTGTAGGTGATTATTTATTTTCGCTGGCTGCCCTGGCTGCGTTTTTTACTACGCTCCAGTTTCTTTCAATCCCGCGTGAAAGGGGTGTGGTACTGGCGATCATTAGCATCGTGGTTTTGGTTGCCAGTGTGGCCTTGGATCCGGCAATCTGGGGGAGTTACATTCCCCCCTTCAGATTAGCGGGAACAGGAGTGCGTCATTTTGATTTGTGGGCCGGGGTTTGGATGGCGAGCTGGCTGTTGCCTCTTCTTTCGGCCTGGCTGCTGACAAGACAGGTTCGCCGTAGGCTGCCTTTGTCGTTGTACCTTAACCAGATGAATTATTGGTCACTCATGTTGCTGCTGTTCGGGTTAGGTGGGGCTATTGCTGCAGTACAAGACCCTGGGCAACCGGGGTGGCAGCAGGCCGGGTTGTTGATGGTTGTACCGGCAGCGTTCGTGGGTACGTTGAGTATTAGCCGCAGCCAATTACCAGATTTGAACCTGGCGCTGCGCCTGCTGCTGCGCCGGGTTTCCGGCACCCTAATCATTTTTGGATTGACCTGGCTGGGGTTGTGGGCGATTACTCAAGGCCTGGATGAATTACTGGTTGGGGTGAGCGGTAACCTGCTCTTGGTGCTGGCGGCGGCATTTTTTGCGGCATTGTTTACCCTCACTTACCGTTTTGTGAATCAGCTAACAGAGCGGTTCTTTTCGCGGGGAGCAGAGCAGGCGGGGTTGGCGGATGCGGAATATCGCAACTTGTTGTCGGCACTGCCAGAACCGCAGCGGTTAGTGGATGCCTTTGTGAGTTTGTTGCAGCATAAACTGGCGGTGAATGAAGTGTGGTTGTTTGTGCAGGAGGACGGACCAGGAGGCGGTTTGGTGTTACGGCCGTTTTCCGGTAAGGGGTTAGAGCCGCCAGCCGTGGTGCAGTTTGCCGCTGACAGCCCCTTTGCCCATGCCATGCGCGAACAGCGCGGCCCCTTGATGCAGCACGACATTGACATTTTGCGCGATTTTCGCGGCCTGGAGCGCGCCGAGCGAGAAATGCTGCATAGCTGGCAGCGCGTGGTTTATTTGCCCGTGTTTGCTGGTGAAGCGTTGGTGGGCGTGCTGGTGCTGGGACCAAAACAAGGGGGTTTGCCCTATGGCCAGGCGGATTTTACCCTGCTGTTGCAGATGGTAGAGCAATTTGGCCCGCTGCTGGTGCAGGCACGCAATATGGCGAATTTGCAGCGGGTGAACGACTTTGTGTTTGCCGAAAAGCAGGCGCTGGGGCGGGAGAACCGCCAGCTTTTGGCCCTGACGCAGTTGTACGGCCGTTTCCTAGAGCGTATTTCACCTGACATGAAACGGCCGTTACGCGACATGGCCAAACAAATTACCAACTTACCCGATCTTCCAGACGAAAAAACCCTGCAATCCTTACAGGCCCATCTTCACCATCTAGAAGATCCGTTTGATAGGCTGGTGCAAACGGCTGCCCGCCTGCAAAATCGCGACAAATTCCATTTCGAAATGGTACGCCTGGATGACATTGTCCGTGCTGCGCAGCGCCGCTTGCAGACCATGGCCGAAGCACGGCAGGTCCATGTGGAATTTGACACTCATGGCCAAATGCCGCCTATCCTTGGTGACCAGCAGCAGTTGACAGAAGCCGTACAGCATTTGCTGCACAATGCCATCAAATTTAACCGCGTCGGTGGTGTGGTTAATATCACTTGCGGCACCGAGGGCGGCGATGTATACCTGCGCATCATCGACCAGGGTGTAGGCATGCCTGAAGAGCAGCTTGGCGAGCTGTGGACGGAGTTCCCAGCCCTCCAAACCACGGCGAATAACGGCAACGGCAAGCGCCCCGCACGGCTGGGCCTGACTCTGACTCACTTTATTGTGCGCGCCCACGGTGGGCGGGTGGAAGCGGAAAGCAAATATGGTTCGGGCAGCGTATTTACCCTGTTCCTGCCCCTGGAATTTGCGGAGAGCTAGAGGTTAGAGCAAGAGCTAGAGGGAAAAAGCGCTTCTAGCTCTCGAGCTCCATACTATGAACATCACCAATCCCCTGGCGCTGGTTTTACTGCTGCTTATCCCGTACTTTGTGTGGTTGGGACGGCCGCATACGGCCGTGCGCCGCTGGCGGGAGTGGGTGAGCCTGGGGCTGCGGCTGCTGATTATGCTGCTGCTGACCCTGAGCCTGGCCGGGACGGAGGTGGTGCGCGCTGCCGATGAGCTGGCGGTAATCTTTTTGGTGGATGCGTCAGATTCGATGAGCGCCGCGCAAACGGCCCAGGCCGAAACCTTTGTGCGTGAGGCTATCGCGCAAATGACCCCCAATGACCAGGCGGCCGTGATTCTGTTTGGGGCCAACGCGCTGGTGGAACGGCCGTTATCCGGCCTGGCCGAACTGGCTCCCATCACCTCCGTACCCCAAAAGCTGCACACCGACCTGGCCGAAGCGATGCGGCTGGGGCTGGCCCTCTTCCCGGCGGGCAGCGCGCGGCGGCTGGTAGTGCTCAGCGACGGCGCAGCCACCCTGGGTGATGCAGAGAAAGCAGCGCAGTTGGCGGCAGCAGGGGACGTGGAAATAGATTATGTTTACTTACCACAGGTGGGCGGAGCGGTGGAGGCTCTGGTTACGGCCGTATCCGCCCCCACTCGCATCGTTCAGGGCGAAACCTTCCGCATTGACATAACGGCCGAGAGCACGGCCGACATGCCCGCCACCCTGCGCGTGCTGGCCGCAGGCAGCATCGTCTACGAAGAAACCGTAGACCTGCGCCCCGGCGTCAATAATTTTGCCGTGCGCCTGCGCGCCGCCGAGCAGGAATTTGCCCGCTACCGCGTGCAGCTGACCCCCACCGACGACACCTTTTACCAAAACAACGAACTGGCCGCCTTCACCGAAATAGTGGGGCCGCCCCGCGTGCTGCTGGTGGCCAACGACGGCGCGCTGGCCGACGACGGTACGCCTTTGCCCGACGAATCGCCCCAACTGCGGCTGGCGCTGAAGGCTGCCGGACTCCTGGTTGACCACATTACTCCCGCGGATTTGCCCGCCAGTCTGGCTGAATTGAGCAATTATGCCAGCGTCGTGCTGGTCAACGTCAACGCCAAGAATTTGTCCCCGCGCAAAATGGAAACCTTGCAAAGCTACGTGCGCGATTTGGGCGGCGGGCTGGTGGCCGTGGGCGGTCCAGAGAGCTACGGCATGGGCGGCTATTTCCGCACCCCGCTGGAAGAAACGCTGCCGGTAGAGATGCAAATCAAAGATCAGGAGCGCTTTCCCTCGGTGAGCATTGTCATCGTCATTGACCGCTCGGGCAGCATGGGCATGCAGGAAGGGGGGCTGACCAAGATTCAACTGGCGGCAGAAGGAGCGGTGCGCGTGGTAGAACTGCTCAATGATTTTGACGAAATCACGGTCATTCCGGTGGACACACAGCCGGACAATCCCATTGGTCCGCTGCCCGCCAGCCAGCGCGAGGAGGCCATTGGCCTGATCCGCCAGATTGGTGCGGGGGGCGGCGGCATTTACGTGCGCACCGGCCTGGAAGCGGCGGCCGAGGCGCTGGCGGACAGCCCGAACCAGGTGAAGCATATCATTTTGCTGGCGGATGGCGCCGATTCGGAGCAAAAGGAGGGCGTGCCGGAACTGATTGCGGCCTTGACCGAGGAGAACGTGACGATTTCGACGGTGAGCATTGGGCAGGGACCGGATACGCTGTGGCTGCAGCAGATGGCGGTGGCGGGAAACGGCCGTTTCCATTTCACCGACCAGGCCGCCAATCTGCCGCAAATTTTTACGCAAGAAACCACCGCCATTCAGCGCAGTTATTTAATTGAAGAGCGCTTTTTCCCCTCCTTGGTCAGCAACAGCCCGATTTTGGCAGGCATAACGGCCGTGCCGCCGCTGTACGGCTACGTGGGCACCAGCCCCAAAGGGACGGCGCAGGTCATTCTGGAGAGCCCTATGGGGGATCCGCTGCTGGCAGCGTGGCAGTATGGCCTGGGGCGGTCTGTGGCCTGGACCAGCGACGCCACCGGGCGCTGGGCCGTGGATTGGGTGCGCTGGGATGGCTTTCCGGTGTTTTGGGCGCAGGCGGTGCGCTGGACGATGGCGCAAGGGCGAGACAGCAATGTGGAAACGGCCGTGCAGTTTGCCGCCGAGCAGGCCACCCTGACGGTGGACACGCGGAATAGTGCCGGCGATTTTTTGAACAATTTGCAGATGGAAGCCAACGTGGTGGCGCCTTCAGGCGCGGTGCGTAATCTGACGCTGCAGCAAATTGCCCCAGGACGTTACGAAGCCGAATTTGTGCCGGAAACGGACGGGGCGTACTTTATTCGCGTGGCTGGTACAGAGCCGGGCGAGGGTGACGCCGTGGTTGGCCAAACCAGCGGCTGGGTGCTGGGCTATTCGCCAGAGTACCGGCAGTTTGAGACGAACCCGACACTGCTGGAGAGTATGGCGGCATTGACGAGCGGGCGGGATTTGAGCAGCGAAGGGGGCGCAACGGCTGCCTTTGATCACTCTTTGCCCAGTCAGGCGGCAACGCGCCCCATTTGGCCGTGGCTGACGGTGCTGGCGGTGGCGTTGCTGCCCATAGACATTGCCGTGCGGCGGCTGGTTATCACGCGGCGAGACTGGGAACGGGCCTGGGCGGCAACGTTTGGGCGGTGGCAGCGGCAGCAGGCGGCGGCTCCGACGCGAACAGAGCAGGTTTCGCGGCTGTTTGAGGCGAAACAACGCGCCAATATGCCTGCGGGTGACAACCTGGCACGGCCATTGATGGCTGAAGAAGAGAAGAAGAGTGGGGAAACGGCCGTTTCGCCGGTGCCGCAGGCCCAACCCGAACGAAAGGCGCAGCCTACTGCAAAACCGTCACCACAAAGCTCTGAGACCGGTGGCACGCTGGCATCCCGCCTGCTAGAGAAGAAACGCACACAGCAGGATCAGGATGAGCGTTAATTTCGGACAGGCGCTTTTTGTATAATGAGGGTATAAAGAAGAAACACATATCGTACTAACAAGATGTACTTTTTGTTGACAGCATTTCTTCTGCTTAACATTTGTAAAAGCCCCGTATTTTCCCTTAATGTGGTTTGAAATATTTGCACGATAGTCTACAGTGGTTTATTTAGAAGGAGTTCAAACATGAAACGAGTATTACTCTTAGCATTAGTGTTGATAGCACTCATTGCAACACTATCGCTCATCTCCACTCCTAACGAAATGGCTTCTGTGATTGTGCAGAGTGATAGCGCGGAAACGGCTGTTGCTATCGTCCATGAGTATGATGGTGTGGTCGTAAATTCACTTCAAATCATAAATGCTGTTTCTGCAAAAATCCCGGCTCAACAAATTGGTGCGTTGGCGCATGACGTGCACGTACTGCGTGTTTTTGCTGACGAGCAGGTTGCCGTGGCGGGGAAGCGACCCATTGATGAGGAAGCCCCGCCGCAGGCGCCCCCCACATATTTTCCAGAGGTGATTGGCGCACAAGATGTATGGCAAGCAGGGTATCTAGGTGCAGGCGTAACCATGGCCATTGTTGATACTGGAATTTCGGATTTTGATTGGAATAACGGCCGTATTCTGGCCCGGTTTGATGCTGTTGGCGACGGACCTGAGGTATTAGATCCTCATGGGCATGGAACCATGATGGCTAGCCTGGTGGGAAACCAGCGGCAAGACTTGGATGGGTTCATGGGCATAGCACCGCAGGTAAACTTCGTGGATGTACGCGTGATTGGCAGCGAAGGCACAGGCACATATAGCAGCATTATTGCTGGCCTCGACTGGATTTTAGCTAACAAGGATGGATTCAACATACGGATCGTTAACTTGTCAATAATTGGGGGAGTACAAGGTCCTTACTGGGATAATCCCCTTAACTTGGCGGTCGAACAGTTGTGGGCAGAAGGGCTGGTTGTTGTAGCTGCAGCTGGCAATGGCGGTCCCCAACCGTTGACGATTTCTACCCCGGGAAATGATCCCTTTGTCATCACGGCGGGAGCATTTACGGATAACTTTACACCTGAAGACAGCAGTGACGATTTCATCACGGAATTCAGTGGTGCCGGACCTTCGGAAGTGGGCTTCATCAAACCGGATATTGTTGTTCCAGGTGCCCACATGATGGTGGTTGTCAGGCACAAAACGACTTTTGCCCAGGAGTATCCGGAAGCCCGGGTGGCTGATCAATACTATCAAATTGCGGGAACATCGGCGGCAACGGCCGTTACCAGTGGGGTCGTAGCCTTAATGCTAGAAGCTAATCCAGACATGTCCCCCAACGAAATAAAGTATGCGCTAATGGCTTCTGCTCGCCCGGCTGCCTACGAAGATGGTAGCTTGGCCTGGAGCGTATTCCAACAGGGCGCAGGACGTGTTTGGGCGCCGGAAGCTGTTCTCAACCCACCGCAAGGATTGGCAAATGGCGATATGATACCTGGGGAACGATATGTTGGACCGGTCGTGTATCGAGATGGGGCATTTCGTATCGTAGATGAAAATGGCTTTGACGCTCCGTCTGCTGACGGCTACTTGTGGACGGGTGGCTACCTTTGGACGGGTGGCTACCTTTGGACGGGCGGTTACTTGTGGACGGGTGGCTATTTGTGGACAGGGGGCTACCTGTGGACAGGTAGTACTGAGTGGACGCTCCTTTCTGACAGCGATCTCTGGCAAAGCGGTTATTCTTGGATACCCACGGCCGATTCTTGGCCGAGTGGTTATCTCTGGACAGGGGGTTATCTGTGGACGGGTGGTTACCTCTGGACAGGTGGCTATTTATGGACAGGTGTTCCTGAGACAATCGACTAACAATTTTGTTAAAGCCTCATCAACATTTTTGCAATGTGGCGAACGGAAATTAATAAGTTTTGATTTTGTGTCATGGTTTGAAGCGCAATGGAGAATAAATCCGGTTAGGCCGGGCAATGTAAGATGATTACACTGCGTAATATTTACCTGGTTGTGGTAGCTGCTTCAGGCCTAATTTTGGTTGGTTATGGGGGGGTAATAGCGCCGACACTTGCGCCGCTACCCCTCTTTTTGCTCTTATTGCTATTGGCAGTTGCGGCACAGGTTACCTCTACAGCGCTCATTGGCGAAGATGTCACCGTTGAAGTGAGTACGGCCGTTTCCATGGCTGTAGTTACCCTTTATGGTCCCATCGCCGCTAGCTTTGTAGCCGCCCTGGCTGCCACAGTAGTCATCTTGTATACCCTGCGCCGCAGTTGGCCTGGTTGGCCAAGAGCAGTTGAAAGGTTGGGCTTTAACCTGGGAATGATTGCTGTTTCCATGTTCATTGCTGGGAACTTTTTCCAGTTAACGCAGAACATGCTTGGTGCAGAAACAATTCTTGGGCAAGTAGTGCCATGGTTTGTGGCTGCAATTGTCAATGACCAGATGAATTTATGGCTTTTGATTGCGATTTTGCATCTGCAAAGCCAGGCCAAACCGGTCGACATTTGGCATCAACACAAGTGGGCTATTCCAATCAATGTATTGGTGATGAGTTTGGGCGGCGGTGTTTTGTCCTTTGCGGTTAGAAGATTTGATGTGATTGGAATTGGTATATTCTTTTTACCTATCGTACTTTCAGCTTACGCCTTTAGAATCTATGTGAACCAAACGCGAAAGCAAATGGGACGATTGGAAGATTTGGTGGCTGAACGCACCAACGACCTGAAGCAAGCAAATGAAGAACTTGCCGAGCTGCACAAAACAAAGGATGCGTTCTTATCTGTTTTAACCCACGATATGCGTGCTCCTCTTAGTAGTATCAAAGCCTATTCAGGGGTGTTGAGCCAAGGGAATCTCGATAAAGCACAACAAATTCGCCTTGCCAAAATTTTTACACGGAACCAGGATTCCCTCCTTGAAATCGTGAACAATATTCTGGAAATTGAGCAGCTCCAATCAGGATTGCCCATTGAATTAAATTGCAGTTATTTTGATATCGCTTACTTAACAGTTCTTGTTTGCGAAAACCTGTCGGCCCAGGCGCAAGAAAAAAATATCAATGTCCAATACGATCCCGATCCGCCAGAACTTACGGCTTACGGAGACAGGGAGAAAATAAAGCGTGTTTTAACGAATCTGGTATCGAACGCAATAAAATATACAGAAGAAAACGGGACCGTGTCGGTAAGTTGCGCCAAAAAAGAGGGAGCTGCGGTTTTTTCTGTAGTGGATAATGGCTATGGAATTCCCGAAGCCGAATTACCTCATATTTTTGAGCGATATCGTCGCGTTGAGGGACATCGGCACATTGCCGTTGGAACGGGTTTGGGCTTGTCAATAGTTAAGAGCCTTATCGAAGCGCACGGCGGATCCATAAGCGTTTCAAGCGCGGAAGGGGCAGGTAGTACCTTTACAGTTTTATTGCCACTAAACCCACGTGTGACAATATCAAAACCTGAAACCCTATTCTCCAACGATTAATTAGGCAGGATTTGCAGCGATTCCTGCTGAAGGTCGAAATATCGGTATATGAAACCAATCTCTCAGAGATTGGTTTTTTTGGTTGAGCTTGCAAATGAAGTAGGAAAAAGGTAATGCCTAACCCTTTATCCTATTGAAATATATGTTTGTTGGGAGGATGATGAAAAGTGAAATAAAAGTGCAAAAAGGTGAAAACTCAATTTGTACTTTGCCTTAATAACAGTTTGACCATGAAATGACATTGGGAGATTCAGATATGAAAGGTCGAATCATATTGCTAACAGTAGTATTCGTGGCACTAACGGCCGTTTTAAACACCATTGCCACTCCCGTGCAGACATCTACTTTTATCGTGCAGGCGAATCATGCCAAGACGGCCGCTGCCGTAGTTGCTGCGCATCATGGGCATGTTCACCAAACCCTGGCGATTATCAATGCCGTCTCGGCAGAAATCCCTGTGGCGAATGTCGCAGCAATTAAACAGGATTCACGGATTCTTGCTGTATATCAGGACAGCACGGTTACCACGGCCGGCGCTCTGGCCCCACCGACCAGTTTCCCTGAAGTGATGGGTGTAGAAGCGGTTTGGGACGCTGGTATTGAAGGGGCAAATGTAACCGTGGCCGTTGTAGATACCGGAATTGGCCCCTTTTCCTGGAACCGGCGCCGAATTTTAGCCCGATATGATGTGGTTGAAGGAATTTCCCGTTCATATGACCCGCATGGCCATGGCACCATGATGGCCAGCCTGATTGGCAACACCGCTCATGATGAAGATGGGTACGTTGGAATTGCTCCAGAAGTCAATTTTGTTGATGTGCGCGTGCTGGACCAGGAAGGGCGTGGGGAGTATTCTGGCATCATCGAAGGGCTAGACTGGATTTTAGCCAATAAAGATATCCACAATATTCGCGTGGTAAATTTGTCAATCGTTGGCGCCATAGACAGCCCGTATTGGGCAGATCCTTTGGCTCAGGCAGTAGAGGCTCTGTGGGATGCAGGGATCGTCGTTGTAGCCGCGGCCGGAAATGCTGGCCCAGACCCCTTAACCATTGCTGCGCCCGGTAATGACCCCTATATCATCACAGTCGGTTCATATACGGACAATTACACGCCCGCAGATGAAAGCGACGATTATATTACACCTTTCAGTGGTGCAGGCCCCACGGAAACTGGATTTGTCAAGCCAGACGTTGTGGCGCCCGGCGCCCATATGCTTGTCAACGTGCGGCACAAAACAAATTGGGCGCGGGAACATCGCGATTTGCGGGTCAAGGGACAGTATTATCAAGTGGCTGGCACCTCTTCTTCCGCAGCGGTAACGAGTGGGGTTGTCGCTTTAATGTTGCAGCAAAACCCAGCAATGACCCCCAACGAGGTGAAGTACGCACTGATGGCTTCAGCTCGGCCGGCCGTACATGATGATGGCACATTGACCTGGAGTATTTTCCAGCAGGGGGCTGGTCGAGTTTGGGCAGAAACGGCCGTTTTGAACACACCTGTTGGTGAAGCAAACCTGGGCATGGAAATTGGCACACCTTATGTGGGTCCAGTTGTATTTCAAGATGGCGAATTTGTGATTGTTGACGAAAACGGCATACCTATTCCCGAGACCGGCGGTTATGTCTGGGCTGGCGGCTACGTGTGGGCCGATGGCTACGTGTGGGCTGGCGGCTATGTCTGGGCCGGTGGGTACGTGTGGGCTGGTGGTTACGTCTGGGCCGGTGGGTATGTCTGGGCTGGCAGCACAGATTGGGAGCCACTAGAAACCGGGGACATTTGGCAAAGTGGCTACGTTTGGGCGGGTGATGACGCCTGGCCAGGTGGCTACGTGTGGGCTGGCGGTTATGTCTGGGCTGGCGGCTACGTGTGGGCTGGCGATTCAGTCTGGTCAGGTCTATTGGAGACATCTGACTAGCTTTTTGACTCAAAATTTACAAATAGCTTGACAACCCCCATGGTAATATGCATGCCATGGGGGTTTCATTGTGAACTGTTCAACGCAAATGAAAACCCTTTTTTGCAACCCACTGCTAGAGAGGCTTTATTATTAGAGTGGCGATAAAGCGCAAACGGAATCGCTTGGTAGTAAGAAATGTATACCTGTGGTTGATAAGCCTGGTGGGTATCACCCTGGTTGTTTGGGGCCTTTTCCTGCTGCTCGAGTTTGAATCACCACTGATATTTTTGCTCCTGTTTCTTTTAGCCATTGCTGCTCAGGCTACCTCCACGCTCCTAGTTGGTGGTGATGTAATTGTTGAAGTGGGAACGGCCGTAAGCATGGCGGCCGTTGCTCTTTACGGGCCTCAAGCCGCCAGCGTCATTGCAGCTGCGGGCGTAACCACGGTTACACTGCTCAACCTTCAAGCAAACTGGAAAGGTTGGCGGGGAGCAGTTGAACGGATCGGCTTCAACATTGGTATGAGCACCATCGCTATTTTCTTGGCTGGCTTGGTGTTTCAACTCGTCAGTTCCCTTCTTGTGTTCAACGAGTTTGCTGCCCTGGTTTTGGCCTGGATCCTGGCTTCAATTATCAACGACCAAACAAATTTGTGGCTGCTCATTGGATTGCTCCACCTGCAGACAGGCGTTAAACCGTTCGAAATCTGGCAGCAGCACAAATGGGCTATCCCAATTAATGTGGTGGTCATGAGTGTAGGGGGGGGTGTTCTGGCTTTTGCCATCGATCAATTTGATATTATTGGGATTGGCATTTTCTTCCTGCCCATTGCCCTGTCTGCCTACTCTTTTCGTCTTTATGTCAATCAGACCAAAAAGCAAATGATCAATTTGGAAGAGCTGGTTGCCGAACGGACCAGTGATCTCGAAAAGGCTAACTACGAACTGGCCCAGGTTAATGAAAATTTGGCGGCTTTAGGTAAGGAAAAGGACGCATTTTTAGCTGTGCTCACCCACGATATGCGCACACCTTTGACCAGTATCAAAGGATATGCCAGCATTTTACGGGACCGCGAACTGGATCACGGCCATCAAACCCACATAGCAAAGATCATCCTGCGCAGCGAAGAGGCATTGCTGGAAATTGTGAACAATATCCTTGAAATTGAAAAAATGCAGTCTGGGACACCCATATTACTAGAACGCTCCAATTTTGATCTGGCATTCCTGGGGAAAACTGTGGCGGAAACCATTCAGGCCCAGGCCATGGAAAAAAACATTACGCTGCACTACGAAGAAATCCCCTCGCCTATTGTTATTGAAGCGGATATGAAAAAGACGGAGCGAGTGGTTACAAACCTGGTTTCAAATGCGGTGAAATATACGCCTGAAGGTGGGGATGTTTGGATTTCTACCCGGGTAAACGGCCGTTACGCGCAGCTCTCCATTAAAGATAACGGCTATGGCATTCCCCCTGATGAGCTGCCCTTTATTTTCGATCGCTACAGCCGCGTAAAAGGGCATCGTTCCCTAGCTGTTGGTACGGGCTTAGGGCTTGCCGTTGTCAAAAGCTTGGTAGAAGCGCATGGTGGCGACATCACCGTAGAAAGCGAGGAAGATGTGGGCAGCATCTTTACCGTCCACCTGCCCGTTAAGCTTCCTGCAAAGTAACCTCAAGCAAAAAGGGTCGCCCAGTGGACGACCCTTATCATCATTCCAACTTTTTACGTTAAAGAACCTGTGACTTGCTCGCCAGCAGTGCCAGGGCGTGAGCCTTGAAGTCAGCTAGAGCCATAGCCCCCCGATCATCATTATCCCGGGTCCGCACAGCTACAGCACTTTCTTCCGCTTCCCTGTCACCCACAACCAGCATGTAAGGGATTTTTTGCAGTTGCGCATTACGAATTTTCTTGTTCATGCGCTCATTTCCAGCATCCACTTCCACGCGCATACCCGCAGCCCGTAGTTCGGCTGCAACCTCCTTGGCGTAGGCCACGTGCCGGTCGGCAATCGGTACCATCATCACTTGCACAGGAGCCAGCCACAGTGGGAAAGCGCCATTGAAATGCTCAATTAAAATGCCTACAAACCGCTCCATGCTGCCAAAGGGCGCCCGGTGAATCATTACTGGTTGATGCGGCTGCCCATCCTCGCCAATGTATTCCAGGTCAAAACGTTCTGGCAGCAAAAAGTCTACCTGCACCGTACCCAATTGCCATTCTCGCTTCAGTACGTCACGGAAAATGAAGTCTAGCTTGGGTCCGTAAAATGCAGCTTCACCTTCTTCAACCGTGTAGTTCATGCCCACCTTATCGGCGGCCTTCTTGATCGCTTCGACACCTTTCGCCCAGATCTCTGGCGACCCGGCATACTTGTCGCTGTTGGGATCGTTGGTCCCTAACCGGGCACGAAAATCATCAAATCCCATTGTCTTGAAGACGTACTGAATCAGGTCGACAACGCCAATGAACTCTTCTTCCAATTGTTCTGGTGTTACAAAAAGGTGTGAATCATCTACCGTAAAGCCGCGCACCCGCGTAAGGCCATTCAACTCGCCGCTTTGCTCGTAACGATAAACTGTGCCAAATTCTGCCAGGCGCAATGGTAAATCGCGGTAACTGTGCGGTTCACTCTTATAGATTTCAATATGATGCGGGCAGTTCATGGGCTTGAGCAAGAACTTTTCATCATCTACATCAATTGGCGTGTATTGACTATCTTTGTAATAGGGGTAGTGTCCGCTGGTTATGTAAAGTTCGAGTTTGCCGATGTGTGGCGTAATAACGGGCAAATATCCCCGTTCCAACTGCGCGTTACGCAAGAATTGTTCTAATGCTTCACGCAGGATAGCGCCCTTGGGCAGCCACAGAGGCAGCCCAGAACCAACTAGCTGGGAGATGTGAAACAGCCCAAGCTGTTTTCCCAGGCGGCGATGATCGCGGGCTTTGGCTTCTTCCAAATGCTGCAGGTGTTGGTCTAGTTCCTCTTTGTTGTGCCAGGCCGTACCGTAAATGCGCTGCAACTGCGGTCGGTTTTCGTCGCCGCGCCAATAAGCGCCGCTGGTGCGCAGAATTTTGACGGCGTTATGCTTGACCTGTTTTGTGAAACCAACGTGCGGCCCACGACATAGGTCCACAAACTGCCGATGCTGATAAATGCCCACACTGTCTACTGGTGCGCTGAGCGGATTCCCATTCTCGTCAACTTTGCCGGCCGCTAATTCAGCAATGAGCTCTTGCTTGTAGGGCTGATCACCAAAGAATTTTTGCGCTTCGGCAATAGACATGCTGGCCTGCTCGAATTTGGCATTTTGTTTGAGCAAAGCCTTCATTTTTTCTTCGATAGCTTCCAGGTCTTCAGGTGAGAAGGTGCGCGGCTTGCCATTTTCCTCTTTGCCAAGGTCAAAATCGTAATAGAAGCCATCTTCTATGGGCGGGCCAATGGCCAGTTTGGCTTCGGGAAAGAAGGAAAGGACGGCTTCTGCCATGACATGCGCGGCTGAGTGGCGAATACGGTAAAGTTCAGATTCTTCGTAGGGAATATCCCCGTTTTTTTCAGACATTTGGTACCTCCAACTTAAACAATAAAAAACGCCATCATCCCATATTGGGGCGATGGCGTATCGCGGTTCCACCCAACTTCAAGCAATTTTTGTCAAAAAATTGCCTCTCATTGTGGCCGATAACGGGGCTAACCGAGTTCTCTTACTAAAATTTTTTTCAGAGAACCACTCCCGGGGGGTTTTCGCAATGGTTTTAAGCTGTGAAGGCTTGCAGCCTGCGGCCTTTCACTCTCTAGTGCTAACCTGGTTGCTACTCGTCCCGGTCAACGTTTTGCAATATGAAGTGTGTAAAATTATAAGCCACTGTGGTTGGTTGTCAAGACAAGATGGGCGTTGGGGCGTATAATTTGACCCTATGTCTGATTCTGAAGCGGGAAGGGAAACGGCCGTTTCCGGTCGTCGCCAAGTCATGCAGGCCGCCGGGCTGGTGGGGGCGGCATTTTTACTGAGCCGGTTAGTAGGCCTGGGCCGGGAGATTGTCGTTAAATATTATCTGGGTCTTACACTCTCTGCAACTGCCTTCGACACAGCCCAGCGCTTCCCGGAATCCATTTATCTCATTATTGCCGGAGGGGCTGTAGGTTCGGCGTTTATTCCCACCTTTGCTGCCTATTTTGAGCGAGAGGATGCAGAGGGGGGCTGGCGCTTATTTTCGGCCGTCACCAACCTCACGCTCCTGGTCACAACGGCCGTTTCTCTGGTCACCTTCCTCTTCGCCCGGCCTTTCACCTTATTCTTCCTCAGTGAACTGGTGGCCGACAACCAGGCCTTACTGGAGCTCACCGTACGCCTGCTGCGCGTCATGCTCCTAACCCCCATCATCTTTGGCGCCGGCGGCGTCATTATGGGGGCGCTGCAAGCCCGCCAGCACTTCCTGCTGCCTGCTTTGGCCCCCACCGTCTACAACGTAGGCATCATTGGCGGGGCGATATTCTGGCCGGCTGACCTGGGGGATGGAAAAGTCATGGGCATGGCTGTGGGTACAGTGGTGGGCGCTCTAGGTTTCCTGCTGGTGCAGTTCCCAGCGCTGCGCCTGAAACAAGCGCGCTATCAGCCCCTGCTCACATTGCGCGATCCTGGAGTAAGGCAGGTCCTCAAGCTGATGGCCCCCCGCGTGCTGGGACTCTCCTTGAGCGAAGTGAACAAATTTGCCACACTATTTCTCAGCGGCTTGCTCGATGCTGCCAGTTATCCAGCCCTCACCCTGGGTTGGAAAATCATGATCATGCCGCAAGGCATTTTGGGGCAGGCCATGGGCACAGCCGCTTTTCCCACACTAGCCAGCTTAGCAGCCCGCCGTGCTTTTGGCGAAATGCGCCAGATTCTCAACGATTCATTGCGTATGCTCCTGTTTTTAGGGCTTCCGACCACTGCTTTGCTGATGGCCGCCGGGGAGCCTGCCATCAGCTTCTTGTTTGAGCGCGGTGTGTTTGCCGCTGAAGATACCGTTTTAGTAGCCTGGGCCCTGTTTTTTTATGCTCTGGGATTGGTGGCCCTCATCGCTCTGGAAGTGGTAAACCGTGCCTTTTTTGCGTTAAACGACACGCTCACGCCCGTGCTGGCTGGGGGTGTGCAGATTGCCATGATGACTGGCCTGGGGTACTGGTTGAGCCAGGTCGTTTTTCCGGCCAATGGCCTGCTGCCTCTGGCGGGCCTGGCTCTGGGCCACAGCCTGGCCAATATACTGGAAGTGAGCCTGCTGCTGGAGCTGCTGCGGCGCAAAATGGGGGGCTTGAACGGCCGTTCCCTGCTCAACGGGGCTGGGCGCATGGTTATTGCGGCTGTACTAGCTGGCTTCGTGGCCTGGGTTGCCGTTATCCAAACTGCCGAATGGGGCTGGGGTGCGTTGGGACAGCTCATCAGTAAGCAGTTTGATGGGCGGGGGAGTTTACCTGGGCGTGTGTTATGCTCTGCGCGTTAAGGAAATTCAGTGGGCGTTGCGCATGGGGCAGCGCATAGGGAATAAAGTTTACGGCCGTTTCCGTTAGCTCCTCCTCCCAACAAAAAACCGGCCTGTGCAAGCCGGTTTCCATTTTTGGCAAACTGTTTGGGATAATAAATTTTAATTGCCGGCGGCAAAGGCGGCGTTATTCATAACGGCCGTTGATGAGGTCATTAATTCCCCATTCACCCAGACTTCTAATGAATATTCGCCAAGCTGGAACCCTTCTTCTGGCCCATAATAGATGTAGCCGGGCCCATCTGCCCCATAGCGCCACAATTCATTCCCCCCGTCAACAACCTCACCATTAAATTTCCAGACCCAAGCCCACTCCATGCCATCAGCCATAGCTTCATAAGCAAAAGTAGCATAGAGCGTGAAATACCCTTCTGGGAAGAGGAGTGCGGCATTGCGCGCTTCGTAATCGTCTGAAATCTCTCTCGAGAAGGAAATGGCTCCTAACGTGGTATCGGTATTAAGATCTGCTGTGGGGTCAAACCGGTCATATTCTGCGGGAAGCTCCGGGCCAAATATTTCCGGGTTACGGTTTTCTAAGCGGAGGGCTTCCGCCACAGGTAACGATTCAGCAACGGCCGTTTCTACAGCCACCTTTGCGGAAGTGCTGTTTTCTAACAGGGCAACAATTTCATCTTGAGGGGGTTTGGAATTGGCTAAGAGGGCAACGCGAGAAACTTCAGCTTCAGTGGGCTGCCAAGCATATGCGACAACACCCACCGTTAAGAACAATAAAACCAGGCTAATCGACGAATAGGTTTGCAGTCGCTTTTCAGCCTGACGGCGCAAAAAGAAGTATGGAGACCGCTTCATTTCGCGCCAGGATTTTATCGAACCTATGAGCATTAATAAGGTGAGGGACAACAGCGTGCCCAGCACCCATGGGATTATTGTATCAGTTATCAACTAAACTTATTTCCCTTTTTCCTCTTCTCCATATTCCACCCAGCATTATAAAGAAACTTGCTCTTCCAGGCAAGCAACCCCCATTTTTTATGGGGGCTTACACGAGTAAATGTCGCTAATCTGCCACTTAAATGCCCATATATGCCACCATTCTAAGGCAAAATGCTCATTCTTAGTAATACTTTACATGATGCCTGCCCCTTGGGGAGAGTTCAGTATAATATACACTTACACATTTAAACTGGAGTATACCTGGGCGATGGAAAACTTGGTTGTTCAGCAAATGACCTGCACCCGCCTGCCTACTGAAGCCGGCGTCTTTACCCTTTGTCTATATCATAACAACCGGGACGATAAAGAACACCTGGTTTTGGTTATGGGTGACGTCATGGGTGAGGAAAATGTGCTGGTACGGGTGCACTCCGAATGTTTTACAGGAGACGTATTAGGCTCTTTGCGCTGCGACTGCGGCCCGCAGCTTAATCGTGCCATGGACCTGATTGCTGAGAGCGGGGTTGGTGTCATCGTTTATCTGCGCCAGGAAGGGCGGGGCATAGGCTTGCTAGACAAGCTGCGGGCCTATAATTTACAGGATCAGGGTTACGACACCGTTGACGCTAATTTGATGTTGGGCCACCAGGCCGATGCCCGTGACTATTCAATTGCTGCGGATATCTTGCAAGATTTGGGCGTCATGTCGGTGCGGTTGCTAACGAACAACCCTGACAAGATTGAAAGTCTGCAAAAGCTGGGTGTACGGGTGACTGAGCGGGTGCCCCTGCACACGCGCGTCACGGCCGAAAATGCGGCCTACCTTGCGACAAAAGTGTCCCGGATGCGCCACTTGCTGAACAGCGATCTTTTTCCACTTAATTTACGCCATGCAGAAGGGACGCTGCCCCTAAATGGGCAGCGCACGCGCCCTTTTGTGACCCTCAGCTACGCCCAAAGCCTGGATGGCTCCCTGACAGACCAGCGCGGACGGCCGTTACCCATAAGCGGGGCTGAGGCACATCACCTGACTCACAAACTACGCGCCAACCACGAGGCGATTTTGGTAGGCATTGGCACCGTCCTGTCTGATGACCCACAATTAACCGTGCGGTTGGTAGAAGGGGCGAACCCGCAGCCCGTCATTGTTGACAGCCAACTGCGTTTCCCGCTAACTTCCCGGCTGCTGCGCCACCCTCAACACCAGCCCTGGATTGTGACCACGGATACGGCCGTTTCTCCCCAACAGTTCGCTCTAGAAAAGGCCGGGGCGCGCATTGTGCGCTTACCTGCCGATACCCATGGCCAGGTGAACCTGCCTGCTTTACTAGACTGGCTGTATGCTGCGGGCATCAGCAGCCTCATGGTCGAAGGCGGCGCGCGGGTTATTTCCAACTTTTTATCCCAGCAGTTGGTAGACCGGGTGGTACTGACCATTGCCCCCATGTTTGTGGGTGGGCTAAATGCCCTGGACGGGCAGAAACGGCCATTCCCATCTCCCCATTTGCCACGCCTGAATAACCTGCGCTACCAGCGTCTTGGCGATGACATGATTGTTTACGGTGACGTGGCGTGGCCAGAAAACGATCCTCTTGATGCATAACCAGGCCCTTTATTTCACTGCGCCGCATAAGGTAGAAGTGCGGGAAGAACCCCTGCCAAATATACCGGCTGGGCTTTTACTGGTGCAATCCATTTGTTCAGCCATTAGCCCTGGCACCGAGATGTTGTTGTATAGAGGCCAAATGCCTGCTGGTATGGCGGCTGATGCCACCATTGAGGCTCTTTCGGGCGAATTATCCTACCCGCTGAAATATGGTTACGCTGCAGTGGGCCGGGTTGTAAAGCTGGGTGAGGGCGTTCCCACCGGCTGGAAAAACCGCCTTATCTTTGCTTTCAACCCTCATGAGCGGTTCTTCGTGGCCCACCCGAACCACGTGCTGCCATTGCCGGAGGGTATGGACCCGGAAACGGCCGTCTTTTTACCTAATATGGAAACGGCCGTCTCCTTTATGATGGACGGCCAGCCCATGATTGGCGAGCAGGTAGCCGTGTTGGGGCAGGGCATTGTAGGGCTGCTGACTACGGCTTTGCTGGCCCGGTTTCCCTTGTCGCGTCTAATAACCATAGATGAGTACCCCATGCGCCGCGATTGGTCACGCCGCCTGGGCGCCCAAGCTACCTTTGCCCCAGATGCTGAAGCCTTGCTGCCCGCCATACAAGCAGACAGCCCCTTTGCCGGGGCAGACCTGACGCTGGAGTTGAGCGGCAATCCCCGGGCATTGAATCTGGCGATTGACATAACGGGTTACAACGGCCGTATCCTTGTGGGCTCCTGGTATGGGCAGAAGCAGGCTCCTCTCGCTCTGGGCGGCAAGTTCCACCGCAGCCACATGCGTCTCATCAGCAGCCAGGTCAGCCACATCGCGCCCCAGTGGAGCGGCCGCTGGACCAATGCCCGCCGCCTGCAGGTGGCCTGGCGCATGTTGGCAGAGGTTCAGCCTGCGCGCCTCATCACCCACCGCTTTCCCTTCGCCCAGGCTCCAGAGGCATATGCCCTGCTTGACAGAGAGCCTGCATCTGCCATACAAATTCTGTTAATGCACGACGCCTGAAAAAATAACCCTGACGCCAAGCTGGAGGAATGACCATGTCTAAAAATGCATTTGTGTTATTTGCGCTGGTTTTGTTGCTGGCCGCCTGTGGCGGAGAAGATGCAGTGCCAGCCTCGCCAACCGTTGTGGTAACGGCCGTTGCCGTTGACTCTGCCGCAGCCACTGCAACTTCGGCCCCTACCGCGACCAACCCACCTGCGGCTACGGCTACCTTACCTCCGCCACCCACTACTGCCCCGCCGACGGAGACCCCAACGCCTGAAGCTACAGCTACCCCAGAACCAGTTTTTTTGTTAACTGCGGCTGACTTTGGCGACAGTCGCAATCTGCTGACCGGTGAAGTGGTGACGGATACGGCCGTGCTACAGCGCCGCCCTATTGCCATCAAGGTTTCAAACTCGCCTGCGGAATACACCCGCCCCCAATTTGGCCTAAGCCAGGCCGACCTAGTGTTTGAGCACGTTACCGAAGGACCCATTACCCGTTTTACCGGCGTCTTTTACAGCCATACGCCGCCAGAAGTAGGGCCGGTGCGCAGCGCCCGCCTCATAGACGTAGAGATTCCGGCCATGTACGATGCAGCCCTCGCATTTTCCGGGGCCAGCAGCGGGGCTGATGGCGTGTACAATCGCCTGGCAGCCTCTGACTTCCGCAACCGCCTGCTGCGGGATATTGCCGGGGAACCGGGCTATTTTCGCACCGACGAGGAAGAGAAACCGTGGGAACACCGCCTGCACGCCGTGCCGCCGGACTTGTGGCAGCGATTGGAAGGCATGGGATTAAATACGCCCCCCAATTTGCCCCTGCTTATGGCATTTACTAGCGAACCGCCGGCAGGGGGTGCTCTGGCCACCTCGGTCAGCTTGAATTACAGGGATTGGACGGTGGTGGAGTGGGAATATGACGCGGAAAACGGCCGTTACTGGCGCACTGCCGACGGTGAAGTGGCTATTGACGCCAACAACCAGGAGCCCATCAGCACGGCCAATGTGGTCATCGTTTACGCCATTCACCAACAAGTCCTTTCCATTTGTGAAAGCCAGTCAGGCAGCGTTTGCAATGCCCACTCCACAGAAATTCAAATATGGGGCCAGGGTGATGCCATCGTCATTCGCGACGGCCAGCAGTTCCAGGCTACCTGGAAGCGCGAGAAACGCGAGAATATGCTCACCTTCTATGATGCCGCCGGTGACCCCGTACCCCTGCAAATTGGCAACACCTGGTTTCAGGTTGTGCCTTATCATTACATCAATGTCGTCACTATTGAGTAGCATGGAAGTGTGATTTACGGCCAAGAACTCACCACATCCTTGTCAAAATAAAAAAAGAGGCATGGTTCTGCAGAACCATGCCTCTTAAGCTAAAGTGATTAGGGTTTATTGACCATCACTCTCTACGAAATCGTTGGAAACAGCCTGCACCACAATCTCAATAATCTCATTGGTGTTGGTGCTGCCCTTGAAGCGCCATGCTGGCTGCATCATGAAGCCGGTGATGCCCCTGGTTTCTTCAAAGATCGGTGAGTATTGGTAAATCAGATCAATCTCGTCAATGGTCACGTCGGTAATTTTATATTCTTCACCCGGTTCGACTGGCAGCGGCTCGACAACATCAGTCTCAAAGGCTTCCCAATCGATGATGCGATCCATGCTCGACCAGTTGAAGACCCGGTAAGCGCCATCGCCTCTTTCAATGCTCCAACCGCTCAGGTTTACACGCTCGCCATCTGTCAGGTCTGCGGGCGGATTGGGTACAGCAAAGGTTTCGCCCTCGTCGCCATCAAATAGAACCTGCGTGCCATCAAAGCGGATGGTACCCTGCTTGTACTGCCATTCCTGGTTGGGCTCGGGCTGCCAGCCGGTCATTTCAATGACTATGGCGGGCATTTCACCGCGCACCACCCCTTCGATGCGCACCGGCTGCCCGGCATACTCTGCCAATGCTTGCAAATCCTCTGTGGCGCCGGTTAAGCGGTATTGGTCAACCATGATGCGCGGCGCTGTGTCGCCATTGACGGGCAGGTATACCAGCGGGTAGCTGACGATGACAATCGAGTTGCCCTCATTGAATGTGCGGTTCCAGTATTTGTAAAGTTCTTCCCAGGGAGCCGGTTCATAAACGCCTGGTTCGGGCATCTCGAAATCGGGGCCGGGGTAGGTCATCCAATAACGGCTCATGTAGTCAAAGCCTTCGTTCAGCACTTCTTGCCAAGCCTCTTCCGCAGAGCGGAGAGGGTAATCGCCAACCGTTTCAAGCTTGTTAAAGGGCTGGTATGACACACCCATAATGTCGCCGTTTGTGGTTACCGATACGTAGAATTCAGCACTGGTGTTCACGTACCCATTGATGATGCGGTGAATTTGGACATCACCGCCCCAGGGGGACATGGCTACGTAAGGGAAGTCTAGCAAACCGCGTTCCTGCAAGAAGGCTTCAGCGATGGGTGCAGCCTGCTCAAAGGGCATAATTTCAACAGTGTAATTTTGCGAAACAGACTGATCGAAGTAGTAAATGTTGGTTTCGTAGAAGGAAAGCTGCCGCTGACCATCAAATACGTAGTAGTAGGTTGGCGGTGTCCAGGCAGGTATTTCTGGTGCTGCTTCACCTTCGGCTACATCGTAAACAGGTTCCGGAAAGACTTCGGTGTAGATGGGGCCATTCATGCCGAAGAGCTGAGCGTAACGCTGAATGTCTTCAATGGTAAATAAGTTTTCGGCGGACTGCTGGTACACCGTGGCAAAAGTGGGATCGGTGGGGAAGGGTACATTGACGGTGTATTGTGCGTCGGCCAGCGGGTTCCAGATGATGGGATCGATCATCATGTCGCCTTCTACAATGGTAGATTCGTCAGCGGCAGGGACTTCTGCCCCTCCGCCACCGCCGCCGCCAAATCCGCCGCGTCCGCCAGCTTGCCCCAAGATGGGCAGCTTGGGCAGGTTGCTGGTATCCGGAGTGGCAGGGGTTTCGACATTTGTGTCGCCGGTATCACTGGTGTCCCCAGTGCCATTACTGGTGTCACTACTGTCGGCCACGGCCGTTTCTGTGTCCACCGTTTCGGTAATCGTGGTGCCGCTGTCGGCCACCATGTCCGGTTCATTTCCTTGCCCATTGAAGTTGAACCAAATAAAGGCTCCAATGAGGATGACGGCCGCCAGGCCGCCCAGAGCGTAAATTGTGCGTTTCATGGTAAAGGTTTCCTTTATTATTTGTGTGAAGTTGTGCCAGAACGGCCGTTCAGCCTGTTCCGGTTGTTTTTTAATTGGTGTGGGTCTGGAGGCGGCAGCGGCCAACTGAGCCTCCAAATCTGATAAAAAAATGGGATCTGGTTCCTGAGCTTGGGCCAGATCGAACAGCTCGAGGGCCAATTGAGCTTCTCCCTGAACCTTTTCATCGACCGCGGGTAACGGCCGTTGCTTTAAGTGCGCCGTCAGGAAAGCATCCAATTCTTGAGCTAATTGTTCGTCACGCTTGGTCATGATCTTTCCTCCCGAGTCACATTCAACTGCGCCTGTAAATCTCGTAATCCGCGAAACACCAGCATGCGCACCGCGGCTTCATTCCTGTCCATAATCTGGGCAATCTCCGCCACCTCCAACCCGGCAAAAAGCCGCAGGGAGAGGGCTTCGGCGCGGTCAGGAGCAATGGTTTGTAATTTGCGGGCTACTTGTTCCATTTCCAGCTTGCGGTCAATGACTTCTTCGGGCGGGTCGTGCACGTCAGGTAGGGAATCGGCCATTTCTAGCACAGTTTCCGGTTTGCGGCGGCGGTATTGGTCTACCGTTTTGTGCCGGGCGATGCCCAACAGCCACGCCGCAAAATTCCCTTCGCCGCGATATTTGTGCAAACTTTCCATCGCCACCAAAAATGTTTGTGATGTCAAGTCTTGCGCATCATCGACGTTGCCCACCCGCACCAACAAATACCGATACACCTGCTGCGCATAGCGCTGGTACAGCTCTGAAAACATCGACAAGTCTTTTTGCGCTCGGCGCACCAAAACCTGGTCTTCAGCCTGCAATGGCAGGGGTTCTGTTGTGCTTATGGTGTGTGTTCCAATCATCCATACCTCCTTCCAGGAAGGTTTTGCAATGTTCTGTCTATAATGTCGCCTGGTTTAACAAATTTATAACAGGGAATTTTAAAATTGGTGGACGGCAGCTAGAAGTTTGTGGCTGGCAGCAGGTAAGTTGCCGCCAGTTTTTAATCTTTAATTTCCAGTTTTAGGCAGCGGCAAAGAGGCATTTCAGGTAAGCTCCTTCGCGAAAGCGGATGGGGTGGTCCAGGGCGTGATGGGTGCGCTCGATTTCTTGTAACGGCCGTTCCACCCCCACTGCCGCCTCATGCACGGCCGCAAAAAAAGCGTCCGCTGCCACCCGGCTGGTGCAAGAAGCCATAACCAGCACGCCGTCGCGGCGCAGTACCCCCAGCCCCAGCCGCACCAACCGTTGGTAGGCGGCCAATGCCTGGGGCACGTCTGCTTTTTTGCGCGCGAAAGATGGCGGGTCGATCACCACCATGTCAAACTGGCGGCGGCTCTCCCGCAACTGCTCCAATGTCCGAAAGGCATCCCCTAACAGCAGTTCGTGCGCGGCCGCAGCAACGGCCGTATCCTGCCGATTCAGCTTAAAATTGCGCGCCGCTGCCGCCAGGGCCGGCTGGCTGATGTCCAGGCTGACCACCTCGCGCGCGCCGCCCCGCGCCGCGTACAGCGAAAACCCGCCCGTGTACGCAAACACGTTCAGCACGCGCCGTCCCCCCGCCAGCTTTTCCACCCGCGCCCGGTTGTCACGCTGGTCTAAAAAGAAGCCCGTTTTTTGCCCCAGTCGCACGTCAGCTTCAAAGTACAGACCATTCTCCTGAAAAATGACCGGGCCTGGCAGGGGCTCCCCGGCCAGCACCACCCCATCTTTTAGGCCATAGAGGCCATCTTCCAGGGTTTGTACAGAACGGCTGAGGCGCAGCACCACCCGCTGCGGGGCAACGGCCGTTGCCAGCCCATCCAATACCGCATTCAAATGGGGCACCCAGGCCGGTGTGTCCAGCTTCAGCACGCAGGTGTCGCCATAGCGGTCGATAACCAGCCCCGGCAGGCCGTCATTTTCGCCATGCACCAGCCGGTAGCCGGTAGTTAGCGGGTCATCGGCCAACGGCTGGCGCTGCGCGACGGCGGCCTGGATTTGGCGCTGGAACCAGGCTTCGTCAATGGTTGTAGGCTCCCCGGCGTGCAGCAGGCGCACACGAATAGGCGCCGTGGGATCGTACAGGCCCACCGCCAAAAACCGCCCTTTGCGGTCAAAAACAACCGCCAGGTCGCCTGGTGCGCCTCCATGACTTTGGTGCTCAACGGCCCGGGCAAACAGCCAGGGATGGCCGCGGCGGATGGCTCGCTCGGCGGCAGCGTTTACGCGCAGGGCAATGCGCCGCTCGCTGCTGACGGGGAGCTCCTGGAGGGGAAAACGGCCGTTTCCATTGCTGCCTTGTCTGCTCATAAAAAATCCAGTAACCAGTAACCACATTCTAGCGTAAAATAACCGGCATGAAAGTAAAAGTAACTGTTCCGGCCACCACGGCCAACCTGGGACCCGGCTTTGACTGCCTTGGGTTAGCGTTGGATTTGAGCAACACCTTTGAGTTAGAAACGGCCGATCCGGGCGTGTTGTCTATCACTGCAGAGGGCGAGGGGGCCGCCGCCCTGCCCCGCGACGCCAGTAACCTGGTAATCGAAGCGGCGCACCTGCTCTTTGATGCGGTCGGGAAACGGCCGTCTGGTTTGCGCCTGCACTGCCACAATCTGATTCCGGTAGGCAGCGGGTTAGGCAGTAGCGCCGCCGCCATCCTAGGAGGCATGTTGGCCGCTAACGGTGTCCTAGGCAGCCCCCTTACGCCGGAAGAGGTGCTGGACCTGGCCATCCGTTACGAAGGGCACCCGGACAACGTAGCTCCAGCCATGATGGGCGGGTTGATCCTTGGCGTCCGTGATGGCGAAACCTGGCTGCTGGAACCCATTGCCATGCCACCGATGCAGGTGGCTTATGTATTGCCTGACTTTGATTTCCCCACCACCGCAGCGCGAGACGCTTTGCCAACGGCCGTTTCCATGGCCGACGCTATATTCAACGCCGGGCGGGTGGGCCTGCTGGTGCGTGCCCTGGCTGCGGGGGACTTTGCTAAATTGGCTGTAGCCATGCAAGACCGCCTGCACCAGCCTTACCGTATTCCCCTGGTGCCAGGGATGGCGGCAGCCATGGAGGCCGCACAACACGCCGGGGCCGCTGGCGTTGCAATCAGCGGGGCCGGACCCAGCCTCATGGCCTTTGCGCCTGACGGGCATCAGGCCATTATTGCGGCGATGACGGCTGCTTTTACGGGGGCGGGGCTCGCCAACCGCTCCTGGATTTTGCCCGTAGCCACAACCGGCGCGGAAGTCGTATCTGTCAGGTAGTTAGCTTGCTTACCCGACTCGCTGGGGTATCGATTTGGTGATTAAGTTTTTCCTAATAGAATCTGGAAAAAACCTGGACACTTTACCGAAATCCCTCGTCAATAAGCCAAAAATTTGCTAAAATTCTCATTAGTTGATTTATCAACAGTATTTACCTCACCCGCAACCAATACCTGTCTTGCGGGTTCAAATGTAACGATACGCATTCCCCGTTTTTTCACAAACGAAAAACGCAACCCTTTTGTGAGACCACGTCCGTGGCTGCAAAATAGCTTGATGTAAGGAGATTTGGATGGACAAAGCAACGTTACTTGAGTGGTATCGGCAGATGGTGCTGATACGACGCTTTGAGCAAAAGTGTGCCGAACTATATCAGTTAGGCAAAATCGGCGGCTTTCTACATTTATATATTGGTCAGGAAGCGATCGCCGTAGGGACGATAGGCGCGCGCAGGCCGGAAGATCACGTCATCACTGCCTATCGTGATCACGGGCATGGTTTGGCGGTGGGTATTGAAACCAAGCTGGTCATGGCCGAGATGCTGGGTAAGGCCACAGGCATCAGCAAAGGCAAGGGCGGCTCCATGCACCTGGCTGATGTAAGCCGCAATTTTTGGGGCGGTCATGCTGTAGTAGGGGCGCACCTTAGCCTGGCGGCAGGATTAGGCCTCTCCGAGTCCTATCGCGAAACGGATAATGCCGTGCTGTGCTATTTTGGCGATGGGGCGACGAATATCGGGTATTTTCATGAGTCGCTGAACCTGTCAGGTGTTTGGGATCTGCCGGTGCTGTGGATTTGCGAAAACAATCAGTACGGGATGGGAACAACTGTTGAACGCGCATCGGCCGTTTCGGAGATGATTCGTAAAGCCTCTGCCTACGGCATTGAAGGAAAGCGCGTCAATGGCATGAATGTCTTCGAGGTGTACGAGGCGACGCAGGAAGCGCTGCAAGCGATTCGCGAGGGTAAAGGCCCGCAGTTCCTGGAGATGATTACCTACCGCTATGAGGGACACAGCATGGGCGACCCGCTGCGCTATCGCACCAAGGAAGAAGTTGAAAAATGGCGCGACGATGACCCGATCGGCATTTTGGAGCGCCACATCCTGGAAGAAAAAGTGGCAACGAAAGAAGAGCTGGATGCTGTGGATAAAGCTGTGGAGGCAGAGTTGGTGGAAGCTGTGCAGTTTGCTGAAGAGTCCCCCTTACCCGCTCCTGAAGAACTGTATACAGACATTTACGTGGATAGCTAAAGAATAAAAGCTGAAAGCTGGAGATAGAAATGGCACGCATTACGATGAGACAGGCAATAACCGACGCGCTGCGCGAAGAAATGCACCGCGACGAAAATGTATTTATCATGGGGGAAGAAGTTGGCGTATGGGGCGGCACCTATGCGGTAACCCGTGGTTTCCACGACGAGTTTGGCCCGCGCCGCGTGCGCGACACGCCCATCTCTGAAATGGTGATTGGCGGGTGCAGCCGTAGGAGCAGCCATGAATGGATTGCGCCCGGTGGCTGAGTTTATGACCATTAACTTTGCCTTTGTGGCCTTCGACGCCATCGTCAACCACGCGGCCAAGCTGCGCTATATGTTTGGCGGGCAAATGAAAATCCCGTTGGTCTTTCGCGCCCCTGGCGGCGGTGGTCGCCAGCTGGGCGCAACCCACAGCCACACCCCAGACGTGATCTTTGCCCATTTTCCGGGGCTGAAAGTGGTTTCGCCCTGCTACACCCTATGACGCAAAGGGGCTGCTTAAAGCGGCTATTCGCTCTGATGACCCGGTGCTGTTTATTGAACACGCCACGCTGTACCAGGTACGCGGCGAAGTGCCCGAAGAAGAATATCTGTTACCCATTGGTGAGTCGGACGTGAAGCGGGAAGGTACTGACGTGACGATTGTTGGCTATGCTCAAGGGCTGCAGATTGCGTTGGAGGCGGCGGAAGAGCTGGCCAAAGAAGGCATCGAAGCAGAAGTGGTGGATTTGCGGTCATTACGGCCGTTGGACATGGGTCCTGTGGTGGAATCCTTCAAGAAAACTTTTAAAGCCGTGGTGGTAGAAGAAGGGCACCGCTCGTACGGCATTGGTGCGGAAGTTGTCGCCCGGCTGCAAGAAGAGGCTTTCGACTATATTGATGCGCCCATCAAACGCGTTGCCCAAAAAGAAGTACCCTTGCCCTATTCTCGCGAGCTGGAACAATCTGCCCTGATTAACAAACAGCGGGTAATCGAGGCGGTGAAGGAGATTTTGTAATGGCTGAGTATATCGTCATGCCCAAACTAGGCTTCGACATGCGCGAAGGGGTGCTCAACAACTGGCTGAAAGAGATTGGCGATGTCATCAACAAAGGTGAAGTTGTGGCGGAGATCGAGTCTGATAAGGCGACCCTGGAATTGGAAGCACAAGTGGAAGGCACGCTGCTGGCCTATTTAGAAGGTGCTGGTGCGGTGGTGCCCATCGGCGCGAATTTAGCTATTGTGGGCGAGCCGGATGAAGATATTTCGGATATGACGGGGGCAGCGCCTGCTGAACCGGCGGCTAAATCGTCCGAAAAGGCGCAGCCTGCGGCTGAACCTGCCGTCTCCACGCCCGCGCCAGCAACCGTGGCCGCACCCAGCGGCGAAGCGGTGTCTGCAGAGTTCCCCGAGGGCATTAAGGCGACGCCGGTTGCCCGCCGCGTGGCGGAAGAGAAACAGGTTGATTTGGCCCAGGTAAACGGCACGGGGCCTGGTGGCCGAATTCGCAAGGCAGATGTTGAAGCGTACCTGGCCCAGCCGCGGCCTGCGGCGGCGCCTGCTGCTGCTCCGGCAAAGGCGATTACGCCAACGGCCGTTTCTGTTGGCCCAGATTCCGAAGCAGTGGAAACAACCCGGCTGCGCCAGGCCATTGCCCGGCGCATGGTGGAGAGCAAAACCACCGTCCCCCACTTCTACGTTACAACCGAAGTTGACATGGAAGCGGCTCTGGCGCTGCGCAAGCAGGTCAATGGGGCGCTGCCGGAGGAAAGCAAGGTTACCATCAATGATTTAATCGTGAAGGCGGCCGCCCTGGCCTTGCGGGAGTTCCCCAACATCAACGCTTCGTTTGCCGGCGACAAGATTGTGCGGCACCAGCGCATTAACGTGGGAACGGCCGTTGCTGTGGAAGGTGGTCTGCTGACCGTGGTGCAAAAAGATACCGACACCTCTACCCTGTCCAAGATTGCCACCGACAACAAGGCCATGATTGGCCGAGCGCGGTTCGGGAAGATCAAGCCCGACGACGTGGACGGCAGCACCTTCTCTGTCAGCAACCTGGGGGCTTTTGATGTAGATTCCTTTGTTGCCATCATCAACCCTCCAGAGGCGGCCATTTTAGCGATTGGCTCCGTGAAACAGGTTCCTGTTGTCGTTGATGGCGAGCTGGCCGTAGGCACACGCATGAAAGCAACCATATCTGCTGACCACCGTGTATCTGATGGGGCAGAAGCAGCGCAGTTTATGCAAAGTTTTAAGGCATACCTCGAAAATCCACTGCGCTTGCTGATCTAAATAAATTTAATTTTCCCACCCAAATAGTCGCTGCCTGGTCTTTGTTTAAGGTCGGGCAGCGGCTATTTCTGATCTCTAGGGTTATAAGTGTCTGCAGCACAAAAAATCTGTTATACTTACGGCGTATGTTCACATAATGCGGGTAAGCAACGATGCTCACAACACAGCAAATAGTTGGCATGAGGTAGTATCCATGGCCGTAATACTTGTCGTAGACGATGACGAATTAGTATCCCGCACGCTGCAACGGGCCTTAAAAATGTATGGTCACCAGGTTATGGTGGCCAAAAGCGGCACAGAAGGGCTGCAATTGGCCCGGCGGCATCGTCCGGATTTGTTTATTTTAGATATTATGATGCCTGGTGCAGATGGGTACCAGGTTTGCCGGCAGATTCGTGGCGATCCGATGCTGCAAGAGCTGCCCGTTCTCTTTTTAACTGCGAAGGCAAAAGATGAGGATAAGATTGAGGGGTTCCGCGCCGGGGCTGACGATTACCTGGTGAAGCCATTTAACATGGAAGAGCTGGAACTACGGGTGAAGGCTATTTTACGCCGCTTCCAGTCTACACAGCCTGAACCAGAACAACGGGACAAGGTTGTGGTGGGAAATGTGATGTTGAACTGCCGCACATTTGAGATTGCTACACCTCACACCAAGTCTTTGCTGACCAATGTGCAGTTTGATCTGCTGTATCATCTGATGAGCAACGCGGATCAGGTGTTTAACAGCCAGCAACTGCTGCAAGATGTGTGGGATTACCCTCGTGACACGGGCAGCCCCGAGCTGGTGCGAGCGCACATCAAGAATTTGCGCGAAAAAATTGAGCCGGAGCCAAGTGATCCGATTTACATCCGTACGATTCAAGGACACGGATATACTTTTTCGTCAACGGATACATAAGTATTGATTTGTTGCCTGGGGGGAATGGGTCGTATTAACGGCCGTTCCCCCCTTGATTTTTGTCCAGAGTATGAGCACTGCACTCCTCACCCCATTACCTACACAGGCGCACTTGTTGGTCGTTGACGACGAACCAGAGATTGCCGAGTCCTTGGCTGACTTCTTGGTGAAAAAAGAAGGATATCGCATTTCATTGGCCCGGGACGGGCAAGAAGCAATTGAATTTTTACGCGCTACGTTGGGTACCAAGACGGAGATTGACCTGGTGCTGCTGGACATGCGCATGCCCGGCATGTCCGGGCTGGAAGTGCTGAGCTGGATTCGCAATCACCCTGAGCTGCAGTATACCCGGGTTGTGCTGCTAACGGCCGCGGCTACCAGTCAGGACAAGGTAGAGGCTCTGTCCACAGGGGCTGATGATTATATAACCAAACCGTATTACCCCCAGGAGCTGCTGGCGCGGGTGAAAACGATATTGCGCACGCAGCAGTTGGAGAAGCAACTGCAGCAGCAGCGGCAGCAGTTGGCGCTGCTGAACCAGGTGGTACAGGCGGTTTCCGCCACTTTAGAGACGCGAGAGGTGTTGGAAACGGCCGTTCAGCAGGTAGACACCATTTTTAACATTGATATGGCCGCTATCTACATGGTTAAAAGCGGCCGTCTCTACTGCGAACATTGCCATAGCATATATACCGAAATCGCCCCCGCCGACATGCCCGTTGTACTTGTGGGTGAAGGCGCAGTAGGTGCGGCTTTTTCCCAACAAACCACCCTCTACTGCAACGAACCGGTAGCTGGCGACTGTTTTCAGTTCAATGGCAACCCGCCCTCAGCCTTTACGGTGCACAATCTGGTAGCTGCTCCCCTCATTGTGCGTGGCCATGCGGTGGGCGTAGTGGCTGCCTACAACAAAAACAGTGGCGCCTTTACAAGCTTCGACATCGACCTGTTTTCATCCCTCTCCAATGCAATCGCTGAAGCCATCGAAAATTCATGGCTTTTTACTCGCGTGCGGCAGCGCCAGCAAGAAATCCTAGAAAGCCGCAATACGCTTCAGGCTCTCATTGACGGCATTCCGCACCCAATTTACACCATAAACGAAAACTGGCAGATTGTTTCAATTAACAAAAGCCAGAGCGACATTTTTCCGCAAACTGCTGAAGAGCTTGCCGGAGAAATTTGTTACCAGGCATTTTTTCAGCGCCAAACCCCATGTGACCATTGCCACGCCGCCAAAACCTTGCTCAAAAACGAGGCTGAACGCTGGTCTGTAAATTGGGTGGGTGAAGATCACCTCCTGCGCGAATGGGAAGTCAACGCATATCCAATTCCCAGCACCCAGGCTGGTTCAGCCAGTGCCGTTATTCTTTGGCAAGACCGCACCGATGAGCGCCGCCTGGAAAATTCCCTGATGCAGGCGGGTAAATTAGCAGCCATCGGCCAGCTTGCTGCTGGCGTAGCCCACGAAATAAACAACCCGCTTACGGCTATCAACGCCAATGCCCAAATGCTCAAAATGTTCATCCCACCGGAGGACGAGAATTTCGAGTCCGTAGATTTGATCTCACAAGCCGGCGAACGCGCCGCGAAGGTCGTCCGGGGGCTGCTGGACTTTGCTCGCCAGGAACAGTACGCTTTTGAGCCTGCAAACATCAATATTTCTATTCGCAAGGCTTTGGATTTGGTCCGCTACCAGTTAGGTACGGCCGATATCGCCATCATCCAAAATTTTGAAGAGAACCTGCCCGAAGTAGTGGCAAGTTGGGATCATATGAAGAGCGTCTGGCTCAATTTACTGGTGAATGCCCGCGATGCCGTTGAAGACCTACCTGGAAACCGCTGCATAGAAATTACTACCCGGCGCGCAGCCGATGACAAATTTGTGCAAGTACTTTTGACAGACAATGGTAAAGGCATGTCCGCGGCCGAAGTGGAGCATATTTTCGAGCCCTTCTACACGACCAAAGATCCCGGTAAGGGTACTGGGCTTGGTTTGGCTACCAGTCACCGGATTATTGAACAACACGGGGGCGAAATTAATGTAGTTAGTGCGCCCGATGAAGGTACAACTTTTATCATACGCCTGCCGATTCAAAATGGACTGGATAGGAATAATGAAGCCAAGTAATTTGGCAGGCTTTTCTTGATGTCTTCGCAAGGAAACCACGCTTAACAGGTTAGGTACACATGTTTAATCAACCTCAACTCTCAGAAGTAAACATCGGCGACATATTACGCCTGGCCCTACCCTTGAATACGGTGGTTGTTGCGGGCGAAAGCCAGACGCGCCGCAATGTAAGCTGGTTTGCATTGCTAACGACCTGGCAGGCGCTCCGAGATCATGTTCATGCCGGCGATCTGGTTATTGTACCCCGCTGGGTACAGGAACAAGTCAGCAAAGATGATTTGCTGCAGCATTTGCAGTTCTTCGGCCATTTACCTATTGCGGGTCTTTTATTTTTCCAGAGCGTTCCTGAAGAAGTTGTTGATCTGGCCAACGAACTGCAACTACCGTTGATGGTGCTGCCAGAGGAAACGGCCGTTCGTGATATTCATAGAGGGGTAGCCGCCTTGTTGATCGATCGGCATTTTGCAACCACCGAGCGCGGTATGCAGCTTTACCGCCGCCTTTCCGAGATGTCCCGCGAGGGTCAGGGGCTGGATGCCATGACTGAGGTGATGGCTAAGTTGACCGGCAAGCTGGTACTCGTACAAGACAAACGGTTGGAAGTGCAGGCCATTAGCTGGCCGCGCAATCTGGAGCTTGACCGGCAGCAGCTACTCGAGGCGCTGGCGCAGCGAGACGAACTTCCGGCCGTTTTGCGTAACCGGAAGGCGGCAGCGAGAGCGCGGCAAAGTTATTGGCAGCAGCTGCTGCCTGTTGAAAATATGGCCCGCCTTATAAGCCCCATTGTTTCGGGAGACCGGGCGCGTGGTTACCTGTCGGTCGTGGGCAAGCCAGAAGAGCTGGACATGCTCGACACCCTGACTGTAGAACACGGCGCGGCGGCTTGCGCCTTGGAAATGGCGAAGGCAAAAGCAGTAAGCGAAGCAAAAAAGTCGTTACGCGGCGACTTCTTAGAAGGTATTCTGGTGGGCAGCATGCCCCAGACAGAGATGCAGCGCCTGGCAGGTAGATTAGACCATGATACCCAGGTGCCGCACATGGTGCTTACTTTTGCCTGGGTGGGCGACAATGCGCCGTCGCTGCGCCGCCTGGAAACTACCATGAACTGGCTGCTGCGCAATCACAGCCGTCCGGCTTTGGTACACGTCTATGGCAATCAGCACGTGTGTGTATTTCACGGCCTGAAAAATGAAGAAGAGGGGGAGATCACCCTCGATTTTACGCGCCGCTTGCGCGAGCAGATAGAAGCGGAATTTCCGGGTAACATGCTGATTGGCGGGATGAGCGGCCCGGCTATGGACCTGACGGAGTGGCCCAAAGTGTATCACGAGGCTTTGCAGGCCATGGAGTTGGGCGAGCGGCTGAAGCTGAGTAACTTTGTGGTTGATTTCAACAGCCTGGGGGTTTACCGGCTGTTGGGCGAACTGGAACATTTACCGGCCGTAAAGGAATTTACTGACCAGGTAATTGGCCCGTTAGTGGCTTATGATGAGCAGCACCGGGGGAGCCTGGTACAAACCATTGATGCGTATTTTTCTCATCATGCCAACATTAGCCAGACGGCCGAATCGCTGTTTGTCCACCGCAATACCCTGCTGTACCGGCTAGAGCGCATCCAGGAATTGACCGAACATGACCTGAACCAGGCCGACATGAGGCTGGCGCTGCAATTGGCGCTGAAGTTCTGGCAGCTTCGCCCAGACGATTAATGAAGGTAGGGGAGCCCCTTACCAGTTGCGGTATTTGAACTGCCCATTCACCATGGTTCCGGCAATGGGTACGTCCAGCAGTTCGTCAGCAGAAATAGCAAAAATATCCCGTTCGAAGAGGGTGAAGTCGGCCAGTTTGCCCGGCGTGATAGAGCCGAGATAGCTTTCCTGGTTGCCGGCAACGGCCGTTCCCATGGTGAAGGCGTGCACCGCTTCGTGCATGGTCAACTTTTGCTCCGGATACCACCCCTCTAGCCCTGGGTACCCATCCGGGCGGCGGCGAGAAACGGCCGCATACAGCCCTGGCAGCGGTTCAATGGCCTCAATAGGCGCGTCTGACCCAAAGGCCAGCACAGCCCCCGTTTGCAGCATAGTGCGCCAGGCGTAGCTGTAACGCGCCCGATCCCCCCAATAGCGGTTTGCCATCACCATGTCGGCCGTGGCGTGGGTGGGCTGCATGGAGGCCACCACGCGCAGGTCTGCCAGGCGGTGCAGGTCGTCCGGATGCAAAACCTGCACGTGTTCAATGCGGTGGCGCAGGGCTGTGCCCGCGCGCGGGCCGCTTCCTCCTGCCGCAGCGCTCGTATACACGTCCAGCACGTCGTGGTTCGCTTTGTCGCCGATGGCATGAACGGTGACGCTGAGGCCGTGGGCGCTGGCCTGGCTCGCTTTTTCCTGCATCTCTTCTTTGTCGGTGACGACGATGCCGTAGTTTTGCGGTTCGTTTTCGTAGGGGGCGATCATGGCCGCCGTGCGCGGTCCCAGCGCACCGTCGGCAAAAATCTTTACGCCGCCGATACGCAGCCAGTCGTCACCAAAGCCGGTGCGCAGCCCCACGCCAATGGCGTGTTCCAGGCGGTAGACGGGGATGTTTTTAACCACGCGCAGCCCCAGCTCGCCCTGTTGGTGCAGGGTTTGCAAGGCGGCAAAAGAGGAACGGCCGTCAAAGTCGTGCAGCCCCGTTAAGCCGCCGCGCCAGCATTTTTCCTGGGCGGCGCCCATGGCGCTGGCAATTTCGGGCACGGTCACTTCTGGAATGTGCTGCGCCACGAGGTTTATCGCGTCCTCAAACAGAATGCCCGTGGGCTGGCCGCTGGCGTCACGCTGAATCTGGCCCCCCGGCGGGTCGGGGGTGGCGGCGGTGATGCCGGCAATTTTGAGGGCGCGGCTGTTGACCCAGGCGGCGTGGCCGCTTTTGTGGCTGAGGTAAACTGGCATGTGGGAGGCTGCGCGGTCTAAATCGGCGGCGGTGGGGAAGCGCTGCCCCTCCCACAGTTCCTGGGTCCAGCCGCGGCCGCGAAACCACGTGTCCGCGCTCTGTTTTTCCAGGTAAGCGGCGATGCGGCGCAGGGCTTCGGCCAGGGTGGGGACCTCATGTAGATTGATGGCCTGCAGGTTCAGGCTGTACGATTGAAAATGTACGTGGGCGTCCATGAGGCCGGGGGTGACAGTACGGCCGTTCAGGTCAATTATCTGGCCACCAGCGCCCAGAAGGGCGGTCATGGCGTCGTCAGCGCCTACGGCGACAATGCGGTTGTCGTGAATGGCCACGGCGGTGGCCGTGGGCTGGCGGGGGTTCATGGTGTAGAAACGGCCGTTTTTCAGCACGAGGTTGGCGGACATATCCGCTCCTTTTATGCGCGTAAATTATTTGAAGGCCACCACGCCAAAGGCGGCGGGTGCAGGCTTGACGCGGCTGAAGCCTGCTTCTTGCAGGCGGCGCACCACGCCGCGGGTGACGCTGCTGCCGGACTTGCTTTGCGGGTCGCCAATGTAATGGAAGAGACGGCCCTTGGACCGCAGAACGCGGTGCAGTTGGCGGTAAAATTCTGCGGAGTAGAGGTGCCCGGCCAGGCTAAAGGTGGGGGGATCGTGCAAAATGCGGTGGAACCGGCCGTCGGCGAAGGTTTCTATTACGTCAAAAGCGTCGCCAATCAGGCGGGTGATTTTGGGATTGTCAAACAGCTCCTGGGACCAGGGGTTGCGGCAGCAAATTTCCACCACGGTGGGGTCCAACTCAATGGTGGTGACGTGGGCGGCGGTTTGGGCGGCGGCAACGGCCGTATAGCCCAGTCCCATGGTGGTGTCCAGCACCTCGCCAGTCACCGGGGCCACCGCCTTGATTTTGCTCAACGTGTCCTGGTGCGGGTCCGTGCCTTTGATGCGGTGCATGGGAATCCCAGAAATGAGCATGGTTGGGGCACTGGCGGTGGGCATCAGGCTGTAAAAGCGGTTCAAGGCCTCTGAAAAGAATTGAATTTTTTCAAGGGTATTATCGTGTACCAGGAAACAGCTTAATTCGCTGCGGTTGATTTCCGCAATTTGCGCCCAGGTGAGGGTTTGGCCATCAGGCAGCGCCACGCCCTGGCCGGTCAGCGTCACCTGGGCCGTGGTGCGATTAAGGTCCAGAGAAATAGAAACAACCGCTTCAGCGACCTCTTTAGCGCGCAAAAGCGGTTGCGTTTGGTAATGAGATAAGATGGGGGGCATGGGTTACGGCCGTATATACCGCAGTTCCGTTTGCGCACGACTTAGATACTCAACACCGGTTTCCGTCACCAGCACGTCCTCCTCTAGGCTCATCATACCCCGTTCTGGTACGATGACGTGCAGTTCTAGCGTGAAGATATTACCCACTTCTACCGGCAGCTCACAAATGCCCTCATACCGTTCCCACTGCGGTCCCAACACCGTCGCCCCGTCGTGGGCCGACCGCCCCAGCAAGTGTCCAAAGGCGTGCATGTATTCCGGAAAACCATTGTCAACAATGAATTCACGGGCCGCCAGGTCTACTTGCCAGCCTGGTGTGCCCGGCTTCAGCGCCGCCTCACCCGCTTTGATGGCCCCATACACCACGTCAAATGCGTGCTGCACGTCTGGCGGGGCATGAGTCTCGCCATCATCCAGCACGTACCACATACGTTGAATGTCCGAGCAGTATTCGTCCTGCTTCACGCCCAAATCCAGGTGCAAGGTGTGCCCTTTTTGCAGCACCACGTTCCCCGGTGCGGCATGGCCCACGGCCGATTCTGGCCCGCAGGTAACGATGGGGTTAAAGGGTTTTGGCCAGGCATAGCCCAAACCCATTTCGTCTATTCGCCGGTGCACGTAGTCGGCAATCTGGCGCTGGGTCATGCCCGGTATGGCAAATTGCTCAACCTCATCAAACAGTTTTTCGGTGGTGGCAACAGCTTGTCGCACCAACTCCACCTCTGTGGGGCTTTTGCGGCCGCGCACTGCGCCAATGATGCGCTCAGCAGAAACCATGCGGTCGGCGTAGGGTGTATCTTGCAGGTAGCGCTGCAGGGTGCGGAACATCCCATGGGTGATGCCATCGGCAGCAACGTCGCTTTCGGAGTAGTTGACGGCCAGGGTCTGCGGGTCGTAGCCAGCAATGACTTTTCGCAGCGCTTCGCCGATGCCTTCGTGGTAGTCGATGACGGTCTGGTATGCGCCTAATTCGCGCACGTTGGGGGCGTCGAAATGGCCGATAATGGCGGTATGTTGGCCGGTGCGGCTGACCAGAAAGGCCGAGTGCCAGGTGACGTCTACCCCGGCAATCAGGCCCATGACAGGATCGGCCTGCAGGGAGGTTTCGCGCACAAAAGTAAGCCAAAGATCGATATCGAACTCGTTGAGAATGGCCGTGGCTTGCGCCAGTTTTTCTTGAATAAGTTGTTTGTTGATCATCATAAGTTCCAATATTGTCGTTGTGATGGGTATAAAAGTGTCAGTTTGGGCTTTATTCGTCGCCAATAATGGCATCGTAAATGGCTTGTAAATCCTCTTTGGAGTAGTAGTGTAGAATCACTTTACCCCCTTTGCTGCTTTTTTGAATGTTAACCCGCGTGCCCAGGCGGCTTTCAAATTGGGCTTGTAGTTCAGCCAGTTCGGCGGGCAGGGTGGCTTTAGGTTTGGCTTTTGGCTTTTCGCTGGCCAGATGGCGCTGCACCAGAGCTTGGGTTTCGGGCACGGTAAGCTTGCGCATGACAATCTGGTGCATGAGGTTGGTTTGCATTTCGGGGGTGGGCAGGGGCAGCAGGACTTCGGCATGGGGTAGGGAGATACGGCCGTACAGCACCGCCTCGCGTACCTCTGCTGCCAGGTTGAGGGGCAAAATCTTCACCAGGAGCTCTGTCTGCCGCACGCTAAGGCCATACTCCATGATCAGCCCCATAGCCTCGGTTTGGGCGTCGGCGTCAGGCAGTTGCAGCAGCACGCGGGCGTGGGTGCCGCTAATTTGGCCATCTGTAACCGCTTGCTGAATATTAGCCGGGAGTTCGGTAAGACGGACGAGATTGGCCACGGTAGAACGCGCTTTGCCCACCCGCTGGGAGACCCGCTCTTGAGTCAGGCCAAAGTCGTTCATCAACTGCTGGTAAGCGTAAGCCTCTTCCAGCGGGTTCAGGTCAGCGCGCTGAATGTTTTCGATGATGGCCAGCTCCAGCATTGCCTGGGGGGTCGCTTCTTTGACAATGACGGGAATGGTGGTCTTGTTGGCCAGTTGGGCGGCGCGCCAGCGGCGCTCTCCGGCAATTAGGACGTATCCATCTCCCTGGGCGGTGACAATGAGGGGCTGGATAAGGCCGTGTTCGCTGATCGAAGCAGCCAGTTCGGCCAGCTTCTCCTGCTCCATGATGGTGCGGGGCTGATGAGGGTTGGGCTGGATGCTGGAAATGGGTACGGTACGGATGACGCTTTCGTCGGTTTCCTCCGGGTTAGGAATAAGAGCGCCAAGCCCGCGTCCAAGTCCTCGCTTTTTGGTCATAAACTTTCTCCACAGATAGAGTGCAGAGATAGAGATAGGGACTGCTTACTCTACTCTCTAACTCTAAGCTCTAGCTCTTGTCTCCCTTCAGCAGTTCGGCCGCCAACACTTTGTAGGCGATAGCCCCTGGAGATTTGGGCGCATAGAGGGTAATAGGCTGCCCGTAGCTGGGTGCTTCGCTGAGGCGCACATTGCGCGGGACGATGGCGCGGAAAACTTTGCCGGGAAAGTAGCTGCGCACCTCCTCGACCACCTGCCGACTGAGGTTGGTGCGGCTGTCGTACATGGTCATGATAAGCCCGCGCACGACGAGGCCAGGATTCAGATATTTTTGCACCAGTTCGACCGTTTGCATGAGCTGGGTCAAGCCTTCTAAAGCCAAATATTCGCACTGTACTGGAATGAGTACGCCATCTTTGGCGGCGGTAAGAGCATTGACGGTGAGCAGGCCCAGGCTGGGGGGGCAGTCGATGAGGATGTAGTCGTAACGGCCGTTTACTGCTTCCAATCCTTTTTGCAGCCGGTACTCCCGCCCGATGGCGTTCACCAACTCTACCTCCGCGCCGGCCAGGGCCGGGTGAGAAGGCAGCACGTCCAGGCCAGCCTCTTCCAGACGAACGATTGTTTCATGAGGGGTGGCTTCTTCCAGAAGCAGGTCGTACATTGAGAGTTCCAGGCTGTTTTTATCGACGCCAATGCCGGAAGTAGCGTTAGCCTGGGGATCGATGTCAACGACAAGGACGCGCCGGCCGTTTTGGGCCAGGTTGGCTGCCAGGTTAATAACGCTGGTGGTTTTGCCGACCCCCCCTTTCTGATTCACAATGGCATAGATTTTGGTCATAGTTTCTTTGCGGGTTTGCTGGTGCAACTTGTAACCTGTAACTTGCTTACATGCAAACCTGCCCTAAGTGTTCCATTTTACTTTCCAGGTCCGGCTGAGTCACCGATTGGGCAGCAATTTCATTGGCAAAGCGGGCGGCTTCCCAGGGGTTGCCCCCGGTTTGCCCCAAGCGGATAAAGTAGGCGGCGGCAAAAATGTCGCCAGCGCCGGTGAATTCGACCTCGGAAACGGCAGGAGCAGGGATTTCGCGTACATCGTCACCCAAAAAAACCGTGCAGCCACTGCGCCCACTGGTTAGAACCAGCAGCCGGGACCATTGCCGATATTGCTGGAGCATGTCGTCGTGCAGCAAATCTTCTTCGCTAAGAACAACGGCCGCAGCCAGTGGCAGCATGGCCGCCGCTGCTTCCCAATCTTGGGCAAAAACGTGCCCCTCGGCATCCCAGCGGCGCATCCAACCCTGAGGCGTCAGGCCAACCAGACTGTTGCTGAAAAGGTGGATGACGTTCGGGTCGATTTCGTTGGCAACCGGCCCCAGGTGGACAATGGCGGCGCGTTGCCATGCAGCCGGGATGTGGGCGGCTGTGAGCTGTGTGGCGACGCTGTGAATGGTTTGGATACGGCAGTGTTCGGTGTACTCATTGTTAAAAATTGTGCTTTGGGCGGCAGGAACCTGATGAATGTGCATGCCAGGCAGCGCCAGGTCCAGGTTGTAGTCAGGGGCAGCGCTGGTGACAACGGCCGTACGGCAGCCAAAAATTTGCGCCGTGCGTCCCGCATAAGCGGCCGTACCGCCTATTTTGTACCCCTCAGGCACCATATCTTGGCTTACGTGCCCGATTACCAGATAGTCGATGATTTCACCCATTGGTCTATTGCCTCGTGAATTCTACCATTGGATTGGGAATCGCGAAATGGAATCCAAAGTTCATATTGCGAATTTGCGCAAGAATCGTTAAGATTTTCCTATGCATAAAAAGTGGTTTCGTCAACGGCCGTTACTCAATTTACCGCAAATCATTGTGCTGCTGATTGTGATAGCGGCACTTTTCATCGGGTTGGATCTGAACCGACGCGCCCAGGCGGGGCAGCTTGTGGGCGTAGGCGAAGAGGCGCTGCGGCGAGAAGTTACGCTTGAAACAACGCGGCAGGTGGAATTGGAAGCCACGCTTTCTTACGTGCAAAGCGAGGATTACGTAGCGGCATATGCACGCAATGAGGCGGGGCAGCTTCTGCCCGGCGAGAAGCGCGTGGTGCCCCTCATTATTGAAGCGACGCCGGAACCCCCTGCACCCCCACTTCCCACAGCAGACCCCCTGGAGTATGCACGCCCCTGGCAGGCCTGGTGGCGCTTGTTAACTGACGCCCCACAGCCCACTCGCTAATAACACCCCACATTATTGCCTCGCTGCTGACCTTTCCATTCGCTATGTGTTGGAACTTGGTTCCTATTTTGCCTGCCTGATAACTCCTAATCCCGGTTTGGGGTTTCGAGCCCGCCATTTTTCAAATTATCTTTTGTACCCCCAGTACCATTTGCTATTCAACTTTACATATGTTAACATATGGGCGGTTAGAGGTTTACATATTGTTAGAGCGATTCTACAATTCCCTATGATCCAACCGCACGCCTTCCGGTTTACTACCATATTGTCAACCATCCAGTTGTTCTCGTTGACCTGCTTTGTACAAAGCGATCAATTGGCTTCCAGAGAGTCAACGCATTTCTGGGAACAGAAACTCGTACAAGGAATAGAATTATGAATCGTCGAACGATCGCTATTCTCATTTTTATTGTCGCAATTCTTATTCTCTCAGTTGTGGGTGTGGTATTTGTGATGCAGCAAAATAGCACCCCGGCAGAGCCAGCGCCGGGAGAGGCCGATGTTCCACCAGGAGCAGACCTGCCACCGGGCACTGAGGCGACACCACCTATTCCAGGCCTCGAAGAAGGTCAATCGATGCCAGATATGGTAGAGGTGGTGGTGTCGTTGCAGACGCTGCCTCGCGGATATCAACTAACCGAGAATGAGTTAACCACGGATATTCGTCTGGCTGCGGAGGTGAACAGCAATGTTATTACCAACATTGAAGATGCTGTTGGCCTCTACGCGCGCACGGACATCTATCAGGGTGAAACCCTGACCTTTGATGGCCTTGTACAAGACCCGACTATCCTGGGGCAAAATGAATATGGTCCCTCTTCTCTAATCCCCCCTGGATTTGTGGCTGCGGCAGTGCCCATGGACCGCCTCTCTAGCGTCGGGTATGGTTTAGATCCCGGCGACTCTATCGACATTATGCTATCCTTCGTCTTTTACCAGATTGACGAGGAGTTTCAGACATACTTGCAAAATGCGGCCGTCTTCTTCTTGGAGGATGTGCTGCAAGCAACAGAGGAGGGGGATGTAGAGGCGCTGGTAACGCAGGAAGTAGTCATCATCGCGCCATACGGCCGTTTCGAAGAGCTGCCAACAGGTGATTTAGCGCACATTGGTCCTTCAGAAGCTCAACGGCCAGTATTGGTTTCCATGATTCTGCAAAATGCCAAGGTTATCCAAGTTGGGGAATGGGTTCCTCCGGAAGCGGTGCAAGGCCCTACGCCAACACCTATTCCTGTAGAAGATCCCGAGGCTACGCCTACCAACCAACCTTTACTGCCGACAAGTACGCCCCAGCCGAAGGTAATATTGGTGGCTCTTTCACCCCAGCAGCAGCTTTTCTTGAAGTATGCGGTTGAGTCAAATGCAGACATTGACTTTGCCCTGCGGGCAGTACAAGATGGGCAATTGTACTCTGTACAAAACGTAGATATTAACTACTTGTTACAGCAGTTCAATATCGAAGTGCCACCAAACTTCGATTATTCTGTTGACACAATCATTGAAGACCGAGCTGTTACGCCAACACCACTTAGCCCACAAGCACCTCCTCCTGATGAGGAAGGCGCAAATAGTTAAGCGGCGGGTTTGGGTTCAAAAGTAGGGGATTAGCTATGCGTCCAAGAACTTTTATTCTGATCATCCTGATTGTGGTGGTTATAGGTGGTGCAGTAGTTGGCTACCTGTTGCTAAACAATTCTGGCGATAACGGTGCAGCAAATATTGTAGGTGGCGGTGCAGAAACGGCCGTTGACAGCCCTGCGGCAGAAGAACCGGGCGTGCCCCCACCCACAGCAACCCCTGCAGTGCGCTTTGAGCCGGTGGTTGTCGCCCGTGTTGACATCCCAGTAGGTCAACGCCTCACAACTGAAATTCTGGAAGTTGAGGTCCGACCAGACACCAATATAGCCCTGCAAGGTGGATACACTTTTTCTGATGTAGAAGATTTGGTTGGGCAAATTGCCGGTATTAACATAGCAGAAGGCCAGGCAATTTTGAGCCCGATGATTGCCTTAAATTCTTCTGACCTGGCTTCCTTTGGGTCTGACCTGTCCCTTTACGTCGATCAGGGAAAGGTGGCAGTGGCATTTCCGCTGACGCAGCCTGAGGAAGAAGATCCTAATGCTGCAGCGCTTCGGGGGGCTGCTTTTGCCATGCGCCCCGGTGATTTCGTCGATGTAATGATGACCTTGCGCATTGTGGAGATTGATCCGGAGTTTCGCACTGCTTTGCCGAACATGACCCAGCGGGTTTACCAGACCGGCTTGCTAGAAGGAACGCAATTCTTGTTTCCCGAGACGGTACAGGGTCGCCTGGAATTTATTCCGGAAATTAATCAGGTTGCCGAGATTGTGCCCTCTGATTTGTATATTCCGGGACAAGATTTTGAACCAGGAACACCTATTCCCAAGCGGGTAACCCAATTAACCATCCAGCAGGCAGAAGTATTGTGGGTTGGAACGTGGCGGGATCAAGGCCAGCTCTTGGAAGATTTGCAGCCTACGCCAGCCCCCGTTGTTGCCGGAGAAGAAGAGTTTACCGAGGAAGCTGCCGAAACGGCCGTTGACGGAGAAGCAGCAGGGGAAGAAGCGCTGGAAGGAAGCATTTGTATCTCCCCCATCTCCAATCAACTTGTTCCCTGCCCGGTGATTCGCGAAGCTGGTCGGCCTGACGTGGTTATTCTGAGCATGTCCTCCCAGGACGCCCTGGCCCTGAAGTGGGCCTTGGAGCGCGGTGTCGATCTCGATCTGGCTCTGCGGGCTCAGGGAGACAATACCATCTTCTTCACGACAAGCGTGAGCCTGCCGCAAATTGTCAACGAGGGTGGCTTGGCGGTTCCTCCGGATTCCGACTTTGATTTGCATCCCCGCCTGGAGGAGATTCTGATACCTGTGCTTTCTGATGAGGCGCCTGCAAACTAACACCGCCAGCGTAGAGTGTATATAATAAGTCCCTGGCTAAAATCGGCTAGGGACTTTTCATTTCAGCAAATAGCTACAATGTTGCGGAGGGACCGTGACGAGGAACATTCCGGAAAATTACGATCCAGCAGATTATGAACGGCCTTCTGTAACGGTTGACGTGGTTATTTTTTCATTGGTCGGGGAAGATTTGCAGGTTTTGTTGATAAAGCGCAAACATCCGCCCTTTGCCAGCATGTGGGCTATGCCGGGCGGATTTGTGCGCATGAATGAAGGCTTGGAGGAGGCTGCCGCGCGGGAATTGGCAGAAGAAACGGCCGTTACTGACGTCTACATGGAGCAACTGTACACCTTTGGCGCACCGAACCGCGACCCGCGCACCCGCGTCATCACCGTGGCCTACTTTGCCCTCGTGCCTTACGATGCCATTCATCACCATCCCGGATACGATGCTGCTGAAACAGCCTGGTTTTCCATGTTCGATTTACCGGAATTGGCCTTTGACCATCGCGAAATTTTGAATTACGCACTAACGCGACTGCGTTATAAGTTGGAATATACTTCCGTGGGGTTTCAACTGCTGCCCGATGAATTCACCTTATCCGAACTCCAGCGTGCTTATGAAATCATCCTTCACGAACCTCTCGATAAGCGGAATTTCCGGCGTAAAATTTTGTCTGCCGATATCTTAGAGGAAACTGGCAACAAACGAAAATCGGGGGAAGGGCGCCCGGCTAAGCTTCTATCGCTATCGTGATGATGCTATTGCTGAGGTGAAAACTCGACGGTTGTTCCCATAAAAGCAGGTGCGGAATTACTCTGTGCGGGTCACCCATAGAGATTTGGTCAATTCCATACCGAGAACGACTTCTTCCTTGTTGACGCGCAGGCGCATTGGACCATTGAAGGGAGCCCTGCCAATAATTTCAAAGCTGGCTTCTGGAACAAGCCCAAGAGAAGCTAAGTAGCGCAATTTTTCTGGCTCATGGGTTCGCACGCGGCTAACAACCCCTTTTTGACCTGTCCCCAAATTTACCAGGCTTAAATCATGAATTTCTGGCATTTGCCAATCCTCCGAGGGAATGGGTTCACCATGGGGGCAGCGGGTGGGGAAGTTGGTCATTTCCGCCATGCGTTGTGAAATGGTGTCGTTAAGCCCGGCGCCTAGCGCATCTGCGTGTTCATGGGTTTGGTCCCAGCTAAAACCCATTACCTGCACCAAAAACACTTCCAGGATGCGGTGGCGGCGAATTTCTTTTAAAGCTTCTTGCACACCCAAGTCGGTGAGTTCAACCCCCTGGTAAGGCACGTGCTTTACATAACCAGCGCTCTTCAGCCGTTTAAGCATGCGCGGTACGGCCGGGGCAGAGACGTTTAACCGATCAGCAAGGCTGGTTGTGCTGACGGTAGGGCTGTCTTGCTGTAAGCGGTAGATTTCTGCCAGATACTCACGCATCGCAGCGCTGGGTTCCATGTTAGAAGCTCCTTTTTATGAGGTTCTTGATAATAACTCATGGGACGGGTTTGGGGCAAACGGCCGTTACAAAGTCTCAGATGGGCATTAAAAAAGCCCTTGCAATTGCAAGGGCCTTCTCGATTTTTTTAGGCGACGACCGGATTCGAACCGGTGATGAGGGTTTTGCAGACCCCTGCCTTACCACTTGGCCACGTCGCCATAAACAAGAGTGGCAGGCAAATGATTGCCTGCCGCTTGTAAGAGCGGGCGACGAGATTCGAACTCGTGACCTTCTCCTTGGCAAGGAGACGTTCTACCACTGAACTACGCCCGCATAGTTCTTGAGAAATGCCAGGACCCAGACTCGAACTGGGGACTCCTGCATTTTCAGTGCAGTGCTCTACCAACTGAGCTATCCCGGCAAGCAAACCTTGTGCTTTGTTAAGGTGCGTGGATTCTATCTAAACCATCGGTTGCTGTCAAGTTGTTTTGGCATCTACCAACATGCCGCGGTCTGGAAAGCGGCTGATAAAATCTGCACGCGCTTATGGATAATAAGGCATGGTGCATGCTTTGTTTCAGCTCCCAGTACCCATTTTATCAGGAATAGGCTAGACTAAGGAGTGGGAGTGGTTGTGTCCCGGTGGATGCCCCGGTCTTCAAAATCGGTGGCTGGTTGCACAGAGCAAGCAGCGGTGGGTTCGACTCCCATCCACTCCCGCCTAAACCTTACCTCTCGTACACCCGCAGGACGCCCTGGACGCGCTCTAGCCTTTCGATAAGCTCGCTGCAAACGTGCGTGTGCTGATTGGGGAAGTCCATTACCAGATTCTGACCGGCCAGCCGCAAACTCAGGCCTTCATCCCCTTGGAACTCACCGGCAATCTTAATTGATTGCCGACATGCTTGCTGCCAGTTGCCTACGGGCTTAATTTCCACTACAACTACTTTAGCTTTGCCATTTTTTCCGTTGACTTTGTACTCACCGAATATGGGGGGCTCGGCGGTTGCGTCAGGAAGTTGTTTGTGATTTTTTTCAACAGAAGCAGGCTTTTTATCGGCCTGTAAGATGGTTGTGTCTGCAGGCTGATGGTTAACCGGCTGTGCCTCTGGAGGCCAAAAAGCATCCTCTTCGGGGGGAGGCGGCGTAAAGTTGTTTATTGATGCAGTTGCCGATTCTTCAGGCACGCTGCTTGTGTCTTCTGGTGGTGGCGGAAGAGGTTCTTTCGATGATTGAGAAAACGTTGCAACCTGGGCGAATTCAACACTCGTTTGGACTTTATCCACGATAATGCTGAGTTCATTACCTTCTTTTGACTGAACTTTGCCCTGCAGCAGCATTACCTGGTCTACGTTGACCTCAATGCGGTAAGCCTTCCAGGTGCGCGGGAAGAAGACGACGTCAATTTTGCCATCCAGGTCTTCCAGAGTGCCAAAGGCCATAGGGTCCCCTTTTTTGTAGTGAGGGTGCGCAGTTGGCTGAGAATGCCCGCCAGTTTCACTTGTTTGCCATTCCAGTCGGCGGTTATGTCTTGAATGGTTGTGGTGGTGTGTTGGGCCAGAATGCGTAACGGCCGTTCTAGGGGGTGCTCCGATACGTGGACGCCGAGGGCTTCCTTTTCCCACTCCAATATAACCTTGTGCTCAACTTTTTTCAGTTCAGATGACGGGCGTAGCAAATTTACTTCCATTTGGGCGGTGGCCGTGCTGCCCCCAAAAAGCGTCATTTGTCCGGCGGCCGCAGCCCGGTGGGTGGTCTCGCTGTAGCCGACAATGCGGTCCAGGGCATCCAGCATTTGCACTGGCGTACCCCAGCGCTCAAAAACCCGCGCCTTGATCATGAATTCCAGCGCTCGTTTGCCCACCCGGTGCAAGTCCACCCGATCGCAAAAATCTTGCAGATCCTTAAAGGGTCCGTTTGCTTCCCGCTCATCAATAATGACATTAATCGCCCCCTCACCAGCGTTTTTAATGGCGCCCAGACCAAACCGGATTAACGGCCGTTCCCCATCATCTTCTATTGCAAAGTCCAGCATCGACAGATTCACGTCCGGCGGCGCAATGTCAATGCTCAGGTTCTTCGCTTCGGCGAAATAGCGGCGCACCTTATCCGTATTATCTCGCTCCACCGAAAGCATGGCGGTCAGATACTCTACCGGATAATGCGCCTTCAGAAATCCCGTCTGGCAAGTTACCTTCGCATAATCCGCGGCGTGAGCTTTGTTGAAGCCATACCGCGCAAAAAACTCAATGTCCCCCCAAATAGCCTCGCATACATCACGGGTCAAGCCGCGCGCCACGCCCCCTCTAATAAATTTGGCACGCTGTTTGTCCAGCAGTTCTTTTTTCTTCTTGCCCACCGCTTTACGCATGATGTCGGCCTCGCCAGGCTCATAGCCAGCCAGGTCTGTAGCAATGCGAATAATCTGTTCCTGGTAAACGAGAATGCCGTAGGTGTCCTTGAGAATAGGCTCCAGCTCAGGCGTGTGGTATTCAACGATGTCTGAATCCTCGTAAATGCTGGCGTGCATGCGGCGTATATATTCGGGGATGTTTTCCATCGGGCCAGGACGGTACAGTGAAATGGCGGCCATAATGTGATCGAAGCGGCGCGGCTTCATCTCCATCATCAGGCGGCGCATTCCCGCGCCTTCCACCTGGAATACCCCGGCAACCTCCCCACGACCAAGCATATCAAACAGCTTTTCGGGCTGTTTAGTTGGATCAGGCCCTACCTGACCCACGTCATAGGGGATATTGTCCATGGTGTATTCAATGCCGTAGCGTTCTTCGATCATCCGGGCTGCCCGGCGCATTACCGTCAGCGTGCTCAGCCCCAGAAAATCCACCTTGAGCAAGCCTATGGCTTCCACAATTTCCATAGGCCATTGGGTCACCCGGTCTACCCCGCCCAAGCCCTCGTCGCCGCTGGTGGGGCGGTTCAAGGGCACATATTCGTGTAACGGCCGATCCGACACAATCACGCCCGCAGCATGGCTGGACGCATGGCGCGACACGCCTTCTAGATTTTTGGCGGTATCCAGCAAATTGCGCACGACGCTATCTTGTTTATATCGCTCCGTTAATTCTGCTGAGAAAAATTCATGTTCGGCATCCAGCACGTTGGCAATCTTTACCGGCTTGCCCGGAATGGCGGGGACCATGCGCGCAATGACGTCTACCTCCGGCAGCGGCATGTCAAAAGCTCGGCCCACATCCCGAATGGCTGCCCGCGCGCCTAACGTCCCAAAGGTGATGATTTGGGCCACCTTCTCCTCGCCATACCGCCGCTTGGTGTAGGCTACCATCAAATGGCGCACATCATCAGGATAATCCAGGTCAATATCCGGCATGGAAACACGCCCCGGATTTAAGAATCGTTCAAAAATGAGGCCGTTAACCAGCGGGTCAATGCTGGTAATTCCCAGCGTATAGGCCACCACGGATCCCGCGCCTGACCCCCGCACGTTCCACCAGATGTCATTCTCTTTCCATTCCCCATAGCCGCTGTACGGGAAAGGATCCTGGTGTTCTTCCCACCAGCGGTCAGACCGCACTGCCCATTCACACAAATCCCACACAATGAGGAAATACGTGTCAAACCCCATGCGGTTGATGATGCCCAACTCATGTTCCAGGCGTGCTTTGAGCTGTAGGTCATTTTGGGCACGTTCCTGACCATAGCGCCAAGACAGGCCCGCTTCACATAAGTGGCGCAAATAGGAGTGGGCATTGTAACCTGAGGGGACTTCAAACTCAGGCAGGTGGTATCCCTCGCTGTCCAAGCTGACGTCGCACATTTCGGCAATGCGCAGGCTGTTTTCCAACGCGCCGGGAATGTGCCCGAACAAAGTAGCCATCTCTGCATAAGATTTTAGATAGTACCCCTTGTCAGAAAAAGTGAGCTTCGGGTCCTTAACGGTGGAGCCGGTCTGGATACAGAGCAGCACCTCGTGGGGGCCAGCATCGGAGGCCAGGGTGTAATGGACGTCATTGGTTGCCAGGAAGTTTTGCTCCAGGCCATATCGAGGGGCCATTTCCACGAGTTTTTTGTTAATGGTCGTGAGTTCCGGGATGCTGTGTTCCTGAAATTCGATGAAAAGCCGATCCTTGCCGAAAATATCCAGATACTCACCCATAAGCTTGTGGGCCAGGTCCATGTTGCCATCGCCGATGGCCCGCGGAATTTCACCGGCCATACAGCCGGTAGTGGCAATGATGCCAGCGCTGTGCCGCGCCATAAAGGCGCGATCTATGCGCGGTTTATAGTAGTAGCCATCTAGTTGGGCAGCGCTGGCAAGCTGCAGCAAATTTTGATAACCGGTTTGGTTTTGCGCCAGCAGCAGCATGTGGAAGCGATTCTTGTCGAGTTGGGGATCTTTATCGTACATGCTACGCGTAGCCAGGTAGGTTTCGATGCCGATGATGGGTTTAATTCCGGCCGAATTGGCCGCCCGGTAAAAGGGCATGACGCCATACATGGCCCCATGGTCGGTGAGGGCAATAGCAGGCTGATTCAGCTCAACGGCGCGGTTGACCAAATCGTTGATGCGGCTGAGGCCATCGAGCAGGGAGAATTCGCTGTGTACATGCAAATGGGCAAAGGGTTTGTGTTGGCTCATAGTTTGATTGTTGCTTAGCTGGTCCGTTTGTTTTTGGTACGGTGGGGTGATTGGTGGCTATTGTTGTGTTACCCCGCAGGTGAAGGCGAGTATAACACATGTTCTTGTGGGAAAGGAGAATTTTTAAGGATGGATATCCATCTCTGGAATATTGTGCTGCAGGCTGTAAAATGAGGCGAATAGGCAACTCTGAAGCGTTGGTGGGGTTGTAAGCAGGAGCAAAAGCTCACAGCTAAATGAGGATATCATGGATGAAAAAGTGGCAATGACACGGCCGTTTCACATTTTACCGCTGGCGGCGAACACGGTGGAAGAACTGGCCGCCAAAGCCGCCCGGCTGGCAGACCAGCCTTGGAAGAAAACCGTGGATAGCGCAGAAACGGAACGGCCGTTTCGGGCAGTGGTGTTGGCGTCCGGCGAAGCGGAGATGCGCCAGCAGCTTTGGGCCTTGGCTGGCGGGCAGCACAGCGATGTCCCTGGCCTGTTGGTGTCTGCTGGCCCAGTGACGGAGCCGCCCCCGGTGGCCTTTTTATTCACCGGGCATGGGGCGCAATATGTGGGCATGGCCCGTGACCTTTACCGCAGCGAACCTCGTTTTCGCCAGGCGCTGGACGCGTGCGATAAACTGCTGGGCGGTGATCTGCTGCCCATTCTCTATCCTGCCAGCGACCCAGGTGAGGCGTCACCTTTGCTCACGGGCATGACCTATTCTCAGCCTGCGCTGTTTGCCATTGAGTACGCCCTGGCCTCTCTGTGGCGGGCATGGGGGATTCAGCCAACGGCCGTTACCGGGCACAGCGTGGGCGAATATGCTGCCGCCTGCGCTGCCGGAGTGTTAAACCTGGAGGATGGTCTGCGGTTGGTGGCAGCGCGCGGAAGGCTGATGGATGGCCTGCCCCAGAAAGGGCAAATGGTGGCTGTTTTTGCCGATGAGGAGCAGGTGCGGGCGGCCATTGCCCCTTATGCCGGCCAGGTTTCCATCGCCGTGGTCAACGGCCCCAAAAATGTGGTTATTTCCGGCGCCAGCGAGGCGGTAGAAGAAGCAGTGGCGGCGCTGCAAGCACAGCGCATTCGCGTTCGGCGGCTGGCGGTGGCCCAGGCTTCTCATTCGCCGCTGGTAGACCCCATGCTGGATGAGTTTGAGGCGCTGGCAGCGGGGATGCAGCTGTCCCCTCCGCAGGCGGCTTACGTGTCGGGAGTGACGGGTACGGCCGTAAACGGGCAGCAGCTTACACAACCCGCTTATTGGCGGCAGCACCAGCGCCAGGCGGTGCGCTTTAGCGACGCCATGCAAACCTTGTTTGCTGCCGGGATACACCATTTTGTAGAAATTGGACCGGACAGCACGCTGTTGGGCATGGCCCGCCGCCTACCGGTCCCGGAAGGTGCAGAGATTTTCTGGCTGCCCTCGCTGGTGAAGGGGCAGGATGCCTGGGAGACGCTGCTGCACAGCCTGGGCACGCTGTACGTGCAGGGCGTGGCGGTGGATTGGGCGGCGTTACATGTATGGTAAACGGTGAATTGTTTGTTGCGGATTACGGGGTGCGAATAACAGGATTCAAGGTATGGAGGAAGGGCAATTGGGTGGAAAACGGCCGTTTCACATGCTCAAATTAGCGGCAGCGACGGAAAAAGAACTGCGGCAGCAGGCCGCTAGGCTGCATGATCGCCTGCAGGCGGGGGCTGACTGGCCCGATGCGGCCCTGGGGGAAGGTCCCTTTCGCCTGGCGCTGTGGGCAAAAGATAGGCTAGAGGCTGCCGCAAAACTGAGCGCCTTTTTGGCCGGGGAAGCGCCGCAAGGCTGGATCAGCGGGCAGGCGCCGCAGACGCCACCCCAGGTGGCCTTCCTCTGCACGGGGCAGGGGGCGCAGTATGCGGGCATGGGCCGCGAACTGTACGAGTCGGAGCCAGTGTTTCGCCAGGCGCTGGATGAATGTGCCCAGGGGTTACGGCCGTATCTCGACCGGCCCCTGTTGGACGTAATTTACCCCGCCGATCCCGCTGCTTCGCCCATTAACGAGACCACCTACACCCAGCCCGCCTTATTTGCCGTGGAGTATGCCCTGGCCCGGCTGTGGCTGGCCTGGGGTGTACGCCCCGCCGTGGTGCTGGGGCACAGCGTGGGCGAATACGTGGCCGCGGCGCTGGCGGGCGTTTTCAGCCTGGCCGATGGCTTGAAGCTAATTGCCGCCCGCGGGCGGCTGATGGGGGCGCTGCCCTCTGGGGGCAGCATGGCTGCCGTTTTTGCCGCCGAGGAAGTAGTGGCAGCGGCCCTGACCCCTTACAGCGACCGGGTTTCCATTGCCGCGGTGAACGGTCCCACGCAAACGGTGATCTCCGGTGAGGAAACGGCCGTTGCCGCCATCCTTGCTGCTTTGAAGCAAGAGCGCGTACGCGCCCGCCCGCTGGTGGTTTCCCACGCCTTCCACTCCCCCCTCATGGAACCGATGCTGGACGATTTTGCGCAAGTTGCGGCCACCATCACCTACCACCCGCCGCAAATCCCCCTGATTTCCAACGTCACCGGGAAGATTGCCATGCCGGATACGGTGACTCACCCCGGCTACTGGCGCGATCACGTGCGCGCCGCAGTGCGTTTTGCCCCGGCCGTGCAGACGCTGTACGCGATGGGCGTAGGCGTTTGCCTGGAAATTGGTCCCCAGCCCCACCTGACGGGCATGGCCCGCCGCATTCCCGCCCCGGATGGCACAGAACTGCTGCTGCTGCCCTCCTTGCAGCAGGGCGAGAGCGACTGGTGGTTGCTGCTGCCCGGTTGGGGCGCGTTGTGGGCGGCCACTGCGCTGTCGTAGAGACCCAAGCCAGACCTGCGAGGTTTAACAAACCTCGCAGGTCTAGGAATTCAATTGCTGCGCCAAAACTCTAACCAAATCTAAACCAAACCTGATTGCCAGCCCCCCTCTCGCCGATCTAGAATAGGACTCTAGAACTGTGTTGATCTGCCAGGACAATTGCAGGGAAGCTAATTAGCCGGCCGAAATTCCAGGTTTCCCCACAAAACCTCCCTAGCATTGTTATTCCTGACATTTTGGATTTAGAATGCATGTATTCGGTATTTAATAAGGAGAGACAAAATGAAAACTTATAGAACCGCGTTACAAGCCCTAATTTTTTTTACATTTTTTATCTTTTTTGAAATGGTCTTCCAACAGGTTTCACCAGTACACGCCGCCACAATTACAGTAACAACAACGGTTGATGAACTAAATAGTGATGGTGATTGTTCGCTCAGGGAAGCCATACAAGCAGCTAATACGAATAGTGCAGTAGATGCTTGTATTGCTGGAAGCGCGGTTGATGTAATCAATTTGCTAGCAGGCACATATACAATTTTGCTAACAAATGCATCAGGTGATGAGGACATAAATGCTACAGGTGATTTTGATATTCAGGCAGATTTGACAATTAATGCACCTGGACCTAACCAAACAATTATTGATGGAAATGGAGGAGTAATTGGGGATAGGGTATTTGAGATTTTCAATGGGGCTCAGGTTTCTTTTAATGGACTAACCATATTGAATGGTAATGTAGTTGGTAATGGCGGTGGTATTGAGATTCGAGACAGTTCATTGACAACACAAAATGTGTTTATAACCGAAAATACTGCGGGTGTGGACGGCGGTGGTGTCTATTCTACCGGATCCTCTGGTTCATCTATCTATATACTTAATAGTTCTATTGTTGATAATGTAACAACCACCGGAAGAGGAGGGGGGATTCGAACTGGTAGTAATGACTCTCTTACTATTTTGAATAGCACAATAGCCAATAATACAGTTTCTGCTGCGAATAGGCAGGGTGGAGGTATCTATAGCGGAGGCGCGTTGGAAGTTAGAAACACAACAATAAGTGGTAACGTTGCAGGGAATTTTGGTGGAGGAGTAACTTTTGCTGCAGCAGCAGTAGGCGCAAACATGACCTTAGCAAATAATACGTTTTATGGTAACTCTGCTACAACAAATGGTGGTGGTATACATAATACTTCATCTAACACAGCTAGCGTTGCTAATACCATTCTCCATCAAAATACTCCCAACAATTGCATCGGTCCTTTAAGTGGAAGCAATAACTTAGTTAGTGATGCTACTTGTGTGGGAAATCTGGGAACTGTCACAAACTTTGATACAAATCTGGCCGAGAATGGTGGTCTTAATCAAACACATGCTCTGTTTGCTGGCAGTAATGCAATTGATGTTGTTTCCAATAGCCTTTGTGATAGCGCATCCTCAATAGGTGGAGTTGACCAAAGGGGTGCTGGTCGGAATTTTGATGGTGATAGTTTAGGGGATTCAGGAACGGAATGTGACATCGGTGCGCTTGAATATCGGCCAGTGGCTCAAAATTGTACATTATCTACCGGCACCCCATTGACCGTTGGTAATCTTTCCTTTACGATCACTTCTTTAGGTTCTTTAAATTGCTTATTTATAGAAGAGATGAATGCAAATCATCTGGCGGCAACAGGTAGCACTGGCAATCACGGTATCAGCACGGGGAATTGGTGGCACGTGTATGGGGAGGATATTTTGGGTAATCGCGTTACTTCTGGTTTTGATTTAGCCATGACACTGCCCTATGCAACGGCTGATGCGAATAGTCGAGTTTGTAAATACCCTGGTAATCTTGGTGGCGCCGGATGGGATTGCGACGATGGCACGAATACGAGCTATGTGGCTAACACATCTGTGACCCGTTCTGGAATTATTAGTTTTTCTGACTTTGCTGCGGGGGATACAGTTGATCCAACGGCCGTTTCCTTGCAGGCGACGGACACAGCCAGCGGCACGCCCCTGGTGCTGGTGGCGGCCTTGGTGGGGCTGCTGGGAGTAACAACTGCTTCTGTCTTCCGCCGTCGCCTACGCTAAATCCACCTTTTAACTTCCACTTAAGCGAAGCCTGCCCAATTCAGGGGCAGGCTTCTTTTTTTCTCCAATGCAGGACTGTTTCTCATTTTTCATTAAGGCTGCCTGTAAGCTCAGGGGGCTAAGCTAGTAAATAGTTGGTAACCACATCCAACTCAGCAGCATAACCCATCAAGCTACCAACGACATTAAATGGTTATGTTTGGGGAGTGACAGATGCAGCAACATTTAACCTTACGCCTGGGTATTCCATTTTGGCAGCCGGATGACGGCTTTGGCGGGGTATTCCGGCAAACTTTCCAGTCAATGGGCGCCCAGGTGACAACTTTTCCGCATGATGCCCCCATCCCTCCCGGTACTGACGCTGTTTTTGCGTACGGTCCTTTTGGCAGCCTGGTACCTCTCGCCAATCAACTGCGCGCCCTACCACCGCCCAGCCGCCCCGCCTTTGTCCTGTTCCAAACGGAGCAATTTCCCAATCCTCGTTGGCCAGAATGGGGGCGTTACCTGCTGGGGGTGTCCCGTTCATGGGTAGAGAGAATGATTTACCGCCAAACGGCCGTATCCCTTTGGCAGCCCCGATCCTACCTGACCTGGCTCATTCGCAAAGGCCACCGCTTTCGCTACTATGGCGACCTCTACTGGCTGCAGCGCGAGGGGCTGCTGACGCTGTTCATCACGGACTCTTTCTACACCGAAAGCTTTTTACAGCAGCGGGGCTTTAACCCCCTCATGACCTCCATTGGCAACCACACGGATTGGGGCACAAACTTAAATTTGGAAAGGGATATTCCCGTCCTTTGGTTGGGAAAAATTGGCTCTCGCCGCCGGGCCAGGCTTTTGGAGCAGCTTCGCGCCGAACTGGAGCAGCGCGGGGTTCAGCTTTACATGGTAGACGGTGTAGAACGCCCCTACATTTTTGGCCACGAGCGCACCATCCTCCTTAATCGCGCAAAAATCACCCTGAATCTAATGCGCCAGCCCTGGGACGATAACTCCATGCGCTTTTACCTGGCGGCCGTAAATGGCTCTTTGGTGGTGTCTGAACCGATGTGGCACCACAGCCCCTTTGTAGATGGGCAGCACCTGGTGACCACCCCAATTCCCGAGCTGGCAGAGACTATTTGCTACTACCTGGACCATGAGAATGAGCGACAGCGCCTGGCAGAGCAGGCCCGCGAGCTGGTGGTCAACGAACTGACCATGGAAAAAAGCCTGGATTATATCTTGAGCGTGCTGTACAAGAAACGGCCGAATCTTCCTCCACTGCCAGCACGCCCTATTTTGGCCCACGCATGAACGCCGGCTACCTGCACCCTTTTTACGCTCAATCCCTCGCCCAATTTGGCAGTGCCCCAGCCCTTGCCGCGCAAGCGGCGGCTGGCTGCTAGAACGCTCAATAGGCGGTTCTAATTACACAGATGCCATGGGAAGCTACCCAATTTTTTCCTGCCAGGACTGGTCTCATCTCCATGAAGACCTGCAAGCCCTGAACGGGAAATTAGTGAGCGTTGCTGTGGTTATTGATCCCTTTGGTCAATACGATAACGATGCTCTGACGCGCTGTTTTCCAGACGTCTTCATCCCCTTTAAAAAACATTACATTGTCCAACTAGCCGGCACACCTCTCGATGGCGTCAAAACTCGCCACCGGCACTATGCTATACAAGCCCTGCGCAGCCTAGACGTAGAAATGATTGCCGACCCCCCTTCTGCCCTAGACGAGTGGGTAACCTTATACGCCAATTTAGTGCAGCGCCATCAAATCAGGGGAATGCAGGCCTTCTCCCGCGAAGCTTTTGCTTGCCAATTGCAGGTTCCTGGTCTTGTGGGCTTTCGCGCCTGCTACCAGGGCAAAACTGTGGGCATGTTGTGGGTTTACGTACAGGGCGAGGTAGCATATGCGCATCTAAATGCCCTGAATGACCAGGGTTATGAACTGCGCGCCGCTTATGCGCTGCATTGGAAGGCCATAGAACATTTGGCGCATAGGGCGAACTGGTTGGATTTGGGCGGTGGAGCGGGGCTGCAGTGCCACGGCCGAGATGGGCTAAGCCAATTCAAGCGGGGATGGACCCAGGAGACCCGCACGGCGTATTTTGGCGGGCGTATCATCAATCATAAGCAGTATGCCGCGCTGATTCAGGCCCAAAATCTAGGCCATACCAGCTACTTTCCTGCTTACCGCAAAGGGGAATTCGGATGAATTGGGTAAAACAGTGCGTATCAGATCTGGCTGTATTCGGGGGCGAGCCCGCTTTCAAAGACCCGTTGCATGTTGGGCGACCCAACGTAGGCGACCGCCACATTTTTCGGCAGCAGGTTGATGACATTCTTGATCGCCGCTGGTTGACCAACGACGGACCTTACGTACGCGCCTTTGAACGTGAGGTTGAACTGCTGATTGGGGTGCAGCACTGCGTGGCGGTAGCCAATGCTACGGTGGGCTTAGAAATTGTCGTGCGGGCTTTGGGGTTGACAGGGGAAGTGATTGTGCCTTCCATGACATTTGTGGCGACGGTGCACGTCTTGCAGTGGCTGGGCATTACCCCGGTATTCTGTGACGTGGACCCACACACGCTGAATCTTGACCCGATTCAAGTAGAAAAGCTGATCACCCCGCGCACAACGGGCATATTGGGCGTGCATTTGTGGGGACGGCCGTGTGCGGTGGAACAGTTAGCGGAGATAGCCCAGAAGTATGGGCTAAAGCTGCTGTATGACGCTTCGCATGCATTAGGCTGCTCTTATCGGGGACAAATGGTGGGTAATTTTGGCGATGCCGAGGTGTTTAGTTTCCATGCCACCAAGGTGTGCAACGCCCTGGAAGGAGGCATAATTGCCACCAACAACGGCCAGTTGGCCGGGACGCTGCGCAGAATGCGCAATTTTGGCTTTGCGGGCATGGATTGTGTTGCTGGAGAGGGTATCAATGGCAAGATGAACGAGGTTTCCGCCGCTATGGGCTTAACTTCCCTGGCCAGCCTGGAATCATTCGTGGCGCGTAATTACTACAATTACCGCAGCTATCGACGGGAGCTGGCAGAGGTACCTGGCCTCATCTGGGCCACCTTCGACGAACAGGAACGGAATAATTATCATTACGTGGTGCTGCTGCTGGATGAGGGGTTGGCGGGGTTAAGCCGGGACCAACTGATGTTCGTTTTGCATGGCGAGAATGTGCTGGCGCGGCGCTATTTTTATCCCGGCTGCCACCGCATGGAGCCTTATCGCACGCTGCAGCCCGGCGTTGGCGGCAGGCTGCCCTTCACAGAATGCCTGGTGGAACGTACGCTGTGCCTGCCCACGGGAACGGCCGTTTCTATTGAGGATGTGCAGCGAATCAGCCAGATCATCCGGTTTGCCGTGGAAAATGCCGCTGAAATCCGCCATAAATTGCAGCAGCGCGCTTTGACAACTCCTGAAAGATTATTTGAGGCTCCGTTACTTTACCCAATGCCCCAAACCAACCATTAGCAAAATACGCTCTAACAAAGAGAAGTTGGTCAACAGAAAACTTCTCATTATGTGCGCTTTTGCTTCTACAGCGCGCATAAAAGCTCAGTTTTGCCCACCTTTGCGCCAGCGGCGGCCAAACAGGTTGCCAAAGAGCATAACCAGCCCGCCGACAATGCCGGCCACCACCCCAAAAATCACCGATTCTGCCGGGCCAAAAGTTGCCTTCACGTCGCCGCTGACGTTGCCGGCAATGAGCAAGAAGGTGCCGCTGTTGCTGGCCTTGACGTTTCCGGCCACGATGACCCCTGCTCCGGCCTGGTCCATCGTGACGTCACCGGTGGTGACCAGTACCTTACTGTTGCTCTGGTCCATGGTGGTTTCGCCCCGGCTAATCACGAGTTTGGATTCACTTTGGGTCATGGCCACATCATTGCTGCAAATTACGGTCCCCGCATTGGCGGCGTTGAACTGGGCAGTTTTGGTCGTGGCAAAGAGTACGCCCCCCTGGTTCATGGTTAATTCTTCGCTTTGTGCGCGCACAATGCCGCCCTGCCGCACGACGACATCATCGGCATAAACTTCCTGCACGCCGCCCTGCCGAATAGTGACGCTGTCTCCTTTGATTTTGGCCGCCCCGCCCTGGGTAATTTGCACGGAGCGCGCGGTGATGTTTTGCGCTCCCCCATGGCGGATCGTGACGTCCTGGGCGTGAAGGTCATCAGATTCTGGTGGTGTCATTGGTGTTCCGTTTTCATTTTCCATTTTTTTTGCTCCTTCGTGTGAGTATGGTTGGTTGGTTTGCCGGGTTATTAACCAACTATCAAACCAACCAACTAATCCTAATCAAGGGATTTCCACAATCAGGGTGTAGCTGCCGCTGCCGCTGTCGCCATAGGTAGCAACCTCAATCACCAGCGTCAGGTCGTAGGGTATCTCAATTTGCTCGAACCCTGAGGAAAGCGTGTCTTCGTTTAGATCGTCATTGGTGAGCAGCAGGTTATCATCCGGATCGTACAGATTTAACACGGTGTCCAGCTCCCCGCCGCTGGCCGTTTCGCCAATGAGAGTGATGTTGAAAATGTCGCCGGTGACGACGTCGAGGGTATAGCGCACGCGGTCGCCAGCATTCAGGCTGCCGGTAACGGTGTCACCGATTTCCAGCGCGCCGCCGTCTTGCACGCTGCTTTGCAGGCTGCCGCCAAGTTGGGCAACGGCCGTTTCCAGCAGCACGTCCCGCTCCCCCAGCAATGCCTCCACCGTGACAGGAACCAGCACGTCTGGCGGCACGCCCTGGCCCTCAATGTGGATGTTGCCGGCGGCGTCCATGGCCCGGCCTTGTGTAAAAGTGAATTCCTCACCTTCCGGCATGGCCACGCGGTCAATGCTGCCGCCCAGTCCGGCCGTGGGATAATGGCCGATGATGGAGGCGCGGTCATCAATAGTCAGGAAATAGCTGAAAAATTCACAGGCGCTGGCGCAGTTGGGGCCGATGATGACGGCCACCTGCCCATCGTAGCGCAGCTCCTCTGGAGGCAAAATGAACTCGCCCACGTCTTCGGGGTCGTAGTAAAATTCGCCCCGTTCTTCATCATAGCGGGCAGTATACCCCAGAGGAAAAGTCTCCTCGAAGAAGTAGGCGGCCATGGAAGCAGCGAGGAAGCCGCTGCCGCCGCCGTTTTGGCGCATGTCGATAATCAGGCCGGGCGCGCCCTCCTCGTTGAGATTGCGCATCAGCCGCTCCCAAAGCTGCACGGTGAGCAGGTCGTTGTCGGAAAAGCTGTAGATTTGCACGTAAGCGAAGCCGCTGTCTTCTAGCAGCTCGTATGCCACCGGCAGCTCGAAGCCGGTAGGGATGACGTCACCCAGGGCAGTGAAGAGGCTGTCTTGTTCAAAAACGGCCTGAAGAACGGCCGTTTCCGCCACGCCAGCTCCCGGATTTTCAAAAGTCACCGCCACGTTGGTGCCCACCGGGAAACGGGTGACAAAAATGAGCTGGTTGATGCGCCGCACGTGGGCGGTGCTGAAAGGGGCCGGTGTAAAGGGTGGTGTTTTCCAGGGCAGCTTCCATCTCCCGGCCGTTGATGTTGGTCACTTCCGCGCCAATTTGAATCCCCGCCTCGGCTGCCGGCCCATCTTCGACGACGTAGGTAACAAGGAAACGGCCGTCGCTCAGCTCCTCCAGTACCAGCCCAATTCCTCCGGCCACATTTTGCACAAAATCCTCTTGAATGAAAGGTCCAGAGATGTGCCCATCAGGAATGGACCAGGCAAAGTCACGCAATGCCCGCCGGTAGCCCAGGGCATCCTCGTTATCTTCCGCTTTTTGCATACGTGGCAAAAACTCCGCCCGCAGCGCTTCCCAATCAATGCCTTTGAATTCCGTGAAGGCATACTCCTGGCTTAACTGGTCCACCAGGTTGTTAAAGGCGTCGGTATAGCTCAAATCTGAGTAATCCACCAGGGCCGCCCCGGAGGGCTCCACCAGATCAACTATGGGATGACGGGAACGGTCAAAGGTGAAGGGATTGGTGTCTAGATTCACCAATGTATACCCTGGGGGAAGCGTAATCATGGGGTCGTCTTCCGTAAACAGCAGCCCATCTTCACCAAATCCGCTGGGGAACCCCTGCGCGTCGTCCCGGGCGTAGGCCAGCAGATAGCCACCGACAATTTCCCGCTCCAGATCGGGGTCATCGCTGATGCGCGTGGAGGCGTAGGCTGTGGACCAACCGCCGCCGCCCATGTCCCGCTCTTCCAGAAACGGGTCGCCAAAGGTGTTGTTCCAATAAGCAATGGCAAAAACCTGCACCCCTTGTTCGGCTTCGCCATCGTTGTCCACGTCACGCCAGCCGCCCTGTGGTTCTACGGGTAAGGCTACGCTGTAGGTGAATGGCGAGGTGAAAAAATCGGAGGTGATTTGGCCCAGAGTTTGGGAAGCCAGCGGAAAAATGTACTCCTCGTCGCGGTCGACAAACCCGGCCTGATCCTCCAGGATGACGATGGGCTGGGCAACCCCCAGGGTGAAAAAGGGATTGGTATAGGTGACTACGCCGGTGATAGCCACCGGTCCGCCTTCGTCATTGACAATGTCTGCGGAAGGGAATTGGGTGTCCGGCAGGCTGGCTTCTGCTGTGGGGGTGGGGGGAGTTGTGGGCGATTCCTCGGGCACGGCCGTTGTTGTAGGTGCAGGTGTAGGCGTGCTGTTTGCCGTTTCGGCTTCTGCTGTGGCGGGCACGGCCGTTGTTGCCACAGGTGAATTATTTTCTGTGCAGGCCGCAATCAGCAGCCCCAGCACCAGTAACAAAACAATAAAGCGGTGGGTCATAATCTACCTCGAACAGTGAGCGATGTAACATTTAAACCGAGAGGAATAATCCAACTACTCCCCTCTATCTCTTCCTTCTTGATTGTCGTTGAGTTTAGGCGAGCGCAGCACAGGCTGCAACACTGTTTCCCGCAGCATTGCTTTAAAAACAGTGCTGCGCCGTTTTACGATCACCACCGGGCAGTTAGCCTGCTGTGCCACCTGGGTCGAGACGTTGCCCATGAGTAAATTGATGAAGAACCGCTCTTTTGTTGCACCAATAACAACCATGTCCGCATCTTGAGCTGCCGTGAGAATGCCTGTGGTGGGATTAGGTGCGGGGACGATGCGTGTTTCGTATGGGTAGTTGACGCCCTCGGCGGCGCGGCGGAAGGCGTTGTTGGCGCGGGCTTGCACGGCCGGGCTGTCTTCGTCGTTGCTGATGATGTGCAGCAGGGTAATACGGGTGGGTTCCGGGGTGTTACGCGCCAGGGAAACGGCCGTATCCATGGCCAGACGGCAGTTTGGGCCACCCGCCACTGGCACCAAAATGTGGTTCAAGCGATCGTGCGGGAAGGGGTCATGTGGCCGCAAAATGGCGATATCGGCCGGGGGATTGCTGATGATGCGATCAATAACCGAACCAAACAGGCGATCGTTGGTGCCAGACGCGCCCGGCCAGCCAAAAAGAATTATGTCGCTGGCGTTTTCGGCGACGGTTTTTAGGATGGCCGAGGGTACATTGCGGCCTAACCGGATCATGGTGTGGACCGGCACCTCCCGCTGCTTGACTTCGTTAATGACAGCATAAACAGGCTCGCGCCCTTCTTTGAGGAATAAACGGCCGTCTTGCAGGCTGAGCTGAGGTGGCACGCGAATGACGTTCAAGGCCAGCACTTCCCCGTTGTGCTCCTTGGCCAGCAGCGCGGCCAGCAAGCCCAACTCGCGGGCCTGGGCCGGATTAGCTACTGGTACCAGCACCGAGTAATCAACCGACAGTAGGGATTCGCGCATGATGACTTCCAACGGCCGTTTCCGTTCCTCCACCCGCCGGAAATAGCCCCAGTAAAGCAGCATACCCACGGCTATCCACCCGGCCGTCACCAGACCTACACGACCCGTTTCTACCGCCAGAAAGCTGGCCAACGCCACGTTGGTCACAATGCCAATCACCGCAGGCCAGGGGAAAAAGGGCACAAAATATCCCCGATCCAGGTCCGGGCGGCGCTGGCGCAGCGTCATTACCGTCACGTTTACCTGCGCAAACATAAATAAAAACATCACGTCTGCCGCCTTGGCTACCTCGTCAATTGGCAAAGATACTGCCATGACAATCACCAGGACGGCTGAAATGGCTACTGCCCAGTGCGGCGTGTGCATCTTGGGATGAATGCGGCCAAATACCTCCGGCAAATTGTGATCGCGTCCCATGGCAAAGCTGACCCGCGACGATGAATAAATGGTGGCATTTAGGGCCGACATGGTCGATGCCAACCCGCTGATCAAAATCAAGATGCCACCCCAACCGCCCATAAACTGCTCGGCGGAGCGCACGATGGCCACTTCCTTGGCTGCCGCGAGATACTCCCATACGGGTACGTTCCCGGCGCTGGCGGGCACGGTCGTAGCACCAATTGCCACTACCGCCACAAAAACATAAATAATTACGACCGCAACAATTGAGATAAATATTGCGCGCGGGATATTGTACTTGGGGTTTTTAACCTCCTCACCACTCTGGGCAATGATTTCGTACCCCTCGAAGGCAATAAAAGTCAGGCCCATGGCTACAAAGACGCCGCCAATCCCGTGGGGCAAAAAGTTATCGGTAAAGACATTTAAATTCGGCCGTTGGGTCATGGCCACTATCCCTAACACAATGAAAATGGTCAGGATTATTACTTTGGCTATCGTCACAACGTTTCCTACCAAACCGGTTTCACTGGCCCCGCGAAAGTTGATGTAAGAAAAGAGCACCACAATGAGAACCATAAAGCCTAGCGTCCACTGCGTCGTGGCGTCTATTATTTCTGGACGCCACAGAGAGATGATTTCCACCGCGAAACGGCCGAAACCCAACCCATATAACGAGCACGCCACCGCATGGGCAAACCAGCTCATCCAGCCTGCCAGAAAGCCCTGAGTTCCTCCCAATCCTTCCTTGACCCACAGGTACCCGCCCCCCGCTTCTGGGAAACAAGACCCCAACTCTGCATAAGATAGCGCCGTAAAAGTTGTCACCACACCGTTCAGCAAAAAAGCCAGCACCAGGGCAGGCCCCGCTTCTCCGGCGGCGATGCCCGTCAACACAAAAATCCCTGCACCAATCATGGCCCCTACACCAATCATGGTGATGTCTAATAAACCTAAGGTGCGACTTAATGTAATTTCTTGATTTTTCGCGTTATTTTGCATTCAAAACCTCCTGAAAAACTCAGGGAAAACTGAAATTCACTGAACTCTCTAAACTGCTCTCTTTGTTGGATTATACCTGCTTCCCGGTGGCTGCCGATGGGTAAAAATTGGCGCGCGAATTCTCATTGAATATAATGATGGCCATATGCCTCTCATAAACTATTAACCCGAAGGAATTGTCATTTATTAGACGAATGAAACAGGTTTTGAATAGGCAATCCAAAAAATTAAAGAAACGGGTTTGACAGTGTAACCTCTGGTCAACATCTAAAGACGAGATGGGGGAGGTCACTATTCCCATAGCTACGCAAGTTTCATAGATGCAAGCTGCCAAAACGGAAATTATCACCCGGAGAGTAAACCATGCTCAAAAGTTATATCAATCCTGAAGAAAACAAGGAAGCGAAAAGAAAATTACCCAAATTGATGGTTGAGGGGCTGCTTCTTGGCGGTACTGGTCTGGGGGTGTTGGCGCTCATTTTTGAGATTGCTGCCGACGCCTTTAGCGTAGCTGCTTACCAGACCCTGCTGGCTATCCACGGCGCCAATGGCTACCATGAAATTGCCATTGCCGCATTTATCGTTTTGTCTGCTTTGCTGTTTTTTGGCATTGTGCCTGCTTATCAGGCTGGCTCATACTTGCGGCCTAACGCCGGTGGTAGTGGTCCTTTGGTGGAAGCCATTGGGCCAGATAAAATGCGCTGGCTTTCCTGGGTAGGTACCAGCCTTTTTTTCCTAGACGCGATTTTAACCATCATCATCAGCTCGATTTCAGCGTCAGATGTGACGATGCTGGTTTTACCCGAATTAGCCTCTTACCGCATTTTGCTGGCGGAGGTTTTTGCGTTTTTTATCATGGTGGTTTTAGTGGCCATGGGCCCGAAGCGGGCAGTGCCCTTATTTTTGATGGGGGGTAGTGCATTTACCATCTTTACCGTAGTGGCTTTGAGCATAGTGGGAGCCACGGCGATGGGAAATCCAGAATGGACTTTCCTGACGGACGGCATCGTTAACCGCCTGGAAGCCAATGGCGTTGTGGAGCATGTTGTGCGTGCTCAGCAGGATTTACAGTCCATTGGTGTGGTGGTGTTTTTCCAGCTATTTTTGCGTTCTATGTCCAGCGCCATGCTGGGCTTTTCGGGTTATGAGGTGATTCCGGCCAGCGGCAAGCATGCAGCCCGCCCCAAGTGGAAGGTCATTAACACGGCGCTGACGTTAGCGGCCGTTTTCCTCATAGGTACAGGCGTTGTACAGCTTTATGCGGCACAACAGTGGCGAATCCCTGCTACGGAAGGGTACAGCACCTTGCTTATTGAATATGAAATTATTGCTGCCCAAACTCTGGGTAATGGCCTTTCTCCAGAGGAGATCGTGGTAACCGATGCGGATATGATTGAGGCCGAGCGACTGTACGAGTCTTTGCCGGCTGAACGAGCGGCGGAGGAGCTTCTAGGTGATGAGGAGGATCGCCTGGGCGATGAACTGGAGGGGTTGACCGGTCAGGCGCTGGTTGATGCCCTGGCTTATGACATTGCCTTTAATCGATCCTTGAATCAAGCAACCGAAGGCACCTTTGGAGACACTTTTCTGTTTATTGCCGGGACGCTGCTATCGATCATTTTGCTGTTAGCCCAGGGTGGCGGTTATGTGGGCGGTGCGGCCGTTGCCGCTAATGCAGCCCGTCTAGGACGCCTGCCCAGCTTTTTCAGCGACGACCGCAACGGTATTGCCGTCATCTGGGGCATTTCGGCCATTCTCATCCCCATCATCCGCGAGGTGGTGGTGGTGGAATCATATTACGCCTTTGGGTTTGTCAGCGCATTTGTGATTACCAGCACCACCGTTTTCTTTGTGCGCGATGACGCCATGCGCGAGCGTGGCATTGAACCCGGATCGCCAGAGGCAAAATCTCTGCGATTTGCCGGGCTGCGCGGCATGATTGCCAGTTATTTCATGTTGATCGTGCTCATAACGCAAAAAACAGACGCGCTGGCGGCAATTTTGCTTGCTGGGGCGGCTATTACTCTCTTCCAGCTTTATGTGGCTCATGGGAACCTGAAGCCGCAGACACTCAAAGTAGCACCTCTAAAAATGGCCGAGGGCACGCAAAAGCCGGATTATGACATGGGTGTGCGGCGGGCGCATGATCAGGCGCGGCAGCGCGGTATTGCGCATGCGGTGGAAGACCTTATTGAGGAAGGGGGTTTTGCAAAATTTAACGTAGGCCCCGATCGCATTAAAACGCTCGTTTGCTACCTGTATAATATCGATCCGTCGCTGTTCAATACGCCGCACGAGGAGCATCACGAACGAATTGAAGAACCCAACCTGGATTTAGAGGACACATATCAGAAAGCGTACGATCAAAAGCAACAAATTTTGCGCCGGGTAGAGGATTATTCCCACTTTGGGATCTTCATGTTTATCAACAATTACCACGTCAATTGGGTGGCGGAAGAACATGGCCGTGATGCGGCGGTAGTGCAAAAGGCCATGCTGGATATATTGTTCCCATTGACGGCTCATGAGGAAATCTGGCAAGAGTATCGTGCGTTTAAGTCGCAGTATATGCCGGAGCCCATCTGGCAGTTTAGCCGCCGCCGGTATTTATGGGCCAAGGATCAGTGGCCGAATTTGAGCGATCGGATTACGACCATTTGGACTTTGCAGGACTTTGGGCTTTTGCCAAAAGATATAGATGTCCAGACGGTAATTTCGGTGGCTGACGGCAAACGGCAGATGATGGTGAAAATCCCTACGGATCCAGAAAGCATGGAGCGTAAAACTGAAGAAAAGGGTGCTGATAAGCCAAACGACTGATCGCGTCATGGTTTAGCAGCCCTAAAAAACAGGCCGGAATTAGTCCGGCCTGTTTTTTTGGTACGCCCGGCATGGGCGGTAACTAGGGAGTGAAAGTCTCCTGTGGGCGTTGACCCGACGAACCACTAGCCGAAGGCAACTGCGCGAGCGCGAGCGAACGTGGGAAGGAAGCCGGAGCGCAAAACCTGGACTCGATGAACAAGAACCGCGTAGAGAGGCATGGGATACCGGATAAGCTGGCCAAAGACAGTGAAGTCCAAAAAAAGAAAAAAAAAGGGGGGTCAGAGTAGTCTCATGTAAACGCGGCGAGGGTCAGGGGAAAGAAACCGTACCTTATCCGGGGAGGTCTGCGCCACAAGGGGCAGAAGTCAGCAGAAGCCGTAGTAGTCGGTGGGTTCGCTCGCGGAGCGAGAGACAACGACCACCCAGGGCGGATAGTGAAAGCTATCTACAGGGCGAAGGGCAGAACGGACAAGAAGTTGAACAGAAAGGCGCAGGATACCCACAGCAGCCGACACCTGGGTGGAAAGAAACCAGGGCGAACGTAGAGAGAAGGCAGAAGGCCGGAAGGAAGCGCCGCAGGTGCAAGTGGGAGTCGGAGCAAATGGAGCAAGAAATGGTTCAACACGAAGCAGTAGGGTTGTGGGAACAGATATTTAGCCGCAGCAACCTGTTCAACGCCTTGGCACGAGTACAAGCCAACAAAGGAGCGCCTGGGGTAGACGGTATGACCGTAGAGGCCATGCCAGAACACCTGAAAGCGCACTGGGAAGGCATTCGAGCGAAGCTAAAAGCAGGAACCTATCAACCAAGCCCGGTGCGGCGGGTAGAAATACCAAAGCCAAACGGCGGGGTGAGACTGATAGGGATACCAACAGTACAAGACCGGTTAATCCAACAGGCAATGCACCAGATACTCAGCCAGGAATACGAACCAAGATTCAGTGAACACAGCTACGGGTTTAGACCAGGACGAAGCGCCCATGACGCGGTAAAAGCAGCACGGGAGAACATCGAAGCGGGAAACACGTGGGTAGTAGACATAGACTTGGCGAAATTCTTCGACACGGTAAATCATGACCGGCTGATGGCCCGCATGAAAGCAGATATAGCTGACAAGCGCGTCTTATGGCTGGTGAACGAATACCTGAAAGCAGGGGTAATGGTAAATGGGGTTGTGATGGAAACAGAAGAAGGGACACCGCAGGGTGGGCCACTGTCACCATTACTTTCCAATATTGTTCTGGATGAGTTAGACCGGGAGTTGGAGAAACGAGGGCATCGCTTTGTGCGCTACGCAGACGATTGCAACATCTATGTCGGTAGTCGGCGAGCAGCGGAAAGAGTGATGGCGAGTATGAGCCGCTACATCGAGAAGAAACTCCGACTGCAAGTCAATGAGGAGAAAAGCGCAGTAGATTTAGCCGTAAGGCGACAATTTCTGGGCTTCAGCTTCTATTGAAGAGCAGGCGGGGTCGGCATCCGCATCGCCCGCCACAGCTTAAAACGCCTGAAACGCAAAGTGAAGAAACAAACCCGCCGCAGTCAAGGACGGTCATGGGAAGAAATCCGTGACAGTTTGCGACGCAGTGTCATCGGTTGGGTGAACTACTATGCCCTGGCAGATGCCAAAGGGCATATGGGACATCTGGACGAATGGCTACGACGACGCATGAGACAAATGACGTGGAAACAGTGGAAAACGCCGCGAAACCGATACAAGAACCTGAAAGCACGAGGGGTGTCCGAGTATTGGGCGATTCGTGCAGGTGGGGGAAGTTTAGGAACGTGGCGGATGTCCAAGACACCGCCAGTGCATCAGGCATTGAGTAATGCCTACTGGCGGAAAGTCGGCTTGGTAAGTTTTCTGGAACAGTACGAGCTTCGTCATACTTGACCGAACCGCCGGATGCGGACCCGCATGTCCGGTGGTGTGGGAGGGGGGCTAAAATCCCCCCTATCCCGATCAGGGGTTATCGTTAGAGGTGGTAGGGTACGTCGATGACGACCACATCCTGCAAATTGCGCAGCCGAATGCGTAAGAAGTTGGCTGTCTGGTTGTGCAGCAAGTTCCCGGTAAAGGATTCGGGCACAAATTCGGGAATGACGACGGTGATTACCTGATCGGGGAATTCTTTGTCGTTGACTTTTTCGATGTACTCCACCAAAGGGCTGAGAATGTCGCGATACTCATAATCAATACAGACTAATTGCACATCGTCAGTAATTTCCGGAAAACGGTTCCAGCGGCGCTGAATGCGCTCGTGTTCATCGGGGGAGGTGACTACGCATACGGCGCGGACGTCTTGAGAGAAGGCTTTGGCAAACTGTAAGGCGTAAAGGGTGCCGCGATGAATGTCGGCGACGGGGATTATGAGCACGTCGGCAACTGGTCGAGTCACTTGTGGCAGCTTTAGGTCGCGGGTGCTGAGGGAATCGGCCACATACGCGTAATGCTTTTTTACCGCGCGGAAATTATAAACGAGCAGGGGAATTGCTAGGACAATAACCCAGGCCCCTTCGGTGAATTTGGTAACGATGAGAACGATAAGGACAACGGCCGTTACTACCGCCCCCAGCCCATTCAAAAGCCGTTTCGCCCACCAGGTCCGTTCAAAATGAATTGTCGTTATGCCAGTGTGTGCCGTTTCCCCAGGCTTGAGCTGGCCCACCTTGCCCATAAGCTTCACCATGCCTGACTGCGACAATGTGAAACTGAGCATAACCCCCAAGGCATACAGGGGCAGCATGGCAATTTCATCCGCCTGGAAAATGACAATTAACAAAGAGGCGACGACAGCCAGGGCAACAATTCCGTAGCTGTACACCAAACGGTCGCCGCGGTGCTGCAGCCAGCGCGGCATAAACCCATCTTTCGCTACGAAAGAGCTGAGGCGCGGGAAGTCCTGATATCCCGTATTGGCCGCCAATATCAAAATCATCATGGTGAAAAACTGCACCCAGTAGTACATAAAGCCCGTGCCTGCAACCTGCCGCGTCATTTGGGAGAGAATGCTTTCTTCTTCCGAAGGCAGCAAATTGAGGTGTGTGGCCAGGAAGGTGATGCCCACGAAAAGAGACATGGCAATGAGACCCATAGCCACCATGGTTTTCGCCGCATTTTTGGCTTCGGGCGGCTTGAAGGCCTGCACACCATTGCTAATGGCTTCGATGCCGGTAAGGGCGGTGCAGCCGGCGGCAAAGGCGCGCAGCACCAGCCAGATAAAGAGGAAATCGGTCACCGGTGAGGCAGGAGTGACGTCATGCACAACCGGCGTCAAGGCGGGTATACCAAATAGGCCGAAGTAGCGCACCAGCCCATAGCCGACGGTGACCAAAACGCCGCCCACAAAGGCATAGGTGGGCAGAGCAAAGATGGTGCCGCTTTCGCGGACGCCGCGCAGGTTAATCCAGGTGAGCAGCACAACGGCCGTTAATGCCAACAGTACCCGGTAATCATACATCGCAGGGAAAGCCGAAGTAATGGCCCGGATGCCGGCCGAAATCGACACGGACACCGTGAGAATGTAGTCTAACAGCAGTGCCGCCGCGGCTAACAAAGAGGGCATCGTGCCCAGGTTGTCTTTTGCTACCGTGTACGCGCCGCCGCCGTCCGGATAATGCAGGATGGTTTGGATGTAGCTGAACACCACCAGCAGCACCAGCCCCATAATGCCCAGGGCAATGGGCATGGTCAGGCCCAGAGCGCTGCTGCCTAATAAAATCAGCACGCTCATAATCGCTTCGGTGGCATAAGCGTTGCTGCTGATGGGGTCCGAAGCAAAGATGGCCAGGCCGCGCACTTTGTCAAGGCGCTCGTGTATTTCTTGGCGGGTGGGAAAAGGGGTGCCCAATAGCGCCCGTTTAATTCCTGTGTAACTAACTGTCATGATCAAAAATCTCCTTCAAATTTGGTGCCGCATAACCACCCCCCAAGCCCAAATACGCCGGCAATAACCAGCGTAAACGGCCGTTTGGCATCCGACATCCTATGCAATTGCTAGCAGGGGATGGGGGGTGCTACAGATTTTCCGCAGCAGGCGGGGGGGAATGTCACCCGCTAATTCCAGCAAAATAATCATTAATCTTGCCCATGACGCTCACAAAAAAACACAGAGGCATCTCGCTTTTTGCGCCTCTGTGCTTCAATTGTTGGTAATCGAACAAAATTCTACTTCGTTCAATAATAGTCCAATTTGCCCGAATGTAAATACGTCAAAAGCACCAATTCCCCTGTCGCTTTCTTTCCCAAAATGCCTAAATACCGCCGCCAGGTTAATTCTTGTTACAATAGGGAGAAAAGAAGTTTGTTGGATAGCTGGTTAATTTGTTGGCTTATTCCCATCAAACCAGCCAACCATCAAACCATCCTTCAAACCAACCAACTCGTTTTGGAGCAAACAACCATGAAAGCCATTTTAAACAAACTAAACCTGCAAACGCACAATTTGGGCGCCTGCACCGGCCCTGACGGCTGGCTGGATACGGGTGGAAAAGCTATCGTTTCCGTCAACCCCGCTACCGGCAAACCCATTGCCCAGGTAATGGCCACCACGCCCGCGGCTTACGAACAGGTGGTGCGGGCGGCGCAAGCGGCTTTTGTCACCTGGCGGGAGCTGCCCGCTCCCCGGCGTGGCCTGGTTATTCGCGACCTGGGCAATGCGCTGCGGGAGTATCGCGAGCCGCTGGGCGAACTGGTGACGCTGGAAATGGGCAAAATTCGCGCCGAGGGCATTGGCGAAGTGCAAGAAATGATCGACATCTGCGATTTTGCCGTCGGCCTCAGCCGCCAGCTTTATGGACTGACCATGCAGTCGGAACGGCCGTTTCACCGCATGTACGAGCAGTGGCTGCCCCTCGGCCCCATCGGCATTATCACCACCTTCAACTTCCCCGTGGCCGTCTGGTCGTGGAATGCGGCCATCGCTGCCGTGGCCGGGGATACCATGATTTGGAAACCGTCGGAACTGACCCCGTTAACGGCCGTAGCCACCCAACACATCGCCAATCGGTCATGGCTGACTATGGCCTCAGCGGCATCTTCAACCTGGCTGTGGGTGGGCCGGATATTGGCAAGCTGGTCAGCGAAGACGGCCGTTTACCCCTCGTCGCCTTTACCGGTTCCATTCCCGTGGGGCGTATCGTCGCTGAGACCGTCGCCCGCCGTCTGGGACGCTCCCTGCTGGAACTGGGCGGCAATAACGCCATCATCGTGGACGAAACGGCCGACCTCGACCTGGCCACGCGCGCCATCCTCTTTGGCGCAGTGGGCACCGCCGGGCAGCGCTGCACCTCCACCCGCCGCCTCATTTTGCACAAGGCTGTAGCCGCAGAACTGGCCGAACGCCTGGTAAAGGCGTACCAGCAGGTGCCTATTGGTAACCCCCTGGCCGAGGGCACGCTCATGGGGCCGCTGGTCAATGAGAAGGCAGTCAGCAGCATGATGCAGGCCATTGCCAAAGCCCAGGCTGACGGCGGGGAACTGCTCATCGGCGGCAAAGCCCGCCCGGACCTTGGCCCCAACTACGTGGAGCCGGCCATCCTCAAAATGCCCGCGCAAACAGACATTGTGCGCACCGAAACCTTTGCCCCTATTCTTTACCTGCTGGAATACGAGACTCTGGAGGAAGCCGTTGCTTTGCACAATGGCGTACCGCAAGGGCTTTCCAGCGCCATTTTCACCGACAGCGTGCGCGCGGCTGAGCAGTTCCTCAGCGCCGCCGGTTCCGACTGCGGCATTGCCAACGTCAACATCGGCACCTCCGGCGCGGAAATTGGCGGCGCTTTTGGCGGCGAAAAGGAGACGGGCGGCGGTCGCGAGTCGGGCTCTGACGCCTGGAAGGCGTATATGCGCCGCCAGACCAACACCATCAACTGGGGGCGCGACCTGCCGCTGGCCCAGGGAATCACCTTTGGCTAGGAGATTGGAGATTAGAGATTGGCGGTTCGAAATTCCCAATCTCTAGTCTAAAGTTTGGGAGCCATTTATGTTTCCACCCGTGAAAGTTGTCCAGCTTTCCCCCACGCGCATCCCGGAAATTATGCGCGATCCGCTGGCATTTTTGCTGCAAAGTGCCCAGGAGCACGGTAGTTTCATCCACTATCCGCTGCAAATAGCCAACGTTTACAATATCAGTCACCCGGAGATTATCCAGCACGTGCTGCAGACCAACAGCAAGAATTACAGCAAGGATACGGTGCAGTACAATACGCTGGCGCAAATTACGGGGGAGGGGCTGCTGACCAGTGACGGCCGTTCCTGGCTCACCCACCGCCGCCTCATGCAGCCCGCCTTTCACCGCACCCGCCTGGAAGGGTTTGGCGACACCATCGTCAATGCTACTGCCGCCATGCTTGACCGTTGGGAAACGGCCGTGCAGTCTGGCCTACCGCTAGATATCGACGCTGAAATGATGCAGGTGACCCTGGAAATCGTGGGCAAAACCCTCTTCCACCTCGACCTGCGCGCCGATGCCCCGGAGATGACCCACGCCGCCCTGGGACTGCTGGAATACGTCGTCTACCGCGCCCAGACCCCCATTGCCCTGCCAACTGGCCGTGCCCACCCGCCGCAACCGCCATTTCAAAGCGCACATGGGCCGGCTGGAGGCCATCATTTACGACACCATTGCCACCCGCCGCACCAGCGGCGCAGATTTGGGCGATGTGCTCTCCTTGCTGCTGCTGGCCCGCGACGAAGAGACGGGCCAGGGGTTGACTGACGCCGAAATCCGCGACGAGATGATGACCCTGCTCATTGCCGGGCACGAAACCGTGGCCAGCGCCCTGACCTGGACCTGGTACCTGCTCTCGACGCACCCTACTGTGCGGGAAAAAATGGAAGCGGAACTGGATAGCTTTCTAGGGCAGCGCCTGCCCACCGTGGCCGACCTGGAGCTGCTAACCTATACGCGCATGGTCTTCGACGAGACATTGCGTTTGTATCCCCCGGCCTGGCTCATCACCCGCCGCGCCCTGGCTGCCGACGCCATTGGCGACCACACCATACCTGCCCGCAGCATCCTCATCCTCAGCCCGTACGTCACCCACCGCCGCCCGGAATTTTGGCCCAACCCCCTGGGCTTTGACCCCGCCCGCTTTATGCCAGAAGCGGTTAAGGAACGGCCGCGTTTTGCCTACATTCCCTTTGGCGGCGGCCCGCGCCTGTGCATTGGCGACCGCTTTGCCCTGCTGGAAGCGCCGCTGATTATGGCCACCATTGCCCAGCGCTATCGCCTGAACCTGGTTCCCGGTCGCCCGGTAATCGTGGACCCCCTGGTAACGCTGCGCCCGCGCCACGGCATGTGGATGTCGGCGCAAGAACGGGAAACAAGCAGTTAATCTTTTGTCAAACTGTCTGTACGAATTAACAGGGCATGATTCTCTTGAGTTATCTGATGTTCAACGGAAATGATCAAATAAGGTTCATTTGGGGCGGCATCGAGACTAACGACATTGATGTTAGGTAAGGGTATCGTTGTTATTTCTGTGCCTGTTGTTGTGTCCAGAAAATAGAGGGTGTCAGTTTCCAAATCATCCACGGCTACTAGCAATTGTCCATTATTAACAAAAACGGGACATGGTCCATGCACTTCAAAGGGGATGGAGAGAAGATGTTCTTTTTCAAGCAAATTATAGACATCTAGCTGGTCGCTTCCATATGCGGCATGGGACAATGCAAGTGACTCATCCGCCGAGAAAGAAAGGCAGTTTGGGGTTACGTTTGTTGCAAATGACCAAAATGGTTCATCATCTGGTACGGCAATTCGCTTGGGAAATGGATCCAGGGTGTTTAATCGATTTGGTGGAGGCGCGAGTTGCTGCTGCCAAAATGAAATGGTAGCGTTGTGAAAAATGACTGCGTACCATCTGCCTGACGGGGAGACGATTGACCATTCGGGATCATCTGGTTGCAAAACTTGGGAATTGTGTATTTCCCAGGCTTCTGCATAAGCCTGCAAATCATCTTCACCCCAACCTCCAAACACCACCTCATCAAGAAATGCTTTGTTAGGCATTTCCACCAGGGTCAGATGTGAAATCCAGGGCTTTGTAAATTGCACAGACATGTTAATGAGTTGGGTACCCGAATCAAATTGGTACGCATATAAACGGGTTCCATCATGGTTTATGCTTGCTGTGGATACCCAATAATCAAATTTCACAACCTGTGCATCCCAAAAAGCAGGCCAACGCTCAAGTGGTTCTATCCAGACTGTGTGACCGTATGGGTATATCAAGGAGTCGGTATCATTCTGAACATTTTTACCGAAATTAACCAGTGTGTTGTCTGCAAGGGGGATTGAGCGCACACATCGACTTTGGCGAAGCGGGCTTAAGGCATGGCATGGACCAACAAAATCAAAGTAATGCCAAAAATTTAGCAAACCGGTTATGCCAGCAGCGATCAGTATGATGCTTAGAAAACGAGTAATGATTTTTCGCCCCTCGTTTCTTGAGGAAGCAATAAGCCATATGAGCAAAAGGGTGCCAAGAGCTAATAGCTGCGCTATTTTGGCGGGAGATGTATCGAGCAAGATAAGCCATAAGGGGGCCAGTAAAAGTATTGCCAACCAGACGCGCCACCACCAGCGTGAAGCATAATTTTTTATGCCAAAACTCCAAATAAGTATCAGGAATAGATAAGCAACCACTACTATCCCAAAACCGGAGAATAGGACGAAGCCCCGTTGCCACATTTCCCAAATCCAGGGCAGGCTTTGCATGAGCAAGGCGAATACACTTATAAACAAGAAGTTGGATTCTAATTTTGAAACTGGGTTTTTATCCATATGTAGCTACTCATCTATCGATAAAGTTGTTACGATCGTACACCGGCACCAAACAAAATTGTGTGATTTCATGCCCCTCTTTGTGTATCAAAATAAAAACGCCCCCACCAGCGCCACAAAATACCCAATAGGGAAAATTTTGGCATGATCGTCGTAATCTCCTTTGTGCCAAGAATGACTTTAACGCATACTATAGCACAGGTTTTATTCTTGGAGGCTTGTCCGGAAAATGCTAACAGATCGGCAGTAAGTAACGGTCGTTCTGCTGCTAAAAATGATTAAATTATCCCGGTCTGGGGCGAAAAAGGGGGTCATGGATAAGGTGGGATGACTTGGTGGAAAAAGCACGCCGTACTACAGGGGCACCTTGGTACGCCGTAAGTAATGGTTGACCGTCTTGAGCTCCACTTGCCAGACGCATTTAGAAAGGTGCGGCTTGTAACCTAAAGCGTGGTTAATTTTCAACATGGATGCATTGCTGTCGGCGTTGGAGGTGAGAATGAATTGGGCTTGCGGTCGCTCCCGCAAAATTTTCGCAATCATGGCTGCCTTTAGCCAGCGGCCGATGCCCTGCCGGCGAAACTGGGGGAAGACCCCGGTGTCTCCCTGACCCACCTGGTGTGGCTGGTCGGGCCGAAAGTAAACGGCCGTATACCCCACCAACTGCTTCGTTTTCCGCTCTCGCGCATACAAAACCCAGCGCTCAATATTTCCAGCCAACGCTACCTTGTCCATCTCGCGCACCCGCTCAGGGGAATATTGCACGTCCTCGATAAACAAACGCCCTTTTGGTTCTTCATTTAGGATTGCCATTAACCGGGCAATTGCTGGCAGCTCCCCCGCGGGAAACGGACCGGTCCACAGCCCCAACTCAAAGCGAGAGGCAGCATCTGGGTCAGGCTTTTGCCATGCATTTAGCAGGTCGTGATCAATTTCGGCCAGAGTTAATTTATGCATGTGCGTCTCAAGCCCCGGCGTTGCCTTGATGCGCTCCATCCAATTTCCCCCGGCAGGGACAATGCCGTGGGTTGTTGTGATGAGAAAGCCCCGTCCCTCTTCTTCTGCCAGGGCGGCAACTCTGGCCAACATTTCCCTGCCGATACCTTGATTGCGAAAATTGGGGTGCACGCCGATGGAAAAGGGCATAATATGCTGATTTTCCTCTGTTTGCAGCAATATGCTTTCGGCAATGGCTACCATCTGGGTCTGCGAATCATCCCAGCCCACCCAAATATGCATATCCAAATAATCCGGCACATTTTGCAGCCGGTTAATGCTCTCTTCCATGAGGATGGGAGGCATATCCGGCATTCTCTCGGCGCGGAGCATTTCCTTTAGCGTGTAATAACAACGGTAAGCTTTTTGGCTGGCATGCTGAAAGGCAAAGGGTTCGATGCGCATTTCGTTTACTGTGTTCTTTCTAAGCCTAGCTAGCGATAAGTTACCTGATTTTACAAGATTAGGTGCGCCCATGCACCCTATGCTGCTTTTTCGATGATGGCAGGTGATTGATTTTCCCGATGGTTACTGCGGCAAAACGGCCCATAAATCTGAGCAGGGGCTTAAGTGGAACAAGGCACGCTTGACACGGCCGTTTCTCACCCCCTAAAATCTTCGTGAAATCAATCACAAAATATGAGGTTTTGCCATGTCTTCAATTGCTCCCGAACACCCCAAAACCCACGCCCCACTTCCTCCGACGGCCCCCGGCGGCTGGCTTACCGGCCTCGCCCGCGAATTCCAGCAAGATTCCCTGGGGACGATGGAGCGCCTCTGGCGCGAGTATGGTGATGCGGTGCGTTTCCACTTTTTCGGCCCGTTTTACGGCTACATCTTTGTGCACCCCGACCACAATAAGCACATCTTGCAAGACAACAACAGCAACTACACCAAGCAGCCCCATCCCTCCAACGTGCTGCTGCGCCCCCTGGTAGGCGATGGCCTGCTGACCAACGATGGCGAGTCGTGGCGGCAGCAGCGGCGGCTGGCCCAGCCCGCCTTTCACCGCAAGCGCATTGCTGATTTTGGCACAACCATGACCGACGCCGCTCAAAACCTGCTGGCTCATTGGGATAGCCTGGCGGACCTGGAACGGCCGTTAGACATTGCCGAGGAGATGAGCCGTGTCACCCTGGAAGTGGTGGGCAAGACCCTTTTCAGCCAGGATTTGACGCGGGAAGCGGAAACGGTGGGCACAGCCTTTACGGCCGTTAACGAAACCTTCGCCGATCTCAGCGTACGGCCGTTTTCCATCTACACCATTCGTATTCCCTGGTGGCCCAGCACCCGCCACATGTACGACAACGTCGCCATCCTCGATGACGTCGTCAACGACATGATTGCCCAGCGCCGCGCCAACCTGGGCCAGCAAAACGACCTGCTGGACATGCTCATGGCCGCCCGCGACGAAGAAACCGGCCAGGGCATGACCGACCGCCAGCTTCGCGACGAAGTCATGACCATCATGCTGGCCGGGCACGAAACCACCGCCATTGCCCTGAGCTGGACCTTTTACCTACTGGACAAGCATCCCCACGTTCGCCAAAAGCTAGAGAACGAGCTGGCCGAGGTGCTCGACGGGCGCATTCCCACCATGGCCGACCTGCCCCAGCTCACCTACACCAGCATGGTCATCGACGAAGCGCTGCGCCTTTACCCACCGGCCTACGCCACTGCCCGCTGGTGCAACGAGGAAGACATCGTGGGCGGCTATCGCGTCCCGGCCAACTCCACCATTGCCCTGAGCCCTTACCTCACCCATCGCCACCCCGACTTTTGGGACGATCCGGAAACCTTTGATCCGGAGCGTTTCACCCCGGAGCGCAAGGCAGAACGGCCGCGCTATGCCTATATTCCTTTTGGTGGTGGTCCGCGGCAATGCATTGGCAACAATTTCGCCTTGATGGAAGCAATTCTCATTTTGGCTGCTATTGCCCAGCGCTACCGCCTGCGCCTGCGGCCGGGCCAGCTCGTAGACGTGCAGCCCCTGGTCACCCTGCGTCCCCTGGGTGGTTTGCCCATGCGCCTGGAAAAGCGTTAGCGCGTGAACCGCACCGCCTATCTACCTCTGATTCAAAATTGGGACGATTGGCGGCCGGTGTTCACCGACGCCACCCTATGGCGGCCGGTGGTGCAGCGCATCTGCCAGGAGCATGGCCTGCCGGCCGGTGCGGTGAAAGCTGGTTTTCCAGGGACGTGCGCAGTTTTTGTGGCTGGCGGTCAGGTGGTGGTGAAGCTCTACCCTCCCATGCTGCCCCACGATTTTTTGCGGGAGCGAGAGGTGTACGGGCTGCTGCACGGCCGTTTCCCCCACATTCCCGCTCTTCTCGGCCACGGCATTTACCCCGACCGCACCGACTGGCCCTATTTACTGCTGGGATTTCGCCCCGGCCAGCCCATTCGCGAGGTGCACGCTGGCCTATCCCCGGCTAACCGCCAGGCGCTGGGGCAGGAACTGGGGGAGATGCTGCGCGGCCTGCATGCGCTATCCGTTGTCGAATTGCAGCATTTTGAACTAACCTGGGCGGCGTGGCGAGCGCAGATGGCGCAAAATAGTGCGGCAAACCTGGCGGAGCTGCGGGCAAAATGCTACTTGCCGGAACCTGTGCTGGCAGCGTGGGGGCAACTGATTGCCGAGTGGCGCGCCCCTCCCGCCCCATTAGCCCTTCTCAATGCTGACCTCACCGAAGACCACCTGCTGCTCATCCAAGAGAGGGAACAATGGCAAATCTCCGCCCTCATTGATTGGGCTGACGCCGAGGTAGGCGAGCCGGCATACGAATGGATTGCCCTCTGGTACAGCCTCTGCCGCCGCGAAGCCCCCTTTTTCCGCGCCATCCTGGGCACTTATGACCCGGATTTGCCGCTGGACGCCAGCTTCTGTCGCCAGATGCTAGTGCATACTTTGTGCCATCGCTTTGGGGCGGGAATCATTGACTGGCTGTGGGCACAAGATCAGCCCGCAATTTCGACCCTGAATGACCTGGAAAACTGGCTGCTGCCGGGTTGGTAGCCGGCTTTGTTGGGCCTTGATCGTTTTTTGATCGCTCTATCCTTATGATGCATGACAATCCTGCTCGTATTGGGCAGGTACGGCTATCAATCAAAGGAAGGAGTGTTATATGCAGCAAAACAAAGCGTTCTGGGCCTCATTTGGCATGGTTTTACTGATTAGCAGTGTTCTGACGCTAATGGTGCTTTTTCTGACCTGGGGCGCTGCCCCATTGCAGGCGGCTCCTGACGCAACTTTGTACGTCAATGCCGGAACCGGCGACGACGGCAACGACTGCCTTTCGCCCGCTGCAGCCTGTGCCACCATTGGCACGGCCGTTTCTAAAGCGACATCCGGCGACACCATCGAAATTGCCGCCGGAACGTACACTGAGCACGACATTCTGCTAGATAAGGAGCTGAGCCTTATTGGTGCGGGGGCGGGCAGTACAGTTGTCGATGGCGGCGGCAACGGCCGTATCTTCACCATCAATCTCAGCAGCACCATTTCCGGCCTAACCCTCCAGAATGGATTAACACCCGATGACGGCATAATCTTCAACAGCGGCGGTGGGGCTATTTTTAACAGCACCAGCGCCGTTACCCTGCTGCAAAATGTAGTCATAACCAACAACGAGGCGGCGGGCAGCGGCGGGGCCATTTTCAACAACGGCTTCCTGACCATCGATAACAGCGAAATCATTTCCAACACTGCCGACGGAAATGGCGGTGGCATTTACAATTACTCATTGGGGGCAATTACCACGACCCATACCATCATTGCTAACAATATAGCCACCAGTTTTGGTGGCGGCATCTATGCCAACCAACCGCTGACGGTTGTGGATTCCACCATTCGTGACAACTGGGCACAGACGGCTTCGGGTGGCGGTGGTGGGGGCATTCATTTTACCGGCGAAACGGCCGTTCTTACCAACAGCACCCTTAGCGGCAACCGTGCCACCACCGGTGCGGGCCTTGCCGTCAATGCTGGCGTCATCACCATGACCAACACGACCGTCAGCGGCAACACCGCCGATAACAACTACGGCGGTCTCTACCTTTACATTCTCAGCGTGCCGCCCCAGATGACCCTGAACAACAGCACCATTGCCTACAACACGCGTACTAACAGCAGCGGTGTGGGCTATAATGGCATTTTTGCCTCTGGTGATACGGTCGTTACCCTGCGCAACACCATCCTTGCCCACAATGCCGACCGCCAGTGCAACACCTCCAACAACTGGACCTCCGAGGGGTACAACCTCTCCAGCGACTTTCGCTGTGGTTTTACAAGCAGCGGCGATCAGCAGGGGGTGGACCCGCTTTTGGGCGCATTGGCTGATAATGGCGGTCCGACCTTCACCCACGCTTTGCTGCCCGGCAGCCCGGCCATTGACGCCGGCACCAATTCCGGCTGTCCGGCCACCGACCAGCGCGGCAGCACCCGCCCCTTTGACGGCGACAACGACAGCACCGCCATTTGCGACATTGGGGCATACGAGGCGCAAAATGCCCTGGTTATTGCCGATGTTACCATCTACGAAGGAACAGGTGGCAGCACAACGGCCGTTTTCACTGTCACCCTTTCCCCTGCCAGCGGCCAGCAGGTCACGGTAGCGTATGAGACGGTGGCAAATACGGCCGTTTCCCCCGACGACTACACCGCCACCAGCGGTACCCTCACCTTCGTGCCCGGTGACACCGCCGAAACCATTGAGGTGGCCATTACCACGGACAGCAGCGACGAAGCAGACGAAACCTTTTTGGTGCAGCTTAGCAGCGCCAGCAACGCCGACATATTGGACGATACGGCCGTAGGTACCATCATTGACGACGACGGGCTGAGCAGCCTGGCCATCAGCAACGTGGCTGTAGTAGAAGGCACAGGGGGCACTAAAAATGCCGTCTTTGACGTCACCCTTTCCCCAGCAGCAGCCAGCCTTGTCACCGTGGACTATGCTACCGTGAGCGGCACGGCCGTTTCCCCCGACGACTACACTGCCACCAGCGACACCCTCACCTTTGACATTGGCGAAACCAGCAAGCAAATCAGCGTGCCCATCGTCACCGACAACGTTGACGAAGGCGCCAGCGAAGCCTTCACCGTGCAGCTCTCCAACGCCAGCGGGGCCAACATTGGCGACGCCAGCGGTGCCGCCACCATCAATGACGACGACACTGCCAGCCTCACCCAATCCGTTGGCCCCCGCGTGCTGGAAGGGGACAGCGGTACGACGCCTGCCGTCTTCACCGTGACCCTCTCCACTCCGGCGGCTTTTGTTGTCACTGTGGATTATGAGCTGCGCTCCGGTTTTGGCGATGATGGGGCGAAGCTAGGCGATGATTTTTTGGCCACGCCGGGCACGCTGACCTTCCAGCCAGGGGAAACGGTGCAGACCTACACGGTTGAAATTATTGGCGACACGGTGCTGGAAGCGGATGAAGCGTACAGCAGCCTGATAAGCAATGCTAACGTGCCCATTGCGGCAAACGGCAGCCAGGCGGCTATCTTAAATGATGACGGCGTGAGAGTCTTCCTACCCATGATTGTGCGTTAGCGCATCAAACCTGACCATGACAAGGGTTGGAGCTTGCGGTTTACTGAGCGAGGAAATTAGGCTTGAAGCAGGCGGCGCTGGTGCAAAACGGCCGTTGGCGCAAACAGGCGAATATGCTCCTCAATTTTTTGCAGGTGAGTTTCCACGTCCTGCATAGGGACGCCGGCTGGCGCATAGGCCACGAAAAGCACGTGGGTCGTCTCCGGCGTGATGGGCGAGCGGTTATCCTGACCATAGATGATGGCACAACTTACCTCCCGAGCATCGCGCATAATCATGTCGCCGGCGCGCATAGCCTTAGGTTCGCCGTTCATTTGCGTGATCGGCTCGCCTTCCTGCGAGACGTCCATCTGAATGGGTTCTTGTAGTTTGGCAGCATCATGGCCTGCTGACAGCACTAATGTCTCTACCTCAGCCATAAAATTGGCATCAACCAGGGGTGATACATCGGGCAGGCTTTTACCTTTGAGCACCAGCGACTCCACCTGGAGCTGCACGTGATAGGTTTTTTTGAAGCGCCTGTAATACTCTTTGTAGGCTGCCAGGACGGGCAGCTCTAAAAAATCTGGCCGCACAAAACCCTGGTAACGCCTTCGCAGGCTTGTTTCTATCTCTCGTTTGCGGCTGTTAAGCGCAGTAGACGCCTGGGCATTCTCAATGCCGGAAAGCTCTAGCAAGCCAATGGCCGCACCGGGGTGAGCCGCGCGCCAGGCTTCGGTTGCAGAAATCAAAAGCATAAGGTTCTCCATTTAAAAAGTTCAGTCAGTGATTTTACCAGGGGTACCCTAAGGGTTCCGATGTCAATTCACACCACTCCCTAAAGCACAAAACCCTTAGGGTCTAAACGGCACCCTCCATTTAAAGCGGCGGACGAGGTTTGATGGAATCCAATATTTCTAGCGTCTATTCAATGGCGGCTGCGATGCACAGTGTAACACGCCGGCAATGACGGCCAGCCCCCCTACCACCTGCCAAAAAGTCAACCCTTCGCCCAGCAAGGGAATGGCGAAAACGGCCGTTAACACCGGCTGGCCCAGCATGGTGGGCGAAACCAGCGAAGCGGGCAAGTAACCCAGAGCATAGTTGATGGCCAGTTGGCCGCCCACCTGCACCACCAGGGCCAGGGCCAAAAAGTTTAGGTAGGTGGCGGGCGTGTAGCCAGTGAGGGGCTGGCGCAAGATCAGGGCTGCCAGCAGCAGGCACAGGGTGGTGCTGACGGCCGAAAACCAGAAGGCGGTCAGGGCGTCCAGCTTTTGGCGGCTGCGCTGCGTGACCAGGTAATAGCCGCCGTAAAAAATGCCGGCTAGAAGGCCATAGAAAGTACCCAGTCCCACATCGCTCAGGGCGTCAAGCCCCAAAATGATGGCCGCGCCTGAAAAAGCCAGCAGCAGCCCCAGCCAAAACCGCCGGTTTAGCTTCTCGCGGAAGAAAAGCAGCGCCCCCAGCCCCACCCACAGCGGTGCGGTGTTGCCCATCAGGGTGGGGTTGGTGGCCCCGCTGATGAGAATGCCGGTGTTCCAAAAGATAAGGTCTCCGGCAAAGAAGAACCCGCCCAGCAGGGCGATGACAATTTCGCGGCGGGGAATGGGCTGGAAGCGAGGCATCCGCCGCCAAAAGAGTGGAGCCAACACCAGCACCGCCACCGCCATGCGGTAAAAGCCGGTGACGGCTCCGGGCGCATTGGCCCATTTGACAAAAATGCCGGAGAAGCCGAGGCTGATGACGCCTAACAGCAAGGCCAGATAGGCCCGCGCGGCCGGGGTAGCGGGCAGCCTGGTGCGGCTACCGGCGGGCTGGTTCATGGGCTAATCTTGCAAAATGAAGGTCCAGGTTTCCAACCCTTCTTCCGCTTCTTGCCGCTCGGTAAAGCGAATTTCCAGACGGTGTTTTTCGATGATTCCCAGCATGTCGATGAGGGTGCGCCGGGCAGCGCGGGAAGGGTGATGCTCAAGGGCGGCGATAGAGGCCTTGAGGTCTTCTTTTATGGCGCTGTCCCCAATGACTTCAATAGTGAAGCTGTTGCCGGAACTGGTCTTGCGGGCGTTGCTGCGGAGCATAACGGTGTGCATGGGATAACCTCCAGGTTGACTTGGGCGCCTGTGCCAGACGCGATGTTTAGGAAACGGCCGTATTTTGCGTGATATTTCCGCTTGGGGCAAGGGCAGAATTGGCAAAGTTCGTTACAATCAGGCTATGTCTTACGTAAATTGGATTCGGGAGCGGGTTGGAACCCGCAAGATCTTTTTGGTTACGACCAGCGTCGTCGTTTGGGAACCGGGTGAAACAGGCCGTTTTTTACTGCAGCACCGCACCGATTTGGACGTGTGGGGCTTACCCGGCGGCATGCTGGAAATCGAAGAAGATTTGCTGACCTGTGCGCAGCGGGAAGTACAAGAGGAAACCGGGCTGGCCCTGGGCGAATTACGGTTAGTGGGCGTTTACACCCATCCCGACCTGGACGTCGCCCTGCCTAACGGCGACGAATTCCAGCAGTTTACCGTTTGCTTTAGCGGCGCGGCCAACGACGGGCAGATGCAGCTTGATAACGCCGAAGCCCATGAGCAGCGCTTCTTTGCGCCGGCTGACCTGGACACCCTCACGATACCGATCTGGTACCGGGCCATGCTGCGGGATGCGCTGCGCGGCAGCCCGCCGACCTTTGAACGGCCGTATTCCCACCCCGTGGTGCAAGACCAGATTGCCCAGATTCGGCCGTTTATCGGCAACCAGCGGCTCATAGGCGTAGGGGCCTCGGCCATGGTTGTGCGGGATGATGGTCGGCTGCTGATGATTAAACGGCAGGACAACGGCCTTTGGCTTTACCCCGCTGGATATGCTAACCTGGGCGAAACCGTCGCCCACACCGCCATCCGCGAGGTGCGCGAAGAAACCGGCCTGCACATCATTCCCGAACGCATCATGGGCATTTACTCATCACCTGAATTTCACCATACTTACCCCAACGGCCACCGAGTTAAGGATGTAGGTGTGCTGTTTCGTGCCCGCCTCAATGGCGGCGTGCCTGAAATCGATACCCGAGAGATTGCCGACATGGCGTGGATGACGCCCGAGCAGGTCTTAACCGCCACGTTGCCAACTTACCGGCCCTACTTTGAGCTGGCTTTCCGCCATTTGTCTGAAGGGTATTTTGTGGTTTAGCCTATGATTCAATTCCGCCGCCGCCTCTTTCCCCTGCTGCTGCTGGCCCTGCTGCTTTTTGGCGTGGGCGCGGCTGGCTACATGCTCATCGAAGGCTGGACCTTTACCGAAGCTTTCTACATGACCATTATCTCGCTGACCACGGTGGGTTTTGGGGAGGTACGGCCGCTATCCACCACGGGGCGGCTCTTTACCAGCATGCTGCTGCTTGTCGGCGTAGGCGGCTTTGCCTATGGTTTCAGCACCATTGTTGAACTGCTTTTCACCGCCAGCCTGGGCGGTCAATTACAAAGGAGACGCATGGCTCGAGAAATTAATCGCTTGAAAAATCACGTGATCGTTTGTGGATTCGGCCGCGTGGGCCAAAGCGCCATAGATTCTCTGCGCGAAAGCAGGCGCGACCTTGTGATTATTGATAATGATCCGGAGCGGAAACAAAGCGCGGAAGATGCCGGGTTGATTGTGGTAGAAGGAGACGCAACAAAGGATGATGTCTTGCAGCAGGCCGGCGTCAGTCGCGCCTGGGGTCTCATCGTCAGCACGGGCGACGATTCGCGCAACCTGTTTATCGTCCTTTCCGCCCGCGCCCTCAATGCTGACCTCTTCATCGTCACCCGCAGCGTGGACGCCGAAAACGAAGCGAAAATGCGCTTGGCGGGAGCCAATCGCGTGGTTTCACCCTACCGCATTGGCGGGCGGCACATGGCCAACATCATGATGCGCCCCCACGTCACCGACTTTTTTGACGTGGTCACCCTGGACGGCGGCGTGGAGCTGTGGGTGGAGGAATTGCTCATTGCCCCCAACTCGCCGCTGGTGGGGCAAACCGTGGGCCAGGCCGATATTCGCCGCAGCACAGGAGCTTTCATTGTGGCTCTGATGCGGCAGGGGGGTCATAAAACTATTACCCCCAACGCCGAGACGGTGCTGGAAGCGGGCGATGAGTTGATCGTGCTGGGCACGCGAGAGCAGTTAGCGGCGCTGGAAGCGCTGACCGCACACAGTTAGCAAAACCAGGGTGCGAATGAGGAGTAGAGAATGGATAACAATTGGCAGACCGCGACACAGCTTATTCACGCCGGAGACGCCGCCAACCCCAGCACGGCCGTTTCCGCCCCCATTTACCAGAGTGCTACCTTCCGTTTTGACAGCCCGGAAGCCATTGCCGAGGCCATGGTCAGCGAGGCGCATCCCTTGTTTTACGGCCGTTATGCCACCCCCAACACCCGGCAGGTGGAAGCCACCGTTGCCGCCCTGGAAGATGGCGAGGCAGCCCTGGCCGTTGCTTCCGGCATGGCCGCCATCTCCCAAACCCTGCTCACTTTCCTCAACACCGGGGACCATCTCGTTGCCCAAAAGGCGCTGTACCCCACCACCTACCGCCTGCTGAACGAAATGCTGCCCCGCCTGGGCATCACCGCCACCTTCGTGGATCAGACCGACATCGACGCCTTTGCCGCTGCCGTGCAGCCCCACACCCGCCTCATTTACACTGAAACCCCCACCAACCCCACCCTCAGCCTCACGGACCTGGCCGCCGTGGCCGAACTGGCCCGCGCTCACAACCTGCTCACCGTCACCGACAACACCTTTGCCACGCCGCACAACCAACGGCCGTTATCCCTAGGCATCGACGTGGTGGTACACAGCGCCACCAAGTACCTGGCCGGCCATTCCGACGTGGTGGCCGGGGTCATCGTCAGCAGCCAGGAGCGCATCAGCCGCCTGTGGCGCGACTTTTTGCTGCTGGGCGGCGTGCTGCACCCAATGGAGGCGTGGCTGCTGGAACGGGGCCTGAAGACCTTCAACCTGCGCATGAGGCAGCACAACGAAAATGCCGTGGCCGTGGCTCAATTTTTGCAAAGCCACCCCGCCGTGCGCGACGTGTATTTCCCTGGTTTGCCCGGCCACCCGCAGCACGAACTGGCGCAGCGACAAATGCCCGGCGGCTGCGGCGGCATGGTCTGCTTCGACCTCAAAGGGGGGCGGCAGGCAGGCTACGCGCTGTTGCAAAAGGTGAAGCTCATCAGCCTGGCCGTCAGCCTGGGCGGCGTGCATTCCCTCATCACCCACCCGGCCAGCACCATTTCGGCCGTGCAGAGCGACGCCGAGATGGCCGCCAGCGGCGTCATGCCCGGCCTGGTGCGCTTCTCTGTAGGCCTGGAAGCCGCAGCGGATATCATTACTGACTTCTCCCAGGCCCTGGAAGAATAGGAATCAGGGATTGGAAATCCTGCCTTCCCAATTCCAAATTCCTCGTTCCCATTATCTAATCCCCATAAGAAACTATTGCCATTCTGGCTCACAAAGAGTAGCATTGGCGTAGTAGTGTGAAAGCTGGAAAGTTCATTGGATTATTGAAAAAATGACTCTCCCGCTTTCCCTGCGTAAACCACAATGTTAGGGAAACTATTCGGCAAAACGCTTCCTGCAGTTACCCTGACATTGAATTGGGAAGGTACAACGTGACACAAATTGAACCAGAATTGATCACCATAATTGAAGGGCCAACCCCTGAGTTTCATCCCAGCCCGCAGGATTGGCTGCAATCCATTTACGAAGGGCCGGATGACCACGACTCGGCCTTTTGCCAACTGCGCACCAACAACGGCCATGACATTATAGCCCGCTGCCACGCCGCCTGGGACGAAGGCCGCCCGGTGCAGTTGGAATACCCCGATGAACTGCGGATGCGCCAATATGCCGACGTCATCGCCATGCGCCTGAGTGAAGTGGAAGAGGGGCATCTCTTGCAGCTTTGGCTTTCTTTCCCGGTAGATTACACCGAGGAAGAGGAAGAGGACGAAGCGTTTGACGAGGATGACGATGGCTTCTATTACGGATAATTATTTTGCGGCGCTGAACGCCATTGACCGCGATTCTTACGTGGCCTGTTTTACGGAAGATGCGCTGCTGCAAGACCCTTATGGCGGACGGCCGTTACAAGGTACGGCCGGGCTGCACAAATTCATGGACGGCATGGAGCGCACCTGGGCCAGCTTCCAGATGACCCCCGGTGACGCCTACGCTGCCGGAGACCGCGTGGCCGTGGCCTGGCGCTGCACGGCCACCGCCAAATCCGGCAAAACGGCCAATTTTGCCGGTATCGACGTCTTCACCCTCAGCGCAGATGGCCTCATTGCCCAGCTAGACGGCTATTGGGACTTTAAAGCCATGGCCGCCCAGATCAGCTAAACTTGGACGATTGCCGATTCACGATTGCCGAATTAGCCGCCAATCGTAAATCGCCAATCACAAATCGTAAATCCTATGGAATCCATCCTCTACGACGTGGCGGACGGCATCGCCACCATTACCCTGAACCGTCCCCACACCCTCAACGCTTTTACCGACCAGATGATTGCCGAGACCACCCAGGCTTTGAAGCAGGCCGGGCGGGATACGGCCGTACGCTGCGTGGTGCTGACGGGCAGCGGCCGGGGCTTCTCCTCCGGGCAAGATTTAGCCGACGTGCAGGCCCGCGTGGGCGAATTCTCCATTGGCGAACATTTGCGCCACGGTTACCACAAGCTCATTTTGCAAATGGTGGGGCTGGAAAAACCCATCATCGGCGCTATCAACGGCGTGGCCGCCGGAGCGGGCTGCGGCGTGGCCCTGGCCACCGACATCCGCATTGCCTCCGACAAGGCCAGCTTCATGCTCGCCTTCAGCAAAATTGGGCTCATTCCCGACAGCGGCCTGAATTGGCTGCTGCCGCGGGTCATTGGATACAGCCGTGCCTACGAATTGGCCATCACCGCTGACAAACTGCCCGCCGGCCGGGCCTTGGCGTGGGGCCTGGTCAACGCCGTGGTGCCCCATGACCAGCTTCCGGAAACCGCCGCCGCCTGGGCCCACAAGCTGGCCGCTGGTCCCACCCTGGCCTTTGGCCTGACCAAGCGCGCCATGGTCAAAACCTGGGACATGTCCCTGGCCGAGTCCCTGGAATATGAGGCATATTTACAGGAAGTGGCCGGCCGCAGCGCCGATAACAAAGAAGGGGTGCTGGCTTTCCTGGAAAAGCGCACCCCCAACTTCACCGGTAAATAAAGCGGGATTATGGAGTAGGGGCAGGTTTCAAACCGGCCTCTACCGTTGAAGGAATATTTTGTAATGAACACAGTTGCCGTTATCGGCACCGGCACCATGGGGCGGGGCATCGCCCAGGTCACCGCCCTGGGCGGGTACGACGTCATCGTCTACGACGTGTTTGAGACCGCCTTGAACAACGCCATCACCTTGATTGAAGCGTCGTTGGACAAAGGTGTGATGCGAGATAAGCTGGATGCCCAGGCGGCCAACCTGGCCAAGAACCGCTTTCACGTCACCCATGCCCTGGACGAAGCTGCCCAGGCTGACCTGGTGATTGAGGCGATTCCCGAAGAGCTGAAGCTAAAGCACGACCTCTTTTCGCGGCTGGACACCGTGGCCCCAAAATCCACCATTTTGGCCAGCAACACCTCCAGCCTCAGTATCAACTCCCTGGCGGGCAGCACCCACCGCGGCGACCGCTTTTTGGGGCTGCATTTCTTTAACCCGGCCCACGTGATGAAGCTGGTGGAGGTGATTACCGGCGATGACACCAGCCCGGAGACGGTGGCGGCGGCCCGGGAGTATGTGGCGCGCATTGGCAAAACGGCCGTTTTCTGCAAAGATACCCCTGCCTTCATCGTCAACCGCGTGGCCCGCCCCTTCTATGGCGAAGCCTTTCGCATGCTGGGCGAAGGCGTGGCCGACGTGGCCACCATCGACCGTCTCATCAAATCCCTGGGCTTCCCCATGGGGCCTTTCGAGCTCATTGACCTTATTGGCTGTGACGTCAACCTCTCCGTCACCCAATCCGTTTACGACGCTTACTTTCAGGAACCCAAATACCGCCCGCACCCCATCCAGCGGCGCATGGTGGAAAGCGGCCGTTTGGGTCGCAAAACCGGCCGCGGCTTCTACAACTACCACGACTAACCTGACAACCGTCACCTTGCGCTGGTGATTTTCCTCAATTCCCCACCGCCCCGTTCTCCTTTATGCTGTGGAGGGGGAGCAAAAATAATTCCCCTTTACCAACCATTCCCACACCAGGGTGGGGGCCTTGGCCGCCCCCGCCAGAGGAGACTGATTTCCCATGACGACAGCTTCTTATGACAAAACGGCCGATCTCGCCGGCCCCGGTATTGGCAGCTATGAAGAGCTGGAAAAGGTGCTGCCCACCGATTATGAATCGCTGCTGACCCCCAAGGAGACCCAGGTCGCCATTTACGCCGTGAAAGATTACATCGAGGAGGGGCTGTGCAAAGCGCTGAACCTGATTCGCGTGCAGGTGCCGCTGATTGTGGACACCACCAGCGGCGTCAATGATTACCTGGACCGCGACGGCTCGCGCACGCCCATCCAGTTTCACATCAGCAACGATTACGGCAAAAACCCCGTGGACGCCGAGGTGGTGCAGGCGGCCACCAAGTGGAAGCGCATGGCCCTGGCCCAGTTTGGCATGGAGCCAGGAGAGGGGCTGCTGACGGACATGCGCGCCGTACGCAAGGATTATTTCCTGGACCACGACCACAGCGTTTACGTGGACCAGTGGGACTGGGAGCTGGCGATTACAGCCGCCGACCGCAACCTGGACGTTCTCACCGACGTGGTGCAAAAAATCTGGCAGGTGCTGGTAGGCGCGGAGCGGCACGTGCAGGAGATGTTCCCGCAGTTGAAAGACCCGCAAGCTACCCCAATTTGCCGGAGGAGCTGACCTTCCTGCACGCCGAGGAGATCCTGGCGATGCTACCCCGACCTGCCGCGCAAGCAGCGCGAAACGGCCATCTTGCAGGAGTACCCGGCCATCTTCATTTACGGCATTGGCTGGACGCTGGCGGATGGCTACCCCCACGAGATGCGCGCCGCGGACTATGATGATTGGGTGACGCCCACGGTGTCGAAAGACGGCCGTCCCATGCACGGGCTGAACGGCGACATCCTGGTGTGGAACCCGGTGACAAAGCGGCGGCACGAGCTGACGTCCATGGGCGTGCGCGTGAACAAGGAGACGCTGGTGCAGCAGTTGGAAATCACCAACCAGATGCACTTCCTGGAGCTGCCCTACCACCAGGCGATCATGAACGACGAGATTCCGCTGAGCATTGGCGGCGGCATTGGGCAGTCGCGCACGCAAATGCAACTGCTGCGCAAGGCGCACCTGGGCGAGGTGAGCGTGACGGTTTGGCCGCAAATTTTGAAGGACCTGTGTGCAGAACGGAAGATTTTTGTGCTGGAGTAAAGAAGAATAAACAAAGGTAACCGCTTAGACCTGCGAGGTTTCTACCAGAGGGCAAGGCGAAAATCTTGGGTAAAACCTCGCAGGTCTCCAGGGGGGTTAATGCATACCGGCAAAGAAGCAAAGAGGCAAAGGACGCAGAGGTTTTGAACTTCTTTGTTTCTTTGCGCCTTGGCGTTAAAGGTTTTAGAGGGGGAGGGTGAAGGAGAAGGTGCTGCCATGGCCGGGCTGGCTGTCGACCCAGATACGGCCGTTATGCGCTTCTACCACCAGCCGGCAAAAGTTCAGGCCCAGTCCCGCCCCGCGGCGAATGGGTCTGCCGTGCTCGTCCTTCACCTGAAAAAACTTGTCAAAAATGCGCGCGGCCGCCTGGGGAGCAATGCCTTCCCCATCGTCGGCCACGTCAATTTGCAGCGCCGCGCCATTTTGGCTGGCGCGCAGGGCAATGCAGCCGCCGGGGCGCGTGTACTTCAGGGCGTTGCTAATCAGGTTTTCCAGCACCCGCCCCACCAGCTCCCGGTCAGCCCGGGCCGGGGAGAGATTGGTGGGCGCTTCCACCCGGATTTGCTTGTTGTTGGACTCTGCTTGCAGCAAAAAGAGGGATTGTTTTTCTTGCAGCAGGTCGGCTGCGGAAAATAATTCCTGCTCCAGCTTGAGCTGCCCGGCTTCCAGGCGGGCCACGTCCAAAATCTGGCTGATAAGGCTGAGCATCTGCTGCAAGGATTCCCGCGCCCCGCTGAAAAAGCGGTCCATGAACTCCGCCCTGCTGGGGTCGCCCACGGAACGTTCCAGCAGGTCCAGGCTGAGGCTGACAGAGGTGAGGGGGGAGCGCAGGTCGTGGACGATCATGCTCATCAGGTCGTCGCGCATAGCTTCGGCTGCCTGCAGGTCGGCGTAGGCTTTGGCCAGCTCGTTGCTGCGGGCGGTAATGAGCAGGTCGGCGCGACGCACGATGACCAGCAAGCCCAGGAAGAGCAGGCCCATGGTAACGCTGGCAATGAGCAGCCCCAGCAGCCGGGCGCGCACGACGGCGGGCACCAGGGTGGGCAGGTCTTGCACGGTGCTGAGGACGCCAATGGTGCCTGTGGCGGAATTAATGGGCGCAAAGGCTTGCAGGTAGCGGTCGGTGGTGACTCCGGGGAAAAGGGGATCTGTGGCGGTAAAGAACAGGGCCGCGGGTTCGCCATTTAGGGCTGTTTGTAGCTGGGCGTCGGGGGGTGGCATGGGTGGCATCTCGTCGGGGTAAACGGCCGTGCCGTCTACGTCGTACACGGTCACCAGCCCAATTTCCAGCCCGGCCAGGCGCGAGGCCCAGTTTGCCGACTGGAAGAGCATAGCGTCGGCGGCCATCTGGGAGAGGTTTTCCGGTACGGCGCTTTCGGGCATATCCCCGGCGACGCTGATGGCCAGGTTTTGCGCCACGCGCAGGGTTTGCTGCGAAAGCTGGCTGCGCAGGTCGTTTTCGACGATACGGGAGAAAAGATGGGAGGCGAGCAAAGCCAGAGCGGCGGTGACGATGAGGCTGATGGCGGCGTAGTAGGGGGTCAGACGGAAGCGGCGCAGTTGTTCGTAGGTGCGGCCCAGGGCCAGAACGGCTGTAATCACCCCCATGAGCAGCAGAATGTGGTACAGCCACCAGCTCAGGTGCCAGATGGGAAAGCTGTGCAGGCTGACCGTGCTGATGGCGAACCAGGCTGCCAGCAGGGCCATAACCTGGTCCACAGGCTCTCTGGTTTTACGCCAGGTTTGCCACAACCGCCAGGTAGCGTAAAGCCAGATGAGCAGCGTCAAGCCATAGACGGCCTGCTGGTGCCAGGGCGCGGCCTGGGCGTCTATGAAGCTGAGCCACTGGGGGGCAAAGGCGACGATGTCAACGAAGATGATGTAAAAGAAGGCCAACCCCCAATGGATGGTGTTGATGTGGCGTAGGGATAACGGCCGTTCGGGGGCGTCGTAGGCAGCCAAAGCAAAGACCAGCCCGCCCACAAAAAGGGTTAGCCAGGCGGCCCAGCGCACGCCGGGGTTGGCGGTGAAAAGGAGGGCTTCGGGAGTGGTGACGCCATGGATGAGGAAAATTAGCCCCATGGCAGCGAAGGCGGTAGCCAGCAGCCGGTGGCGGGGTGCGCTTTCGGGTCCCAGGGTAACGGCCGTAAACAAGGCTGCCACTGCCGCAGCAAAGGTGAAGAAAGTAACCAGGTAAAAATGGAGCAGGGGATAATGAATGGCCGCGTCCAGGTCAGGAAACAGGGCCATGACTATCAGGAAGCCTATGGGGAGGATGAGACTGAGGCTGATGAGGATGCGTTTGATCATGGGCAGCCGGGGCTAGGTTTTACCACTCAGGCATGTTTGTCTTTGTAAGCGTTGTTTTGGGAACGGCCGTTGCCGCCTTCCGTTGCCACCACGTCAGCGTGGGTTAAGGTTTCGCCGTTGGTCTGGTACTTAAATTGTAAATAATTTATAAAATCGATAAGTTCCATGTGGGCCGAGGGAGGCAGCGTGGCCAGCGCTTTGCGCAGCTTATGCATTGCTACATCTTGTTCCATAGTAACTACTCCTGTTTTTTCTCTTTTCCAGGCTCCCCAGCATTTGGCGTTCTAGCACAGCCTGCCAGCGCCTCAAGTGAACAAACCCTGAAAAAGCCACCCGGTGCGCGGCAGGGCGGCTTGTGGGTATTTGAACCTGTCAATTCTTTGGGAATACATCCCAGGGTTCTTCTGGTCGCTTTTCTTTGCACAATTCAACAAGCCGTAGCAGTTGCTGTTTGCGCTGGCAATGTTGGATTAGCGCGGTAATGCCCGCTTCAAATGTGGCCGTTCCGCGAATATCATCAAAAGACAACTCTGGATCTAGTAAAAAACAGATTGTGTTCAAGTCATCACGGCTAAAGGATTGCTTGATCAGGCTAAACAATTTTTGATGATCATAAGCAGGCATTTCCTCGTTTTCTGCCGCGGCCGCACTATCAGGAAGCGCAAACCTCTTTTTGAGCTCACCTTGCAAGAACTCTTCATCCATCTTCTCAAATTTCGCAATAGCATCCTCGAGAAATATGGCTACATTTTGAAAGATCACTTGCCAGGATTCAATCGTCGGTTGATATTCCATTTGCAAATCACTGGCCAGGGAAAAAATAAAAGCGCCCAATTTGAACTCTTCGACGAAAACAAAACCCAGGTTCGTTATCTCCGACCGGAACCCCTGCAAAATTTCAGGGGCCACGTAAATCAAGGCGATTTTGCCATTGCTGGTTTCAATCACGTGATGGCGTATCATCTTGAGGGTAAATTTATTGGCCGTTTTGGATTCCTTGAGTGGGAAGCCAAGCTTTTCTAAGGCTGGTCCGAGGAGCTGAATGATTTTAGGAATCAGTAACAGGTTGTCCAGGGTGACTTCTGGCGCGGCTGCCGGCGTTGATTTTCCTGCTGCGGTCTCTTTGGGCTGGCCCAAAGTTTTGGTTGTACCTCTGGCTGCTCTGGTGACAATCTTTGTAAGTGTATCATCGGTTTTGCCAATACTTTTGGGGGTTTTACTCATCATTGGCCTCCGGTAAAGATGCGGATTTAAACCACGACGCAGCTATTTGCTGCCAAGTTGCATCATTGGCTAAAGCATCGAGCAGAATGCCGTTTGTAGTGTGCTGGATTTGGATGTCATACGCAGTGGCAAATGCGAGCAAGCTGTCTTCAGGGGTGATGTCTACAAGGAAGAATCTAGCCTCAATGGGGGTGGGCAGATTTAATTGGCTGCTTAAATACCAGACGGCCGTTTTAAAGGCGGCCGCATCGTTCCAATCCGGGGGTTGCAGCGTTTCCACAGAAGTCAGAATGTCGATCACCATGCTGTGCTCATCTTTGCGGGCGATCAAATCAACACTGGCCACAAACGCTTCATCAATCTTACCCTGCCGTTCAGGGTGATTGATTAAATCCGGCAGCGCGTAAACCTTATAACCCTGCGCCGTGAGCATTCTAAGTAGCATTTCTTGAGGGACTTCCAACCCTTGGGGCACAGGCGGCTTGCGCAGCCAAAGCCAGGCGCTAAGGCTGACCAGGAAGACCTGCACAATAAAAAGTAAAAGAGTAAACAAAAATTGGTCAACTATCGTAAACCCCTCAGTGCTCCCAAAGACACCAATTAACATTATTGATATGATGCCGCTTACGATGAACAGAGCAACAACTACTAAACCTCGTTTGAGGAGCCACAGTTTGCTTGTGCGGGATAATTTTGCGAAAGCGGAGGTATTTCCCACAACTGGATAAAGCTGCTCAATTAGATTGCGCCAATTTACGCGTACGAGAAAGACGCTCAGACCCAAAGCCAGGAAAGTGACAATTGTGCTCGCGATATTGAAGGGAACGCCAAAGGGATCATCGGGTGCAAATAGAAAAAACAGGCCGTAGAGGATCCACCAAAGCACCCACATCAAAGCTGTCATAATTGCCGACGGAAAAATAGCGCCAACGCCAGCCAGGAAAAATTCTAGCAATCTCGGCCTGGCCCTACTTTCTCTTTTTTCACTACCGAACATGAACAGCGGGATGACGAAGATAATCAAAGGCAGACAGAAGAATGTAAGGAGAAAACTAAAGTGAACATCTGCTGAATCTTCTAAATTGAGCAATAGACCCAAGAGCAGAAAGGAACCGATCAACGTGGCAGCAACCAGGAACAGCAAGATGGGAATGCGTTTAACGGCCGTTATGCGTACAGGCTGACTCTTTTCCATACCTCTCTCCTTGTGGGCTCCCCCGGATCACTTCACGATATTCACCAGCTTCCCCTTGACGACAATGACCTTGCGCGGCGCTTTACCGTCCAGGTGGCGCTGCACGTTCTCCGAAGCCAGCGCCATCAACTTGAGTTCTTCGTCCGGCGTACCGGCGGGGGCTTCGATGCGGTCGCGCACCTTGCCATTGACCTGCACCACCAGGATCAGGGTCTCTTCTTTGGCAATCGTCGGCGTCCCATTCCGGCCAGGGCTGCTGGTGAATGCTGTAGGCGCCGCCGCGCTGTGCCCACAACTCTTCGGTCATATGGGGCGCAATAGGGGCCAGCAGCAGCAGCAGATTGTCGATGGCTTCGTTCCAGGCGGCGGTGGTGGCGCTGGCGCTGCGCAGGGCTTCCTGCATGCTGTTACGCATTTCCATGATGGCGGCAACGGCCGTATTAAAGGAGAAGCTCTCCAAATCCTGTCCCACCTTGCGAATGATCTGGTGGGTCTTGCGGCGCAGGCTGCGGGTGGCATTTTCATCTTCAACTTTTGGCGTGTAATCTGCTTGGGCTAGCTCCCATACGTCATTGAGCAGGCGCTGCGGCCCCTTAATGCCGTCGTAGTTCCACGGCCCGCCCTGGTCCCACTTGGCGAAAAACATCAGGTAGGTGCGCACCGTGTCCGCGCCATATTTGGCCACCAAATTGTCGGGCGCTACCACGTTGCCGCGCGACTTAGACATCTTCTCATTGTCTTCGCCCAGCACCATGCCCTGGTTGTACAGCGCCAGCATCGGCTCAGCGAAATTCACCAGCCCCATCTCGCGCATCGCTTTGGTGAAAAAGCGGGTGTAAATCAGGTGCATAGTGGCGTGTTCGATGCCGCCGGTGTATTGGTCCACGGGCAGCCAGTATGCGCCTTCCGCCGGGTCGAATGGCCCTTCGTCGTAATCGGGACTGAGATAGCGGTATTGGTACCAGGATGAGCACATGAAGGTGTCCATGGTGTCGGTTTCGCGCATGGCTTTCTTGCCACAGGTGGGGCAAGGCACCTCGTACCAGCCGGGATTCAGCTTCAGCGGACTTTCGCCGGTGGGCATAAATTCCACGTCGTCCGGCAGCAGCACCGGCAGCTCCTCGTCGGGCACCGGCACAGTACCGCAGTCGTCGCAGTAAATCATCGGAATGGGCGCGCCCCAGTAGCGCTGGCGGCTAATGAGCCAGTCGCGCAGGCGGTAGTTGATGGCCTCTTTGCCGGCGTTGTTGGCTTCCAGCCAGTCTAGAGCCGCGGCCACAGATGGGTTTTTACGCCCTTTGTCATCGGTTACGGCCGTACCGTTGATCGGCCCGCTGTTGACCATGACGCCCGGCCCCACATAGGATTCGGTCATCTCTGGCTCTACCAACTCGCCTTCCGGCGGGGCAATAACGGGAATGATGGGCAGGCCAAACTTGCGCGCAAACTCGAAGTCACGCTGATCGTGAGCAGGCACGGCCATAATCGCCCCGAAGCCGTAACCCATCAGCACGTAGTCGGCCACCCAAATAGGAATGCGCTCCTGGTTGACGGGATTGATGGCGTAAGCGCCGGTAAAGACGCCGGTTTTCTCGCGCTCGGCCGACTCGCGGTCAATGTCGCTCAGGCGTGCGGCCTGGCTGCGGTATGCGGCAACGGCCGTTTCCTGTTCCGGCGTGGTCACTTCATCCACCAGCGGATGCTCTGGGGCCATGACCATGAAGGTGGCGCCCCACAGCGTGTCGGGCCGCGTGGTGAAGATAGGCATGTCATGCCCGCCGGTTTCCGTCTTGAACACCACCTCCGCGCCTTCGGAACGGCCGATCCAGTTAGTCTGCATCACTTTCACCCGCTCCGGCCAGTCAATCTGGCTGAAATCCAGCAGTTCCTCGGCGTAATCGGTCGTCTTGAAGAACCACTGCTCCAGTTCTTTTTTGATGACCGGCGTGCCGCAGCGTTCGCAGTGGCGGTCATCGCCCCACACCTGTTCGCGGGCCAGGGTCGTGTTGCAAGAAGGGCAAAAGTCTACGGCCGCTTCCTGCCGGTAAGCCAGGTTCAATTCATACAGCTTCTTGAAAAACCATTGGGTCCATTTGTAATAGGAAGGGTCAGAAGAAACCGCTTCTCGCTCCCAATCAAACATCGCGCCCATGCTGTGCAATTGGCCGCGCATGCGTTCGATGTTGGCGTAGGTCCACTTTTTGGGATGCACCTGATTTTTGATGGCCGCATTTTCGGCCGGCAGCCCAAAAGCGTCGAAGCCCATGGGGAACAGCACGTTGTACCCTTTCATGCGCATGTAGCGGGCGCGGGCATCGGACGGCGTCATGGCGTACCAATGGCCAATGTGCAAATCGCCTGACGGATAGGGCAGCATGGTCAGGGCATAATGCTTGGGTTTGCTGTGGTCAATTTCCTGCCGGTACAGGCCGGTTTCTTCCCATTTGGCCTGCCATTTGGGTTCTAGTTCTTGGGGGGTGTACTCACTCATTCACGCGTTCTCCTGGAAAGGTTGAAAATTCCTGGTTAGGGATTGGTTCATCAATCGATAATCATTATTGGTCTAAAAACCGAATCGCTTCCGGTGCGAATTCGGCGGCATTTTTGGGGGCCGCGCTGTGCCCGCCGGTGGGGTAGGTAATCAAAGTGCAGCCGGGAATGGCTGTGGTAAATTGGGCGGCATAGGTCACGGGAATGACCGGATCATCTTCGGACCAAACCAGCAGCACAGGCTGCTGCAGGCCGGGCAATTCGTGGAGTTCCCGAAAAGCAGGCGCGCTCAGGATAAGCTTGGTTACCCGTTCCGGCCGCGCCAGGGCCAGGGCCAGGGCAATGCCGCCACCCCAGCTTTTACCCATCAGCGCAGCTTCTTGATGGCCTAGCCCGTCTAGCACAGCCAGCACTACGCGGGTGGCGAAGCTCCGGGTAATGGTATCGGCCCGGGTAGGAACGCTTTTGCCCCAGCCGGGCATGTCGATGCTCACAGTGTAATAACCAGCCTCGGCCAGGGGAACTAACAGAGGTTCCCAGGTGTGCCAGCCATTGCGCTGGCTCCACCCATGCAGGCCAAGCACCAGGGGTTGGGCTGGTTCGCCAGCCGCTGCGGCATATATCTTGCCAAATTCGGTTTCAATAAAGAAATGATTCATGGTTGCTGGGGCCTGCATATGACTGCCTCCTCAAACAAAAATTCCCCTTTCGTTCAGAGACGAAAGAGGAATTCCGCGGTACCACTCTGATTGGTAGAAATCTGGTTAGTGGACCTGAAGGGACTCGAACCCTTGACCCCCACAATGCCATTGTGGTGCTCTCCCAACTGAGCTACAGGCCCATGCCACAAAGGTCGCATAATTTAGCACACTCTTGTGAAATTGACAATGGTTTCCAGCTTAACTACCCACTCGAGGCACGTAACGTGTGCGATACGGCGCTGGCTAGTGTTTAGTATTCAGTAATCGGTGTTTAGTCTCAGGAGTTGCTGAAAATTGAATACGGAATACCGGCTTTCACCAGAGCGGCTCACAGGCGAGTTCGGTACGGTTGCTGCACTTTCAGCCATGGTACAGCTCTCTAAGGGATTGGTGTACTTACTACTCCTGTTCGTTGCCTTTACTTATGAGGTTGTCAACAAAAACCGGGTTGTGCAACCCGGCCTTTTAGCTATCTGGTGGACCTGAGGAGATTCGAACTCCTGACCTCTACAGTGCGATTGTAGCGCTCTCCCAGCTGAGCTACAGGCCCAGAGGCGAAGGGTATGGTAGCTGAGGCAGAGCGGGTTGTCAAGATTTTGCCGTGGTGTTGCAGGAGGTGGGTGGGGAAACGGCCGTTTCCTTTAACCGGCGCTCATTACCCGCTACAATGGTGCCAAAAAATTCCGGAGGCAATCCATGAACACGCTAACCAGAATCCTGATAATCATCGCCACTGCTGCCGCACTGACCTACACCGCCTTTGTTGTCCGGGCTCGCCCAGTAGCTGACCACTCCTTTCTGTTGGCGGCCGATGGCGGGCCGCTGGTAATAGCCCATCAGGGTGGTGAGGAACTGCGCCCTAGCAACACGATGAGTGCATTTGCCCATGCTGTAGAACTGGGTGTTGATGTCCTGGAGATGGACATCCATGCTACCAGCGATGCCGTGATTGTGGTTATGCACGATGATACCGTCGACAGAACTACTGATGGCACCGGCACCATAAAAGAGATGACCTTTGCTGAGATTCGAGAGCTGGATGCCGGATACTACTGGACGAACGATGATGGGCAAACGTATCCATATCGGGGACAAGGCATTCAGGTACCAGCCCTGGTAGAACTTTTTCAAGCTTACCCTGATATGCTTATGAATATTGAAATTAAGCAGGCTGAACCGTCAATCGTCCTGCCATTTTGCCAACTTTTACGCCAATACAACATGACAGACAAGGTTCTGGTGCCTTCTTTTCACGAGGAAACTGTATTGGAAATGCGTGCAGAATGTCCAGAGGTGCGCACATCGCTGGCCCGCAATGAGATTCAGACTTTTTGGATATTAAACAGTCTGGGCTTGGGGGCAACTTTCTCTGCCCCGGATGCGGCAATTCAGGTGCCAGAGCGCTCTACGCTGCCGGTGCTGGGCGAAGTGCAGGTCGTGACGCCGCGCTTTGTGCGGGCGGCAAATGCCCATGGTGTTGCCGTCCACGTCTGGACGATCAATGAAACTGCGGATATGCAGCGGCTGTTGGAGATTGGGGTCAATGGTCTGATCACTGACAGGCCAGATAGATTGTTAAATTTGTTAGGAAGGTCATAGGCTTTTTTAATGGCCCAAACCCCGTAAATTACATTGGAGAAACATTATGGATAAGAATTTTGTCATATCAATTGAATATTGCGTGCCTTGAAACTATCGTGAACGAGCCGTCCGTGTGGCGGATGACGTTTTGTCCCATTACCAGCATGTAATTAAAGAGCTGACTTTCATCACAGGCAGCAAAGGTGCTTTTGAAGTGGAGGTTAACGGGAAAGTTTTGTTCTCGAAAAAGCAGCAAGGCCGCCACGCTGAACCAGGAGAAGTTCTGTCTTTGTTTCAAAACCTGGTGGGGCCAGATGTGCCTGTTTACCCACAATAATGGGTGAAAACTCACCCTTGTCGAGAAAAAACTGCATAAAATCTAGGTGATCCAATCCCGGTTGTGTACGTCCCAACTGCGGTGAGCGTAGCTGCGCTGGCATTCGCGGCAAATGAGTCCCGAATCAGGTTCGCCCGTTTCGCGCCAACGCCAGCGGACGGTCGTCAGGTGGCGGCGGCAGGTAGGTTGGTAGCAGATGGGACAGATTTCCCCGGCAGCAAGGGCTTCGGGATTCGGCCGTTTCTGGGAAAACGATTCCTGGTTGCAAATATGGCAATATTTGATGCTCATGAGGATGGCGATTCGTAATGGTAGAACCCGGCGCCTGTTTTTTGCCCAAGTTTTCCGGCCATTACCAGGCGTTTGAGCATGGGAGAAGGGCGATAGCGATCCTCTCCCCATTCCTCAAATAGGCCGGTCATGACACCCAAAACGGTATCTAGACCAATTTGGTCTGCCCAGGCTAACGGGCCGAAAGGATAATTGGTGCCAAGCTGCATGGCTTTGTCAATGTCACTGGCGGAGGCAACGCCTTCCATAAGAGCGCTGGCTGCTTCGTTGATAATGCAGCATATGGTGCGCGCGCGGACCAGACCGGGACCATCAGCAACAACGGCCGTTTCTAGTCCCAAACCTTGCCAAAAAGCCTGTGCCTGTTGTAAATAAGAGTCTTCTGTTTGCATAGCCCGCGCCAATTCTACCAAGTCACCTGTTATTCCCTGCTTTCCCAGAGGAGGCACAATGCCAAACCCGACAACACGGCTTGGATTGTTCACCCAGGATGCAGCCTGGGTGGCGCTGGCGTTGAGGGAAGAGGTTAAAATCAACGCTTCAGGATTTAACGCACCGCTTAAAGCCAGCAGGAGTGCATGTTTTGTGGCCGCAGATTCATTGTGCAGCTCGATGGCCACAGCCACCTCCCCTAAATTTTCCAGCAAATAGCCACTATCTTGCGCACTCAGAAAATCTTCCACCAGGTACATGGCCGTGTCATGGCCAGCGGTGACGCATAGTTGTCCAACTTCCTCTAAAAAAGGTATTTCTCCAGCTATGACAACTTTCATGGCATTTACCTTAGCGTAAATAGTCGGCGAAAGCAGAAAGGGCAGCAGTTCCCCCTGTGTGCCAGAACAACACAGATTGGCCTCTAGTGAATGCTCCCCAGCGAATTAAATCGATTAGTGCGCCCATTGCACGACCTGTGTACACAGGATCGAGTAAAATCCCCTCTAATTGAGCAACCATGCGAATAGCCTCGCGTTCTATTTCACTGACTTTTCCGTACCCTTCACCCAAATAATCGTCGTTGACGTTCACCTCGCCCGAAAGGGATGGAGTGCCCAATCCAAGGTGCGTTGCTGTAGCTGTGGCCAAAGCTGCCACCTGGGTTTGTAGGGCGTTTGCCTCTTGCGAAACGCTGATGCCCAAAATTTGGCTGCGGAAACCATAGATTTTTGCGCCTAAAACCATACCTGCCTGCGTTCCCCCGCTGCCGCTGGCCGTGATGATGAAATCAATGTTGATATTGGCTGCGGCGAGCTGGTCTAGCAGTTCTTCCATGGCGAGGACATAACCGGTGGCGCCCACCACATTTGAACCACCCAGAGGAATTTGGTAGGGTGAACGGCCCATGGTGCGCAGTTCCGCGCACACATTGGCCATGACACGGGCACTATCTTGCTCGCCCGTCCAGTAGAGGTGTGCGCCTAGCAGCTCGTTGAGCAATAAATTGCCAGAAATAGAAGCGGGAGCTGTACCTTTGAGCACTAAGGTGCAGCCCAGGCCATAGCTGGCGGCGGCAGCGGCGGTTTGGCGGCAGTGGTTGCTTTGGGCAGCCCCAGTGGTCACAAGGTGGTCGCAGCCTTGGGCTAGCGCTTCGGCTATTAGAAATTCAAGTTTGCGGGCTTTGTTTCCACCGGTTGCCAGGCCGGTTTGATCATCCCGCTTCATGTAGAGAGTTGGGCCGCCCAGGTGTTTGCTAAGCCGTTGCAGAGGCTGTATTGGGGTGGGCAGTTGGGCAAGCGTAACGCGCTGCGGGTAGTTGGGCTTGGTTTGATTGCTCATATGCCCATGGATTATAGCGGTTTCGGAAACGGCCGTCAGCCTTCCCAACAAAAAAAGCCCCGCCACTTGCGCGACGGGGCTTTTTTCTTAATTAAATTACGATGTTTAGCCTAGGCCATTGGTGATACGGCTGAACACATTACCAATCTGCGGGCCAAGCAGCGTCAGAATCGCAATAATGACAACAGCTACCAGAACCAGAACCAGTGCGTACTCAACCAAACCTTGACCTTGCTCACGATTTAAAAACAACATTTCAGACCTCCATAAATTGTATATAAAATATAATATTGTCTGTATCATAATCCTCTAATGTATATTACTTCAATAGTTCTTCCGTACCTCTGACCCATATTTCCTACTGCTGCCTGGTTTGTGTGCGCCAAATTTGCTGTAGGGAGTTGACATATGGACAACTCGCACAAATCCAGGCATGATCAGGGATGTAATATTTGTTGCTTTTGAAGATATGAAGAGCTCATGATGGAAGAACCAGATGATATTTTGAAAGAGGGATGGCTGCACAAGGCTATGCTGCTCATGAGTGTGCCTGATAGCTGGCCCTGGTGGCTGCTGGTTTTGATGATCCCGTTTTGGGTTGGTCTGTCTGGCATTGTTTGGTGGTTGAGTGCGGGAAATGTTGTGCCGGTGGGGTGGGTAACGGCCGTTCTCACCCTTTGCCTGGCAGGAGACATGCTCATACTCCTCAGCCTGCCTCGTCGCGGGCTTTCCTTTGGCCCATGGAAATCCCAGTTTGTGGTGCTGGCCCTGCCTCGTGTCACGGTCACTCTGCTGCTAGCTGCGGTGGGCTGGCTGGCTGGGGGATGGCCGAGTTTTGCCCTATTGGTCTTAGTGCAGTTGGGCGCATCGGCAGCGGCCGTGTGGGGCTTTCTCATTGAACCATTCCGCGTAGGACTGAGCGAGCTAACTATTAACACGGACCGGCTGCCGGCGGGAGCAACCCCCATTCGCTTTTTGCACATCAGCGATCTGCATATCGAACGGCTGACGAAACGGGAAACGGCCGTGCTGCATCTTGCTCAGCAGGCCAGCCCCGACTTTATTGTCATTACCGGTGACTACGTCAACTTATCGTATAACAAAGACGCCACCACCCATCGCCAGGTGCGGCAGCTCCTGCAAAAACTAGCCGCGCCATACGGCATTTACGCTACCCTGGGCAGCATAACTGTGGACTTGCGCGAAGAAGTGGTGCCCATTTTTGCTGGGCTGCCCATCACACTGATGCGCCATGATTGGCAAACGGTGAAGCTGGGAGGGGGCCAAGAAGTGGTGCTGCTGGGAATGGACTGCACGCACCACCTGCCCACTGACCGCACCCGCCTGGCCAACCTGTACGCGGACGCCCCCAACGGCGCCCCCCAAATCTTGCTCTACCATTCCCCGGAATTGATGCCTGAAGCGGTAGAACACGGCATTGACCTGTATCTGTGCGGCCATACCCATGGTGGGCAGGTGCGCCTGCCGATAATTGGCCCCCTGCTAACCAGTTCGCAACTGGGGCGGCAGTACGTCATGGGGCATTACCATGAAGGGCGCACCAACCTGTACGTCAGTCGTGGCCTGGGGCTGGAAGGGTTGAGCGCCCCCCGCGTGCGCTTCCTGGCTCCCCCCGAAATGGTGCTGGTGACGCTAGTTCCAGATCAGGTCTGAGCCGGTTAGCGGATCAGCCTAAATCGCTGAATTGCTGACCGGCTGAGAGGCCGACAAGCTACCCCAACGTAGACCACACCTCCAACTTGGCCTTGACCCGGCGAATAACTTCGTTGGTGAATTCATCGGTTTGGGCCGTGCCGCCAATGTCGGCCGTGCGGATGCCATCGTAGACTGTTTCCAGAGTGGCTTCGTAAATGGCGCGGCTGGCCTGCTTTAATTCTGGCTCTTTCATCAGCCCAAAAAGCCCGGCCGCGGCCAAAATCATGGCCATCGGATTGGCGCGATTTAGCCCTTGCAGCGTGGGGGCTGTGCCGTGGGGTGCTTCGGCCATGACGCAGTCGATCACTCCATCATCATCCACAGAAATGACCATAGATTCGGACCCGGCAATGGAGCCAAACATTTGCAGCACCATGTCGGATATCAGGTCGCCATCCCGGTTGAGGCTGGGGATGACCAACGGTTCGCCGCTAGTCGCGAGCAGCAGCGCCAGCGTGGCGTCAATAAGCTGCGGTTCGTAACGCACGTCGGGATAGCGCTGGGCAGCGGCGTCCATTTCTTCTTTGAACATGCCTTCGTACACGGGGCTGACGGTGAATTTGGGGCCACCAAAGACTTTGGCCCCGGTGCGTCGGGCGTGCTGAAAGGCATAAGTTGCTACGGCACGGCAAACGCGGCGGCTAATTTTTTCGGTGCGGTAGGCCATTTCATCCAGCCCCTCGCCTTCGCGCCACTCTTTGGCGCCGTAGGCATCGTCGCGGGCCATGCGCACCACGCTGATGGGGGCGTAGATGCCGCCAACAGGGCGCACGCCGGGAATGCGGCGGCCGGTGCGTAGGATTACTTCGGCGTCCATGGCTTCGCGCAGGATGGCGTTTGGGCTGCCTACGTCACCCTGGTTTCAGGGGTGATGGTGGCCGCTTTAAGGCCGACTTTGTGCTGGCGTATGGCCTTCCCGGCTTCATGGACGACCTGGTTGTTGGTTTTGCGGCGATTTTCCAGGCTGAGGTCGAAGCGCAAAAACTCAAGTGGAAAGCCGATGATTTCAGGCTGGATCACGCGCAGTGCTTCTTCGAGTAGTTCTTGTCCGGTTTGGTCGCCTTCGAGGACGACAATGGTTCGGGTCATGGGGGTCTCCTTGTTGGTTGGATGGATGGTTGGTTAGTTGGTTGGATGGTTATGTTTGGGCGCGGATGTGGGCCAGGTATTTGGGTAGGGCAACGGTGTATGCCCAATAGAGTAAGGGGCGCACAGGGTAATCCCACGCGCCGATGTGGCGCACGACCTGGCCATTGAACCCTTGCTTGAAGCGCCACACGCCCCACATACGGTCCGTCTCCACAAACTCGTCAGGCGCGCCCCAAAAGTCGTATACGCTGGCTTCTTTGCTTTTAGCCCAGCGGATAGCTTCCCACTGCAGCAGGTGATTGGGCATCCGCTGCCTTTCCAGCTCGGTGGACGCGCCATACATGTAAATGACCCGCTGGCCGTAGCGCACCAGCACCACGGCGGCAATGGGTTGGCCTTCAAACTCGGCCAGAAGGGGTTGGGCCATGCCTGCCTTATAGAAGGCGTGCCAGATGTCCAGATAGTAATCCAAGGGGCGAATGGTGAAACCGTCGCGCACGGCCGTTTCTGCATACATTTGCAGCAATAACCGGGAAGTCAGCGGGCGTACCCTGGCGCACAATGATGTCTTTACGCCCGGCCAGGCGAATGTTGTAGCGGGTCTTGGACTTCATAGCCGCCAGCAGCGCCTCTTCGCCGTCTTCCAGGGGCAGTTCCACCGTGTTGCGGAATTGGATTTGTTCGTTGGAAAAGCGCCAACCCCGCTGCTGGAGTTCCTGGATAAGGCGGCCACCCACGGGAGACGGCCGTATCCCCTCTTCGCCCCACGCTTTCACGACTTCCGGGTCAATTTTGATAAAAATGGCTCGTTCCTGCCGCGCAATTTTCTCCAATTGGGCCAGCACCTGCTGCCGCAGTGGGCGATCATTGTAGTCCAGAATGGGGCCACGCGGTACGTATAGAATGGAAAAGGGCGTGCGCGGCAGGCGGCGTTTCAAAATCATAGCCGCCGCCAGAGGTTCCCAACTGCTTTCGGCAATGGTCATTAGCGAGGGCTGCGCCTCCCAGCCCCAGCGGGACTTGAAGCTGCCCCAGGTCCAGCTTTGCAGCGGGTGGGGGTTAGGCAGCTGGCCTAAAGCTTTTTCCCAAGCAGATGGGGAGGTTTCGCGTTTGAAGGTTGAGGCACGGTATTGCATAAAAATAATCAATGGTCAATGGTCAATGGTCAATTACCAACCGTTGGCTATTGGCAATTGACTATTGACCATTGGCAATTTTAGTTCCGATTTCTTCTCCACTGGTACAGGTTGTAGGTGCGCCGGTTATAAATGCGGTCGGCAGCGCCCACAGTGCGCCGAATTTGGCCTCCAAAGCCACGCTTAAAGCGGTAAACGCCCCACAGCCCGTCGTTGCGTTGGGTGAACTGCGCTTCTAGCTCTTCTTCGGAGGCGTCAGGCAGGCCCCACAGGTCGTAAGTGGTGCAGCCCTGCGCTTTGGCCCATTGGATGGCCGACCACTGCGCGGCGTAGTTGGGCATGCGATTGCGCTCTTCGTTGCTGGAAGCGCCATAGAGGTAAGCGGCCCGGGACCCATTTTTGAAGACCATGACCGCGGATAACGGCCGTTTCTCATATTCAGCAATCAATAAAGCCACGTCATCGGGGGCAAATACCTCGTAAGCGCGACGGTAATATTCCGGGGCGTGTATGCCGAAGCCGTCCCGCTCGCCCGTGGCGTGCATCAGGCGAATGAAAGCTGATAAATCTTCCCTGGCCCCTTCTCGTACCGTCACGCCTTTGCGTTCGGCCAGGCGAATGTTGTAGCGGGTTTTTTGCTTCATGGCTGCCAGGATGTCGTCAGAGGACGGCCGTAAATCAAGCAGCATCGTGCGCGGGGGCTGAATGGTATCCGCAGTAGTTTGCAAATCGTACTCCTGGCAAATGGTGGGCCAGACTTCGGCTGTAACTTCGTCCTGCCACAGCAGCGGCTCCAACTTGATGAAGCCTACCCGCCGCTGGTATGCGGCTAAATCTAGCTGATGGAACAGCACTTTTACTTGTTCCGTGTCTTGCCAGTCCACTAAAGGTCCATGGGGTATGTAGCCTACGCGAGCCAGGCCGAAGGCCGCCGATTTGATCAACAACTGGGCCCCGGCCTGCAGTTGGCCGTCCTGGCGCAGCCAGACCCGCTGCGATGACCAGCCAAAATTGTTTTTTAGCCGCGCCCAGGCGGTTGTTTGCAGCAGGCTGCCGTAAGGATGCCCCTCCACAAAGCTGTCCCACTCGGCGTCAGCTTCAGTATACGATTGTTCTGCTAATTCAAACCATTTATCAAACATAACTGGGGGATTATACCCGAGGATGGGACTATGACGCATTTTGATACGTGGTCCCATCACGCTTCGCTCAAGATACTCATTTTGTGCTACAATTTGCCCACTACCATTTTAGGGAACAGCCCATGAGCCAAATACAGTTGCTTTACCAGCTACAGCAGATTGATTCGGAGTTTCAGGAGAAACGGCAGCGTCTGGCGGATGTTCTGCGGGCGCAAAAGGAGACGCAGGAGCTGATAGCGGCACGGGCAAGGTTGGAAACGGCCGTTACCAACCTACGCCGTTGGCAAACTCAGCACAAAGATCTCACCCTGGAACTTGAAGGTGTCAACACTAAAGCCAAACGTTCCGAGCAGCGCCTCTACTCTGGCGACGTCAAAAATCCCAAGGAACTGTCCGATCTGCAAAATGAAATCGCTGCCCTAGGCCGTCGCCGTACCACGTTGGAGGATGAAATCCTCGAAGCGATGATCATGCTGGAAGAAGCCGAAAGCGAGCGCGTCTCAACCGAGTCCGTGTTGGCTGAAGTCACGGCCAAATGGGAAAAGTCACAGGCCAGCCTTAAAAAAGAGCAAAACGAACTAGCTTTACGCTTGAACGCCCTCAACGAGCAGCGCAAACAATACCCGTCCCGCATAGACCAGGCCCGTCTAGCCGAGTATGAGCAACTGCGGCAGAAGAAGGGAGGTATGGCAGTGGCGGGCCTGCAGCAAAACATGTGCCTGGGCTGCCATCTGACCGTTTCCGCCTTTAAAGTAAAAGAAGCACAAGAAGGGCGCCTGGTTTATTGTGGTGGCTGCGGCCGCCTGCTGTGTCCTTTGTAAACACTGTTGAACTAGCTCCAAAGGAACAAGCCGTGTCTGATTCAGAAACCGTTCAGCCAGAGGTGCGGCGTAAGCGCAGTTCCCGTCGCCATCAGCAGAGTAAACAGTCGTCCTCGCCTTCTTGGGCAGCCCGCAATGGGTTAGATCTGGCCTTTACCCTCTTTCTGGCCCTGGCCATACTGATGATTTTCAACCCACTGGCTAACAACCCGGTCGTAGAAAAAATCCAAAGCCCGCTGGCTATCTGGCTTTTCTGGCAAGGCGGAATTGTAATTTTGGGCGGTGTGCTGCTTGTCATGGTCGTTATGCTGGGCAGCCTGCGCTTGCGACAGCGCATTAACCACCACCGGCGATGGTGGGCTGGGATTTGTCCCATGTGTGGCGGTGCGAATCTCAGCCGTGTTCACCGTACACGGTTTGACCGCTTGCTGGGAAGCATGGGAATTCCAGTGCGCCGCTACATTTGTCGGCAATGCCATTGGCAAGGCAGGCGCATAGACGAAAGCCGTGTTTAAGGGCAGCCAGCTTTAGCCCCCAAGGGCCGATAATTTTGAGTGAAGCAGAGATTTCTCTAGAGATGGGCGAGAACCAAAGGACATCAATTAGATAGAGCATTATGTTTCTTAAAAGCTATTTTAGGGCAGCGTTGGCAACCACGCTAAATGTTGTATTAAATGCAGTGACCCTTGGCCGCTATTTGTGGCTCGAAGGCCGGGTTAAAGGCGGTGTATTCCATAATTGGGGCCACCGCTTCCGCTTTCAGCCCAAGCAGCATGCGCTGCCCCGTACTGAAGAAGAGATCGTTTCTCTGGTGCAAAACTCCAGACGGCTGCGAGTGTTTGGCGCTGGGCATTCCTTTAACAGCGGTGTCGTAACCGATGCAACCTTGGTTTCCCTGGACCAATATACCGGGATACTTTGGGTGAATGATGAAAAAAAACAGATGGGGGTCAGAGGGGGGACACGGATTAGAGATATCAATCGTGCCCTTCTCCAAAGAGGGTGGGCATTTGCCGCACTGCCAACCCATGACGCCCAAAGCATTGGCGGTATCATCTCCACCGACGTTCACGGTACCGGGCGAGATTGGGGTTTTGTCAGCCAATCAGTGGTGAGCCTAAAATTGGTGGATGGGCAGGGCGAAATATTTGAATGTCAGCCCACAGATCCCCTGTTCCGGGCTGCCATTGGCGGGATTGGCGCCGTCGGCATAATTATCGAAGTGGTCGTGCAGGCCGTAGATGCCTTCAAGGTTCACCAGAAGAGTGAGATGGTGGAACTGGCATACGTTGCCGAGCATCTAGATCGGCTGATTGCAGAAAACGATCATCTTAGTCTTTATGTATTTCCTTTTAGCAGCAGGTGTCAGGTCAACACCTGGAATCGAACCAACAAGCCGAGATCGTTTTTAGGATCGCTGCGCGAGTTCATCGACCACGCGCTAGATGCCCTGGTTTCCGTCTGGCTGGCGGACCTGCTGGCGCATGTCAGGCTACTGCCCAAAGTATCTGACTTTTTCCTGGGGCAGGCGAAAGGTTCGGATCTGGTATTGGAGAGCAGTGAAGGCTTCAACCGTACTATTTATCACCTGCACCATGAATTGGAATTCACCGTGCCTTATGAGGACACTTTCCCTGTCTTGCAGCGCTTCAGTGCACTTTATGAGAATCTCTATGGCAGTGGGCTGCCCTTTGTAGCTATTGAGCTGCGATTCACGCCAGCCGGTCACGATCGGACGTTAATCGGGGCTGGGCGGGACCGGCGCAGTACCTGGATTGACCTGATTTGTAATGATTCGATGGGTTATGAGAGGTTTCTGGAGGCGGCCGAGGAACTGGCGCAAGAGATTGGCGCCCGACCGCACCTGGGGAAGTATTGCCGCATAATGGATCGTGCTTATATGGCGCAAGTTCACGGCGACCATTTCGCGCTTTTTCGAAAGCTGGTCCAGGAACACGATCCCCACGGAAAATTTGTGAACGAGTTTACCCAGAGGCTGTTTGAGCCAGATGTCGACTAGAACTTGGGGCTTTCTGAGCACCCTCCAAGAAGATGGCGCCCGTTCAACAGAAGTACGGTTTAGTTGACCTCTTGGTGGTTAATTAGCCCAGGGTGATTGTCAACCGGCTGCCTGGTAAAAGATGCGACCCCAGTTTGAGGGGACGTGATGGTTGTGCAGGCGGAAATTGGTGACGGTAACGGCCGTTTCCCCCAGCAGCTCCTGCCATTCCCCATTGGCCGAAAAGGGAATGTCTACCCACTGGTCCCCATCGCCAAAATTTAGGGCTATGATGTACCGTGCCAGACCACCTGCTGTCTGCCCGTAGCGGTGGAAAATGACAATCTCCTCATTGATGACCCCATAGCCGTCGGGGTGGGGGGCGGCAGGAAAGACGTAGGGACTACGCAGCGCTGGATGGTCACGGCGAATAGCCGCCAGGCGGCCATAAAGCCAGCTTAGCCACTGCCCGATGAAATCCACGCCATGCTCCTGCCAGCGCAGGGGGCGCGGCGACACGCGCACCGCTCCTTCCTGGGGCAGCCAGTAATCCTCGCCAAACTCTTGCCCGTTGTAAACCATGACCATCCCTGGGGAGGTGAAGAGGGCGATGGCGGCAGGCTGGCTTTTGTACCAACGTTCCCGCCCGCCCACTTCACTGATAATGCGCGCATGGTCGTGGTTCTCAATGTAGATGACCGGCCATTTGTCAGGGTGAAAGTCGATTTTGCTGTTAAGAATGCGCAGCAGGTCGGAGGCGATACGGCCGTACCGCCCGGATGCCTGCGCCTGGTACATGAACGGGTCAAACCAGCAGCCCGTTGCCCCAATCTGATTGGTGTCGTTGATGGCCGCAAAGCGGTTGTCGGTAAGATGCTCCAGAATCAAGGCCACGTGGTGCCGATTTTGTGCCGCCAGATGCTGCCGCAGGTCGGCCATGAGGCGCGTGATGCCGGTGTTGGGGTCGCCGGGGCGGTAAAAACCGATGGTGAAGTCAAAACGAATTCCGTCGAGCTGGTAGGTGTCCAGCCAGTGGACACAGACGTCGTGGATAAACTGCTGCACGCAGCCGTTGTCGTAATCAAACTCCTCAAAAAAACCGCCGCGCTCAAATTGGCCAACATAGGGGGATTCCTCGGGGTTCTGGTATAGCCAGACGTAGGGAAAACCTTTGTTGGGATTGATGCCAGCACGCACGTGGTTGAAGACGCCATCCATGATGACGTGAATGCCCCGCGCATGCAGGGCGTTAACCAGGCGTTTCAGGCGGTAAATTTTGTCTGCCGGCCCTTCGTCGTCATGGACGTAGCGGTATTCGACGGCAAAAAACTGGAAGGGGTCGTAGCCCCAACTGAAACCGGCGCCTGGCCAGGCGGTCCAAGGCATGAACTCGATGGCGTTGACGCCCAGGCCTTGCAGATAGTCCAGCTTGTCGTGAATGGCGTCGATGGGCGCCCGGTCACCGCGGAATTCGGCCGTGAAGTCGTCGATCATTAGCTCGTAGATGATCAGGTCTTGGGGCGGAAGTGGTTGGGAGATGGCCTGCACGTCCAGGCGGTTGCCACCCACAACGAAGGCGGCGTTTTCATCTTCACCGACGCCGCCGTATTTGGTGCAGGGGTCTGTCACCCAGCGGTCGGTTTCATTTTCAAAGGTGACAAAGTATTTGTACTGGTAGTAGCCTTCAGGCAGCGGTGTTTCCAGGGTCGTGGTCCACAACCAGCCGTGGGGATGGGGCGTCTTGACTAGCTGGGGAGCGCTGTCCAGCGCCCAATCCGTGCCGCCCAGCAGGTGTTGAAAATCGCCGCGCACGCGTATCTCGTGGATTTTGGGATCCCCCCCGCGAATGTATTGGGCGGGATCGACCTGGTTATCAGGCAGAAAGAGGGCAAAAGTCACGTGGCCGTCGCTGTTTACGGTAACGCCAAATTTCTCGTACATTCTATTTACATTTCCTCTTGTCATCCGAAGTTTGGTAATGCCCCGTGCGGTAAGTTGAGCTTTTTACTCCTATGCAGCGTGGGCATTGATTTATGGTTACTTTCCATCGACTTTTTGCTGTAGTCGTTCCCGCCAGGTTTCAAAGATTAGGATAATAAACAATTCCCAAAGCATCCATCAAAGCAATAGCTGCGGGTGCTACAAACAGGGCTGGGAGCAAATTGGCGGCGCGAATTTGCTTGATGTCTAAAAGGCGAAAAGCAATAGAGAGGAGCACAACACCCCCGGTAGCAGTCAATTCGGTTACCATCGGTTCGGTAAAAATATTGCTTCCCATACTCGCTAACAAGGCAATCCCCCCCTGAAAACCCAAAATGACGATGATAGATGCTAACACACCGGGTCCCAGAGTGGTGGCAAAGGCCAGTGCGGCAAAGCCATCGAGCATGGCTTTGATGGCCAGTTTGGTGTAGTCACCCACCAGCCCATCCTCAATGGCGCCCTGAATGGTAAGGGGGCCTACGCAAAAAACGAGGCTGGCGGTTACGAAAGCCTCTACAAAGCGGGAGGTGTTGTCCCCTTCTTTGCGGACAAGAAGCTGGCGCAGCCATTCCCCAAAACGTTCTAGCTTCTCTTCCAGATTGAGCCATTCGCCAATGAGAGCGCCGATGAGCAAGCTGCCCAGAACGATGAGGGGATTTTTGGTGACCAGAGCGCTGCTGATGGCAATGGCCAGGGTGAAGAGACCAAGGCTGGCAAAAATGGTTTCTTGCATGCGCTGAGGAAAGCGGTTGCCAAGCAGGGTGCCCAGGGTGCCGCCTATGAGGACGGTAAGGGCATTGATGAGGGTGCCAATCATGGTCTTATCCTTTAGCGAATTAAAATTTGCGTCCTGATTATGCTCTAAGGCTAAGTCTGTGTAGCGTCTAGCTTACCCACAAGAGCTCATTTCAACAACGAATGCCCCAAAGGGCTTTTGACGGGCAAAGGCATTTGGCTATAATCATCGTTATAATTGTCACAAATAGATACATCCTTCGGGGCAGGGCGAAATTCCCGACCGGCGGTGAGGCGAACGCAAGCCAAGCCCGCGACCCGTTTGTGGTTTACTGATAACCGGTAATAGCAAACGGTGGATCTGGCGTAACTCCAGAGCCGACAGTAAAAGTCTGGATGGGAGAAGGAAAGCAAGCAGCCTTCCCTTTGGCAAACTGGTAAAAGGGAAACGGCCGTTTCCCTTAGCGTATCTTTCCCCCTTCCCTGGAGCTAACCAATAGAGGTACATTGTGGGCTGGTTCAACAAACAACCAACCTGGTTGATTGTCTTTATCTCCTTCCTAGGTTTGCTGGCAGGCTGGCAAATGCTGGTGGTATGGGGGCAGTACGACCGCTTTATTTTACCTGGTCCGGGGGACGTATGGGCACAGTTGCGCATTGTGGTGGGAGACGGCCGTTTACCCCATCACAGCCTGATCACCATCAGCGAGGTCATCCCCGGCTTGCTTATTGGCTGCGCCATTGCCCTGCCTCTTGGTTATCTCCTCGCTAAATCCCCCCTGGCGGAAAGATTGCTGTCACCTTACCTCATCGCTTCCCAGGCCATCCCCGTCATTGCCATTGCCCCACTGCTTACCATATGGGTGCAATCCACCTATTGGGCCAGAGTGCTGGTGGCCGTACTCGTCGTCTTTTTTCCCATCCTCGTCAACATCATTGCTGGCCTCCGCTCCGTACCTGCTGAGCTCTACGACCTCATGCAATCTTTGCAGGCCACTCGCTGGCAAATTTTCCGCAAGCTGGAATTTCCTGCCGCGCTGCCCGTGATACTTGCCGGGCTTAAAGTTGGCGCAACCCTATCTGTCATTGGTGCATTGGTCGGAGAATTTGTTCAGCCCAAAAGCCAGGGGTTGGGCTATTTATTAGTGACGGCCCGTTACCAATTCAAAACCGACCTCGTTTTTGTCGTGCTAATAACGCTGGCGGCCATTGCCCTCAGCCTTTATGGATTAGTTGCCTTGATCGAAAAAAGGGTGCTGCGCTGGCAGGCAGCCGGAAACCAGCGAAGCTGATAATCACATCACAAACTAGAAAATCGTGACAAGGAGCCTTTCGTGAAAAAAATCATCTTCCTTTTTATCTTATCCACACTTATTTTGAGTGCTTGTGGGCAGGATCCTGATCCTGCAGTAGAAACCACACTGCAAACTATTCGTTTGCCTATGGGCTATATTGCCGATCCCCAGTATGCACCATTTTACGTGGCCGTTGACAAAGGGTACTATGCCGCAGAGGGGTTGGCTATCGAGTTTGATTACAGCTTTGAAACCGATGGCATGGCCCTGGTTGGGGCAAACGAGCTCCCTTTTGCCATAGTAAGTGGTGAGCAGGTAGTGTTAGCCCGCGCCCAGGGAATCCCGGTAGTGTACGTGTTGGAATGGTTTCAGCGCTATCCTATAGCCATTGTTAGTAAAAGCAGTGCCAACATTCGCACTCCCGCCGATTTGGTGGGGCGCAGCGTAGGCCTGCCGGGTTTCTTTGGCGCATCTTACGTCGGTTATGTGGGCTTGCTGCAAGCCAACGGCCTCTCCGAGACCGATATCAATGCGAATGACATTGGCTTTAACCAGGTAGAGTCTCTGATAACCGACCAAAGTGAAGCAGTGGTAGGTTATGCCAATAACGAACCGGTACAGCTTGCCGCCAGGGGTGAGCCGGTAAACGTTTTGTATGTGGCTGACTACGTGGATATGGTGGCCAACGGCATCATTACCAATGAGGAGACCATTGCCAATAACCCTGTACTGGTGCAGGGTTTTGTGCGCGCCACGCTGCGTGGTTTGGTCGATACGCTAGATGCTCCCGCTGCGGCGTATGAAATTAGCAAGAAGTTTGTGGAAGGGCTGGATGACAGCCGCATGAATGTGCTGGAAGCGTCGCTGGAGATGTGGCAGGCTGCCCAACTGGGCATCAGCGACCCAGCGTCGTGGGTCAAGACCCAGGATGTGCTGCTGGAAATGGGACTGCTAGATGCGCCGGTTGATGATTTGGATGCGGCTTATACCAACGAGTTTGTACAGATAGAGATTGGAGACTAATGGCTGTTTTAACACTTGAACACCTGACAGCGAGCTATGACACTTGACACGGCAGCTACGGCCGAATTTCTGACCGTTGAGCAGGTAAGCCTGGCTTTTGCCGACGGCCCGCACGTGCTGCAAAACGTGTCCCTGACCATTCCGGCGGGGGCGTTTGTTGCCTTGGTGGGGCCGTCGGGCGTGGGGAAATCAACGCTGCTGCGGCTGCTTGGCGGGCTGCTTACGCCGACCAGCGGCCAGGTGCTGCTGCAAGGCCAGCCGCCGCGGCTGCATCCCGCCCCCATTGGCATTGTCTTTCAGCGGGGGGGGTTGATGCCCTGGCGCACGGTGTGGGAGAATGTACGATTGCCGCTGGAGCTGCAAAGCGGAAACGGCCGTTCCTATGCCTCTCGCGTCCAAGAACTCATCAACCTGGTGGGATTGCAAGGCTCCGAGCAAGCGTACCCCGCCCAACTTTCCGGCGGCATGGCCCAGCGCGTAGCCATCGCCCGCGCCCTCGTTCACCAACCCGCGCTGCTGCTGCTAGACGAGCCCTTTGGCGCTTTAGATGCCCTGACCCGCGAGCGCATGGCCTTGGAACTGCTGCGCATCTGGCACGTCATGCCTGTTACCGTGTTTATGGTCACCCACAGTATTGCGGAAGCTGTTTTGTTGGCCGACCAGGTACTGGTCATGGGTGGCGCGCCCGCCAATATCACCCACCGCATCGCCGTCAATTTGCCGCGCCCCCGGCGGTTAGACATGCAGGGCACGGCCGAATTCCATCACAGCACTTCAGCCGTGCGCGGCGCTATTGAAGAAATTGTTCAGTAACCAGGGGATTGTTTACCAGCCGTACTCCAGCCTGTTAACCAGCCTGTTGGGCATGTTATGTTCCCGCATTTTGGCTTGGGTGAGGGCAACATCATAGGGTACCCGCCGGTATTCCCAAAGCAGCTTCTCGGTGTCCAGCAGCGCATAAGCGGCCCGTGGGTCAGAATCACGCGGCTGGCCGATGCTGCCCGGATTGATGATGAGTCGATTGCCATTCAGGCAAGTGGGTTTGCCATATTGGGGCACGTAAGGAATGATGTTGCTGTCTTCTGTTTTTTCAAACCAGATGGGTACGTGTGTATGTCCCACCAGGCAGTAGGGGGTGTCAAAAAATTCAAAGTTTATGGCGGCTGTAAAAGGGTCTAAAATATATTCCCAAACTGGCTGGCGCGGGCTGGCATGGGCTAATGTAAATGGGCCGTCTACCAGCAAACTGGGCAAGGATTCCAGGTAGTTTCGCGTTTCAGCGGAGATGGCTTCACGGGTCCAGGTAATAGCATATTTGGCTTCAGCGTTGAAACTAGAAATGTCTAGCTTGTCCAAAACCGCCCAGTCATGATTGCCCGATAGGGCAATGTGGTCAAATTCGCGCAGAAGGCTGGTGCATTCGTTGGGATCAGGTCCATAACCAATCAGGTCGCCCAAAAACCAAATTTTGTCCCACAATCTTTCAGCGTCAGTTAACACAGCCTCAAAGGCAGCGAGATTGGCATGAATGTCTGAGATGACGAGCACCCGCATTGTGTTTCTCCCTGTTTCGAATTAAGAGCGCCAATGATACCATGATCCGCATGTGTGGGTATAATAATGAGAGATATTCACTATTGGCAAGCAAAATCATTAGATTCTGACAATCTTATGGCAATTCTAGACAAGTGGACTCTTGATTTCATCAGCAGCAGCGTAACCCAGACGGAACGTCTTGGCGTGCGTCTTGGTGAGCTATTGTCTGACCACGATTTGTTGTGCCTGTCTGGCGAACTGGGAACCGGTAAAACAGTGCTGGCCCGAGGAGTCGGACGAGGTTGGGGCGCGTCACTGCGGGTAACCAGCCCGACTTTTACCTTGGTAAATGAATATCCGCGCGCCCATGACGGCCGTATCCTTTACCACATTGATTGCTACCGCTTGGAAACGGCCGCTGACGTACAAACGGTGGGCATCTCTGACATTTTGGATGGCGGCGGTGCAGTCATGGTTGAATGGCCAGAACGAATCGCATCCTTGCTGCCAGAAGATGGGTTGTGGATTACGCTGGTCTATTTGAGTGAAACCCGCCGCTCTTTGCGCCTGGTGGCCAAAGGTGAGCGTTCGGCGGAGCTGTTAGAAGAATTCAAGCGCAGTGCGTTTGGGGTTTAAGGAGCGCTATGATTTTAGCAATTGACACAGCTACCCGCTGGACGGGACTGGCCTTACACGACGGAACGGCCGTAATCACCGAAATGGGCTGGCGCAGCGTCAACACCCAAACCATTGAGCTGGCTCCCGCCATCAGCCAGATTATCGCCCGCCAAAACGTTGCCATCAGCGATCTGCACGCTATTGCTGTGGCAATTGGCCCCGGCTCCTACACGGGTCTCCGCGTAGGGCTGGGCGTGGCCAAAGGGCTCTCTCTGGCCCACCAAACCCCGCTCATTGGTGTGCCTACCCTGGACATCATTGCCCATTCATTTGGCCCTCGTGAAGGCCAACTGGTCGTCATCGCCGAGGCAGGCCGCCGCCGCGTATGTGCGGCCGTCTACCAATGGCACGGCCGGCGTGGCTGGCGCGCTGCCGAACAGCCCGTCATCATTGCCTGGCCTGAACTGCTGGCCAGCCTCAGCGGAACCATGACATTTGCCGGGGAAATTAGCGCTGAAGCCGCCAAAGCCATCCGGTCTGCTGACAAAAATTTCCAGGTATCGCTCCCATCCCGATCAACTCGCCGGACGGGCTGCATGGCCGAAATAGCATGGCAGCGCCTGCGAAAAGGTCAGGTAGACAATGCGCGCACCCTGGCCCCCATCTACCTCAAAGATCCCGCAGGCAAGTAGCCCATGCTCCATCCCCCCGCGCCGTACCATCTGCGGCCGATGCGGCTGGCCGACCTTCCTGCCGTTTACGCGATTGACCAGGCATCTTTTCCCTCTCCGGCCAAATCTGGCACCTATGAGTATGAACTGACCCAGGCAAACGTCCCCGTCAATTACCAGGTCTTGTTGGCCGCCGCCACGCTCGTTGGCTATGCTGGTTTTTGGTTGCAGGGTGGAGATGAAGCGCACATCATGACCATTGCCACCCATCCCCAATGGCGGCGACAGGGACTGGGGGAGCTGCTGCTAATTAATTTGCTCTATCTTGCCGGGGAACAGGCGGCGACCATGGCCACCCTAGAAGTGCGCCGCAGCAACCAGGCCGCACAGGCTCTTTACCACAAGTATGCCTTCGTGGTGGAAGGAGAGCGACCGCGTTACTATCGGGATACCAATGAAGACGCGGTAATAATGACGGTGGCGTTAACGGATGCTTACTATGCTCAAAGGCTGAAGCCGCTGCAGCAGGCGTTATGGTCGCGGCTGGCCAGTGCGCCATTAACCGCCTAAGGCTGTAAAAAATAAAAATGGTACCTACAACCGGTGACTTGCCACTTGAAGGAAATAGAAACATGAAAATATTCATTACGGGGGGCGCGGGCTTTATTGGCTCCAACAGCGCCGATCATTTTTTAACTCAAGGTCACGAGGTGGTCATTTTTGACAATCTCTCGCGGGTAGGGGGACAGGCCAACCTGGCGTGGCTGGCAGCGCGGCATGGCCAGGAACGGTGGCAGTTTGTGCGCGGCGACGTGCGGAATTATGAGGCGCTAACCAGCAGCATTGGCGGCGCGGATGTGGTGCTGCATCTGGCCAGCCAGGTAGCCGTGACGACGTCGGTGCAAAACCCCCGTGAAGATTTTGAGATTAATGCTTTGGGTACCTTTAACGTGCTGGAAGCGGTGCGCCACGTATGCCCAGAAACGGCCGTACTCTACGCCTCCACCAACAAAGTCTACGGCGGCATGGAGGAAATGGGTGTGGTAGAGCAGGAAACCCGCTATGCCTATGCCGACTACCCCCACGGCGTGCCTGAAACCTATCCCCTGGACTTTCATTCGCCATACGGTTGTTCCAAAGGAGCGGGGGACCAGTACACCCTGGATTATGCGCGCATTTATGGCCTACGCACCCTGGTTTTTCGCCAATCGTGCATATACGGCCGTCGCCAATTCGGCGTGGAAGACCAGGGGTGGGTAGCCCATTTCGTCATTGCGGCCGTGCTGGGGCGCCCCATCAGCATTTACGGCGACGGCAAGCAGGTGCGCGACCTGCTGCACGTCACCGACCTCATTCGCGCCTATGAGTTGGGCATTGCCCGCATTGACCAACTGCAAGGGCAAGCCCTCAACGTGGGCGGCGGCCCGGCCAATACCCTTTCGATCTGGCAGGAATTTGGCCCGCTGCTGGCCGAACTGAAGGGCGAAGCCGTGCCGGTAACCTTAGGCGATTGGCGGCCCGGCGACCAACGTGTTTTCATTGCCGACATTCGCAAAGCGGAGACAACGTTGGGTTGGCGACCCAGCATCTCCCCCGTCGCCGGAATCCGTGACTTGTACAAGTGGGTATCATCGAATCCCAATCTTTTCTAGCGGATTGCATGATATAATGGATTGAGCAAATGTAAGGAGTAGGTGATGACTCTTTTCTCAATTCGTCTCTATTTAGAACCCAATCCTGATAGTGGTTACACTGTCACCAGTCTAGATGTACCGGGATTGGTCACAGAAGGGAAAACGCCGGCGGAGATTCAGGAAAACGTACAGGAAGCGCTTGACACCTTGAAGTTAGCCTGGCAAGAATTGGGTATGGAAATGCCGCCGGTGCTGCGGCCAACTTTAGCCAACCGGCCCCAAACCGTTGAATTGTTAGTCGCTGCCTGATGCGTTATCGCGATTAGCAAAACGATTACTAGGGCTTGGCTGTCAAGAATTACGCCAGGGAAAGGGAAGTCACACCATCTGGTATAATCCAGAAACGGGCAAAATTGCCAGTGTGCCGAAGTTTGGGAAAAAGGATTTAGCGCCAGGGACAGTGCGAGCGATCATGCACGAGTTAGATATTGATCGTAAGGAATTTGGCTAAATCAAGTAATTTTAGCCATCAAAGCTCCCAATATTCTATTAGCAGACCAACGAAAGGAATGAATTACTTAAAACGCTTGTGCCTACTTGTCATCTTTATAAGCTTTACAGCTTGTGAATTTGATAGAAAACGAGTGCCCGCCATTTCTGACATTGAAACATCCATAGAGGTTGAATCTCAGAATATTGCCTCTGGTCAAAACATTAGAAATATATGGTGGTCTCCCGATTCAAAGACCATTTATTGGCTGTGGGGAGCATACAACCTTGACGAAGGGATCATCCAAGACTTAACAGAAGAAGATATTTTGTCGCAAACACCTCAGCCAAAGATTCTTGAGCAATTACCACAATATTATCGAGCTTACCCATCACCTAGCGGTAATCAGGTTATTTATATTTCTTTGAAGGATGCCCCTCTTATACCTACTTTCGATCTCGAAATCGAAGGGGGAGAAGCTCTAAACGCTTGTGGAACGTCTGAAGTGCTTTTTTGGACAGCTTTTGAAACCTATTCTTTGGGACAAATAGAACAGTGTGGTCCAAATGACTACCTTTGGACATCAGATGAACAGAAGATGATTCTAATTCAAAACGAGCAACTTCCGCCGTGGAAAGCGTGGTTGATTGATGCCCCTCAAAAAAATATATACCCCATTGAAAGTAACGATTCTGGCTTGTTACAAATACATGGCATTTCTCCCGATGATCAGTTTTTACTTTATGGTTTTTATCTTGACAACACAGGTGAAGAAAAGCTTGTTCTGTTGGATTTGGAAGACTTGGCAATCACGCCTTTGGAAACAAAAGTTCATAGTGTGGGTGATTGGCTAAATTCAAAGACAATTCTTGTTCAGTGTTATGGCGGTGACCTGAGTGCAGAACATCCGCTTGGAGTACTTGATTTAACCACATTTCACTGTTCTAAGCTGATGGATAGTTCTACAACGGACAAGGTTGTTGGTTATATGAGTGTTTCACCTGATAAACAATGGGTAGCTTTTACAACAGGTAAAACAATTCACACTCAAGAGAATGTGTTGCTAATGAATCTGAAGTTGACTGTGAAGAGCAGACTCGATGGGGAATTGGACAACAATTGATACTTGTTTACAAGTCTTTTGATTATAGTTTAGGAACTGTTTTGTCAGATAATCTCCCAATCTTCAATTTGCAAGCCAGCGATACGAGCAAATTCTTTTGTGTTGTGAGTGACCAAAGTAAGGTCGTGACTCATTGTTGTGGCGGCAATCATTAAATCGTAGGGGCCAATCATCGTACCTTCGCGCGCCAAATCGCTGCGGATACGGCCGTAACCCATCACGCAGCGGTCATCAAAGGGCAGCGAAACAAACGGCGCAAAAAACCGGTCCAAAAGCCGCAGATTATCAGCCACATGCGAACTATGATACGCACCGTAAAGTAGTTCTGCTTTTACAACGGCGCACAAATAAATCCCGCTTGGGTCATGTTGCTGCAAACGAGCAATTAAGGGTGGGGAACTGTCGTTAAGGATGCGAATACAGGCGTTTGTGTCCAACAGATACATGTGGCTTAACCCCCGTTAGCCGGTTCTAAATTGTCGCGCAGTTCAAATTCGCCTTGCAGCGGCCGTTCCAAAGGTTCCCCTTGCCAGCCACCAGCCACTTCCGTGAAAAACGCCTCTGGCCAGCCTGCATCCACATCTCGTTTGATCAGTTCAGCCAGGTATTTGGATGTGCTCAAACCTGACTGCCGGGCCTTTTGTTTTACTTTTTCAGCCAGAGGTTCTGGTAAATACAAATGAAGTTGAGGCATCGGTCATTCCTATTCAAATTAATCAAATATATTTGTTATATTTGTATGGTAATTGATTACACCACAACTGTCAACAACCAATTAGCTTTTCCCAATCAACCCACCACCCTTTCACCCCTGCCCTCCTGCGCCCTTTCCCTTCGCCTTGTCACTCCAGGCTGGGGATGCTAAACTTTCTTCATGTCCCAAGCCCTCTACCGTAAATGGCGGCCCGCTCGTTTTGAACAAGTTGTGGGCCAGGAGCACGTGACGCAGACGCTGCAAAACAGCGTGGCGGCCGATCGTGTTGGGCATGCCTACCTACTTTGCGGCCCGCGGGGCACAGGTAAGACGACCTCGGCTCGCCTGATGGCGAAGGCGGTAAACTGTCTGCACGAAGATCTGGCGGAACGGCCGTGTAACCAATGTTCCATTTGCAAAGCCATCAACGAAGCGCGTTTCCTGGACCTGATTGAAATTGACGCCGCTTCCAACACCGGCGTAGACGACATTCGCGATTTGCGAGACAAGATTAACTTTGCTCCCAGCGAAGGCCGCTTCAAAGTGTACATCATCGACGAAGTCCACATGCTGTCCACGGCGGCCTTTAACGCCCTGCTCAAGACCCTGGAAGAGCCGCCGCCGCACGCCAAGTTTGTGCTGGCCACCACCGAAGAGCATAAAGTGCCGGTGACGATTAAGTCGCGCTGCCAGCAGTTTAATTTCCGGCTGCTGACTCAGGCGGAAATTGTGGCCCGGCTGGATTGGCTGGCGGCACAAGAAGGACTGACCATTGAGCCAGAAGCGCTGGCGCTGATTGCCCACCAGGCGGCGGGCAGCATCCGCGATGCGGAGAGCCTGCTGGACCAGTTGGTGATTGCCCCAGGGGATACGATTACGCTGGAACGCACGCAGCAGGTCTTGGGTACAGCCTCGAATACGGCCGTTATTCAATTGACCAATGCCTGGTTAAGCCGTGACGGGGCCGGCGGGCTGGGCCTCATTCACGAAGCGCTGGCTTCCGGCGCGGATGCGCGACAGTTTTGCCGCCAGATGGTTGCTTACCTGCGCCAACTGCTGCTGCTGCAGGCGGCCGGCGAGGCGCTGCTGCTGGACGTGACCGAAGACCAGAAGGGCGTCATGCTGGCTCAGGCGGAACGCGCATCGCGGCTCGGTTTGATTGATGCGGTAAAGCGTTTTAACCAGGCGGCGATGACGTCGAGCAGCAGTTGGCAGCCACAGCTTCCCCTGGAGATGGCCTTCATTGAGCTTTTGCCCAATGAGCCGCTGCCGGAACGGCCGTTGCCCCCCCAAAAAGAGGCAAGGGAGAAGACCGCCCCTGTTTCCCAAAAACCTGCTGTGACTGTGCCACCGCCACCGCCCCCAGAGCCGGAAGAAGAGGCAGTGGAAACGGCCGTTACCCCTCCCGCACCTCTGGCAAAGCCCCAACAAACGTCTCCGGCGCAGCCCATTACCGTAGAGCATGTAACCCAGCATTGGCGAGCAATGGTTCACGAAGCGGGCAACGCCAATCGTAACCTACCCGCCTTGCTGAACATGGCCAGACCCCTGGCAGTGGAAGGCAAAAACGGCATCATCCTCGGTTTTGATTATCCTATCTTCAAAGAAAAATTTGACAATACCCAGGGAGCGGCGGAAACGGTGGGTGAAATTTTCAGCCAGATGCTTGAGGCGGCCTGCTACGTACGCTGTGTGGTCACAAGCGAATATACGGTGCCCATTTCCAAAGAAGCCTTTAGTTCGCTGGCAGAAGAATTGGGCGGCATTGTGCGTGAGGAACAGTAGTCAGTAAACAGTAGTCAGTAAACAGTAATCAGTGGGCAGTTTGTTTATTGCTCATTTCTAATTGTTAATTGTGAAGGAAGTGAATTATGGCAAAACGATCTTATAAAGCACAGAAACGCGCGAAAGCGGCCGGTGGCCCAAAGCAGGGCAATATGCTGGCCCAGGTGGCTCAGATGCAGCAGCAGATGGCCGAAGCCCAAGAAGCGCTGGCCGACGAAACGATTACCGTCACGGCCGGCGGTGGCGCCATCAGCATCGTCATCTCGGGGCATCAACGGGTGGAGGCGATTGACATCACCCCGGAATTGATTGACCCGGAAGAAAAGAGATGCTGCAAGATTTGCTGGTAGCGGCCGTTAACCAGGCCATTGAACAGTCACAAGCCATGGCTGCGGAGCGCATGGAAGGCATCACCGGTGGTTTAGGTGGCCTAGGCGGTGGTTTAGACAGCCTGCTGGGCGGCTTAGGCGGCTAGGGTGGCGCAAAATGTGCTGCCGCGCACGGTCCAGCGGCTCATTAATGAGTTTGCCCGCCTGCCGGGTATTGGCCCCAAGTCGGCGGCGCGGCTGACCTTTTATCTGCTGCGCGGGCAGGATAACCTGGCGCTGGACCTGGCGACAGCGCTGCAGGACCTGAAGGAGCACACGCGCTTTTGCTCGGTGTGCTTTAACATTACGGAGGAAGATCCCTGCCTGCTTTGTGCTGACGAGGATCGGGACGCCACACAACTGTGCGTGGTGGAAGAACCGCTGGATGTCGTGGCGGTGGAGAGGTCGCGGTCGTATAACGGCCGTTACCACGTGCTGCATGGCGCCATCTCCCCGGTGGAAGGCATTGGCCCTGAAGACCTGAAAGTGGCCGAGCTGGTGCGGCGCGTGCAGCAAGGCGCCTTCCAGGAAATCATCCTGGCCACCAACCCCACCCTGGAAGGAGAATCAACCGCCCTTTACCTGCAGCGGCGGCTGCTGAACGAGCCGGTGAAAATCACCCGCCTGGCTCGCGGCCTGCCCGTGGGTGGCGACCTGGAATACACGGACGAAATTACCCTGGGCCGGGCGATGGAAGGGCGGCAGGAATTGTGATAAGGTGAAGGGTGCCATTCAGTCACGATCCATCTTGCAGCTGACCTACCCTTCTACACCTTGCCCAAACTTCCTCAATGCGCTATCATTTGCCTCCCGTGATGGGGTGTCGCCAAGTGGTAAGGCAGCGGACTTTGAATCCGCCATTCCCAGGTTCGAATCCTGGCACCCCAGCTACCTAAGGACTGCGGTTGAGGCCACAGTCCTTTTTTATTTGAAGCTGGTCAGACGGTCAGCTTATCAGCTATTCAGCGAGTCAGTCGGTCAGGCTGAAGTGCTGAAGTGCTGAAGTGCTGAAATGCTGAGGAGCTAATGTGACTTTAGCAGTTGTGTTTCTGGCGGCGGGGCAGGGAACCCGCATGTTGTCGAAGAAGCAGAAGATTTTGCACGAAGTGGGCGGCAAGCCCATGGTGCAGCATATTTTTGAAACGGCCGTTTCCATTGCCGACATGCCCCCGGTGCTGGTGGTTGGGCCGGGCGAGACGGGCGTGCAGGCGCTGTTTGGCGCGCGGGCGCAGTACGTGGTGCAGCCGCAGCAGTTGGGCACCGGCCACGCCACCATGATGGCCCAGGAACTGCTGCAAGGGCAGACGACCAAGTGATGGTGACCTATGGCGACATGCCGCTGCTGAAAGCGCAGACATTGGCGAAGCTGGCGCAAACTCAGGCGGAAACTGGCGCGGCCATTGCTATGCTGTCTGTGTGGGGCGATCCGGCTTCTTCTTTTGGCCGGGTGGTGCGGGATGAAAACGGCCGTATCCGTGAAATCATGGAGGTGGCTCAGGCCAAACGCCAGCCCAACGCCGCCGACCTGCTGGCCATTCGCGAGCAAAACGTCGGCGTTTACTGCTTCGCTGCCGACTGGCTGTGGGCTAACATACGCCACCTGCCCCTGCGCCAGGCCCGCAGCGGCCAGGAGTATTACCTCACCGATATGATTGAACTGGCCGTGCAGCAGGGGCTGCTGGTAGAGGGCATCATCACCGAAGATGCGGACGAATGTCTGGGGGCCGGTACGCGGGCGGAGCTGGTGGCCGTAGAAAAAGCGTTCCGCCGCCGCGCCAACGCCCGCTGGCTGGCCCAGGGGGTGACGCTGGTGGATCCGGACACCACCTACATTGATCCAGACGTTACCATTGGGCAGGATACCGTCATTTGGCCCAACAGCTACCTGCAAGGGCAAACGGCCGTGGGCGAGGATTGCGTCATTGGCCCCAATGCCATCCTGCGCAACGCGCAAATTGGAAATGGCTGTATCATTGAGCAGACGGTAGTTGATGGGAAGGCGGTTGCGGCGTATTCGGTAATCAGTAACCAGTAACCAGTAACCAGTTACCAGTTACCAGTAGTCAGTAATCTGACAGCGCCCTGCCCTGATTACTGCCCACTGAATACCGATCGCTGAATACTGACAACGGGAGAATGTCATGATAGACGATGCCACAAGAGATAAACTGATTGCCGCCGCGTTGGCTGCCCGTAAAATGGCGTACGCTCCTTACTCCCACTACCCGGTGGGCGCGGCGCTGCTGGGCGGTGACGGCCGTATCTATACCGGCTGCAACGTAGAGAACGCCTCTTACGGCTTGTCTAGCTGCGCGGAGAGAACGGCCGTGTTCAAGATGGTCTCCGAGGGCGTGCGTGTGATTCAGGGAGTCGTGGTGTGTACCGCCAATGCCGGGTCGCCCTGTGGGGCTTGCCGCCAGGTGCTCACCGAATTTGCCGGGGACGTGCCCGTATGGCTGGTGGATGGGGATGGAAACGGCCGTCAAACCACCCTCTACGCCCTGCTGCCCGACCATTTTGGCCCTGAACATTTGCCGGAAGAACCTGAGGAGCAAGGGTGATGCTTTTTCTCCCCTGCACCCCTGCACCTCTGCCCCCCTGCCTCTTTTGCCGGAGGCGTCATGCCTAGAGAGCGCACCTTTCGCGGTGAAGCCATCGTTCTGCGCCGCAGCGATTTTGGCGAGGCTGACCGGCTGCTGACCTTATTCAGCCGCGACTATGGCAAGATTCGCGCCATTGCCAAGGGGGCGCGCAAGCCGCAAAGCCGCAAAACCGGCCACGTGGAGCTGTTCATGCGCAGCCGCTTCCTATTTGCGGAAGGGCGGGACCTGCACATCATCACCCAGGTAGAATTGGTGGATGCCTACCCGCAACTAAGGGATGATTTGCTGCGCACGACTTTTGCCTCCTACGCCTGCGAACTCCTGGACCGCTTCACTACGGAAGATGACCGGCACGTGGACATGTTCGAATTGCTGAGCGAGGCGTTAGGGTGGTTTGCTTCAACCGCTGACTTGATGCTGGCGGCGCGCACCTACGAACTGCGGCTGCTGGGGATGGCGGGGTACCGGCCGCAGCTTTTTGAGTGCCTTTCCTGCCGGGAAGCGGTGCAGGAGCAGGACCAGTTTTTCAGTGCGGAATTGGGCGGCCTGTTGTGTCCAAACTGCCATGCCGCTGACCGCCACGCCGTGCCGGTAACGGCCGTTGCCGTCAAGGTGCTGCGTTACCTGCAAACCCGCCCCTGGGAGGTGGTGAGCGTGCTGCAGTTGAAACTGCCGTTACACCGCGAACTCGAAGCGCTGCTGCACCACTACCTGACCTACCTGCTTGAGCGCGACCTCAAATCCGTTGACTTTCTGCACCGGCTGCGCCGCGAGGCTAACCTCTTCCCCCCCACCGAAGAATGAGAATAAGCAGAGGAGAGAAGGAGCGGCGGAGAAGCATTTTCTCCTCTGCTCCTCCGCTCCCTTGCTCCCCTGCTTCTTATTGCCAGTTGCGCAAGAATTCCACCAACAGGCGCACACCAAAGCCGGTGGCTCCCTTGGGTGTATACGCATTGCCCTTCTCTGTCAGTGCCATACCGGCTATATCCAGGTGCGCCCAGGGGTAATTGGTAAATTCTCGCAGGAAAATGGCCGACGTGCCAACGCCGCCCATACGCCCGCCGCTGTTTTTCATGTCCGCCACGTCTGAATCAATACTGCGGCGATAATCTTCATAGAGCGGCAGCGGCCACAGCCGTTCTTGCGTGCTTTGCCCGGCGGAAAACAGCTTGTCCCGCAGGGCGTCATCGGTGCTGAACAGCCCGGCGGCCACGCCCTGACCCAGTGCCACCACGCAGGAGCCGGTAAGGGTGGCCAGGTCTACCACTGCTTTCGGGCCGTATTTGGCGGCATGTACCAGCCCATCGGCCAGCACCATGCGCCCCTCGGCGTCGGTGCTAATAATTTCGATGGTCTTGCCGTTGCTGGCAGTGATCACGTCTGCCGGGCGGTAGGCGTCGGCATCTGGCATGTTCTCCGTGCAGGGTGTAATGCCGATAACGCGCAGGGGTAAGTTTAGCATACCCACGGTTTTCATTGTGCCCAAGACGGCTGCCGCCCCGCCCATGTCTGACTTCATGGCGCCCATGCGCTCGCTGGGCTTGATGGAGATGCCGCCGGTGTCGAAGGTAATGCCCTTGCCCACCAGCACAACAGTATCCAGGTCTTCGCGGTCGGCGTTGTGTTCCAGCACAATGAACTTGGGTTTTTCGCCTGCGCCTTTAGCCACCGCCAAAAATGCACCCATATTGCGCTCAGCGGCCCACTTGCGCCCGCCCACGGTAATGCCCATGCCGTAAGCGGCGGCGATTTGCCTGGCGGTGTCCGCCATTTTGCTGGGGGTGGCCACGTTGGGGGGCATGTTGACCAGGTCGCGGGCCAGTATGACCCCGGCGGCAATGGCCTTGCCTGTTTGCAGCCCGCGTTCGATGCCGGCCAGCTTGTTCGCGTCGAATTCGACAAGGGTAAAGGTGTTGATGGCTTTTTTCTCGCTATTACGCTGTTTCGGAGCGTCGTATTCGTAGAGGGCCAACAAAGAAGTTTCTACGAGGGCCTGAGTAGCCGCAGTCGGGGGCAGCCCGGCAATGCCGGCCCCATGCACGATGCTGGCAACTTCTTTGGCTCCCAGTTCACGGGCACGGGCAATGGCAGAAGCGGCCGTTTTCCGCACCCCTTCCAAGTCATACCCCTCACGCTTGCCCATGCCCGCCACAAGCACGCGGGATCGCCGGAATGGCCCCCCTCGGGTAAAGGACGCCCACTTCGCCCGCCTTGCCGGTGAGGTCACCGCTGGCAATCAGTTCGCTGATGGCGCCACCCAGAGCCTGGTCTACCGCGCCAGTCGCGCCGCCGGGGGTGGTCACGTCATCAAAGAGGTTGACAATGAGGGTGTCAGCTTGCGCTTCTTGAATGGCGCCTTGTAATGCTTGAATTTTCATATTTTGCTCCTGTTTGGGGGTTAGAAGTTATATAACAGTTTAACCTGTAACTTGTAACCTTTTTAAGGTAAGTAATCTTCGCGGACCGGTGAAAAGACTTCGATGAGCAGACACTCTTCCAGCACGTCAGCGCTGTGAGGCACGTTGCCGGGGATGCACCAGCTATCGCCGGGTTCAGCAAGGATAGACTCGCCCTCCACGACAAAGGCTATTTTGCCAGAAAGGAGATAGCCGGTTTGCTCATGGGGATGTTGGTGTGTGGGAATGTGTGCCCCTTTTTCCAGCCGGAAGTGGCCGAGGAGACTTTTCTCACCGTGGACGAGGGTTTTGAGATGAACGCCGGGCAGCAGCTCGCGGTATCCACCTGCTTGTACTTTGTAAAACATGACTTTCTCCTTCGTAATTAAGGGTTAAGGCGGTTGGCGGGCTGATAAATTTTGCACTGCATCCAACTGCATTGCCCCTGTAAAATTCAATTTTACCCGATTTTTGAGGGATTGTGCTGGCGTTAGGGGTTGAGGGTGAAAGAGTTGAAAAAACGCTCAGCGGCTGCGTCGGTGGCGCTAATCAGGCTGCCCAATGTTAGCTGGTAGATGGTGTCCTCCACAACGTAGACGCGGACGCGCATATTGAGTCCAAGAACGGTTTCGTCGCTTAGCTGAAAGGTCCATTCTCTACCGGGATGGGGGCCAAGCTGCACAGCCGTTTCCTGCACATTCTCCAACCGGGCCGCGCTGCCAAACCCGCCGAGGTCGAAGGTTTCCAGGTAAGCGGCGGGGGAGAGGCTGCCAGAAACCAGACCGGGGTGTTGAAAGTAAGTGACGGCCTGGCGGTCGCTGTCCAGGTAGCTGGCCTGGATGACGTGGATAATTGTGCTGTCGCCGTCAATGACGCTATCTTGCTGCCTGGTTTGCAGGGGTATGCTGCGGCGAAAGTCTACGGTGAAACGGCCGTTATCCGCTGCGTAGGTTTCCCAATCCGGGTCGGGGGTTTGGGTGGCGGGTGGGGCGGCGGCCATCGTGCAGCCAGACAGCAAAAGTAAGAGGCAACACAGCGTCATCCAACGAGTCATAGCATCTCCGGGCAATTCGTTTGTCTTGTACAATAGCACGCATTGTTTTTCTGACAATGGAAACGGCCGTACAATACTCTCAAGCATACGAGGACATTCTTATGAAACTACTCATCATTGGCGGTACCAGATTTCTAGGCCGCGCCCTGGTAGACGCGGCGCTGGCTGCCGGGCACGCCGTCACCCTCTTCAACCGCGGGCAGAGCAATCCCGACCTGTACCCCAACGTGGAAACGCTGCACGGTGACCGCGATGGCGGCCTGGACGTTCTGGCCGGGCGGCAGTGGGACGCCGTCATTGACACCTGCGGCTACGTGCCCCGCGTCGTCGGCGCGTCAGCCAGTTTTTTAGCGGATGCCGTAGGCCATTACACCTTTATTTCTACCCTGTCTGTATACAGCGACCCCAGCATCGTAGGAATGGACGAAAGCGCTCCGCTGGGCACGCTGGTAGACGAATCGGTAGAAGAGATTACCGGCGAGACCTATGGTCCGCTGAAGGTGCTGTGCGAACAAGCGGTGGATGCGGCCATGGGGGCGGAATGCGCTCTCCACGTCCGCGCCGGTCTCATTGTCGGTTCCCACGACCTCAGCGACCGCTTTAGCTACTGGCCATACCGCGTGGCGCAGGGCGGTGAGGTGCTGTCACCGGGTGAGCCAGGAAACGGAGTACAGCTCATTGACGTGCGCGACCTGGCCGAGTGGACGCTGCGCGCTACAGAAGCGCGGCTAAGCGGCCCTTACAACACCACCGGCCCGGCGGGCAAATTAACCATGGGCATGGTGCTGGACACTTGCCAAGCAGTTAGCGGCAGCGACGCGGCCTTTACCTGGGTCAGCGAAGATTTTTTGCTGGCGCAAGAGGTGGAGGCCTACACCGAAATGCCCCTGTGGGTTCCGGCAGAATATGCCGGATTCGACACCTTTGCCTGCCACAAAGCCATCGCCGCAGGGTTGACTTTCCGCCCGCTGGCGGAGACGGTGCAAGCTACGCTGGACTGGCTGGCGACGCGCCCGGCCGATTACCAGTGGCGTGGCGGCCTGCGCCCGGAGCGGGAAGCGGAATTATTGCGCTTATGGCAGGAATGGCCGAAAACGTAACGGCCGAAAAATGGAGGAGAGTGTGATTGATTTATTTCAGGTAGATGCCTTCACCGACCGGCCTTTTTCCGGAAACCCGGCCGCCGTTTGCCTGCTGCAGGAACCGCAACCCGCTGCATGGATGCAGCAGGTCGCCCAGGAAATGAACCTGTCGGAAACGGCCTTTGTGCTGCCGCAAGCAGATGGGTTTAACCTGCGCTGGTTTACGCCAGCAGTTGAGGTGGATTTATGCGGTCACGCTACCCTGGCTGCTGCACATACCTTGTGGGAAACGGGCATTTTGGCAGCCGGTGCGGAAGCACGCTTTCATACCCGCAGCGGGCTGTTGACCTGTCGCCAGCGGAGTGAGTGGATTGCTATGGATTTTCCGGCAAAACTGGCGGAAACGGCCGTTCCCCCCGAATACCTGCTTGAAGCACTGGGTGTCACTCCCGTGTATGTTGGCCGCAACGCCTTTGATTACCTGGTAGAAGTGGCCACCGCCGCCGAAGTGCAGGCCGTGCAGCCAGACTTCGCCCGACTGGCTCAGGTGGCCGGCGCGGGGCGTCATTGTCACCAGCCGCAGCGACGACCCGGCTTACGATTTTGTTTCCCGCTTCTTTGGCCCGGCCGTGGGTGTGCTCGAAGACCCGGTCACCGGGTCCGCGCACACGGCGATGGGACCCTATTGGGCAAAAAAGCTGGGCAAGCTGGAGATGGTGGGTTACCAGGCTTCGGCGCGCGGCGGGGTGGTGCGCGTGCAGGTGGCGGGCGAGCGCGTCATCCTCAGCGGGCAGGCTGTGACGGTGCTGCAAGGCAAATTACTCCATTAGCAGGCCTGATGCCGGTAAACGGCCGTTTCCTCCATCTATGCCAGGCATAACCCGCTATACTTCGCCCATGATCTTCGAATTCAACGGCAAAATCTGGTATTGGCGCGGCCCATCTCCCTATTACTTTGTCACCGTTCCGGCTGAGCAAAGCAGCGAGCTGAAAGCCATTTCCGGGCTGGTCACCTATGGCTGGGGCGTGATCCCCGTTCAGGCGCAGGTTGGCGCCACCAGGTGGAGTACATCGCTCATCCCCAAAGATGGCGGCTACTTGGTGCCCCTCAAAGACATTGTGCGCCAAGCAGAAAATCTCGCCGAAGGCGACGATATCATGGTACGGCTCGAAGTGAGCCTATAAAGAGGCAGATTGCACCCCACCAAATATCATCTAAACAGAATCGGCGGCGCGATATGCGGCGCGGGGTCAATCTGACCGGCGTAACGGAGGATAACGGCCGTTTCCGGCACTGCCATCTCCCCATCCCGCACCTCTACCGGGCGGTCATCCAGTAAATTGACATAAATGCCATCGGGTAACGGCGTGGCCATCACGTCCGTCACGCCCGCCACGTTAAACGCGCCAAACAGCCCCTCATCCTCCGCTTGCCACAGCGCCGATAGGGCCGGTTGGTGCAGCAGCAGCGTAAACTGCCCATGCACCTGCACCGAGTCCTTTTTCAATTGACATAACCGTGTCAAAAAAGCCTGGGCACTGTATGCCCCCCATTTCACTTTGTCCAGGTCAAAAAGGTCGGGGGTGTGGGTGTTTTCCGCTTCCTGCCCGGCGTAAATGAGGAACGCACCCTCGTTGAAGGCCTGGAAAGCTGTCCAGGCCAAGGCCTGTTCGCGGCTGGCGGCGCGAGCCCATAATGCGCGGCTGGTCGTGGTTTTCCACGCAGCGCATCTTGATGGTATGCGCCGGGTAAATGCCTTTTTGCTGCCAGAGCAGGCTGGTGTACAGAGGCACGTCGGCGGGATCGGCCACCGCTTTTTCCCACGCGGGCCAGATGTCGTAATCGTATGAGAGGTCAAAAGCCTCGTGAATTTCGCCGTCTGAGTGGGCGGTAAGTCCCTGGTGGCGGCGGTCAACCACAAAGCTGGTGTGTACTGACTCGGCCAGCCAGATGACGCCGGGCTTCACCTGCGCGACGACAGCCCGCGCCCGCTTCCAGAAATCTAGTGGTACGATGGAAGCTACGTCGCAGCGAAAGCCATCCACGCCCAGCTTCGCCCACATTTGCAGCGTCTCAATCTGGTAATCCCACAACGCTTCGTGGCTGTAATCCAGGTCGATGACGTCGCTCCATTCGGGCACGGTGGTCACGGGACGGCCGTTTTCGTCCTGATGGTACCATTCGGGGTGCTCGGCCAGCAGCAGGGCGTCATGGCTGGTGTGGTTGTACACCACGTCGATCATCACTTTCAGCCCCAGGGCGTGGGCGTACTGGCACAGCAGCTCAAACTCCTTCTTGGTGCCATATTCCGGGTTGACGGTGCGGTAATCCTGAATGGAGTAAGGGCAGCCCAGCTCTCCTTTTTTGTTGAGCTGGCCGATGGGATGGATGGGCATGAACCAGATGACGTCCACGCCCATGGCTTTTATGCGGGGCAAATCGGCCGTGACGTTGGCCAGGTTGCCATCTCGGCCGTGATTGCGCACGTAGATTTCGTATAAAACCAGATTACGGTATGATTTGGGTGTGTCTTGAGCCATCTTGCATTTTCTCCTAAGCGGGTGGTTTGGCGTATACTGATTTAACTGTTGGCTCTATGCCTGAAATTGCAGGCAAAATTTACTGAAAGATGAGCGATCCTAATCCATTTTTTCTTTCTGGCAATCAGACCGGGGTGCTGCTTATTCACGGGTTCACCGGCGCGCCGGCGGAGATGCGTTTATTAGGCGAATACCTCCACCAGCGCGGCTTCACCGTGCACGCGCCGCTGCTGCCCGGTCATGGCACAACCGCTGCCGATTTAAACGGCCGTCGTTGGCCGGAATGGGTAGAAGCGGTTACGGGCGCTTTGCGCCAGTTGCAGCAAAGATGCCGCCAGGTTTTTGTAGGTGGCCTGTCTTTGGGTTCTGTTTTGACCCTCTATCTGGCATCCCACGAACCTGCCTTGTCTGGCATCATCGCCTATTCTCCGGCAATGGGCATCCCTGACTGGCGCAGCCGTTTCCTGGGCATTGCCAAATACGCCATCAAGACCCAGGCGAAGGAGCCGGACTTTTTTGCCGACCCCGCTGCTGAGGACCGGCTGTGGTGCTATGACGAATACCCCATTGCCGCCGCACACGAAGTGCAAAAGCTGATCCGGCTGGTGCGCATGCTGCTGCCGCGCATAACCTGCCCCACGTTAATTGTGCACAGTACGCTGGATACGGCCGTTATCCCCCAAAGCGCCGCCATCGTCTACAATGGCATCAGCGCCAGCGACAAAGAAATCCTCACGCTGCACAATTCGGGCCACGCGCTGACGGTCGACGGAGAGTGGGAACGCATTGCCGCCAAAAGCTGCGAGTTCATGCAGCGCCTGGCTGAATAAGCAAAACTAGCTGCTACTGCGTGAATTCAGCGCGAATTTCTTCCATGCGGGCGCGGTTGACCCCGCCGTCGCCATAGCCTAAGCGTGAAGCTGATTTCATCTGAATCAGACTATTTTCTTCGTCAAAGTAAAATTCCACGTCGTCTACAAAGCGCCAGAGAGCCGAACGAAACTCAGCATGGATGTAGTTTGGAGCATTGGTAATAACGGTAACGCGTGGCATGCCGGTGACAACATTATACATGCGTACTTTGGCTTCCGGCAGGCTGCCACTAAAGGTCAGGGGTTCAATGCGGTGCTGCTCGTCGGTGGCAAAGGTGCTGACGCAGTTGGGAGAGGAGGGGCAGGGGGTGAAACGGCCGTTTTCCACCCCCAAATGTTCTGGCATGGGGCTAACCCGCTGTACCAACCAGCGCGCCACAAAAAAGCCAACTACCGCTAAGACGATTATGGGAACAATATATTTCTGCATGCTTCTTCCTTTTTATCTTTACAGGACACAGCGTCCACAGCGTTCTTACTCTGTTTTTTCTCGGTGATCGCTGTGTTCCTGCTGTGCAGTTTCAGGTTTTATAAGATGATAAAGAGTCATTGCTGCGGCGTCCAAAATTCTCATCCCCTGCTGAATAGGATAAAAAAACCGCCGGCCACTAAACCGGCGGTTTGAGCGTTTGATGAAAAATACTGCGACTAAACGGCCGCGGGTACTGGTTCCAGCTCGCCCATCAACACCGGTTCGATGTGGCTCAAGGCCCAGTCGATTTCTTCTTTGGTAATGACCAGCGGCGGGGCAAAGCGGATGACGTTGACGTGGGTCTCTTTACAGAGGATGCCCCGGTCGCGCAATGCTTCGCAGAACGGCCGTGCCGGACGATTCAGTACCACGCCAATGAACAACCCCTTGCCGCGCACCAATGTGACGTGATCGCTCTCGATGCGCTCCAGGCGGCCCTTGAAGTACGCCCCCAACTCGCGGGAACGTTCTACCAGCTTTTCCTCCTGGATGACCCGCAGCGCTGCGCGGCCAATGGCTGACCCCAACGGGTTGCCGCCAAAGGTGCTGCCGTGGTCGCCAGGGCGGAATAGGCCCAGAATTTCTCGGTCAGCCAGCACGGCCGAAACAGGGTAAAAGCCGCCGCTTAACGCCTTGCCTACGGTGACCATATCTGGGCGTACGCCTTCATGGTCACAGCCAAAGAGCGCGCCGGTACGGCCCAACCCGGTCTGAATTTCGTCGGCAATAAACAGGACATTGTGCTTGGCGCAAATGTTAGCCGCTGCTTTTAGGTAGCCTTCCGGCGGCACCACCACGCCACCTTCGCCTTGAATCGGCTCGACCAGGAAGGCCACGGTGTTGGGCGTAATGGCTGCTTCCAGGGCTGCAGGATCGCCGTAAGGAACCATGACAAATCCAGGGGTGTAGGGCCCAAAATCTTCCTTATACTGCTTTTCGCTGGAAAAGCTGATCAGGGTTGTGGTTCTCCCGGCAAAGTTGCCCTCACAAACAATAATTTGGGCATGGCTCCGGGGCACGCCTTTCTCCAGGTAACCCCATTTACGGGCCGCTTTAATGGCTGTCTCCACCGCCTCTGCGCCGCTGTTCATGGGTAAGGCCATGTCATACCCGGTCAGCTCGCACAGCTCTTGCACAAAAGGCCCCATCTGGTCGTTACGGAAGGCGCGGGAAGTTAACGTTACGCGCTCCATTTGCTCCATGGCCGCCTGGCGGATGGCTGGGTGGCTGTGTCCCTGGTTAACGGCCGAATAAGCGCTGAGGCAGTCCAGGTACTTTTTGCCTTCTACATCATAAACCCACACGCCTTCACCCCGCTCAATGACCACGTCTAAGGGGTGGTAGTTATGGGCGCTGTAGGTTTCTTCTAACTGAATAAATTTATTGCTCTTGCTCATCATGGTATCTCCTAAAATTGAGTAGGTTGTGGGAATGTTTGATTGGTCCTTTAGAAAAAAAAGCCTGATTCTGGAAAAAATCAGGCTTTGCTCGGACCATTACTAATTTCTTAGTTTCATCCAGGTCTTCTTTTCAACTTTCCATTACAATTATAGCAAATCTCCTGGGGGGAACGTCAACCCCACAAACGCGAAACTAATGGAGAATTGGTCATGAGGCATCGTCTTTATCCTGAAGGGTTTGAAGGTCACGTTGTTGAAGCGGAGCTTTCCAGCTTCTTGAGCGGGCCAAAGCTGTTTTTTAATGGGCAGCCTGCGCCAAAAGGCAAGAAACGGGGCGAGTTTGCTTTACTACGGGATGACGGCAAAGTGGTTGTTGCCAGGTGGAAACCCGTGGCCTTGGGTTTTGATGTGCCACAGCTCATTGTGGATGGCAAGCACCTGTCCATTGCTGAACCCCTTAAGTGGTATCAATTGGTTTGGAGCGCGTGGCCTTTGCTGCTGGTGTTTTTCGGCGGCGCGATCGGGGGCTTGGCCGGTGGCGCGGCTGCCGCAGCCAATATCTTTTTATGGCGTACGGACATATCTCGTGGGCTTAAATATGCTTTAACAGGTGCTATTTCCGTATTCGCTTTCGTGGTTTACCTGGTGTTGGCTACTTTGGTGCAGTCAGCCTTGGGCTAAGCCTGCAGCCGAGAGCCAGAGACGGCATGCAACCAATTAGCGGACACGGCCGTATCTCGTGCTAATTTGCGTTTGCCCACTATCTGATTGCAGCCAGGAAAGCCAGGCCCGCAGCTCCCCTTGAGGCTCGGCAAGGCTGACAAAGTAAAGGGGTAAACTGAGGGGGTAAGCCTGGGCGGTGGTCGTATTTGTCAATGCGGGAATGCCATCCAATTCCAGCGCCTTCACCCCATCTACACTGCCCATCATGGTATAGCCGATAGCGCCAGGGTCGGCAGCTACCAGCTCCTGTACGGCCGTATCCCCCGTAGCCAGGACCGCGTTAATGCTTACCCGCTGCTCAGCCATGATGCGTTGGGCGAAAAGGGTGCGTGCTCCAGAACCACGCTCACGGGTAATCAAAGTGATAGGCAAATCCGGTCCGCCCAGCGTTGCCCAGTTGTCGATACGGCCGTTAAACACGGCCTGCACCTCGGCCCTGCTCAACGTAGTGAGGGGGTTGTCTGGGTGGACGATAATGACCAGGCCATCCACAGCCACCGGATTAAACCAGAATGCTGCGCTTTCCGGAATGGTATGGATCAGCACCGCATCCAAGTTGCCTGCGTCCAGGTCGGCCAGCAGGGTGGTGGTGTTGGCATTGACGCTTTGTAAGTGGAATTCCGGGTTGGCGGCTACAATCAAGAAGGGAACGGCCGTATCGGCCACGCCCACGCGCAAAATGGGCAGGCTTGGGCTGGATGTTACGTCTGGCGGCGGCAGCGGTGATGGCCGGCAGCCCAAGAGCAGGAGCAGCAGGAGCAGGGGGGCAAGGGAGCGGGGGCGCATTGGGAAATTGAGAATCGAGAGCAGAGAGGGGAAACCGGGCAATCTCTAGTCTCCAGTCTCCTTCCTATCCTCTCAGCGCAATTATCAACAAAGATACCGCACTGAAAAGAATGACGTAAACCACAAAAATGTAGAGGCTGCGCTGCTTTAACCAGGTTAGTAAAAAGTGAATGCAGGCGTAACCGGAAACGGCCGCGGCGGCAAACCCTGCCAGCATCGTGGGCCATTGGCTGGCCAGGTTACCGGCCTGCACGATGTCGAATACGGCCAGCAGCCCTGCCCCGAGAATTGCGGGAATGCCCAATAAGAAACTGAAGCGTGCCGCTGTGGCCCGATCAAAACCGCGGATGAGTCCGGCAGTGATGGTGCTGCCGCTGCGTGAGATACCGGGAAACAAAGCCATCATCTGGAAAAAGCCAACTATCAACGCATCCAGCCAGGTGAGCTGCGCCAATGCCTTTTTTCCAGACATCATTCTTTCGCCGGTGATGAGCAGAACGGCCGTTACCAGCAAAAAGCCTGCCGCGACAGCGGGTGCGCCAAACACCTCCTCGAAGAAACTTTCCAGCAGCAGTCCGGCGACAGCCGCCGGTATCGACCCCAACACAATGAACCAACCCAGCCGGGATTCGGCCGTGGCCAGCGGCTGGCGGCGGCGCAGGCCATCCAGCACCCCCTTCACAATTCCCCATACATCCTGCCAGAAATAGGCCAACACCGCCAGCAGCGTGCCCTCATGCACAATGGCAATCATGGCCAACCCGGGCTCCGTCAGGTTAAACAAAAAAGGCACCAAAACCAGATGTCCGGAGCTAGAAATGGGCAAAAATTCTGTGGCCCCTTGCACAATGCCTAAAATGATCGCTTCCAAAATGCTCATAGAATTCCTTTGAGCGTGCAACGTAAAACGTGATGAGCTTTTTGTCACGTTTCATGCTTCACGTTTCACGCATAATGGTTCAAAAACTCTGCCGCGAACTCGCTGAACGTGCCCGCAGCAATGGCGGCGCGAATCTGGCGCATCAATTCCAATAAGAAGTGGACGTTGTGGGTGGTAAGGAGCACGTGCCCCAAAATTTCATTGGCTTTTACAAGATGGCGCAGGTAGGCGCGGCTGAAATGCTGGCAGGTGTAGCAGGTGCAGGCAGCATCAATTGGCTGGGGGTCGCGCTCAAACTGCGCATTGCGCAAATTGAGTCTGCCGCCCAAAACCAGGGCCGTGTTGTGCCGCGCCAGCCGCGTGGGCAGCACGCAGTCAAAAATGTCTACACCGCGCAAAACGCCGTTGACCAAATCCTCCGGCGCGCCCACGCCCATCAGGTAGCGGGGTTTATGGCGCGGCAAAACAGGCTCTAATACGTCCAGGGTTGCCGCCATTTCCTTTTTGGTTTCGCCTACAGCCAGCCCGCCAATGGCATAACCGGGTAAATCCAGTTCAAGCATAAAGCGGGCGCTTTCCTCGCGCAGGTCGGGGAAAATACCGCCCTGCACAATGCCAAAAAGCGCCTGGTCGCTGCGGGTTTTGGCATCTGCACAGCGGAGCAGCCAGGGGTGGGTGCGCGTCAGCGACCCCTTGACGTACTCGTAATCATGGGGCGGGGGGCATTCATCAAAGGCCATGATGATGTCTGCGCCCAGGTTTTCTTGTATGGCAATACTGCGTTCGGGGGTGAAGCGGTGGGAGCTGCCGTCGATGTGGGACTGGAAGGTAACGCCGTCGGCGTCGATTTTGCGGCTGCCGCTCAGGCTGAAGACCTGGAAACCGCCGCTGTCGGTGAGGATGGGACCTGGCCACTGCATGAATTCGTGCAAGCCGCCCAAATCGCGAATCAGTTCATCGCCGGGACGCAGATAGAGGTGGTAGGTGTTGCTGAGAACGAGGGTGGCGCCCAGTTCGTGCAGGTCGGCGGGGCGCAAGCGCTTTCACGGTAGCCTGGGTGCCGACGGGGGCAAAGACGGGAGTGTTAATTATGCCGTGGGGGGTGTGGAAACGGCCGTTTCTAGCTCGGCTCCCCCCATCTTCACATTCAATCTCAAATTCGAACATAGGGGGCGATTATAGCGGCGATGCTAATTCAAGCCCAAACGATTAGCCGCCTGACGGCATAAGCTTGCCCCGCCAGCCGCCAGCCATTCTTGCAGCGTGGGGCTTTCGGCCAGACCGGCGCTGGCATCTTCGTAAATTCCGGTGCCCCAGGTGTAGTAGCGCTGCGTCTCCGACACCCAACTGTCCCAGGGACTGAGGGCGGCGCGAGGCCCGCCGTTGTACCCTGCCAGGGCCCGGCCCACGTCGCCGTTGGTCAGGTCTAGCACGTAGGCGTAAAAGCTAAGCCCGCGAAAAGCGTTGGTGTCGGGGTTAAAAGCGTCTTCCCCCGCCTCGAAGTGAAAGGGCATCACCTGGAAGAGGCCCTGCGCACCGGCATGAGAGAGCGCCTGGGGGTCGCCGCATGATTCAATTTGCATGATGGTTGCGGCGATGTTGGGGTCTAGCCCGTGGGCGGCAGACCATTCCAAAATTTGGGGCGCCCAATGCTGGACTGTTGGGGCAAAAACGGGGGATAGGCCGGTATTGGGCTGGGGAATAGTTTGGGTGTGGGAAACGGCCGTTTCTCCTAAACTATCTCCAACTAAATCACCATCCCCTGCGGATTCTGCCACTTGCACTTTGGGGGCCAGCGCTGCGCCGCCCAACACAACCATGAGCAACACCACCGCCAGCACCAGCATCATTTGCTGCCGCACATCCGTGGATGACGTTTCCGGTGGCAAATCAGCTTTTGTAATCTTTAGAGGCGACTCATTCAAGGGTGTTTCTATGACCTGATAAGTGATACTGTATTCGTAGAGAGCCATAGTTTACCTCAAAATGGAGAAGGTTGGGGAGTAGAGATTGGAGACTGGAGACTGCACAGTCTCCAATCTTCAATTTTCAGTAACCAATTACCGCCGGGGGCTGGCGTGAACGCCGGCCGGTACGCGACGGATTGTGCCGTTGGGGCGCGGCGGGCGCTGCCGCACGCGGGAGTTTTGCCGTTGGGGCATGGCCGGGGTCCGCTTTTGTGGTGCGGGCTGCTGTGCCGGTTCGTAAGCTGCTGCTGGTTCAGGCGGAGGGGGTGTAGACTGCCGCTGCCGGTTAATGATTTGGCTGGCTGGCTGCGCGCGCTGCGCCAGCGGCTGTGCTGCCCGGGCTGCCGCTGCCTGAGAGCGCTGGTCACTGTCGCTGCTGAAATCAAAGATATGCTCTCCGGCCACGGTGAATGCGCCGATAAACAGAATGCGCGTTAGCCACACCAGTACAGCCACAAAAATGGGCACCGTATTGAGCAGCTGTTCCCGCGAAAGTACCTCATTGCCAAACTCATGATTGATCAACGTCAGCGAAACGGCCCACCAGGTCATGATGGCGTTCATCGTTGCGCCCATCAGCCACGCGCCCATCAGGTACCATACTTCTTTTGGCTCGTCAGCCCCGCGTTCTGGCGTGAAAAGACGAATCAGCCCGGCAAAGTCAATGGAGCAGAAAGCAATGGCCAGAATGCTGGCCCACTTTAGACCCAAAAACTCCACCTCGCCCAGCAGGTTGCGCAGCGCGTACTGCGTTGTATCAAAGTTAAACATTTCAAAAGCGGCCAAAGAGATCATCAAAATGACGCCCACCATGGCCCGTCGAGGCATGGTGCCGCCCATGGTGGCCAAACGGGCGGTAAATTGGTTTCCACGGGGATAATACTGTTCGCTTCTCATGATTAGCATCTCCTCTTCATTGACCACACCCGGCCCCACCGTAAGTTTGTGCAGAGCGGTAAGCAGATGTGGTTTTACCAGGTGGGGAAGATCCCCTTGAATAAAATGGGTAATATGCGCTACAATACCAAAACAAATGTTCTACTGCTTTCTGGATTTGCCCTTCATCACCAAAAACATACGTTACTCTGGGGTGTAGAACAACTGTTCTGAAGAAAAGATTAGCACGCGTGTTCTAAAATGTCAATATTTTGACAAATATTTGTGTCATTAGGTGTCACATACAGCGGGAAACGGCCGTTTCTTAGTCCCAAAACAACTGCTTCGGCGCTCTTGGCGCAGCCGGTAAGGGCGCAATATCTGCCTCGCGTTACATCAGCACACGCTTCAGCCAGATTTCGCGAATGCTCTTTAGTTGCCGTGCAAATGCCATGTATAATGAGGGCATGTTGCTCATTCTGACCCACGAGAACGCCGACTTTGATGCCGTTGCGTCACAACTGGCCGCCCACAAGCTGTACCCGCAAGGAGTGCCTCTGCTGCCCCGCCGCCTGAACCGCAACGTGCAGCAGTTCCTCAACCTTTACTGGAGTGCGCTGCCCTTCATGCAGCCTGAGGATTGGCGCAAGAAACGGGTCGATAGCCTGGTGCTGGTCGATACGCAAACACCCCTCAGCGTGCGCGGGGTTGCTCGCCACCCGCAGGTGCGCGTCTTTGATCACCACATTGGCCATCCGCAAAAAGCGGATTGGCGTTACCAGGTCGAGAGCGTAGGAGCCACCACTACCCTGTTGGTAGAGCGCTTGCAGGCTGCCGGGTTGCACCTTGCCGTGGAGGAGGCGACGCTGCTCCTGTTGGGCATCCACGAAGACACAGGTTCTTTGACCTATGACACCACGACACCGCGCGACGTGCGCGCTGCGGCCTGGCTGCTTGACCAGGGAGCGCAGCTCAACGTGGTGCGCCGTTTCCTGAATATTCCATTGACGCCAGAACAGCAGCAGCTATATGATAGCCTTTTGGGGGCAGCAGATTGGGTAAATGTGGGTGGCCGTCAGGTGGTTATTGCTGCTGTCAAAGCCCCCGACAGCTTTACCGATGAAATTTCTTCTGTTACGCATCGTTTGCGGGATGCCCTGCAGCCGGTGGCATTGTTTGTGCTGGTGCAAATTGGCCAGGATGTGCAGGTGGTGGCCCGCAGCAGCGAGGATGCGGTAGATGTGGCACAGGTGACGGTTAAATTGGGTGGCGGCGGGCACAGCCGGGCGGCGGCAGCCTTGGTGCCCAAACGCAGCCTGATTTTTGTGCAGCAGCGGGTGCGGGAACTGCTGCAAGACGTGGTACAGCCCATCGATCGGGTGGCGCAAATTATGTCTCACGGAGTGCAAACCATCACGGCCGATATGAGCGTGGCGGAAGCAGCCGTGCTCATGCAGCGCTTTGGCTACGAAGGATACCCGGTGCTTGACGAGGCGGGCGAGCGGTTGGTGGGCCTGCTGACGCGGCGGGGCGTCGATCGGGCAGTGAACCATGATCTGGCCCGCTTCCCGGTACGCCGGGTGATGAAGGCGGGTACAGTAACGGTACGTCCGACCGATTCCATAGAGCGAGTGCAGGAGTTGATGCTGAATGAAGGGTGGGGGCAAATTCCGGTGGTGGCTGAGGGGGCAGCGGAGAACGGCCCTACGACACCTGATTGGGATTGTGACGCGGACAGATTTGTTGAACCATCTGTTCCAGCCGGTGCAGAAAACGGCCGTTTCCGATATGCGAGATTTGCTAGCCGAAAAGCTGCCCCCGGCCATGTGGCGCATGGTGTTAACCATCAGCGCTGCTGCAGACCGGCTAAACATGCCGCTCTACTTTGTGGGCGGGCTGGTGCGCGATCTGCTGCTGGACATTCCGGCCAAAGATTTAGACATGGTGGTGGAAGGAGACGCTATTGAGCTGGTAGGCCAGCTACAAAAGCAGTTTGGCGGGCAGGTGCATACCCATCGCCGCTTTGGCACGGCCAAATGGTTTACCACGCCGGAGATTTGGCAGGCGGTCATGGAGGTTGGGGGAGCGGGTGATAAGGGCGAGATAGCAGCCATCGTTGGGGCAGACCTGCCGCCAGCCATCGATTTTGTGACGGCGCGCACCGAATTTTACCGCGAGCCGTCAGCCCTGCCGGAGGTAGAGCGGGGGTCGATAAAGCTGGACCTGCACCGGCGCGATTTCACCATTAACACCCTGGCAATGCGCCTGGATGGGGCGCATTTGGGGGAACTGCTGGACTTCTACGGCGGCCAGCGGGATTTGCAGCAGCGGCTGATTCGAGTGCTGCACAGCATAAGTTTTGTGGATGACCCCACGCGCATGCTGCGCGCCGTGCGCCTGGAGCAGCGGCTGGACTTTACCATTGAAACGCGCACGGCCGAACTGCTGCAAGATGCGCTGCCCATGCTGGACCGGGTAACGGGGGACCGCATTCGCCACGAAATGGAGCTGGCCTTGCGCGAAGCGCGCCCGGCGCGGGCAATGGCGCGGCTGGCGGAATTGGGCATTTTGACGCAAATTTACGCCCAACTGGTGTGGCGGCCAGAAACGGCCGTTTCTTATGCTCGCGTGCCACCCTTGTTGACCGATCCGGCATGGCGCGCTGCCTTGCGCGGAGAGTCGCCCGCCTTTGTCTACTTTGCGCTGTGGCTGGCGGGGCTGCCGCTAGACGTGCAGGAGGGGGCTATGGCCCGGCTGCGCGTGCGCAAAGATACGCGGGACGACGTGGCGGCAGCCGGAAATTTGCTGGCCGTGCTGCGAAGTATGGATGAAAAGGCATCGCCGGGTGCGGTGGAAAAAGCGTTACGGCCGTTTCCGCCGCGAGTGCTGTTGGTAGGACGAGCAGCCGTAGGGGCGAGGCCGGTGTCAGACCTGCTGGAGCAGTATTACCGGGAGTGGCAGCACGTGAAAACGGCCGTGAATGGCAACGACTTGCGGGCAATGGGCTACAAGCCTGGCCCGCACTTTGCCGTGTGGTTAGACGCCCTGTTGGCCGCTCGGCTGGATGGCCATGTTAGCTCCCGCGATGAAGAGCTAGCTCACCTGCAAAGCATCATTCCCGCCGACACGCCCAAATCCGGCTGAGGCCAGGTCGCTGTTAAAAGCTGGAAACCTGCCCAAGCTTTTCTTCGGTCAGGGGCCAATCTCCTGTTTCCAGGTAGGCAACAGCTTCGTCGGTAATGCCGTTCATCACCAATTTCAGGCGATATTCGTGCCCGGCAACGGCCGTTACGTCAATGACTTTCAAAAATTCACTAAGCCGCACGTCATCCGGTGACAAGCTTTCCAGGCAGTTAGGCGCATTTTGGAAAAACTCCCAATTAAAGCTGCCCTTACCCTCGCCAATGCGCAGGGGCAAAGAATAGATTCCTGATTCCACCAAATCCTGGAAAAAATGGGTGCCGTAAGAAAGCTCTGGCGATTGGCCATCCTTGATGATGGCCATTTCAATGAGCACCCTGGTGTTATAAATGTCGGCGTAAGAAACAGGCACGCCCAGCTCCATGTTGGTGCTGCCCCAGCGGCCAGGTCCCATTAATATGAATTGTTTATTTTCTAGCTGCTTGTTCAGGTGGCCAATGGCCCGACTGATATCTGAACGGGTGGCAGTGTCGGGAATGCGATAATATTTTTCCGGTTCTACGAAGACAATGTAGCGGATGCCCTCGGCCAAACCGTCTGGGATGAGTTCGTGGGCGCGAAAGAGGACTTTGTCAGTAGGGAGGTCGTTGGGAATTGAAACGGCCGTTTGTTCTTCTTCGCGCTGGCTGAGGGGGCGGCACTGCAAAATGTGCAGCTTGTAATCGGGGTAGGGGTAGTTTTCCACGATTTCTACCGTAAACTCAACGTCAACTGGCGTTCTGTAAGTGCGCTCTAGCCGCTGCAGGGTCGTACGCAGCAGTTTCACAAATTTTTGATCTTTCGTTAGCGTGTCAAACGTGAGCACCAGTTTGTCGTTTGGTGTGAGCATGCCCGCAGCCATGATACCTTGCAGGTAATCCCCCTTGTCCAGCGACGCAATATGGCGCAAATCAGGATAGTCAGGTTTCAATACTTCACGCACGGGCAGCGTCTTGAAAGCATTGTCTTCCAAATCAATCAGGTCTACGTGCCATTGTGAATATTGGCGGATGGCCCTTGCCGTCGTTTCTGGGCGCAGGCGGGGGTGACTCAAAGCAATCATGCGCGGAAAGTCGTTTTCCACCCGGTCTACGGCGCGCGTACCCAACCCCCACACCATGCGCACGAAGCCATCTTCGCGGCGAATCTTGGGGTTCCAGCGGAATGGGTTTTGGCTGAAGGCAACACCGGCAATAGTGGGCATAAAGTAACGGCCGTACTGCTTGCCGCGCACCCGCTGCAGCAAAATCGCCATGCGCTCATCATAATCAATCAACCCATGATGCTGCCGGTACAACAGCGCATCTGGGTTCAGCGTACTGGCATACATCCGTTTGATGGCTTCCAGCAGCGCATCCAAATTATCTTCAAATTTGCCCTGATTTGGCAAAAAGTAGCTGTGATACTTACCCGCAAACGAAAAGCCAAAATTATCTTCGAGCAAGCTCGAGGAACGCACAATCAACGGATCGTTGCCCATGTGCAGCAGCACTTCCCGCAGTTGGTCCACTACCGCTTCCGAAAATTGGCCTGCCAGGTGCGTTTCGATGACGCGGGGATACTGCTCCCGAATTTCGTCCAACGGCCGATACTTCTGATTCATAAAGTTATTGAGCTTGTTTGATAACCGAAACTCGTAAATCACTTCGCTGCCGATAAAGTAAGAGTCGGGAATTTCCACCAGGCTGCTGATATCCGGGCCAAACTCCGGGTTGCGCTGCTGCAAAATGCGCCAGGCCAGCACCATGCCTGCCGCCTTGCCGCCAATCTTGCCGGTGCCAATTAGCCGTTGGTAAATGCGGCGCAGGTCGCTCATCATGAAAACCTTGCGCGCCACGCCAATAAAGGGCAGTTGGTCGCTAATCATGCGCTTGATCAACACCACCTTGATTTCCTCTAGATGGTGCTGCACACTTTCGCGCTCGTTAGGTGGCAGGGACTCGTATATTTCACCCTGCTGGAAGAGGAGCTCCCAGGGTGCAATCTCCGGGTTGAAGCGCAGCTCCGGCCCCAGGCTGGTGCTGGGTTGGGTGTGCAGCACCTCGTCGATGATGGCTTCGAGTACCGGAATGCCCAGGTTATTAGCAAAATATGCATCTGTTTGGAAGTCCCGAATGCGCTCTTTGCGCTTGTTCCAAATGCTGGCTTCTTCCTGGCTGTAAGGGTCTATCAATCCTTCGCGGCGCTGGGACTCAATAGCCTTGCGCTTGACCTCTGCGTCAAAGTCGGCCTGGCTGATGACGCCGCGCTTGTACAACTCTTCGCGCATGCGCACGCGGATCAGATCGCTGAGAATGGGGTATTGGGCCAGCTTGATGTAAATATCGATGGTAGGCGTTACACTGCGTAAAGGTCTTGTGGGACTCATCATTCACCTGTACTTTGAGCATGGTTTTGCCCATTATAACAGCTTGCCAGATTTGCGGAATGGCTGTAAAAAGCATCCTTGCTGGTCAGCCTATCAGCAGGTCAGCCAATCAGCTGCTCTGGTTGACAGGCTGACCCATTGACGGGCTGATGCGCTGAATGGCTGATTAGCTGACACGCTTAAATGGAGGAAAAAGATGCCGACGATTTTTGCCAAAATTGTGCGCGGGGAAATTCCCGCAGACATTGTGTACCAGGACGAGCAGGTAACGGCCTTCCGGGATATCAACCCGGTGGCGCCGACGCATATTCTCATTGTGCCCAATAAAGTTGTGCCCACGGTGAATGATTTACAGGAAGAAGATGAACAGTTGGCCGGGCACATGCTGGTGGTGGCGCAAAATATTGCCCGGCAAGAAGGGATTGCCGAGAGCGGCTACAGGCTGATCATCAACTGCAACAAAGATGGCGGGCAGGAGGTTTTTCACCTGCATATGCACCTGGTGGGGGGACGGCCGTTAGGTCCTATGGTGCTCCGCCGCTAAGGAAATGACGTCACTGGCCAGGAATGGCGTTAATCTCTTCGCGGCATTCGCAGGCTGCTTTTGTCACCCCGCCGCGCACCAACTGCCCATCATATTCCCGGCCCAGCCCCTGCGAAATCCAACCGCCCATTTCAAAGGGCAGACTGCCATCCGCAGCAATCCAACGGCCGTTATACAGCCGCGCAACGTGGACGTGGGTGCCGCTGGAAAAGCCACCCTCGCAGGAGGGGTGGCCGATGCGGTCGCCAGCCTGAATGGTTGTGCCCACGGGAACCCGGTCGCGCGTTTCGATGTGCATGTATAAAATGGCCCAGCCGGTTTGCGCCGAGCCATCGCCGTCTAAGTCCACCACCACGCCGCCAAATTCACTGCGCGTCACCAAGCCATCGGAAACGGCCGTTACCCACGCGTCCGACTGCACACAGCCCAACTGCTCTCCGTTCGGCACAAAATCCAGGGCTGCCCAGGCCGAGCCGCTGTCCCAGCCGCCATGAGGCCCGCCGGTGAAGTACCACGTCTCCTCGCTGCTCCAGGGCAGGCGTAAAGCAGGCTGTGTTAGGCCGGGCGGCAGCAGCGGGTCTACTGTGTAGGCAAAGGGGCTGCCAAAAAGGCGGTTGTAGGCGGAAATAAAGCCCGTTGGCCCCACGTCTTGCAGCCAGGTGTCCACGGTGGCGCTGTCATGGACGCCGAGCATCACCTGCACGCCCGCCGTGCCGTGATTGATGGTAGGGGCGAAGGCGACGCGGGTGCCGTCGCTGAGCAGGAAGCTGTTGGCGCCTCCTTCGGAACGGCCGTAAAAACCCCAGTTGAGCTGATTGGCTGCCCAAGCTAACTGCCAGTACAGCTCGCCCCGATTGGGCTTTAAATACCCCATGGCAAAAGCGGCGTCATTGACCACTGCCCGGGTAACCCATCCGGCGCGGTACTCCAGCAGCGCCAGCAAAAGCCGTGGATTGACGCTGTACCGCTCTGCCACCAGCATCAAGACCTCAGGCCCGCTCAAAACCTGCCCTTCTACTTCTTCCTGGTAGCCCAGCAGGTAACCCTGGAACCGCATCAGGAAAGTACGCACGTCAAAATCGGCGGCGGCGGGACCAAAAACCAGCTCGCTGTCCGGAATCAGCTTCAAGTCTGGGCTGACCAGGGCAGATTGATTGGGTACCAGCAGTTGCTGCCCGGCATAGACCAGGTCAGACCCGCCCAAATCGTTGGCTTCTTGCAGCTCCTCCACGCTGCTGCCATAAAGCTGAGCAATGTAGCCTAGCGTCTCACCAGAACCGACAACATGGGTGGTAAAGGGCTGGTCGCTGCCGTTCACAACCTGGTGCGGAGGGTCGGGGGTGGGGGTGCCAAAATAGGTGGGCAGCGTGGGAGCGGGAACGGCCGTTTCCAGGAGCGCTGCAGCAGGTGGTGCGGAAACGGCCGTGTCGGCGCTGCCGCCACCAAATGGAGTTACCAGCGGCGTCGGCGGCAAATCTGCCAGGGGCATCAGGGTTGCTACCACCGTTACCTGGGGGTCCGGTCTTTCACAGCCCGCCACCCCCACGGCCAGTCCAATCATGAATAAGAACAAAAACAAAATACGGCGTCCACGTTTCATCGGCAGCATTTTAACCCAACCGCTCTCCAATCAGAAATTTTTCGCTACAATAGGCTGGTTACAAGTTACAATTTACAGGTACAACCAAACCATCTAACCAACTAACCAAACCAACTAACCATGTGAATTATGCAAGCAACTTACGTTCAACGACTACGCTTTACTTTTCGCAAATTTGGCCCCACGCGCTACATCGGCCACCTGGACCTGGCGCGCACCCTGGAACGCGCCCTGAACCGCGCCAATATGCCCGTTACCTATTCTCAGGGCTTTAACCGCCGCCCGCGCCTGGCCATGGCGACCGCCCTGCCGCTGGGCTACACCAGCGACTGCGAGCTGGCCGACATCTGGCTGGACGAACGCGTTGAGCCAGAGGCGGCGCAGCAGCAAATGATGAGCCGCATGGCGCCAGGCCTTGAGATTGTGCGCGTGGAGGAAGTGCCCACCGATGCCCCCTCGCTGCAATCTCTCACCACCGAATCAACCTACACGGCTACGCTGCTGGACCCGGTAACCGATTTAGGCCGCGCTGCAGCAAAAGATTGACGCGCTGCTGGCAGCGGAAACGGCCGTGCGCGTGCGCGAGCGGGGTAAGAAGCGCAAAGAGTACGACCTGCGCCCCCTCATTCTCGATTTGCAGCTAAATGATGACGGCGAGAATCCGGTAATTACCTATGCGCCTGTGCCTGGAGCCTGCCAAAACGGGGCGTCCCGATGAAGTGCTGCTGGAACTGGGCCTGGACCCCCTGGCGGCGCGCATTCACCGCACGAGGCTGATGTTGTCTGAATGAACACGAGAGCAGGAGAGCGGAGGAGCAAGGGAGCAAGGGAGAATGGTTCTCTCCCCTGCACCCTTGCTCCCCTGCTCCTTTCCGTGCTTTTATTAACGGGGTGCATAACGACAACGGCCGTTTCCCCCACCCCCACGCCCCTCATGCCCACCGCGCCGCTTTACCAGCCTACACCCACTTTGCTGCCCGCCACGGCCACGCCGCCTGACAGCGGCTGGCAGCTTTTGCGGCCCGGCCTGGAGCATCGCACCGTCACCATGTTTGACGCCGGTGGCAGCGTGCGGGAGCGCATCACCGCCCTGCGCCTGGACCCGGTGCTGTATGCCGTCAGCATTGCCTACCATCCTGGCGCGCCCCAACCGCTGGCTGACTGGCAGGCGGAAACCGGCGCGCTGCTGGTGGTTAACGGCGGCTTCTTCACGCCGGAGTACCTGGCCACAGGGCGCATCGTGGTGGATGGCCAGGCCAGCGGCGCCAGCTACGAAGGCTTTGGGGGCATGCTGGCAATTTCGGAGGCGGGTGTGGAGGTGCGGGCATTAGCGGAACGGCCGTATTCCCCCGACGAACCGCTGCGATATGCCCTGCAAACTTTTCCCATGCTGGTGCGCGATGGTGCGGCCGCCTACAGCGATGAGGATGGGCAGGCGGCGCGGCGCACGGCGGTCGGGATGGATGGAAACGGCCGTTTGCTTTTCATCTTCGCTCCGCTGGGCCGCTTTTCCCTCACTGAGTTTAGCCAATTTCTGGCCGGGGATGAGTGGGGACTGGTCAGTGCCCTGAATCTGGATGGCGGTACCTCCACCGGGCTGCTGCTGGCCGACCCCCCGTTGAGCATTCCCGCCTTTGTGCCCTTACCGGCGGTGATTGTGGTAGAGATTAGGGAGTAGAGACTGGAGATTAAGCAGTCTCTAGTCTTGAGTGAGTGCGCAATGGAGAGTAAACAGAAACAAAGCGAGGCTGCCACCGGGTTGCCTGCGGCATTAGATGTAGTGGGGGAATACGTGGCAGCCCTGGCTACGGCGGACAGTGCGGCAATGGCTGGCCTGCGCACGGCCGATTTTGTGTTGGACTGGGCCCATGGGGACGCCTTTGCCGACACTCCGCTTTCTGCTGCGGATACGGCCGCTTTTTGGCCTGCCTGGTTTGCCGCCTTTCCCGAAATGGATTACGAAGTGACGCGCACCATTGCCGCCGAAACGGTGGTGGTGACGCAGTGGGTTTTCACCGGCACCCATGCCCAACCCTTGGGGCCGCCTGTTTTCGAACCTGCCGTGCTGCCGTCGGCGCGCACCGTGCGCATTCGCGGCGTGTCGGTGTACGACGTTGTAGACGGCCGTATCCGGCGCGAAACGGCGTACCTCGACCTGGCCACGCTGCTGGTAGAATTGGGAGTGCAGTGGTGAGCGAATCCCCCAGCCGCGCCAACCTGGGTGACGTAATTGTCGCCGCCCACGTTACCGACAACCGGTCGGACCCGCGTCGCACGCGCACCATCATTTTGCTGCTGGCCGCCTGCGTCGCCCTGATGATGACCGGCTTTGGCATCATTATGCCGGTGTTTGCGCGGCGGCTGGCGGAATTGGGCGCGGGGGTGGAGGCGCTGGGCATCATGACCACGGCCTTTGCCCTGGCCCAACTGGTAGCGGCGCCTTTTCTGGGCTCGCTGGCCGACCGCTATGGGCGACGGCCGTTTGTGCTGCTGGCCCTGTTTGCGTTTATTCTTACCAACGTGGGCTACCTGCTGGTTACCTCCGTACCGGCTTTCATTGCCGTGAGAGCTTTAGGTGGGCTGTTTACGGCCGGGCTGTTTCCGGCGGCCATGGGCGTGGTGGCTGACGTGGTGCCGGAAGCGCAGCGCGCCCGTTGGATTGGCGTGATCATGGGGGGCTATGGCGCGGGCTTTGTCTTTGGTCCGGTGCTAGGCGGGGTGCTGTACGATAATTTTGGCTTTGCCACCCCTTTTACCACTTCGGCCGGCATGGGCGTGCTGGCACTTCTGGCGGCGGCGCTGCTGGTGACGGAAACGCGCCCGCCGCAGGTACGCCGCCGGGAAGCCCTGCGCCAGCGGTGGGAAGGTGAGAGAAAGGGTGGGGAGAGGGAAACGGCCGTTTCCGTGTGGGATACCCTGCCCCGCCCCCTGGCCATTTTCGGTACCCTGCTTTTTCTTGATTTTGTAGGCAGCTTTGCCTTCGCCTTTGTAGAGCCGCAAATGGTTTTCTACCTGTACGAAGAGCTAAACTGGACCACGGCCCAATTTGGTTTTGTAGTGGGCGTGTATGGCTTGGCTATGATGCTGGGCCAGCTTTTCTTGGGCCAAGCCAGCGACCGTTTTGGCCGCAAGCCGGTTATCCTTTTGGGGCAAACGCTGAATTTGATGCTTTATGTTAATCTGGCCTTTTTGCGCTCTTACCCCCTGGTAATGGCCGGTTCTTTTATTGCCGGCTTAGGAGCGGCGCTGACCGCTCCGGCCATCAGCGCCTTTTACCTGGACATTACCGCCCGGCAGCACCGCTCGCGGGTCATCGGCTTCAAGGAGGCGTCCCTATCTTTGGGCGGGGTGCTGGGGCCGCTGCTGGTGGTGGTAGCCACGCGCTATACTTCAGCCAGAGGGGTGTTCCTTATTGCCGGGGGGCTAATGCTGGTCAGCGTGCTGCTGGCGCTGCTTTTCTTGCGCAGCCCGCAGCGCAGACCGGTGGGCGAAGAGGAAGTGGCTTTGCCCCAGGATGGGCGGCGCAGCCAGGCGGCAGAGGCCACATTGCGCGGATTGGTGCTGCAAGCGACAAGGGCTCGGGGCATTGAGCGGGGCTAGCCAGAAGAAATCTGCTGTAGAAGAGTGGGTAGGTCGCGGATGTCGTCCAGTTCGTAATAGCCGTTGGGGTCGTGGCGTGGGTCCACGTCGGCTTCATGGTCCCAGGTGAGGTGGTGTGGAGTGTAAACGGCCGTTCCCCCGATTTCTACCACCGGCAGCACGTCAGAGCGCAGGGAGTTGCCCACCATAATAAAGCGGGCAGCGGGGATGGCGTGCTGGCGCAAAATGGCGGCGTACACGTCTGGCGTTTTGTGGCTGACCACTTCGAAATGGGCAAAGTAGTTGGCCAAACCGGAACGGGCCAGCTTGCGCTCCTGGTCAAGCAAGTCTCCCTTGGTAATCACCATCAGCGGGTAACTGGGCGCCAGAGCATCCAGGGTTTCCTTGACACCGGGCAGCAGCTCTACCGGGGCGGCAATCATCTCTTTTGCGCCGTCCAGCAGGGCGCGGATGGTTTCGTGGGGAAGGTGACCATTGCTAAGGGAAACGGCCGTTTCAATGAGCGAGAGGGTAAACGCTTTCAGCCCATATCCGTAGCCAGCCATATTGCGCATCTCGGTTTCGTATAATGTTTGCTCTACGGTAGCGGCGTCGTGGTCAGGGGCCAGCAGCGCTTGCAGCCGGGCAGCGGCGCGGCGGTAATCCCGCTCGTTGCACCAGAGAGTATCGTCTGCATCAAAAGCAATCACATCAAACATTAGCAAGGTGGATACAGCGGGGAGATAGGAGTCTAGGCTGGCTGATGGCCAGGTTTCACTTTATTTAAGCAGGGCAACGATGGCCGAAACGGCCGTTTCCCCCGTCAGGCCATCGTTTTAGCGTTCAGATAAGTGCTTCAGCTCGGGAAATTCATTACAAACAAAGACAAAACCATACTCAGGGCAATGATAATTCCCAAAATAATAAACGCTTTTTCAGAAAAGCTGCGCCCCTTCTTAGGTATATACTTTGGTGGCGTTGGTCCTTTGTTAGGCAGATCCCGTCGTTTTCTTTGTTTCGCCATGTGACAAAACCTCCTTTATTAAATTTCTTTCCAACCAGCGACTATACCACAATACCCTTGAGGCGTGTAGTATGCAGCCGTGCAACTTAGCCAAAGTTAACCCCGTATTGTCAGTGAGCAAATCACAACCAGACAACCCCCGACAAGGCTTCTGTTGCTTCTGTTGTGCTGCTCTTTGTATAATGAGTTGACGTAACTGTTGCTTTACCCACTTAGCTCACGAAAGTGATCGAGAAGGAGACCCCATGTTACAGGAGTTCCTTGCTTCTGGTACATTAAACATCGTTTATGCCGTGGCCGTTTTCACCAGCTTTATTTTTGCGGTGGTGATTTTGCTTGGTGCAGAATTTGGTGACGCCCTGGATTTGGACCTGGAAGCGGATATTGATGCTGACAGCGGCATTGACTTCATCAGCGTCAGCCCCTTTGCTCTGGCCATGTTTGGCGCTTCTTTTGGTCTCACCGGCCTGATAACCCGGCTCTGGCTAGATATGGAAGCCATCCCCAGCGTTTTATGGTCTGCGGCTGCCGGTTTGGTAATTGGCGCCGCGGCACAGGCCTTCTTCATTTACGTTTTATCTCCTAGCAAGTCCAGCCATTACAGCTTGCAGCGCGACGCTTTAGACAGACAGGTAGAAGTTATAACCACCATTCCGGCCAACGGTTTGGGCGAAATTGCCTATGACAATGTGAGCGGTCGGGTCAAGCTGGGCGCGCGCTCCAATACAGGGAAGCAAATTAAGCGCGGTGTGCTGGTGCGTATCGAGCGTATTACTGGGCGAGTTGCTGTCGTAACGCCTGTTGATGAAGGGTAATAAAAATTATCCCCTGGCCTTTTTAAAGGAAAAACTGTTTATTTAACCTACTGAATCCTCGTGGAGGGAAATGCAATGGAAGGTATATTGGCTGTAGTTATCCCGGCAGTTGTGTTTATCGTTTTTGCGGTATTGTTCGTCTACGCCAGCCGCGTCAAGAAAGTTGGCCCCAACCAGGTATTGGTTATTTCGGGGCGGGGTGAGGGGCATAAAGATCGCGATTTGCAGGGAATTGAAAGCAAGTTCCGCATCGTTACAGGCGGCCGATCCTTCATCTGGCCTATTTTGGAGCGGGTCGATGACCTATCGCTGGAAATCATGACGATTGATATCACCACCCCCGACGTGCCCACCATACAGGGTGTGCCTGTTACAGTAGATGGGGTAGCCCAAACTAAAATTGGCAGTGATGAGAACTCGATCAAAACGGCCGCCATTCAGTTCCTTTCAAAAACCCAAGAAGAAATTGAGCACGTCGCCCACGAAACCCTGGCCGGTCACCTGCGCGCCATCCTGGGCACGCTAACGGTGGAACAGCTTTACAAGGATCGCGAAGCCTTTGCGCAAAAGGTGCAAGAAGTGTCTGGTGAAGATATGGCCAGCATGGGGTTGGAAATTGTTTCCTTCGTGATTAAGGACATCAGTGACGCTGAGGGATACCTGGAAGCTTTAGGCCGCCCGCGCATTGCCCAGGTAAAGCGAGACGCCACCATTGGCGAGGCGGAAGCAGCTCGCGACGCCACGATTGAAAGCGCCCGTGCCCGTCAGGAAGGGGAGTCAGCCAAATTTACGGCCGAAACGAAGATTGCGGAAAGCCGCAAGGATTTTGAGGTACAAAAGGCGGCATATGAGGCGGAAACCAACCGCAAGAAGGCGGAAGCGGAACTGGCTTACACGCTGCAGATGAACATAACCAATCAGCAGGTGAAGGCCGAAGAAGTGGAAGTTGAGGTTGTTGCCAAGCGCAAATCTATTGAGGTGCAAGAGCAAGAAGTGTCGCGGCGGGAGAAGGAGCTGGACGCCACGGTACGCAAACCCGCCGAAGCAGAACGGCATAAGGTCCAGACTCTGGCCGAAGCGCGGCAGTTCCAACTGCAAACAGAAGCGTCTGGTGAGGCAGAAGCCATTCGCCAGAAGGGCCAGGCGGAAGCGGACGCATCCAAGGCCAGAGGTTTGGCAGAAGCAGAAATTCTGCGGCAAAAAGGTTTGGCTGAGGCGGAGGTTATTCGCCAGCAAGGTTTGGCCGAAGCCGAGGCGACGCTGAAAAAGGCTGAATCTTGGAAGGAATACACTCAGGCGGCTATTATTCAGCAGCTTTTGGACAGCCTGCCGGAGATTGCGGCAGCGATAGCCCAGCCTCTGTCGAAAACAGACCGGATTGTGATTGTGAGCAGCGGCGGCGACAATAGCAGCGGGGCAGGCGCGTCGAGGGTGACGCAGGATGTGACCAATATCATTGCTCAGGTACCGGCAACCATTGAGGCGCTGACGGGCATGGATTTGATGAGCGCCATCAGCCAGCTTCCTGGACTAAAGGCGCAACCAGCCGAAGAGAAAGATGAAAAACAAGCGAAGTAGCTGGCTACCCAACATGTGAGGCAAGCCAGGCTGCAAGATGAGCGGCCTGGCTTTTTTTATGGGCAGGTACATGAGGAGTTGTTGAGATAGGATGGGAGATGGAAACGGCCGTTTCCCGCGTGTGTTAAAATCAACATGCAGAAATGGTGAAGGTGTAGGCAAAACGTCTGCTTTCCATTTTCACGAAACGTGTAAGACATGCTAAACTACAGAAAACAAGTTAGGAGCGATAACATCTTGAAGCGTCGAATTTGGCTATTAAGTTTCATGATTGGGGTAGGGGTAGCCGCATGGTTGCTGTCGGCGGATCCGGCAGCAGCGGCCAACTGCTACGTCTACACCGACAGCGTGGGCCATGTCTGTACCAGCGAAGCTTCTCAGCCTACTTTTGTCGAACCGGAACCCATTCAGGGCAGCATCATTCGCAATCGCACCTATGCGCGGCTGAATGATTTGATAAACGTCTATGCTGCACCCAGCCTGGCAGCACCCATTGTGCGCAACGTGGGTGACGGCTTCCTCTTCTCTACGGTGCAAAATGCGGTGGAAAGCGAAGGGCAGGTCTGGTACGTCATCAATCCCGACGAATATGTGCGGGCTGAGGATTTGCGTATTGTCAGCCAGCCCAGTTTTTCGGGTTTTGAGGTAACGGCCCAACCGGAACGGCCGTTTGGCTGGATTCTTGCTCCCGTTTTTCCCAGTCGTACTCCAGGGGCAGAGCATGAACCGGGAACACCCAAGCTCGATCGCTACACATTCTTTCAGGTTTACGACGCCGTGACCGTGCAAGAAGATGATGGCGAGTGGCTGTGGTACAACATAGGTGGTGGCTATTGGGTGCGCCAAACCTTCGTCAGCTTAATCGACGTAAACGTGCGCCCCGAAGAAATAGGCGCAGGCGAGTTTTGGGTAGAAGTCGATCTTTACGAGCAAAGCTTTGCCGCCTATGAAGGTGACCGCATGGTTTACGCCGGGCTGGTTTCCAGCGGCCTCAACCGCTGGCCCACCCGCGAGGGGCTGTTCCAGGTGTGGAGCCGCCATTTGCAAACCAAGATGTCCGGCGCAGAAGGCCAGGTTGATTACTACTTCATTGAAGATGTGCCCCACACCATGTTTTTTGACGACGACATTGCTCTGCACGGCGCATTTTGGCACGATCGCTTTGGCTATAAGCACAGCCACGGCTGCGTCAATATGCCGCCGCGAGCTGCCGAATGGGTGTACTACTGGTCCGAAAATGCCCCCAACGAACTTTGGGTCTGGGTGCATACCTCTGACCCTCACATTTACTTCGAGCGGTTTGACCCGCTGGGAGAATTTGCTGGCCCGTAGCGGAGCATCAAATCTTGCGTAAATGGTGAAAGCCCCTCTAGTTTCGGTAAGAGGGGCTTTTGTTTTGCCAGATTCTTCATACCTGACTATGATTTCTGTGTCCCTTCGTTTCTTTGTCTCTTTGTATTAAATTTTGGAGAACATGATGGATAAGTTTGATTTGACAGGAAAAGTGGCAATTGTAACTGGAGCCTCTCGCGGTATTGGGCTGGCCATTGCCGAAACGCTGGCCACTGCGGGAGCCAAAGTTGTGCTCTCCAGCCGCAAGCAGGAAGCGCTGAACGAAGTGGTGGAGCAGTTTTGGGAACGTGGGCAAGGAGCCATTGCCGTGGCCGCCCACACTGGGGAAGGCGAGGCGGTGCAGGCTTTGGTGGCCCAGACGGTGGAAACCTATGGTGGTGTGGATATTTTGGTGAACAATGCGGCCACCAACCCCCATTTTGGCCCGCTGCTGACGGCCGAAGAGAGCCATTGGGACAAAATTTTAGACGTGAACGTGAAAGGGTATTTTCGCATGGCCCAGGCGTGCGTGCCGCACATGCAGGCGCGGGGCGGGGGCAAAATCATCAACATCGCCTCTATCGCCGGTAGGAAGCCGCAGCCGATGATGGGCGTTTACTCGGTGAGTAAAGCGGCCGTGCTCATGCTGACCGAAGTGTTGGCGGTGGAACTGGCGCCGGCAAACATCCAGGTCAACGCCATTGCCCCAGGCTTTGTGAAGACGAAATTTAGCGCGGCGCTGTGGGGGAATCCGCAGGTGAATACGGCCGTTCTGCAAACCATCCCCCAAAACCGCATGGCCGACCCCAGCGAACTCACCGGCATCGCCCTGTACCTGGCCTCCGCTGCCTCCAGCTTCACCACCGGCGCCACTTTTATGGTAGACGGCGGGCAGATGGTAGGCAGTGGTATCAGTTTTCAGTAAACAGTATTCAGTATTCAGTGGGACCTGATCACTGACTTACTGACAAATGTCAAACAGGAGGTGGTAAATGAGCTCCTTGCCGTATGTGGAAAGTTTTCGCGATCTCGTTGTTTAACAGAAAGCAAGACGATCGGCACAGGGGATTTTTCGAGCTACGCAGCGGTTTCCCCAAGAAGAAACCTATTCTTTGATCGACCAGGTACGGCGTTCATCGCGATCAATTGGGGCGCAAATTGCTGAAGCGTGGGCCAGGCGACGTTATGAAAACCATTTTGTGAGTAAGCTAACTGATGCCGATGGCGAGCATCAAGAGACACAGCATTGGATAGAAACGGCCGTTGACTGCGGCTATCTATCTGCAGCAGAAGGGGAAAGGTTAGTTGATAATTCTCTGGAAATTGGTCGCATGTTAGGTAGTATGATGTCAAAATCCAATTTGTTCTGCACATCCAAAGTCATTCGTGACGCCGCTCCCACATACTTCACCACTCCCAAATCTGACCACCGATGACCGAATACTGATCACTGATTACTGACGACTGAACACTGAAAAGGAACTGTCGATGAACTTCACTATCCCCAAGGAAATACAAATGCTGCTGCGCACGGTGCGCGAATTTGTGGACGAAGAAATTGTGCCCTTGGAGCGCCATTTCCTGCTGCACGATTTTGATACCCTCATGCCCCAACTGGATGCCCTGCGCCATAAGGCGAAAAACCTCGGCCTTTGGCTGCCGCAAATTCCCAGCGATTACGGCGGCATGGGGCTGTCGCTGCTGGAGCATGGCCTGGTCAGCGAAGTGCTGGGCCGCTCGCCGCTGGGGCACTACGTCTTCAACTGCCAGGCCCCCGACGCCGGGAATATGGAAATTCTTATCGAGCACGGCACGGAGGCGCAAAAAGAGCAGTTTCTCTACCCGCTGCTGGAGGGAGAAATTCGTTCCTGCTTTTCCATGACCGAGCCAGAAAATCCGGGGTCTAACCCTACGTGGCTGAGCACAACGGCCGTTTCCGACGACACCCACTACACCATCACCGGCCACAAATGGTTCACCACTGCCGGGGACGGCGCCACCTTTGCCATTGTCATGGCCGTCACCGACCCCAAAGCGGCCAAACACCAGCGCGCCAGCATGATCATTGTGCCTACCGACACCCCCGGTTACCGCTTGGTGCGCAACACCTCCGTCATGGGCGAGCGCGGCGTCGGCCCCTTCAGCCATGCGGAGATTATGTACGACGGTGCGCGGGTGCCCAAAGAGAATTTACTGGGCGCAGAAGGGGCGGGCTTTGCCATGGCCCAGGAGCGGCTGGGGCCGGGGCGCATCCACCACTGCATGCGCTGGCTGGGCATTTGCGAGCGCGCCTTTGACTTGATGTGTGCCCAGGCTGTGCGGCGGGAGGTGGCTCCGGAACGGCCGTTAGCCGACATGCAAACCGTGCAAAACTGGGTGGCCGAGAGCCGCGCCGAAATGGACAGCGCCCGCCTGCTGGTGCTGCACACCGCCGACCAGATTGACCGCCACGGCCAGTACGCCGCCCGCGACGCCGTCTCGCTGATTAAGTTCCACGTGGCTGGGGTGCTGCAGCGCGTGCTGGACCGCGCCATTCAGGTGCATGGCGCCATGGGCATGACCGACGAACTGCCGCTGGCTTTCTGGTATCGCCATGAACGCGCCGCCCGCATTTATGACGGGCCGGATGAGGTGCATAAATGGTCGGTGGCGCGGCGCATTTTGCAGAAATATGGGGATTAGAGATTGGAGACTGGAGATTAGAGATTAGGTGCAGTCCTTAATTCCTGGCTAATCGTCTAATTTTCGTCTAAAAATCGTCTAAATTGAATGTAAAGATGAAGAAAGCCGAAGCAAAGAGCATTGGGCAACATTCAGCATCACCGCCAAACGGAAGTGCCAAACCAAGTACGGTTTATATCGTAAATTTGCGGTATAAACCGCATCAGCTAAAAGTTTAGGTTGCACTATGCAGCCTAACAAACTTAGGCCTAAAAATTTGCCTGAACATATCCTTATTATGAAAAGAACTTGCGGCTATTGTGGAAAAACAGTCTCGACTTATGACAAAGAGCATGTATTTCCTAAATGCCTTTATCCAAAGTCAAAGAAAATATCTAAAACTCAGAGACTCACCATTCCCGCCTGCAACGATTGCAATAATAGTTGGGCGGATGATGAAGCACATTTTCGAAACGTATTAATGCTTGCAGGAAATCCTAATCCCCCCCGGCAGGAGCTTTGGAATGGTCCCGTTAACCGCAGTTTTGATCAAGTAGATGGACTAAGACGAATAAACGACCTTTTTGACCTTTTGAAACCGGTGAAAATTGAAGGTAAAGACCGGCATATGATTTATCCGGCCGAAGATCTAAGAGTGCTGAGAATTATACAAAAGATCGTTAGAGGTCTTTGTTATCATCATCAAGTTTTATCACCGGTATCTGATCGGCAAGTGTGGCCCGATGTCCTTAGATATCAGATACCCCCAGGGTTTTTGGATACAATGGAATATCATCATCGCGAGCGTGATATTGTCGAATATTGGTACCAAGTCTACGACGACGACGAAATACATTCTGCCTGGATTATCTCATTTTATGAGCGGATTGGTTTTATTGGACGGGTATCACGGACTGCTTGGAAATCATTGGATTCGAAAAAATAGGCCAAATAACGCTTGCAACGGAGTGGCGAGACTCGAGCTTATTTATTTGTTCCGTTGGGCAATCGCAACTGTCCAGCCCTCACTCACTGAAGCAAGCATTAGCCGCAATTGCTGTTCTCACCACCACACCCCAAAATAACCAGATTGGTTCAACTTCCAAGATTGAACCTTTCCGATCAGCGAGAAAAACAAGCGATGAACGACACCATTCCGGTACGGCCGGATGAGCAGTTTGACGAGCAAAAGCTGGCTGACCACCTGCGCGGCAGGCTGCCGGGCAGCGACCAACCGCTAGCCGTGCGGCAGTTCGGCGGCGGCGCGGCCAATCTCACCTATTTGCTGGATTACGGGACACACCAGTACGTGCTGCGCCGCCCGCCCCTGGGCCCGGTGGCCAGGTCGGCCCACGACATGAGCCGCGAGTACAAGGTGCTTTCCGTGCTGCACCAAGCGTACCCTTATGCGCCGCAGGCGTTTCTACATTGTGCGGACACGGCCGTTATCGGTGCAGAGTTCTTCGTTATGGAACGGCGGCAGGGCGTGGTGGTGCGCCGCCAAATCCCGCCGGAGTTTGCGGGTATGCCCGCCGCGCCGCGCCGCATGAGCGAGGCGTTGGTAGACGCCCTGGCCGATTTTCACGCCGTAGACTTTGCCGCCCTGGGGCTGGCCGATTTGGGCAGGCCGGAAGGCTTCATTGAGCGGCAGATTGCGGGCTGGTACAAACGGTGGCACGCGGCCAAGACCGAAGATTTGGCGGACATGGATATTGTGTATCGCTGGTTGGGTGAAAATATGCCGCAGGAAACGGCCGTTTCCCTGGTGCATAATGATTACAAGCTGGATAATGTGATGCTGGCGGACAACGACCCGGGCAAAATTGTGGCCGTCTTTGACTGGGACATGTGCACCCTGGGCGACCCCCTCAACGATTTGGGTGCGCTGCTCACCTACTGGGTGGAACCCACCGACCCGCCCTACTTTCGCGCGGCGGCCATGATGCCCGGGGGCGAAGAGTTGGGTTTCTTGACGCGCGCGGAATTGGTGCAAAGGTATGCAGAAAGAAGCGGCCGTTCCGTAGCCGACATTCGCTTTTACCATGCGTTGGGGCTTTTCCGCCTTACCGTCATCATTGCCCAAATTTACATCCGCTACGTGCGTGGGCAGACCCAAGACCAGCGCTTTGCCGCCATGGGCCCGATGATTCCCATCATGGCCCGCGCCGCCCGCGAAGTGAGCGACGCTTAGGTGCGGGCGCATCCAGCATCTAACTTTGTTGGGAGGCTGGAGACTGGAGATTTTCCTGTCTCCAGTCTCTAATCTCCAACCCATATTTCTGGGGTTTAATCAATTTTCGCCTCTAAACACGGAGTTCTTATGCCTGGAATCGGTCTTGTTCTTTTTCTTGTGCGCTTTGTGCGCGCCATTGCCAGCGGCCTGAAAGACCCGCAGTTTCGCGGGCTGCTGGTTTTAGTCATTTTACTGCTGCTGTCTGGCATGCTCTTTTACCACCAGGTAGAAGGGTGGTCGTGGCTGGACGCCCTCTACTTCAGCCTGATTACCCTGACGACGGTAGGCTATGGTGATTTTTCACCCCAGACCAGCGCCGGTAAAATTTTCACCATGATTTACATTGTCCTGGGGTTGGGCGTATTGTCCAGCTTCATTTTAATGGTGGCCGAGCGGCAGCTTGATTTGCGCGGTCCTTTTCGTCGCCGTAATGATAAGCAGGAAGTTTGATGACGGATTTTCGAACAGAAAGCTTGATTTTGCAGCCCTTGACGCTGGTGCAATTGCAAACCTGGCTGCGCGGTCAGGCAGACATTGAGGCGCAGTTGGGCGTGAAAATGGCTGGCGGGGTGACCAACGAGGTGGTGCTGCTGGCCATGTCAGCCAAGGTGAAGAAGATGCAAGAAGCCGCAGGGGTGGCAGAACCGGCTAACCACCTTTGGTACACTTACTGGCTGATGCGGCTGCAAGCCGCCCCGGTAGGCGTGGGCCTCATTGGCTACAAAGGGCCGCCTAACAGCCGTGGCGAGGTTGAAATTGGGTATGGCGTTGCGCCTGCTCACCGCGGAAAGGGTTATACTACAGAAGCGGTGGAGGCACTGCTGGCCTGGGCCTGGACCCAGCCGGAGTGCCAGATTGTGCGCGCGGTGACGCTGAAAAATAACAAAGCCTCGCACCGCGTGCTGCAAAAAGCGGGATTGGTGATCGACCAGGTGCGCGATGAAGACGTCATCTGGCGCATCTGGCGGGAAACGGCCGTTTCTCAGGATTATTGAGCCCGGGCCCGCAATGACGCCCGGCTTGCAAAAACGAGGTGACTTATGACCCTTGACCAGTTTTTTCAGCATTGGGAGCAAATTCATCAGGATACCCTGGTCACCATTGCCAAGTTTCAGGACGCCGAGCTGCCCTTTCGGCCGTACCCGGATTCCTGGACGGCGGGGCAGGTCATGCTGCACATCGCCGATGCGGAGCAGTTCTGGTATCAGCAGGTGATCATGCAGGCAGTGGATGACGGCGCAGATTATGCCCCGGCTGATTACCCCAACATCGCTGCCATTAGAGCGCTGCTGGCGGCAGTCCACCAACGCAGCCTGACCATATTGGCAGGGCTGACCCTCGACGACCTACCCCAAACCAGACCTTTTCGTGAGGCAGCCTTCTCCCTGAACTGGATAATCTGGCATGTTATTGAACATGAAATTCATCACCGGGCCGAACTGTCGCTGATGCTGGGCATGCTGGGGCGGGAAGGATTGGACGTTTAAGGAGGAATAGAGATGCTTATTCCCGGTATTCACAGTGAAATTCACATCACGCGCCTGGCCCACGGCTTTCCGCACATTCACGCCCATACCGAACTCGACCAATATTACGGCCTGGGGTACATGCACGGCACAGACCGGGCTATGCACATGGGGCTGCTCAAGCTCATCGGGCGGGGGCAGGCGTCGGAAAAGCTGATGAGCAGTGCCGACCTCATCTCTATTGACAGGTACATGCGCTGGATTGGCCTGTTTCGTCAGGCGGAGTCGGAAGCTGCGCTGCTGCCGCCCGAGACGCGGACGATTCTAGAAGCGTACTGTCAGGGTGTGAACACGGCCGTTCAGCAAAACAAAACCCCCTTTGAATTCCGCCTGGTGGGTTACAAGCCCGACGACTGGACCGTGGCCGACGTGCTGCTCGTTGCCAATATGATGGGCTTTGTTGGCCTGACCCAATCCCAGGGCGAAATGGAGAAATTCATCATCCAATTGCTGCGGGAAGGCATAGACGCCGCCCGTGTGAAGGAGCTGTTCCCGGCCATCACCGAGGAAATAACCGATGATTATGTTAATCTGCTGCGGCAGGTAAAGCTGGACGCGCCCATGGTGCCGCCGGAAGTGAAGTGGCATCATCTGCTGCCCAGCTTCCACGCCAGCAACAATTGGGCGGTAGCCCCGGAGCGGTCTGCTTCAGGCCAGGCCATTCTGTGTGGCGACCCGCACCTGGCATTGCAGCTACCTTCCATCTGGTATACGGCCGTTCTCACTACCCCCGATGGCTATTTGATGGGCGCGACCCCACCCGGCGTGCCCGTTATGGCCTTGGGGCGCACCCGTCACCTGGCCTGGTCGGTCACCTACGGCACCATGGATGCGGTGGACTATTTTGTGGAGGAGGTGCGGGACGGCCGTTACCGGCGCGGCGATGAATGGCTCCCCCTGCAAGTGCGCGAAGAAACCATTTGCCCCAAGAAAAAGGAGCCCGTCACCCTGCGCATTTACGAAACGGAGCACGGCCTGCTGGAAGGCGATCCGGAGAAAACGGGGGATGGTTACTATCTGGCCTTTGCCTGGGCGTCGCGGCAGCATGGCGGCACCGGCGCGGCCTCCATGAGCAGCTTTTTTCGCGTCTTCCAGGCCCAAAGGGTGCCGGAAGCGCTGGAAGCGTTTGCCGGGCTAACCTTTGCCGCCTTCAACTGGGTGGCTGCTGACGCTGAAGGTAACATTGGCTACCAGCTTGGCGGTCTATATCCTAACAAACTGGCGGGCAGCTCCGGGCTGCTGCCCTACCTGGGTTGGGACCCTGCCCACGATTGGCAGGGCTATGCTGATCCCCACGAACATCCCCGCATCCTGAACCCTGCCGAGGGCCTCGTCGTCACCGCCAACCAGGACTTGAACGCCCTGGGCCAGGTGCAGCCCATGACGCTGCCCATGTCCAGCTACCGCGCGGACCGCATTCGCCAACTGCTGCAACAGAAGGAGAAGCTAACAGCCGATGACATGCAGCGTATCCATTACGACCGCTATTCGCTGCAAGCGGAGGCCTTTATGCCGCTGCTGCGCCCGCTGCTGCCGGACACAGAAAATGGTAGCCTGCTGCGCGACTGGAATCTGCGCTACGACGCCGATTCGCTGGGGGCTACGCTATTTGAGCGGGTGTACAAGGCTTATGTGAATATGGTTTTTGGCGAAGAAGGGCTGGGCACAGAGGTGCTGACGCACGTAATGCAAAAAACAGGGCTATTTGCCATGCTGCACGGCAATTTCGACCGCGTGCTGTTGCAAGAGACCAGCGCCTGGTTTGGCGCGCAAGAACGAGAGACAGTGCTGCGGAAGGCTATTGCAAAAGGTTTGGCGGAAACGGCCGTTCCTCACGCCGAAACCCGCCGCGTCACCATCCACAACTTTTTCTTTGGCGGGCAGTTACCTGGATGGCTGGGCTTTGATATTGAGCTGGCGCACATTGGCAGCCGTGCCACCGATTCCCCAAAGCCAGATTTTTGAAGCGGTGGGGCGCACCGACCGCCCTTGCTGCCTCCTTGCGCATCATTTGCGACATGGCCACCGACGAAATGTACGTCAATCTGCCTGGCGGCGCGTCAGACCGGCGCTTCTCCAAATTTTACGCTTTCGGCATCAAAGATTGGGAGCAGGGGGTGTATGAGGTTTGGCGACCTTAAAGGGACGGGTATGGAACATCCCACGATATTGAGTGCCGGGGAACGGCCGTTTGCCACATTCCCTGTTGCGGTGCAGGCTATCATCGTCAATGAACAAGAGCAAATCTTGCTGCTCTCCAGCGGTCGGCGGGGCCGCTCTGGCATCTGGCAAACCATCAGCGGTGGGCTGGAAGCGGGAGAAACCATTTTGTGGATGCTGCACCGGGCAGTGCAGTTATACCGCTTGTGGAATGGTGAAGAAGAACGGCCGTTGCAGCCTTCTCAGTAATCAGTAAGCGGTTGGCAGTAAACGGTCAGCTTCTGAATACTGACCACTGATAACCGTACACCGGAGGAAAAATGAGTCACAGTAATTCTGTTGAGCTTGTAGAAAATGGTGGCTGGGACACGCGCATTCTGGTGTGCCGCAACGCGCCATTGGTGGATACCTTTATCATTGTCACCCAGCGGTACGTGGTGGTGGTAGACACGATGATTAACGCGGCAACGGCCGAAAAATTACTTGATGCGGCACGGCCGTATCTCACCGGCAGCCGCTCTCTCCTGGTTGTCAACACCCATGCCGACTACGATCACTGTTGGGGGAACCAGCTTTTTACGGCCATGGGCGCGCCTGTTATTGGCCGCCGTGCCAGCGTGCCTATTTTTAGCGAGCCAGATCCTGTGGCATACCTGCAGCGCTTGCAGGCTGACGAGCCGGAAATCTTTGGCGACGTGACGCCCACGCCGCCCACCATCCTCTTTGATGAGACCCTGACCATTGACGGCGGCGACCTGACGTTGGAACTCGTGGCCACGCCCGGCCACACCGTCGACCACGCCTCATTGTACATTCCGGAAATTAGCACGCTGCTGGCCGCTGACGCTGCCGAACTGCCCTACCCCATGGCGCGCACGGCGGCAGGGCTGCCGGAAATGCGCCGGTCGCTGGCCAGGCTGGCCGCGCTGAACGCCGCGACCGTCCTCTACTGCCATGCCCCCACTGACATCGGCCCGCAGCTATTGCGCGACAACATCGCTTACTACGACAAGATGGAAGCGGCCTGCCGCGCTGCCCTGGCTCGCGGTATTCCCGCTGACCCGCCAAAGGATGCCGATGTGATTGCGTTGGTGGATTACCCATACGAAACGGCCGTTCCCCAAACCGGCCCCTGGCAAAACGTCCACGAATATTACCGCACCCACGGCCATGCCGCCCAACTGCGCAAGATGCTGGCCAGTTTGGCAGAAGGGGCTGATGGAACCTCTTGAAACGACGCGGCTGGTGTTACGGCCGTTTCAACCCAAAGATTGGCAGGCGGTCATGGCGCTTTTCAGCGATACGGCCGTAAGTCGCTGGACCTTTTCCCTGGCGACCTCTAGCGATGCCTATCGCTGGCTGCGGCAGCAAATGGCGCAAAAAGAGAGGGTAAGCCTGGCCATTGTGCTGCGCCAGAACAGCGACCTCATCGGCTGGATTTGCAGCGAGCCGGAACGCCGCCCGCCCTTTACCCCGGCGCTGCAGGCCGTGGAAGGGGAGATAGCGCTTCGTTATGCCTTAGCCAGTGCTTATTGGGGGCGTGGTTATATGACAGAGGCGGTGCAGGCAGTCATTAACTACAATTTTACCGTGCTCAAAGCGCCGCAGGTTACGGCTGACTGCGCCCTGGGAAATGAAGCTTCGCGCCGCGTCATGGAAAAGGCTGGCATGGTTTATGCCGGGATTGAGAAACAATACGCGCCAGACATGAGTTTTATTGCAAACCACCGCTTCGTTCTCCCTCGCTCCCTCTGGCAGGCCCAGGTTCATAGGGGAGAGTGGTGTATAATCAGAATGCGGACACGTCAGCGGTGGAAAACCGCTGTATTGTGGCACAATACCAGACTAAAAAATGACCCAACCCATTCGCATCGAACTACCTACAGAATACGAAGCCGGGCCAGTGAACGCTTATTTGTTCACCGCGCCGGAACCGGTGCTGGTGGATACCGGCGTCAAGTCCGAGGCAAGCTGGCAAGCGCTGCTGGCGGCATTGGCCGAAAATGGTCTGACGCCCCGCGATTTGTCTCGCGTGGTGCTGACCCACGGCCACGTTGACCATTTTGGGCAGGCTAACCGTTTGTGGCTGGAAGGGGGGGTGCCGCTGGAAACGGCCGCCGTTGTAGCCCCACGCCTCATTCATTTCAGTGACTACTGGCAAAAGCGCACTTCCTTTTATCGGGACAACTTCCTGCCCCAAACGGGCCTGCCGCCGCACATGCACCAGTACATTCTCAAGTATTTCGAGATTGTGGCTTATAATTACGAGGACGTGCCGGAAGAGGCGCTGCACGCCTACGCCAATGACGCCACCATCCGGCTGGGCGGCCTGGATTGGCAGGTGCTGCTCACCCCCGGCCATTGCAGCCATCAGACCATCTTTTACCAGCCGGAAACGCGGCAGCTTATTTCGTCAGACATGCTGCTGCTGCGCACGCCTACGCCAGTGGTGGAACTACCCCGGAACGGCCGTACCCGTGAACCTTCTTTGCCCACCTTTATGCGCTCCCTGGAAGTGGTGGAAGCGCTGGACGTGGACGTCGTTTACCCTGGTCACGGCGAGATTTTTCATGACCACCGCGCCCTGGTGCAGCAGCAGCGCCAGCGGATTACGCGCCGCAAAGAAGAGGCGTATGCCTGCATCCAGGGTGGTTGCCACACCGCCGCGACCATCACCGCCCACCTTTACGCCGACCGCCCCCTGGCCATTCAGTTTGCCGGGCTGTGGATGGCCCTGGGGTACGTGGACTTGCTGCTGGAAGACGGCCGTATCACCGCCCGCGAAGAAAAAGGCATCATGGTGTACGAGGCCAACGATTAGAGATACTTTGACTCCTGGTTTTTCATTTCAATACCTAAATTATGAATAGTTCAATCTTTCTTGAGATTTTTATCATTTTAATACTTATCATGATCAATGGAATATTTGCCATGTCCGAAATTGCCATTGTTTCGGCACGCAAGCCTCGTTTACAGCAGCGGGCGGAAAAAGGGGACAAGAAGGCGCAACTGGCCCTATCATTGGCTGACGATCCTGAGGATTTTCTCTCCACGGTACAGATCGGAATCACCCTCATTGGCATTGTGGCCGGCGTGTTTGGCGGGGCTACCCTGGCCCAAGACCTGGCAGCCCTGCTCGAAGCTGCTGGGCTGCCTCTGCGCTACAGCAATCCGGTTGCCGCGGCCATCGTGGTGTCCATTATCACCTATCTCTCTCTGGTTATCGGCGAATTGGTCCCCAAAAATCTGGCTTTGCAGAATGCTGAGCGGGTCGCAACGGCCGTTGCCCCTTTCATGTATCGCCTCTCGCGAATCGTTTACCCTTTCGTGCGGCTGCTGAGCGCTTCTACCCAATTCATGACCCGCCTATTGGGCGTCAAGCCCTCAACAGAACCCGCCATCACAGATGAAGAGATCGCCATCATGATGCAGCAAGGGGCAAAGGTTGGCATCTTCGAACCGGAAGAGCCAGAAATGGTCAGACGCATCTTCCGCCTCAGTGACAGCCAGGTCAGTTCCCTGATGACTCCGCGCCGCGAAATTGTGTGGCTAGAACGTCATGAAACGTTGGATACCTTGCGTCAAAAAATTGCCGACAAAGAATTCTCACGCTTCCCTGTAGCCGATACCGACCTTGATCACGTAATTGGCTACGTCGAAGTCATAGATTTGCTTAAGCAGAACTTCTCAAACGGCGAATTTAACCTGGACACCATTTTACACCCCCCGCTGTACGTGCCGGAGACGATGTTCGCTCTGGAACTTTTGGAGCGTCTCAAGCAGGAACATGTACACATGGCCCTGGTTTTCGATGAATACGGCGGCTTGGAGGGGTTGGTAACCAGCAATGATTTGCTAGAAGCCATCGTGGGCGACATTGACACCCCCGCAACGCCTTACGTGACGCGACGGCAGGACAACTCCCTGCTAGTTGATGGCATGATGCCCATTGAGGAACTGCTCGAGCTGCTAGACCTGGACGATTTGCCGCGTATCAGCGAAGGTTACTACCAAACCGTTGGGGGATTCATGATGTCCGTTCTGCAAGAAATGCCCTCAGAAGGTCAATTTTTCGACTGGGCAAATTTACGCTTTGAAATCCTGGACATGGATGGGCTGCGGGTCGACAAGGTTTTGGTATCTTCACCAGCCGCAGAAGCAGATGGGGCTGACAACGGCGCGGAATCACGCTCATGAACCAACCCCTCTCATCCCTCAAAATCCTCGACTTCTCTACCCTCTTGCCCGGCCCCTTTGCCACCATGCTGCTGGCCGACCTGGGTGCGGACGTACTGCGCGTAGAAGCGCCGGGCCGCCCCGATTTGGTGCGTGCCATGCCTCCCTTCGACGGCGATACCTCCGCCTGGCACGCCGTGCTCAACCGCAGCAAGCGCTCGCTGGCTCTGAACCTGAAGCAGCCCGGCGCGGTTGAAGTGGTCAAGCGGCTGGTGGCGGCTGAGGGTGGCGGGTACGACATTGTGCTGGAGCAGTTTCGCCCCGGCGTGATGGCCCGGCTGGGCATTGATTACCCCGCACTGCGCGCCGTCAATCCCAACGTCATTTTTTGCTCTGTTTCTGGCTTTGGGCAGACCGGCCCATACCAGGCTCACGCCAGCCACGACAACACCATCATGGCGCTGTCGGGCATCATGAGCTACACCGGTCATCGCACCTGCGGCCCGGTGGCCCTTGGCGTCCAGGTGGCGGACATGGGCGGCGGCTCTTTTGGGGCGATTTTGGGCATTTTGGCGGCGGTGATTCAGCGCCTGCAAACGGGCGAAGGGCAGCGGGTGGACGTAAGCATGTTGGACATGGCTTTGGCGTGGCAGGCACACCTGGCCAGCCAGTACCTGGTGGGAGGGGAAACGCCTGACCGGGAACAGATGCCGCTCAACGGCGGGGCGGTGTATGACTACTACGAGACGCAAGACGGCCGTTTCCTTTCCGTGGGCAGCCTGGAGCCAAAATTCTGGCAAGGCTTTTGCGCCGCCATTGGCCGCCCTGACCTGGTTGGACCCGGCTTGCAGCCTGATTGGGCTATCCAGCAGCAGGTGAAGGGGGAAGTGCGGGCAGTCATTGCGCAGGGAACCCTGGCGGAGTGGACGGCCGTTTTCGACCCCCTCGACGTCTGCGTGGAACCGGTGCTGACCGTGCCGGAAGCGTTGCAGCACCCTCAGGTGCAGGCGCGGGGCATGGTGGCCAGCGTCCCCAAACCGGATGGCTCCACCCAACCCCAAATCGCCAGCCCCTTCAAATTCTCCAACGCCCAACCCGCATACCGCCACATTGGCGTGCCCCTCGGCGCGCACACCCGCGAGGTATTGGGCGAAATCGGCTACAATGAAGCTGATATTGAATCAATGTGGCAAAGGGGTATGTTTGGCTGATGGCATTATTTAACCATCTGCCACCCGGCCATAAATGACCGAGCAAAAAAACAGCGCACGGTAAACCGGGCTAATAAACATGAATAGCAGGATTAATCCGGCGCCATTTTCTAGCCGGGGGCGTTTACGCCCTGGCGAAAGGAAATTATGCCTTATTACCGCCTTTTTTATCATTTTGTGTGGACGACAAAATTACGCGCCCCATTGATCACACCAGAAATCGAACCCATCATCTACAATTATTTGCGCACAAAAGCCATTGGCCTGGGCGGGACGGTTTTTGCCATAGGTGGCATTGAGGATCACGTGCACATTGTCGCTAGTGTGCCGCCTAAAATTGCCGTGGCGACATTTGTGGGGCAAATAAAAGGGGTAACTTCGACGCGGTTCAACAAGGAACATTTGGATAAGCCGCGCTTTTATTGGCAGGATGAATACGGCGCTTTTTCCTTTGATGGTAAGCGATTGGCGAATGTGATAGCTTACGTGGAGCGGCAAAAAGAACACCATGCTCGCCAAAACGTCATCCCTGTTTTGGAGCGTGTTGAGGACAACAAAATTCCGCCTGTTGTGCGAGAAGCACAGGCATTCTATGCTCCGAATGATGATGCCTGGTGGCAAGAAATGCTGTCCTTGGAATCAGAATCATGATCCCGGCCACGAATGGCCGGGCGAAAAAACAACGCCCGGTTAACCGGGCTAAGAAGCCGGATTCATCCGGCGTCGTTTTCTAGCTGGCGCGTTTACGCCTGGCTGGCAGGGAACGTATATGGAAATTCAACCGTTTAATCAATCACCACCCGAATTGGGCAACCAGTATGACGATGATCGCGTGCTGCGCTCTTATTTGCGGCGGGTGCTGCCGCAGGAAGTCTTGCAGGCCATCGAGCCGGCGCTGCGCGAAATGGGCGAGCTGTCCGGCGGCGAGCTATACTGCCTGCAGTTGGCCGACCGGCTGAACGAGCCCGTTTTGACCAAGTGGGACGCCTGGGGCAACCGCATCGACCAGATCGAAGTGTCCCCGCTGTGGCAGCGGGCGGAAAAGCTGGCGGCTGAGTTTGGCCTGGTGGCGGCAGGCGTATGAGGGAAAGTACGGCCGTTTCGACCGCACCCACCAATTCGCCCTGGCCTACCTCTTCCATCCCTCCAGCGACGTCTACACCTGCCCCCTGGCCATGACCGACGGCGCCACGCGCACCTTGCTCAACTCCGGCAACCAGCCCCTCATCGACCGCGCCGTGCCCCACCTCACCAGCCGCGACCCGGCCACCTTTTGGACCAGCGGCCAATGGATGACCGAATCCACCGGCGGCTCCGACGTGGGCCTGTCGGAAACGGTGGCGCGATTGGAGGAGGGGGCGTGGCGGCTGTACGGCCGTAAATGGTTCACCTCCGCCACCACCAGCCCCATGGCCCTGACTCTGGCTCGCCCCGAAGGCAACCCGCCCGGCGGCAAAGGGCTGGCCTTGTTTTATGTCGAGCTGCGGGACGACGCGGGTGCCTTGCAAAACATTCGCGTGCACCGGCTCAAGGACAAGCTGGGCACGCGCAAAGTGCCCACCGCCGAATTGACCCTGAACGGCACGCCTGCCATCCCCGTGCATGGAACTGGCCAACGGCGTGCGCAACATCGTGCCCATGCTGCACCTGACCCGCACCTGGAATGCCATCAGCGCCGTGGCCTTCATGCGTCGCGGCCTGGCCTTGGCGCGAGATTACGCCCGGCGGCGGCACGCCTTTGGCGCAGCCCTGGCCCACAAACCGCTGCACCTGGACACCTTGGCCGCAATGCAGGCGGAATTTGAAGCCGCCTTTCATCTCACCTTTTTCCTGGTCGACTTGATTGGCCGCGAGGAAAGCGGTGAACTGCCCGCCGAGCAGGTGGATTTGCTGCGCTTGCTGACCTCGCTGGCCAAATTGACCACCGGCAAGCAGGGTGTGGTCGTGGCCAGCGAGGTGCTGGAAGCGTTTGGCGGCGCGGGCTACGTGGAAGATACCGGCCTGCCGGTGCTGCTGCGCGACAGCCAGGTGCTGCCCATCTGGGAGGGCACGACCAACGTGCTGGCGCTGGATGCGCTGCGGGCCATCGGCAAAGACGAGAGCCTGGAGGCATTGAAGGAGCAGGTCGGTCGCAGCGCGGCGGCGGCCAAAGACGGCCGTTTACAAGCCATGGGTGTATTGGCGAAAACGGCCGTTGCTCACGCCGAGCGCTGGCTGGGACAAGCTATGCAGCAAGGCCTCCCCGCCGTGGAGGCTGGCGGGCGGCGCTTTGGCCTGACGCTGGGCCGGGGGCTGGCGCTGGCGCTGCTGGTGGAGCATGCGCAATGGTCGCTGGAGAACGAAGGGGACGGCCGGTGCGCTGGCTGCAGCGCTCCGTTTTGCGCAAACCGGGGTAGACTATATCGTTGAGGACGTTGACGCCACGTTAAGCCACGCCCTGGCTAACGATGAGCCATTACCACTGGCATAACTGTTCTCATGGAACCATCTCTGCGCCTCTGCGCTAAAATTCTATTTTGGGAGGTAGAATCATGGCTGCTTATGATTTGCAATCGGTTAAACTGCCTCGCCTCAGCGGGCGGGCGCTGCGTGTATTTGCGGCGGCGTTAGACAACCCGGCGACGCGGGCGCTGCTGCTGGGCAATTTATTGGAGAACGGCGGCATAACCAAATTGCGGCGGCTCCATTTGTCAGAAGTGCCTCTGCTTTATCCGCTTGCGCCGGTGGCAGAGCGGGGCGGGGCGCTCGATGAGGGGAAATTGGCAGAAACGGCCGTTCCTACCGCCGAAAGCTTCCCCTTTACCAGCATTGGCGACTACGCTCAAGCATACCGTTCCTGGCAAACTACTCCCACCGAAGTTGCGGAGAAGGTGCTGGAGGCCATCGCCGCCAGCGACCAGGGCGACAAACCGCTGCGTGCCTTCATTGCCGTCAACCATGAAGACGTACTGGCCCAGGCGCAGGCGGCCACGAAGCGTATCCAAAGCGGACAACCTTTAAGCGCGCTGGACGGCGTTCCGGTGGCCATTAAAGATGAATTGGACATGACGCCTTACCCGACGACGGTGGGCACGAAGTTCCTGGGCAAAACTACGGCGCAATCGGACGCCACGACGGTGGCGCGGCTGCGGGCGGCAGGGGCGCTGCTTCTGGGCAAAGCGAACATGCACGAGATTGGCATCAATCCCACCGGGCACAACGTTCACTTTGGCCACACGCGCAACCCATATCACCCCGACTACGACACCGGCGGCAGCTCCAGCGGCCCGGCAACGGCCGTTGCTGCCGGATTTTGCCCGGTATCGCTGGGGGCAGACGGCGGTGGCTCTATTCGCATTCCGGCGGCGCTGTGCGGGTTGGTAGGGTTGAAAGCCACCTTTGGCCGCATCAGCGAGCATGGCGCGGCGCCGCTGACCTGGAGCATGGGCCATTTGGGGCCAATTGGGGCTACGGTGGCTGACGTCGCTCTGGCTTATGCCGTTATGGCCGGACCGGATGCGCTTGACCCCAATTCGCAGCACCAGCCGGCGGTAACGCTGGATGGCTGGAATGCGCCTGATTTGCGTAGGCTGACTTTAGGCGTTTACTGGCCCTGGTTCCGCCACGCCACACCGGACATTGTGGCAGCCAATGAGGCGATGCTCAACAAGTTGGCAGAAGCGGGTGCCGCTATCCGGGAGATTGAAATACCGGAACTGGACGCCATGCGCATTGCCCACGCTGTGAACTTTTTGGCAGAAGTTGCGACTAATATGGCCAATTACCCAAACCACCAGGGAGATTTTGCCCCGGCGACCCGGGTAAGCCTGGTACTGGGGCGAGTATTTACCAGCGCAGATTATTTGCGGGCGCAGCAGGTGCGAGCGCGAGCTATGGCAATATTCCAAGAAGTATACCAGCAGGTGGACGTGGTGATGACCCCGGCAACGGCCGTATCCGCATCCCCTATCCCCGCCGACGGCATCCCCGATGGCATTTCCGACCTGAGCACCGTCACCGAGCTGATGCGCTACATCATTCCCGGCAACCTGATTGGTCTGCCGGCCATCAGCTTTCCTGTGGGCTATGCTGCCAACGGCCTGCCCATTGGCATGCAGGCCATGGGGCGGCATTGGGAAGAGCACCTGCTCCTGCGCGTGGCCAGCGTGGCTGAAAAGCTGGTAGAACGGAAACGGCCGCAAATCTTCTACCCAATTTTGGCGAAATAAGTACCCGCTATCCGTGACCCGTAACCGGTTTACGGATGACGATTTACGGATCACGGAATACGGTTTCATGGCCAGTCACCATTTTTACGATCAGGCAGAATTACGCCGTACGCTTCGGTTGGGGCGAAGATGGCGTGAAGGCGCTTTCTTCCCACAGCGACGTAGTCATCATTGTCGACGTACTGTCCTTCTCCACAGCGGTGGACATGGCCGTCAGCCGCGGCGCCGTGGTTTACCCCTTTGGCGGGCGGGGTGAGGCTGCGGAAGCCTTTGCTGCTGAGCGCCAGGCGGAACTGGCGGGCTTTGGGCGGCGGTATTCGCTGGCCCCGGCGTCTATGCTAGCCCTGGCCCCCGGAAACTGCATTGTGCTGCCCTCTCCCAATGGTTCTGCACTGACGACGTTGGCCGGGGAAGGCGTTGTATTGACCGGCTGTTTGCGCAACTATTGGGCGGTGGCGCAGTTTGCCCAGACGGCCGGGGCATCGGTGACGGTGATTGCCGCCGGGGAGCGCTGGTGGCCAGAAGGTAGCTTGCGCCCGGCGCTGGAAGACATGATTGGCGCCGGGGCGATTATCAACGAGATGGATGGCGCCAGGTCGCCGGAGGCACGGGCGGCAACGGCCGTTTTCCAACAAGCTCGCCCCAATTTACACGCTACTCTGCTGGCCTGTGCCTCGGGCAAGGAGCTGGTTGAGAAGGGTTTGGCAGAGAGCGTGGTTATGGCAGCAGAATTAGGATGCAGTTCGGCCGTGCCCCTGCTGCAAAATGGGGCTTATGTCAACATAACGAGAGGAGAATCGCTTGGAAGATAAAATTTGCTTAGTCACGGGAGCCAATGCCGGCATCGGGTTTGCGACGGCTTTGGGATTGGCGGAACATTGGGCGACCGTTGTCCTGCACGCCCGCAGCCGCGAGAAGGGCGAGGCGGCGCTGGCCGATATCCGCCAGCGCAGCGGTAACGAGCGCGTCCAGTTGCTGCTGGCCGATTTAGCCTCGCTAGCCCAGGTTCGTCAGCTAGCCGCCGATTTTCGGCACAATTTCACCCGGCTGGACGTACTGATCAACAATGCGGGTATCATTCCCCTGCGCCGCCAGGTCACCACCGATGGCCTGGAGATGCAGTTTGCCGTCAACCACCTGGCCTATTTCTTGCTCACCAACCTGCTGCTGGACCTGCTGCAAGCCAGCGCCCCGGCACGCGTCGTCAACGTCTCGTCCATGGTGCACACTTGGGGGCGCATTGACTGGAACGATCTGCAAAATGAGCGCAGTTACGATGCCAGCGGCGTCTACGCCCAGACCAAGCGCATGAATGTGCTGTTCACGGCCGAATTGGCCCGCGGCTTGCAAGGAACCGAAGTAACGGCCAACTGCCTGCATCCCGGCGTGATTGCCACCAAGCTGAACATCAACTACATGGGTAACGACCGCGCCAGTACCGTTTCCCTGGCCGAACTGCGGCGTGGTGCGGAAACGTCGCTGTATCTGGCCATGTCGCCAGAGGTGGCCGGGGTGAGCGGGCGCTATTTTGTGAACCACCAAGAACGGGAAACGGCCGTACTGCACGACGCGGCCTCCGCACAAAAGCTGTGGCAAATCAGTGAGCGGCTCGTGGCAGCAGGCGGCTTGCGTGGAAACTAAAGCTGTGCGCGCCAGGCCCATGGGGCGTTTGTTATTAGTGATTGCCTTTGTGGCCTTCATCAGTTTGGGCCTGCCTGACGGCTTGCTGGGCGTCGCCTGGCCCTCCATGCGCGCCAGCTTTGGCGTGCCCCTGGATGCCATGGGATTTTTGCTGGCGGCCTCAGTGTCTGGCTACATGGTCAGCACAACCTTCAGCGGCCCGCTGGTGGCCCGGCTGGGCATTGGCCGCTTGCTGGCGCTGAGCTCGCTGCTAACGGCGACCGCCCTCATTGGCTACACCCTTGTGCCGGCGTGGTTCCTGGTGCTGCCTTTGGGCATTTTTTCTGGGTTTGGCGCAGGAGCTATCGACGCCGGCATCAATAACTACATTGCCGCCCACCATCGCCCGCTGTTGTATCTTCTGCACGCCATGTTTGGCATTGGCACTACCATTGGCCCCCTGCTGATGACGGCCGCCCTGAACCTGTCTACCTGGCGTGCTGGATACCTGGCGGTAGGCGTATTTCAGTTGGGCATGGCCCTCATTTTTTTGCTTACCGCTCACTGGTGGCACGACGGCGCGGCGGAAGATGAGGCCACGAACGGCAAGGCGCAGGCCCCTCTGGCCGAAACGGTACGGCTGCCCATGGTCTGGGCGGGCATTGCCTTCTTTTTGCTTTACACCGGGCTGGAAGTCAGCGTCGGGCAGTGGAGCTACACCCTGCTCACCGAGGGGCGTGACGTACCGGCCAACCTGGGCGGGCTCATGGTGGGCAGCTATTGGGGGGCGTTCACGGTGGGGCGGCTGCTCAGCGGACTGATTGTGCGCCGCCTGTCTGAGGACACCTTTTTGCGCCTCAGCTTTGCCGGCATGGTGCTGGGGGCGCTGCTGGTGTGGTGGAATCCGCTGCGCTGGGTGGGGCTGCTGGCTCTGCCCCTCATTGGTTTTGCGCTGGCGCCTATGTTTCCGGCCCTGGTGGGCAGCACCGGCGACCGGCTGCCCCGCCAGCACGCGGCCAACGCTATTGGCCTTCAAATTGGGGCAGCGGCCCTGGGTGGGGCGCTGTTGCCCGGTTTGGCAGGAACGCTGGGGCGGCTCATCAACTTGAATATGATTGCGGCCGTTTATTTTGGGGCGGCGCTGCTGCTGACACTGCTGCACGAGTTTTTGCTGCGTCATCCCGCCGCGAAGATAGGAGCGTAAGATGAACATTGGGATTTTAGGCACGGGAAACGTAGGGGAGGTCTTAGGCACAGGTTGGGCCAAAAAAGGACACCGGGTGTTTTATGGATCGCGGGAGCCGCAAAGTACCAGGGTGCAGGAAGTGGTGCAAAGGATAGGTGGTGGGGCAACGGCCGTTTCCCACCAGCAGGCCGTACAGGAGGCGGAAGTTGTCGTCATAGCCACGCCCTGGAGCGTGACCGAAGCGCTGCTCACTTCCCTCTCCGGTTGGACGGGCAAAATCGTCATCGATGCCACCAATCCCATTGGCCCGGGCCTGCAGTTGACCGTAGGTACCACTAATTCCGGGGGAGAAATGGTGGCAAAATGGGCGTCTGGGGGCCGGGTGGTCAAAGCGTTCAACAGCACCGGTTACAACAACATGCTTGACCCCGTTTACCAGGGCGAGAGCACGACCATGTTCATTGCCGGGGATGACCCGACGGCGAAAGCGGTGGTGGTCGAGCTGGCCCAAGCCCTGGGCTTCGACGTGGCGGACGTGGGTAATCTCGCCATGTCCCGCTGGCTGGAACCGCTGGCCATGGTGTGGATTAACCTGGCCATGGTCCAAGGATTAGGGCGTGAGATAGCTTTCAAGCTGGTTCACCGCTAAAATGAGCGGGAAATAACGAAATTGAGGTGGATGTATGACGATTACCTTGCGGGAAGCGCAGGAAACGGTGGATGAATGGATTCAGACCATTGGTGTGCGCTATTATTCAGAGTTGACGAATACGGCCGTTCTCATGGAAGAGGTGGGCGAATTGGCGCGGCTGATGGCCCGGCTTTACGGCGACCAGAGCTTCAAGAAATCCGATGAAGTACCGGACTTGGGCGACGAAATGGCCGACGTGCTGTTTGTCCTGATTTGCCTAGCCAACCAGACTGGCGTGGACCTGACGGCCGCTTTTGAGCGTAACATGGCCAAGAAAACTACCCGTGACAAGGAACGGCACGTCAATAATCCCAAGCTGTTCCGCGAAATATAATGTGCAGGAGCAAGCGGATCCCTTGCCCAGGCGGGCGGACCACCGGCTCGCCCCCTACCGAAGATGATTTCCACTGGAGGAATTTCCCATGACCGTTGATTTGACAAAGGCATTAGGCTACGAATTTACGCCGCGCCCCTTTACCTACACGGCGCGAGATGCGGCCTTGTACGCGCTGTCGATTGGCGCAGCCGCAGACCCGCTGGATGAGACGGCGCTGCGCTACGTGTATGAGCTGCACCGCCAGGGCCAGCAGGTGTTTCCCACCTTTGCCGCCACCTTTTTATTTGCGGTGTTTGACCAACTGCTCAGCGTGCCGGGGCTGGCCTTCAATCCGGTGATGCTCTTGCATGGAGAGCAATATTTGGAGGTGAAACGGCCGTTACCCCTCAACACCACCCTCACCCAACATGCCCGCATCAGCCAGATTTACGACAAGGGCAAGGGCGCCCTGGTCATCATTGACATCAGCAGCCGCAATGCTGCGGGCGAGGAAATTGCCTTCAACCAGGCCAGCATGTTCATTCGCGGGCTGGGCGGTTTTGGCGGCGAGCGCGGCCCTGCCAGCGATGCCAACCAGCCTCCAGACCGCGCCCCTGACGCCGTTTACAAGGCCAAAACCGCCCCTGACCAGGCGCTCTTTTACCGCCTGACCGGCAGCGACCCCAACCCCCTGCACGCCGACCCGCAAATTGGGCAAATGGCCGGGTTTGAGCGACCCATTTTGCACGGGTTGTGCACCTTTGGCTTTGCGGCCCGCGCTGTGCTCAAAACCTTTGCTAACGATGACCCCTTGCGCTTCCAAAACATCAAGGTGCGCTTTGCCCGCCACGTTTATCCCGGCGAAACTATCGTCACCGAAATGTGGCAAGCCTCGCCCACGGAAGTGCTGTTTCAGGCGAAGGTAGCTGAACGAGACGAAGTTGTGTTGTCGCATGCGGCCGTGACGTTGCAAGGGTAATCTGTAAAAAATTAACTGTTTTTCAGGTAACTATTAATGCTGCCGAAAGACCCGAAGGGTTTCGGTGGCTAGAATTGGCAAAATCTCGTTAGTTGAACCCTTCGGGTCTTCGCATTTATTTTTGGACAACAACCATGGAAATCAATGAAGTAGCTGAACAGAGCCAGCGCATCATCACTGAAGTGGAAAAAGCCATCGTGGGCAAGCATACGCTGTTGCAGCAGGTCATGACGGCCGTTTTGGCAGACGGTCACGTGCTTTTGGAAGATTACCCCGGTCTGGGCAAAACATTGCTGGCCAACAGCTTCGCCACGGCCCTGGGCATTAGCTTTAAGCGCATTCAGTTTACCCCCGACCTGCTGCCTGGAGACATTACCGGCGGCTACATTTTTAACCGCGCCACCAGCCAGTTCGAGCTGCGCCAGGGTCCACTTTTTGCCAACATTGTCTTGGCCGACGAAATTAATCGCGCCTCGCCCAAGACCCAGTCGGCCCTGCTGGAAGCTATGCAGGAGTACCAGGTGACGCTGGAGGGGGAAACCATGCCTCTGCCGCAGCCCTTTGTGGTGCTGGCCACGCAGAACCCCATTGAGTACGAGGGTACCTTTCCCTTGCCGGAGGCACAGCTAGACCGCTTTATCATGAAGCTGTCGGTAGGCTATCCCTCGGCGGAGGATGAGCAGGAGATTTTGCGGCGGCGGCGGGAGCGGCAGCAGGAAAAGGTGCCGCTGGCCCAGGTGGTCGATGCCGACATCTTGCTGGACATGCGCGCGGCAGTGGAAAAAATTTACGTAGAGCCGGACATTGAGAAATATATCGTTGACCTGGTGGCGGCCACGCGGCGCGACCAGCGGGTAGCGGTGGGGGCCAGCCCTCGCGGTTCCCTGGCGCTGATGAAACTGGCCCGAGCCTGGGCGGCTCTGGACGGCCGTTCCTTTGTGCTGCCCGACGACGTGAAAGCCTTCATCCACCCGGCGCTGGTGCATCGCCTTATTTTACAGCCCGACCTATGGATGAAGCGCAACGCCGCCCGCGACATCATCGACTCCCTGAGCAGCCAGGTACCCGTGCCGGTGACCGGCGAGCGGTAAACGGGAAGCGGTAGGCGGTAAGCGGTGAAAAGAAACCAACAGCCAGCGACCGGCTTCCAACAGCCAAGGCGCTTTCTCCAAATGGGCGCAGCCGTGGGGCTTGTGCTTTTGCTGATGGTTCTGGCCAGCACGCTTCCCGCGGTCAGGTTTCGTGAAGGCCTGGGTAACCCGGTCATCTCTCTCGAACAAGAGAATTTCCCCCTGCTGCAATCCACCATTAATTTCCTGGCTTTGCGCTACATCCTCTGGATTATGGTGCTGTTGGCGTTGGCCTACGTTTTGTTTACCCGCGAGGGGCGTAAAGCGATTCCGAGCATCGTGCGGCAGGTAGGTGTGGCCTTGTTTTGGGGTGGCATTCTTTACCTCCTGGTGCAGGCTGGCAATCCGCCAGAGGTGCAGCCGGTAGAATTAACGCCGCAGCCAACCCCCATGATGCTGGACTTGCCGGAACAAGAGCAGCCGCTAGATGCCCCCGGCGAGGAGCCGGTGTATGCTCCGGAACCGCCGCTATATTTAACGCGCATTCTTTCCATCTTGTTTATGGCGGGCGTGGGGCTGCTGGTTTATCGCTGGTGGCGAAGGCGCCCGCCCCGGCAGGAGGAGCGGGCTTTTGACTTTGACGAACTGGCGCTGCGGGCTAATTTAGCCATTGACGAACTGCGGCAGGGCTTAAAACTAGATGACGTCATTTTGCGCTGCTATAGGGAGATGGCCGACACAGTGGCAACGCAGCGCGGCTTGCGGCGGCGGCGCGGGGAAACGCCGCGTGAGTTTGAGCAAGACCTGGCGCGAATTGGCATGCCGCTCCGGCCCGTGCAGCGGCTGACGCGCCTGTTCGAGCAGGTGCGCTACGGCGGTTACCAGCCGGTGAAGCGGGACCAGCTTGAGGCGATAGACAGCCTGACGGCCATTGTGGAAGCTTGCACCGCGCAGCAGGCAGGGGGCAGCCGCCGTGACTGAGCCTACGCCCGCAACACGGCCGTTTCTGCCGCGCCGTTTTATGCCCCTGGTCATTGTCCTCCTCATCAGCGGGTTCCTCTCGTTATTCGTGGAGGATTTTTTCAGCCAGGTCATCTTCCTGCCGATCCTGGAATTTTTTCGTTACTACTACCGCCTGTACCTGGGCCTGCCGCAAAATTTGGTGTGGTCGGCGGTGGTGGTGCTGGCTTTTTTTGTGGCCATCAACCGGTTGTGGCCCCGGTTTGTGAAGCCGCCGCTGCCACAAACCAAAGAAACAACGCAGAACCGGGTGCGCCAACTGGCCGACCTGCACCAGCAGGCCGAAACCAACGAGTACGTGCGCTGGGAGTTAGCGCGCGAACTGGTGACGTTGACGCTCTCTCTATTGCAGTGGGAGCGGGGGAAACGGCCGTTGTCATTCAACAGGGTATCGCCAGCGGAGACATTGCCCTGCCTGCCGCCCTCAAGCCAGTCTTTGCCGCCTGCGATGCCATACCCAACTACCGCAGCTTCATTGCCCAGCGCCAAAAAGCACGCCGCAAGCCTCTGGCTGCGCTGGCAAACCTGGACCTGGACGCCGCGCTGCAAGCGCTGGAAGAATGGATGGTGCGGCCCCAGACACAGGAGGCCCAAGTTTGATGCGCACCGTCACCGCTTTGGGCCTGCTCATTTTTGCCCTGCTATTGGTGAGCTTGGCGACGCTGAATGGGGCGTTGCTGCTGCTGGCGCTGCCCCCGCTGCTGGTGCTGCTGTTGGGCTGGCTGGGCCAACCGGCCTTGCCGGAGCTGCAAGTCACCCGCACCCTCTTTCCCTCACGGGCGCCGGCCAATACGCCCGTAGAGGTAACAGTTACAATCACCAACCAGGGGGCGGCGCTGCCGGAACTGCGGGTGCGCGACGTTTTGCCCGCCACCCTGACCCTGGAAGAAGGCAGCCCGGTGTGGGTCATGCCCCTGGCGGCGGGGGAAACGCGTTCTTTCACCTACACGGTGAGCGGGCCGCGCGGTGCGCACCGCTTTGCGCAGCTAGAGGTAAAGGCTTGGGGCTGGCTGGGGCTGCTGTCCGAAACGGCCGTTATCCACCTTGCCACCGACCTCTTTTCTTACCTGGCCCCTACCTTCAATTCCCGCAGCCAGGTCTTCATTCAGCCGCGCCGCACCCGCACCTATTCCGGCATCATTGCCGCCCGCGTGGGCGGGGACGGCACCGACTTTTTTGGCGTGCGCCCCTACGAAATGGGTGACAGCCTGCGCCGCCTCAACTGGCACGCCGCCGCCCGCCATCCCGGCAACCTGTTCACCAATGAGTATGAGCAGGAGCGGGTGGCCGACGTAGGCCTGATTTTGGATACACGCCTGGTCAGCAACCCCACGCGCGACGGCCATTCCTTGCTGGAGCACAGCATCTCCGCCGCCACCTTCCTGGTGGATGCCTTTATCAATCAGGGCAACCGCGTAGCCCTGCTGCTCTATGGCGATGCCGTGGATTATGTGTTTCCCGGTTATGGCAAGGTACAGCGGGAGCGAATCATGCACGCCCTGGCCCGCGCCCGGTTGGGCGAAAGTCAGGTCTTTGCGGAACTGCGCGCCCTGCCCACCCAGCTTTTTCCGGCCCAATCGCAAATTGTCTTTGTCAGCCCGCTGCTGGCCGACGATGTGCCCTTTCTGCAGCGGCTGCGCGCTTACGAGTACCAGGTAATGCTGATTTCGCCGAACCCCATCAGCTATGAGATGCAAACCATGCCAACAGGCGCGGCGGCGGACTTTGCGGCGCGCATGGCCCAGCTTGAGCGGCGGCAAATGCTGCGCCATCTGCTGCAGGCTGGCTGTTACGTGCTGGACTGGGACGTCAACCAGCCGTTTGAAGAGGCAGCGGGGGCGCGGCTAAGGCAGCAAAAAACAATTTACAATTAACAAAAAACTGACTTACTACCTCGGTAAATAGGAACTCGAAATGAGGATTGAGCTTGTCGAAGTCCAGCCCTCGACGGGCTCGGGCCTCCCTGTTATTGAAAAACTTCTTTAACTTTGTATTTACCAACTGAGAGGGAATTGCCCATGATGACAACTACCAACGACTTGAAGGTGCTGCTGTACGTATTGCTGGCAATGGGAGCGACGATGCTCTGCGCGGGGTGGGGCATGGCGGCGGTGGCGGAAACGGCCGTTGCCTGGTGGGGCGTGCCGGTCATACTGGTTATCACTGCTTTGTGGATAGGCTGGCTGGAGTTGGGTCACGGGCGGCTGCCTGGCGCGCTGCCCTGGCTGGCGCTGGCCCTTCTTTTGAGTGGGGCGGGGGCGCTGTGGGTTAGCGAGGCCGGGGTGGTGTGGACTTTCTTGGGCGTGCTGGGTGTGGTGGCGGCGTGGGATGTGAGGCTTGTTTTACGGCCGTTTACACCCCCACATGGCGTACATTTCCGGCGAAAAAAACCTCATCCGCAGCCATTTGGTGCAGTTGGCCTGGCTGGCGGGGCTGTCCATGGCGGGCTTTATCGCCTGGGCCTTGCTCAACCCGCCCTACGCCTTTGACCGCACTCTGCTGATGGTGCTGCTGCTGCTGTGGGGGCTGTCTTACCTGCTGCGCCAACTGCGGTCGAGGGAAAATTAGAGAATGGAGATTAGAAATTTGCCAGTCTCCAGTCTCTAATCTCTGTATTTTGTAAGCATTTTGCGAAAAGGAGCCAATCATGGGCATCGGCATAATTGATTTTGGGACGTACATTCCGCATTATCGCGTTTCGCGGGCGGCCATGGGTGCGGCGTGGCGGTTGGAGCAGGTCGCGCCGCTGCTGCTGGGCGAGCGGTCAGTGGCGGGTTACGACGAGGACAGCCTGACCATGGCCACGGAGGCGGCGCTGCACGCCTTGAGCGGGCATGAGGATGCGTCGGTTGACGCCCTCTACTTTGCCTCCACCACGCCTCCCTTTGGCGAGAAAGCCGCCGCGCCGGTGGTGGCCATGGCCTGCGACCTGGACGTGGCGCGGGCGCTGGACATCGGCGACAGCCTGCGCGCTGGCACGGGGGCGCTGAGCCTGGCCTTCGACGCTATCAAAGCGGGCACGGCGCGGCAGGCACTGGTGGCGGCGGCGGATATGCGCCGCGGCGAGCCGGGCAGCTTGCTGGAAGCGTTTAGTGGGGATGGCGCGGCGGCGCTGCTGCTGGGTTCGGGAGAAGAGGTGCTGGCGGAACTGCTGGGCTCGTACCACCTCAGCGACCCGGTGATTGACACCTGGCGGCGCAGCGACTCTCGCTACCTACACACCGATGACGAAGCGTACACCAGCGAGGTGGGCTATTTTGCGCTGGTGGACCGGGCGGTGAAGGGGTTGTTAGCGGTGACGGGGGTGGAGGGGAATGCAGTGGCGGGTACGGCCGTTTACGTGGCAGACGGCCGTATCCTCATGAAACTCGCCAAAACCTCTCCCTTGGCCGCCAGCTTTGGCAAAATGGGCAAGTATAGCCCGGCGGCGCGGCTGCTCATGGGCGCGGGCAACCTGGGCGCGGCCTTCCCGCTGGCACAGTTGGCGCTGCTGCTGGAAACGGCCAGCCCCGGCGACCTGCTGGCCCTGGTGGGCTACGGCGACGGCGCGGACGCTTACTCTTTTCCGCGTGACCGAGGCCATTGCGCAGCGGCCGGCGAAGCGCCCCACCCAGGCGTGGCTGGACAGCAAAACGGAGCTGCCCTACACGCTGCTGCAATATTTCCGCGAGAACCTGCAAGAGAAACCGCTGTTCCCCACCTACACCGACCCCTGGACGTCCCTGCCGCTGCTGCACCGCGAGCGCAATGAGCTGCTGCGCTTCCACGCCCAAAAGTGCGGTAACTGCGGCGCGTTGTGGTGGCCCCACCGCCCCAACTGCTATGAGTGCGGGGCGCAGGAGGGGTTTAGCAGCGTGCGCCTCAGCGGGCTGGGCACGGTAGCCTCCTTTGTGGCGGAGTGGGCCATTCCCACGCCGCTGCCGCCGGTGGGCATGATTATCGCCGATACGCCGGAGGGGGCGCGCATCACCAATCCTTCGACCGATGGCGACCCGCGCCAGCTAGCGGTGGGGGCTGCGGTGGAGTTTGCCCTGCGCATCTTCCACACAGCCAAGGATTTGCCGCATTATTCGTGGAAGATTCGCAAAGTGCGGGAATAGCTCATTGACCGTTCCTATTGTAGATTCGCCTGACAAAAAACTGTTTTTTTTAAAGGTGGATGAAATGCTAATAAATTAAATTGCAGAAGAGTTTGCTAGCCTACTGATTTGCTTACTTTAATACCTTCTGGCCCGGTTCACTAGTGCCTTAAAGGCACGCTCTAGGAGGTTCAGGACAACCCGCTGAAGTAAAGGATATGATCGCAGAGCGATTGAACATAACAGATGAAAAACAGAATGAGCTGTTGAACCAAGTGGCGAATCACGTTTCAGTAATCAAGTATCCTGGGCTAGATTCTACCTTAGTAAAAGCGGCGCGTTATCTTGGTTCATCCATTCCCGTGGAGGAAAGGTCCTATTCAAATAGGACCCGCTTGATGGAAAAATTGGACCCGCTTCTAGCTACGAGCGACAGCAAGCAAACGGGGATGAAAAAACTAAGGGGTCAGGGCCGCTTTTTGCCGACGAACCCGGTGCAAAGCGCGTAAGTTGCCATCAAGATGTAGATCAACGTGTCAATCTGATTCGGTGATCGCGGCCTGGCGGCGATCAGATGGGGCTGCTCAATTCCTAGCGCTTTGGCCTGGGCATTGACTCGTTCAGTCGCTGTGCGCTGCTTGTAAGCGTCTTTGTATGCTTCACTTTTGCGGTCCAGCTGATACCGGAGACGAGCGCCAATGGAAGTGGGCATATCGGCGGTACAGCCGCCCTGAGACCAACGCTCATGATGGACCGGGCAGATTTCCCCAGTAGGTTCCGGGTAAAGAAGCGGACAGACGTACTTGCCGCGTTCATGAGTGATGAGTACGCGCGTGCGGTCAGTGAAAGTGAACTTAAGCGGCATAGCCAGCCTGGCTTGACAAAGCGGCCGCCCCTCGGTGTCGAAGAAGCGTTCCGTGTACCCGCCTTTGGCTGCCAGCGGCACGGCGGCAAAGCCTTGTTCTCCAGAGTGGTGGAAGTACTCATGGACATAAAAACAATCAAAAGCAGCATCTAAAGCACCAATGTAAGGGCGAAAGCCCAATCGTTGTTCGACAACGGCCATTAAGGGAAAGAAGTAAGAAACGTCAGCACAATTGAAGGGCTGGGTCATTTCGGCGAGGACAAATTCACCCCATTGGGGCACTTCTAGTGGCTACCACACCAGAAGCATAGCCCCAATAGTAATCGGAGCGGGCGAGGCCAGAGCTGCCGGCTACCGGATTCGTTGCCGGGGTAGGTAGGCCATCTGGCGCGATGTTGCGGCGGCGTTTACCGCTGAGACGACAATCTGCATCTCCTTTTGGCTGCCGTTGGGGGTTGTACCGTTCTTTGACATAGGCTTTGGGGTTATTCTCCTTGACCCAAGCCAGGATTAATTTGGTATCGAGGGAAACGGTATGGCCAAAGGTGGGGACAATGTGGCGTAGTGCAGCTTGCAGCTGCTGTACCAGGCCATCAAGCAGATGTTGTAACGCCGTATTGGGCAAGGTTCGCAGCAGGCGATTGAAATGGCGGGTGCGTGGCAGGCAGGTTTGAAACTGGCAAGCCCCGGGTATGAACCTTTGTTGGGCCACGGCAAAGCCAAGCAGCCAACTGAGTGCCGGATGGTCCGCCAGGTACTGGCACAACTGGTCGGTAGAGCGAAATCCTTCTTGGAGTTTGATCAGGTAGGCTGCGACGAAGCTGACATAAGGCAAGGTGTGCGTGTGTTGACCTCTGGCTTTCAAACCCCGCTCCGGGAAATTCTGCCAGGCCAACGGTAGCAGCAAGTTTAGGTAACGGGCAGCTACGGGACAATCGCGCACAAAATGGGGCCAATCCTGTCGACTGGCCGTCATTACTTCCAGAGGGAATGGTGTTTTGGGGATGGTTTCGGTTAAAATGTGAAGGAAGGTCATGGGTTTCTCCTTGGATTAGATTGCTGTCGCTCAACAACATTCTAATCCAGGGGAAACTCTGATGACCCAACTAGCGGGGCCTATTGGCGTACGTGGTGAAGGTGCAGAAAAACAAGGTTTTTGAGCGGGGCCTATTCAAAATAGGACCCGATTTTAGCCAAATGAACACCTGGATTTTCTCCCCTCCAAATCGAAAAACTTCGCCTATACCAAAAAGGCGTTCAAAAGCAGCACCTGTAAATCTTTATCGCCGCAGATTACCTGACCCGCATCTCGTCAAACTGACTGCGGGATTGCTTGAGCAGTTAGGATACGCAAAAACTTTGGTATCTTGCCACGGATGCACATGACCAAATAATCCGATGTGAAACTTATTCGATCCTTGCGACTTGCTACAAGTGAGTGTTGTTGGGTCAAAATCAAAAAGTCATCCCATATTACACCAAAGCGATCTTGATTCAATCTCTTTCTTTGGCATGACAAACGATGTTGCTTTCCAAACAGGTTTGAAGCTGTTACTATATCATCTTCAATTTCTGTGCTCATTTCACTTCAATGAACTTTGACCGTCCACATTCATGGTTCTCCAACATAATTACTATTGTAAGCGGCTAACTATTATACCAATTCAATGCAATATTTTGATTAAAACAGATAAACCTTTACCCCCCATAGCAGACACCCGACAAGGGGTGTCACCTGACAAAAATCATGTTGTTCGTTGGGGCTGACTTCCCTGACGCCCGAACCAATAAGGTTTCGTGCTATAATGCAGGCACTATCCCAAGCGAGGTGATTTTCTATGGCATTAGCACCCACATTGGATGCATTGATTGAACGAAAACCAGAATTACGGGGCGGCTGTCCTATTCTTGCCGGTACAGGGACGACGGTTCGCACTATCGCCGGTCTGTACAAATTGGGCATGTCCGCTGAAGAAATCGCCACGCAATTACCTCATCTACATCTGGCGCAAATTTATGCTGCTTTGACCGATTATCACCTACACGTCGAAGAGATTGAAGCAGATATTGCCGCCGATTCTGAAGAAAGCCTGAAACGCCAGGATTATTTCGGACCAGTTGGGGACGAGCATAGTCATGCGGCGTCTTTTGCGCCTGGTAGACGCAAAAGCGGCTGAAGATATGCAGGATTGGCTTGAGTTTCTAAGTAACTGGCGCTGAGTTAACCCATCAAATAATAATGCCGGCGCGAATTGGTTGGTAATAGCGTCGAGAACTTGCTGCTTTGCCTCTTGCCGCGGCAGAGTTGAGTTAAGCTGTGTTTGCCTGCATTTTCATAGATTCTGTTAGGGAAACAGCATATTTCAGGAATTCGAGGGTCTCGTCGAGTAATTTTGCATCTGCTCTCTGCCCTATCTTTACGCCAAAACGAACACCTTCACGGTCATGCCATGCCTGGTCAATTAGCTTTGTCCACCTGGGGTCAACGAACTGTTTAGCCCATTTTGCTCCCGCCTTCTTCGATTGGATCGTTCCTGTGTGCAGCGTCTGTAAAATCCGGCAGCACGTTAAAACAGCAAAGGGCTGGCCAAATTGGGAATTCCAGAAATTCAGCGGACTTTCGATTGCATCTGCGAAAGCGTTCATATTTCGGAGCAGCGACGATTTCATTTCGCCAGCCAACGCATCTGAAGGAATCGAGGGCAAGATGGTTTCAGGCGGTTGCCCCAGCAAAGTAATTCCCCGCTCGCGTAGAATCCAGCGGACGTGCCAGTTGTTATCATGAACTGACCACTCAAACGTCGTGCTGCCATTGTCAAAATAATACAGCTTCTTTTTGCCCACCGTGCGCCAGTCCTTGAGGTCGCCGATGGTGATAAATGACCCTTCCAAATGCCTCGCTGGATAACAATCAATCTCATGGACTTTTTGCTGTATACCCTGAAGGCGCCTCTGGTTTGTTTCGGTGAGCTCACTGTTGATTACAACCAGGAAGTCCACGTCGCTGTCTAAATCAAAATCACCTGTAGCCAAGTGACCCAACCAGGTAGAAGCCGACAAGGTTTTCCGCTAATTCTGCCTTGATTGCGGCAACAAAGATTTCAAGCACTCCCCTCAATTCGGGGTACGGATGGTTGGGAATCCTTGTACCATCAAAATTCATTGACGCAATCCTTCATGAAATTCATAGCAGTAGAGAAGTTGTTGCCCATCGCCGTGGGTGACTGTTTTGCATAGCTGCCAGCCCAGGCGCTCCAGGATGCCCCTGGCCGTGACCGTGGCGGTGTAAACCCTTTCGTACCCCAGTTCTCGCGCCACATTCATGCCGGCGCGAACCAGCTCGGTGCCAATGCCGCGGCCACGGTACCGCTCCATGACGAACAAGCCGCCAAGACCGGGCTGGTATTTGGGCAGGGCTTGCAGCGCGCGCTCCCGCAAAGTAATCGTTCCCGCCAGCTTGCCATCCGCAAAGGCCACCAGGCGCACGGGTATGCGTGCGCGGTGCGCTTCGGCGGCAAAATCCTGGGCGATTTCTGCCGGGGTGCGCTCATTGTAATAATCCGGCCACTGGGCACGAAACCACTGCGCCAGCGTGGGAATGGTTTCGGGATGGTCGGCGAGAAAGGCAATGGCGATCACTCGACCACATTCAAAGCAATATTGGCAAAATCAAGCAATTCTTGAAGATGGTTCTCAATCACGTCAACCATGATGTCCAGATTCAGATTCTGGTAATCGTGAACCATGACGTTGCGAAAGCCCACCATGGCTTGCAGCGCCTGCATCTGCGGCATCGTGATAATTCCGGCGCGCTGCAGCAGGGCAAAACTGTCACGGCTGCTTTGCGGCAGGCCCAACTTCTTGATTTTGATCAAATGGTTGGCAATATCAAGAGACAATTCGCAGGCACGCTGCAAATTCAAGCCAATGGCATCCTGGCGCAGGTGGTCCTCAGCAAAAGGAAGGCCGCGGTCCAAAGCGTAGTAGGCTTGAATTTGCTGAATGCACCGCTCAATGCTTGCTTTTTTGTTGAGGATGATATCGTTCATGTGTTGTAAAAACTGCCGCTGCGCAGGCCTTCGGCCAGGATGCCGGCCCGCTCTTTGTTGAGCTTTTGGTAGTAAGACAAAGTAAGCATTTCAAACTCGGCGGCGGCATAGGGATCAGCGCAGAAAATCCGCCGGTCAGCCATGATGATTTCTTTTTGCAAGACGGTAGAAACCTGGCGCAGGTTAATTAAATCCACTTGTCTGTCCCAACAGATCTTCTAATGCCGACTGCAAATCCTGCAAGGCCAGGAAATCGATTTCTTTGGCCACATCCGGGGCAGCAGCAGAGCAATGTCTACATCACTGGCAGGCCATTCATGTTCTGTGCCGAAAGAGCCAAACAGGTAAATGGCCTGTGTGTCAGGGAATTGGGCGAGAATGGTTTCAGTCATCTGCGCTTCCATGTATGTAATGTAGATTAATTGTGGGGGGTTGTCAAAGGGTTGAAAAGGGTGTTGGCGTAACGGCCGTTCTGCAGCCCAAAAGCTTTCCATCCTGGCTCATTCTGTGTTACAAATTGGATGAGGGAAATTAAAGCGAGGTAGGTAAACGATGAACACAGACGCATTACGAGACAAGGTCGCCATTATCGGCATGGGCTGCACCCCTTTCGGCATTTTGCAAGACCGCAGTTTTGCCGCCCAGGGTTTGCAGGCCGTCAACGAGGCGCTGGCCGACGCCGGCATCGGCAAGGAGCGCATCGAGGCGGCGTGGCTGGGCACCTTTGAGCCCAATTTGGGCGGCAGCTATGCGGCCTACGCCGGAGATTTTGTGGCCGACATTCTGGATATGCCCGGCCTGCCGGTGACCCGGGTGAGCAACTACTGCGCCACGGGCATGGACGCCCTGCGCAATGCGGCCATCTCCGTGGCGGCAGGGCTGTATGACGTGGTGCTGGTGCTGGGTAACGAAAAGATGCGCGACGTGCCCTCGCGGGACAGCCTGATACGGCAGGTGGTGACCACGGGGCATCCCCTGGTGCAAAAAGGGCTGAGCGCGCCGGGTATGTTTGGGCTGATGGCGCGGCGGCACATGGCGGAATTTGGCACGACCAAGGAAGACCTGGCGCGGGTGGCGGTGAAGAACCATTTCAACGGGGCGCGCCATCCCAAGGCGATGTTCCAGAAGGAAGTAAGCATGGAAACGGTCATCAATGCGCCGATGATCAGCGAACCGCTGGGGCTGTACGACTGCACACCCACCAGCGATGGCGCCGCGGCGGCGATTTTGTGCCGCGCCGATTTGGCGCCGCAGTTAGTCAGACGATTACATATTGATTGAGGCGATGGGCATGGCCACGACGACGGGGGCGGTACGGTCGTGCCGCCGAATCGCTCATCGGCTTTGAGGCCACCCAACTGGCCGGGCAGCAGGCGTACAAAGCGGCGGGCATCGCCAAACCACTGGCGGCCATTGACTTTGCCGAAGTCCACGACTGCTTCACCATCACCGAAATCTTGAACTATGAAGACCTGGGTTTCACGGAAAAGGGGCAGGGGGCGCAGTTCATCCGCGACGGCCGTTCCTCATTGGAAGGAGATTTCCCCGTGAACCCCAGCGGCGGGCTGAAATGCTTTGGCCATCCCATCGGGGCCAGCGGCGTGCGCATGACCTACATCATCTACGAACAGCTCTTACAGCGGGCGGGGGCTACGCAGGTGCCGGTAGACAGAAACGGCCGTGGCCTGGTGCACAACCTGGGCGGTCCGGGGTCGGTGTGCGTGGTGGGACTGTACCATTTGCCGTAAGCCGTGGGCCGTCGTCGGAAATCAGTATTCGAAAACCAGTAATCCGTAATCGGTAACCAGTAATCCGAAGGCTCAAACTCTGGAAAATCCGTCGGATCAGATTATACGAACGCAGCTTGCGAAAATTAATCACCATCTCCAATCTCCAGCCTCTAGTCTCCAATTCCCCCTATCAAAACCTGTACAAAACAGCGAAAAATGAGTCAGGGATAAGAATAGGTCAATATTTTGTTCAGTATAAGTACAGGTTTCGTGCTGGGCCGTAATTAGATATGAAAGGGGCGAAAAATGCCTCAGCCGCGGCAAAGTAACCTTATTTCAAATTTAAAAACATCCTACCGTAATTGGCACGCAGTGCATAAAAGCCACGGTATCTGGTAGGCCAAAAAAACTGTTCAAGGAGAAACAAAAAATGAAAAAGCATGTAATCGTATTAGCCCTATTGTCTGTATTTCTATTTTCCATGAGCTTCGCTTCCGCTTCCCCGGCTGCGGCTCAAACTTTCGAACCTAACATTATGGATATTGCCGCTGCCGACGATCGCTTTGACACGCTGGAAGCAGCCGTGAAAGCAGCCGGCCTGGCTGATACTCTGGCCTCTGCCGATAATACCTTCACCGTTTTCGCCCCCACGGATGATGCGTTTGCTGCGCTGCCTGCTGGAACCGTAGAAAGCCTCCTGGCTGACCCGCAAGGCGCTTTGACCGACGTATTGCTGTACCACGTGGTTGCCGGTGCGCAGAACAGTGGTGCAGTGCTAGCCTCTGATTCCCTGATGACCTTGCAAGGCACCAGCCTGGATGTAAACCTGCAGAACGGTTTGCCCTATGTGAACAACAGCCAAATTATCATTACCGATATTCAGGCCAAGAATGGCATTATCCACGTAATTGATGCAGTCCTGGTGCCTACCAGCAGCCCGGCCCCGGCCAAGGCTACTGAGCAGATGGAAAAGTCTGAACTGCCGACCATCGCCGAGATTGCTATTGCGGACGGCCGTTTCGATACCCTAGTTGCTGCTCTGACGGCTGCTGATTTAGCTGGCGTCTTCCTGGCTCCTGGCGACTATACGGTCTTTGCCCCAACCGATGACGCATTTGCGGCACTGCCCGCGGGCACCATTGAGGCTCTGTTGGCCGACCCTGAAGGACTACTGACCACCATTTTGCTCTACCATGTGGTGGGCGACTCCCTCAGCCGCGACCAGATCGCTACCGATGATTTCATTCCCACGCTGGAAGGGCGTTCCTTGACAGTGAACCGTGACGGCAGCAATATCATTGACGTCTCTGGCGCCAAGCTGCTTATCACCGACATCCAGGCTTCCAATGGCGTCATTCACGTCATTGACACGGTCCTGGTTCCCTAACACCTGACATTTATTCTCCTCCTCCATGTAAACGGCCGTTTCCCGCGAAACGGCCGTTTTCTTTTGCCCCCATATCCGCTATGATTCCCTCTCATTCTATGGTGTAGAGGAGTTTCACTTGTATTGGGGAGAAATAGCTGCCCTGGGAACGGCCGTCTGCTGGTCCCTCACCGCCATGTTCTTCAGCTACAGCGGCCGGCTGATTGGCTCCGCCGTAGTAAACCGCAGTCGCCTGCTCTTTGCTCTCACCTTTCTGTCCATCAGCCATTTTTTTCTGGAAGGCTCCTTTTTTCCCACCCAGGTGGAATCATTCCGCTGGGGGTGGCTGGCCGTTTCCGGCATTTTGGGGCTGGTGCTGGGCGACACTTTTCTTTTTCAAGCCTACGTACTTATTGGGCCGCGCCTCTCCATGCTGATGATGTCCACCGTGCCGATTTACAGCACCCTCTTTGGCTGGCTTCTCTTTGGCGAGACGGTCAGCGTGGTGGAATTGGCGGGCATTCTGCTGGCGGTAGCGGGCGTAGGCTGGGTGGTGACAGAGAAGCAGCCGGGCAGAACGGCCGTAGAAAATAAGCAGTACAAAAAGGGGCTGCTGATGGGCTTGCTAGGCGCCTTGGGGCAGGTGGCCAACTTGATCACGGCTCGTTACGGGCTGGTGGGCGGCTTTTCTACCTTGTCCGCCACCATGATCCGCATTTTTGTGGCCGTGCTGGTGCTGTGGGGCATCACGGCGCTGCAGGGGCAGGTGGGCTACAGCTTGCGCCAGTGGCGCAACAAGAAAGCGTTCGGGGCCATGATTGGCGGCTCCATTTCCGGGCCGTTCCTGGGTATCTGGCTGTCGCTGATTGCCATTTCCCTGGCGCGGTTGGGCATCGCTTCCACGCTGATGGCCCTGCCCCCGGTGCTGCTCATCCCCCTGGAGTTTGTGGTATACAAGCGGCGGGTTAGCGGACGGGCAATAGCAGGAACGGCCGTGGCCGTGCTCGGTGTAGGCATATTGTTTGGCGTGGCCAGTTAGTCTTGTGGTTGAGCCCTTAGCAAACCAGACTGCAAAACTATGAGACAATCCGACTAATCGTAAATTCCCCGCTTTGTCTCCTCAATCAGGTGGTCCACCACCGCTTTCAGCGCCTCTTCGCGGTTCTCGTCGCCGCCGTGCTTGCGGTACACCGCCAACTGCCGGTCAGCGCTGGTGCCGTGCTGCAAAATGTGGCGAATGTGCTCCACTTCCTTACGGCTGCCCAAGTCGTCTACAACGTCATCCAGCAATTCCAGCAGCTCTTCCATCAAAAAGTGAAAGGGCACTGACTCCTGCTTGCCAAAGTCAATCAATTCGCCGTCTATGCCGTAGCGCACCGCGCGCCACTTGTTTTCCGTGATGTGCATGTGGCGGTAATTGCGCCAGGCCATATTCATGTTGCGCAGCTTGAGCAGCTTGGCCACCACGGCCTGGAAGGTGGCGGCAATGCACACGGCGTCATCTACCGTGGTGCAGATGTCGGAAATGCGGAATTCTAGCGTGTCGAAGCGGGGATGCGGGCGAATGTCCCACCAGATTTTGGCAATCGGGTCGCCCTTGCCAAAGGAGCCTACTTTGGCCATGGTTTCTTCATAATGCTTGTATTCGTCGTAGGAGATGAAGGAGTGGGGAATGCCGGTGCGGGGCAGGCTCTCGAAGATAACGCTGCGATAAGACTTGAGGCCCGTGTTTCGGCCGTGCCAGAAAGGGGAGCTGGTAGACAGCGCCAAAATGTGGGGGATGAAGTAGCGCGCCTGGTTCATGATAGCAATCATGGAATCTTTTTGGTCTTTTTCTGTGCCAAAGCCTACGTGCACGTGCATGCCAAAAATCAGCAGCCGCCGCGCCACCCCTTGCATATCGTCCAGCAGTTCCTTGTAGCGCACTCCCTCCGTAATCGACTGCTCATCCCATCGCGCAAAAGGATGGGTTGAAGCGGCGGCAATTTCCAACCCATTATCCTCCGCCATTTCAAAAACTGCCCGGCGCAGCCGCTTGATTTCTGCACGTACTTCCTTAATGTTGCGGCAAATATGGCTGCCCACCTCTACCTGAGACTGCATGAATTCCGGTTTCAGATGCAGCTTGCTGGAGCGTTTTTCGTCCTGCGAAATAAATTCGCTGATGTAGGAATGTAAATTGCGAGTCTCAGGATCGATAATTTGATACTCTTCCTCAATTCCCAAGGTGAGCGGGGGCGGGGTGATGCTCATGATTGACCTCCTCAATAAGACGATAAGTATGGTAGGGGTGGGAGTGAGATATTTACTTGATTAGTTTAGTTGGGTTTAAGGCATGTGGCAAGGGTTATTCCGGGCAACATGCTATACTTCTTGCCGCAAGCACCGGCATGGTTGTTTTTGTAAATCAATCGCCAATATTCGGAGTAACAAATGACCGCAACACCAGATAAGAAGAGTTACTTTTGGCAAGGCAGCCGTATCAGGCTGCGCCCCATGCACGTAGATGATGCGAATATGTGGCTGGTGGAAGAACAGTCAGACAGCGAAGCGGTGCATTTTCTTAATTACGGCATGGATTTACCCAAGTCTGAGCATGCGGCGCGCGCTTTTGCAGAACGGTTCGCCGAATTTAGCAATCGCCACGAGCGCATCATGTTTTCCATTGAAACGATGGATGGCGAATTGGTCGGGGGAATCAATATGCACTCCATGGACCATAAGAACGGCACTTTTGAAACGGGCACGCGCATTTATCGGCCGTTTCGCGGGCGAGGGTATGGCTTTGAAGCGAAGCTGATTGTGCTGCGCTACGCGTTCCACGAACTGCGCTTTCAGAAGTACAACATCCGCTGCCTGGAAACGAACGAACCGATGATTGCCCACGCGGCGCGGCTGGGCTGCCAGGCGGAGGGGCGCATTCGCCGCCACATTTTTACTCAGGGGCGGTACTTTGACGAGCTGATTTTTGGCCTGACTCGCGAAGAGTTCGATGAGTTGGTGGGGCGTTTAGCGGGAGGAACGGCCGTTTCTGGCTAATTTTAGCCGCCCAGGATACCTTTTTAATGACCCAACTTAAAGAAACATCACAGGTTGAGGAGCTGGTGCGGCAGGCTGTGCCCGGCAGCAAGCTGCGGCGCATGTGGCCACTTGAGGGGGGCATTTCTACAAGCATGACGGCCGTTTCCCTGGTCACATCAGCCGGTCAGGAGAAAAAGCTTATCCTGCGGTGCCCTGCCCAACTGGCGATTGCCAGGAAAGAGTTTCGCCTTTTACAGCTTACCCATTCTTTAGGGCTAGCCACACCTGTCCCTTACCTGCTTGATGAAGCCAGCCAGACGCTGGTTTTGGAATACGTGGCCGGAGAAATGACCTTCACGCCGCTGAACGTGGCAGAACACGTACGGCAGTTGGCGGAACAATTAGCTCACATTCACAGCCTAAATGCCGCGCAAGCTGACTTCTCATTTTTGCCGCCGGGTGAGTGTGGGTGTGCGGGAGCTGCTGGGGAAACGGCCGTTTCCGGCCACCTCAGCGCTTGACACCAGCCGCATACGAGAGGCATTGGCCGCTACCGGAGCCTTATCCCCTAACAACCCCGCCACCTTGCTGCATGGCGACTACTGGCCCGGCAACACTCTGTGGCAGGAGAGGAAGCTGGCAGCCATCATCGATTGGGAAGATGCCGCCTGGGGAGACCCGTTGATTGACCTGGCCAAGAGTCGCGCCGAAATCGTCTGGATTTTTGGCCAGCAAGCTCTGACCGTCTTTACGCAGGAGTACCAACGCCTAATTTCTATTGACTTTTCCCATTTGCCTTATTGGGATTTGTGCGCGGTGCTGCGTCTGGTGCGCCTGGCCAGAGGCAATTTCGCCGAACTGGCGGCATGGTTTTTGCCCTTTAATCGCGCAGACCTGACAGAACAGTCCATAAGTGAAAATATCGCTTTCTTTACTGACCAAGCCTTTGCCAGGTTAGGCGTTTGGGCATAGCATCATGAAAAAAGCGTGGCCCTTTTCTTTTTATGCCTTGTTTTTTGCCGGCGTGGCTTTTGTGGCCCCCTACCTGGTCCTATACTATCAATCTCTAGGATTCAACGGGGCACAAATCGGGCTGCTCACGGGCGTGACGCCGCTCATTACGCTGGTTAGCGCACCCATGTGGACAGGGCTGGCAGACCGCACCGGACGGCACCGGTTAATTATGAGCATGGTGCTGCTGGCGGCGGCAACGGCCGTTTTCATCTTTCCCGGTTTACAAACCTTTGCCCTGGTTTTGTTGTTTGCGGCCTTGTTCAACGTTTTTTTTGCCCCGATCTCCTCCTTTGCCGACAGCGCCACCATGACCATGCTGGGGGCCCAAAAAGCAATGTACGGCCGTATCCGCTTGGGTGGCACCATCGGTTTTGGCCTCATGGCCCCGCTAGCGGGCGCAGTAGCCCAAAACTATGGATTGAAATATGCATTCTGGGGTGGGGCGGCATTCTTCTTTTTGTCCCTGCTTATCGCCCAGAGGATGACCTTCGAAGCTGCTGCTGGAAGTGCACCACTCGGAAAGGACGTGCGCAGGCTGTTGGTCAGCCGTCGCTGGGTATTGTTCCTCATTTTGGCTTTTGCCGGCGGATTGGCCGTGGCGGCATCCAACAATTACTTCTTCCCATACATGAAAGAACTAGGCGCGCAAGAAACCACCATGGGATTGGCCCTGACCATTGCCACCCTTTCCGAAGTGCCCATCCTATACTTTGGCAACCGGCTCATCCACCGCTTTCACGCCTATGGGCTGCTGCTGCTTGCTATGGGGATAACCGGATTGCGCCTGGTGTTGTTGGCCCTAACCAACCTGCCGGCTCTGGTTTTGTGGATTCAATTGCTGGGTGGGCTGACTTTCCCGGCCATGTGGCTGGCAGGGGTTTCTTATGCCGATGAAAATGCCCCCGAGGGCATGCGCGCTACGGCCCAGGGGCTTTTTGGGGCAATGGTTTTTGGTGTGGGTACGGCCGTTGGCGGGTTTGTGGGTGGCCCGCTGCTGGAAAACCTGGGCGGGCGGGGCATGTTTCTTGTTTTTGGCATCATAGTGCTGGCTACCACCGCCATTGTTACCCTATTCTCCCGGCAGCTTTTACGAGAACCCCACCCTGGAATTATACAGCCGTAAACTGGACATAGTTTTTCATGGAGCGGGCATTCCCCACCCCTTTCCCTCATGTGGCGGGTATGGGCCTAAATGATATAATCCACCGCTGGTTTTAAACCTGTCCTAACAAATTCAAGCTGCTGCACAACCAATGCAGCGATGACAATTGGCAATTTTTATGAGTGAAAAGCTAAGTTTCCAAGAAATTATTTTACGGCTATTAGAGTATTGGCAAGATCAGGGCTGTCTGGTGCAGCAGCCTTACAACGTGCAGGTGGGTGCGGGCACCATGAATCCGGCTACCTCGCTGCGGGTGCTTGGCCCAGAGCCATGGAATGTGGTGTATGTGGAACCCAGCATTCGGCCGGATGACGGCCGTTTCGGGGACAATCCCAACCGCATGCAAATGCACCACCAGCTTCAGGTCATCCTCAAGCCCGATCCCGGCAATCCGCAGGAACTGTATCTCAAAAGCCTGGAAGCCATCGGCATTGACCCCCGCGACCACGACATTCGCTTTGTCGAAGACAACTGGGAAAGCCCGGCCCTGGGTGCATGGGGGTTGGGTTGGGAAGTGTGGCTCGACGGCCAGGAAATCACCCAATTCACCTACTTTCAGCAGGCTGGCGGGCAAAACCTGGACCCCGTATCCGTAGAAATTACCTACGGTCTGGACCGCATTGCTCTGGCGCTGCAAGGCGTCAACAGCGTGTGGGAGCTGGATTACGGCGCCGGCATCCCCTACGGCGACATTTTGCTGCAAAGCGAAATCGAACACTGCCGCTACTATTTTGAAGTGGCCGATGTAGACGCCATTCGCAGCGTGTATGACACCTACGAGCAAGGAAGCTCTAGCGCTGCCTGGAGGCGGGGCTGGTGCTGCCCGCCCATGATTACAATTTGAAATGTTCTCATCTGTTCAATGTGCTGGATACACGCGGCGCGATTGGCGTGACGGAACGGGCAAACTATTTCCGGCGCATGCGCCGCGTGGCGCGGCAAGTTGCCGATCTCTACGTGGAGCAGCGGATGCGGCTGGAGTATCCATTATTGAATGAATTGGACGAAAGCCAGGAGCAGCCCGTGGAAGCCGCCGCTGCAATTTGCCCAAAGCGAAATGCTCGCATGCCCTATTGCTGGAAATTGGCAGCGAAGAACTGCCCGTTGACGATCTGGAATCGGCGCTGCGACAACTGCACACGCTGGTACCGGAAATGCTGGATGACCTGCGCCTGACTTACGACCGTATCGAAATTTTGGGTACGCCGCGCCGCCTGGCGGTGTTGGTGCATAAATTGGAAGGGCGGCAGCGCAGACCTGGAAACGGTAGTGAAAGGGCCACCCGCCGACCGCGCTTTTGACGCGACGGGAACCCGACCAAGGCCGCAATCGGTTTTGCGCGCAGCAAAGGGCTGGATGTAGCCGACCTGGAAGTGGTAGAGGAAGAGGGGCAAGCGGTACGTAACGGCCGTTGTGCGTGAAGAAGGGCAGCTATCGGCTGCTGTCCTGGCAAAGACGCCCTGCCGGAGCTTATTGCCAGCCTCAAGTTCTGAACGCAGCATGCGCTGGAACCACACCAACATCAGCTACAGCCGCCCCCTGCGCTGGATTGTGGCCATGTATGGGCCGGATGTCATTCCGTTTACATACGCCGGGGTACAAAGTGGCAGCACCAGCCGTGGCCTGCGCCCCGAAGGTTCGCCCCTGATTCCTATTGACGATGGGGTAGATTACGCCATTGCCATGCGCAAAAACGGCATTGTGCTGGAAACCAGTAAGCGCGCCGAGCGCATCGCCAATATCGCCGGCAAGCTGGCTGCAGAAAAAGGCGGCATCATTCCCGATGACCCTGGTCTGCTGGACGAAGTGTCCAATCTGGTGGAACGGCCGACCCCTCTGCGCGGTCAGTTCGAGAAAGCATTCCTGGAACTGCCCAGCGAAGTGCTGGTGGCGGTCATGCGCAAACATCAGCGCTATTTCCCGGTGTACAACGAGCAGGGCAAGCTGCTGCCTTATTTCATTGCCGTGCGCAACGGTGATGAGAAGCATCTGGACATTGTGGTGGACGGCAACGAGCACGTGATTCGCGCTCGCTTTGCCGATGCCGCCTTCTTCTATAAAAATGACATTAAGAAACGGCTGCCAGATTTTGTGGCCGATCTGGACAAGCTGACCTTTCAGGCGGAGCTGGGCTCGATGCTGGACAAAACGCGGCGGCTGGAAAAGCTGACGCCGGTGGTGGCGGGGATGTTGGGGCTGTCAGAAGCGGAAACGGCCGTTGCTGCCCGCGCCGCCGCCTTGGCCAAAGCTGATTTGGCCACGGACATGGTGGTGGAAATGACCAGCTTGCAAGGGGTCATGGGCGCGCATTACGCCCGGCTCAGCGGCGAGCCTGACGCCGTGGCTGAGGCCATTGGCGAGCAGTACAATGCCGTCAGCCGGTCAGGTGCCGGTACTGGCCCTGGCCCTGGCCGACCGCCTGGACAGCCTGGCCGGTCTGTTTGCCGCCGGTTTGGCACCTAAAGGCTCTAATGACCCCTTTGCCCTGCGCCGCGCCGCGCTGCACATTATTGAAAACCTGGTAAGCAATGGCAAGGTTTTTGACGTACGCGCCGGGCTGGCGGCGGCATTGGAGTTGCTGCCGCTGACCGCCGGAAATGAGGTGCTGGACGAGGTACAAGGTTTTGTAAACGGCCGTCTGGATGGCGTTCTGCGCGAAAAGGGTTACCCGGCCAGCGTGGTCAAAGCGGTTTTAGCTGCCCAGGGTCACAACCCTTACGCGGCCATGCAAACCGCCGCTGCCCTGCACGAAGCCAGCCAGCAGCCTGATTGGAGCCAACTATTGGACGCCTACGCTCGCTGCGTGCGCATTACCCGCACGGAAAGCGTGGCCTATGAGCTGCGCCCGGCAGCCTTTGGGCTGGATGCTGAAAAGAATCTTTATGCCGCTTACGAAACGGCCGTTCGCCAGCAAAACGGCACCCTTCCGGCCTTTGTGACTGCGCTGCGTGACATGGTTCCGGCCATCAATCACTTTTTTGACGAAGTGCTGGTCATGGATGAAGACCCGGACGTGCGCGCTAACCGGTTAGCGCTGCTGCAGCACATTGCTGCTCTGCCCCAGGGGGTAGCGGACTTGACAGAAATGGAAGGATTTTAGAATTTACAATTGGCAGTGAGCAAACTCCCGACAGCCTCCGAGGCCGCCGGGAGTTTTTTTGTGAATGGAGAAACTTTCGATATTGTAGAGCTGTTCAGGTATAATCAGCGATGCTGAAAACACCCCCAATATATGACCGGTTTTTGCGAAGGTTGATCTGGTAACCAATGAGCGTTACGGAAGAAATTAAAAGCCGACTTGACATCGTCGATATCATTTCTGAAAGTGTGTCCCTGAGGAAATCGGGACGCAACTTTGCCGGTTTTTGCCCATTCCACCCCAACTCGCGCACCCCAGCTTTTTACGTATTTCCGGAAACCCAAACCTGGCGCTGTTTTGGCGCTTGCGCGGAGGGTGGCGACCTTTTTTCCTTTGTTATGAAAAAACAGGGTTGGGACTTCCGCGAGGCGTTGGAGCAAATGGCGCGCCGTGCGGGGGTAACGCTGGAGGATAACCGGCCCGTAAATAAGGCAAAGCAGGATGCTGAACAAAAGTCGACCGATTTATTGGCGGCCGCCGCCGATTACTACTACATGCTGCTGATGCATGCCCCGGAAGCCGAAGAAGCGCGGCGCTACGTGGAAGAAAGGCAGCTATCTGCAGAGACGCTGGAGACCTTTCGCCTGGGCTTTGCGCTAAATTCCTGGGACAGTTGCCGCACACATTTTAATGAGCAGGGGTACAGCGATCAGGATCTGCTGGAAGCCGGGTTGTTGACGGAGAACGAGGAGCGCGGCACGCGGTATGACCGGTTTCGCAACCGGTTGATGATTCCCATTCGCGACGTAAACGGCCGTGTTGTGGGCTTTGGCGCGCGCACGTTAGAAAAAGATGGCATTCCCAAGTACCTGAACTCCCCACAAACTGAACTGTTTGACAAAAGCAGCTTGCTATACGGCCTGGACATGGCCAAGCGCGCTATTCGGGAAGCGCGGCAGGTGGTCATTGTGGAAGGGTACATGGATGTGATGCAGGGCTGGCAGCAAGGCTATCATAACATGGTGGCACAAATGGGTACGGCCCTGACGGAGCGGCAGTTGCAGTTGTTGAAGCGGTATACCAAGCGTTTTGTGCTGGCCCTGGATGCCGACGCCGCCGGGGCAAAAGCGACGCTGCGTGGTTTGCAGGTGGCGCGGGAAACGCTGGATCACGACGTAGAAGTGCGCTTTGATGCTCGGGGTTTGGTGCGCTATGAGGCGCGCTTGCAGGCCGACATTCACGTTGTTACGCTGCCGGAGGGAAATGACCCGGATAAGATACTGCGCGCGAACCCGGATTTGTGGCCAAAGCTTTTGGCCCAGGCGCAGCCGGTGGTGGCGTATGTGATTGGGGTGCTGACGCAAGATTTGGACATGGGTGACGCGAAAGGAAAAACGGCCGTTGCCCAGCAAGTCATTCCGCTCATCAAAGATATTCAAGATCCGGTAGAGCGCGACCATTATTGGCAGCAGTTAGCGCGGACACTGCGCATAGACGAGCGGGCGCTGCGCCAGGTACAGCTTCCACAATCCTCACGTCCTCCCCGGCAGCGGGGAGTAATTGACGTCCCCCAGCAGGGGGCGCTGAATTTGCCGCCTGAACCAGATGCACCCTGGCCGGAAGAGGTGCGGACGATGCCAAAAGTGCGGATACGGCCGTTAAACCAACACTTCCGCGAAGCCAATTTCTTGCGCCAATGCATGGCCCACCCCCAAATTGTCGGGCGTGTAAACCAACTGCTACAGCGCATGGAACAGGAAGTGGTATCGGCTGGCGATTTTTCTCTGCAAGAAGATAGATTGTTGTGGCAGCACGTCATGCAGGTCGTTATTGATGGCGCATTTGTCACTGAGGGGGATTTGTGCGATAGTTTAGACGATGATTTCCTGCAAAGCCGTTTGCAGATCTTGCGAACCATCAGCCCCATTCCCGCGGCCAGCCTGGACAAGCTGCCAGATACCCTGGCATTATCGGTGTTACAGTGGCGCCAAGACCAGGTGAAGAGCCTCTCGCAGGAGATTAGGCAGCTTGTGCAAGAAGTGTCTCGTGAGTCGGATGTGGAGACGCTGCAACTTTACCAGAAGCAGGTGCATGAATTGGCTTTGAACAAACGCCGTATTGACAAGGCCATTGCTTCAATGTCCGCATTGCAGCGTCGCCGTGCGGAAGGCGAGTATTAACCGCACAATCCTGGCGCTCAAGGGAAAAGACAGGTTAACAAATTATGGAATTTGAACCAGATCTAGAAAACGAAGAACTGGAAGAAGAAGAATTCGATGAAATGGACGTCGAAGCCTTGGTAAAAAAGGCTCGTCGCACGCGCGTCATCAATGAATCTGAAATGCAGGCTATTCTAGCTTCGGCCAGCGAGGAACAGGCTGATCGGCTGTATGCGCAGTTGCAGCGCCTGAACGTGCAAATTGTTTCGGCCAGCGGCAAAACCGTAGATGACCTGGGTGACAGTTCTGGCTTAATCAATGGATTTGATGATGACCTGACAGAAGATGATGACGATGCCTACTTGACCACCGAGGTGGAGGATGACCCGGTTCATACTTACCTGCGCGAAATTGGGCAGGTTCCCCTACTCTCCGCAGAACAAGAAATATGGCTATCGACCCAGTTATCGGCCGTTAACACCCTGGAAAAACTGAAAGCCACCATTGACGAGTCTGATGACGATGAAGAATCAGAAGAGGGGCATCGTTTTTGGGCTATGATGGCGAATTACCAGGATTTACTGGATGGTTGGACCAATATCAAAACAGCCAGCCACGATTTGGAAGTAGAGCCAGTTGAGTTTTTGCCAATGGTGGCCGAGGCGCAAAAACTGCGCAAAGGGTGGGATGCCAATACCACATCCTATGTGCGCCTTTACCTGAATAACGGCAGCTGGGGCCAGAATGATGCCTGGACGGATCTGGCTAACAGTTGCTTTGTTGCCTTCACCGCGCTCTACCTGCTTCCGCCGCAACTTGTGCAGCAGTTACAAGAGTTTTATAAGGAAACCGGAACCCTTCCTGATCAGGACACCTTTTACAATTGGATGATTGACGCCAACATTGCCCTCAAGGTCAATGAGTTTCTGATTTACAACCTGGCAGAAGAGGCAAAAGTAAATTTAACTCGCGCCAATTTGCGGCTGGTTGTAAGCGTGGCCAAGCGCTATATGGGGCGCGGTATTCAGTTGCTAGATCTGGTACAGGAAGGGAATGTCGGGCTGCTGCGGGCAGTTGAAAAATTTGACCACACCAAAGGGTACAAATTTAGCACCTATGCCACCTGGTGGATTCGGCAGGCAGTCAGCCGGGCCATTGCCGATCAGGCGCGAACCATACGCATTCCCGTACACATGTTTGAAACGATTAACAAAATCGTGCGCGTACAGCGCGACCTGGTACAAAAACTCGGACACGAACCCACGGTTGAGGAATTGGCTTTGGAGCTTAGTTACCTGACGGCGGAGGAGGCTGATGTAATTAAAGCTTCTCTGGCCGCGGACCGCCCCTTAGACCCCGTGTTGAACCGTAAGTGGCGTCAAGCAGTTGGTAAAGTCCGCGACATTCTGCGCATTTCTATGGACCCAATGTCTTTAGAGACCCCGGTGGGAAACAGTGATGATTCCACGGAACTGGGAGATTTTATTGAAGATGAGAGCGTGGTGGAACCCGTTGATGCGGCTTCGAAAGAGCTGCTGCGCGAGCAAATTCGCAACGTACTCAGCTTTTTAAGCGAACGAGAGCGGGAAGTATTGGAGATGCGTTTTGGGTTGAATGACGGTAAAGACCATACGTTGGAAGAAGTTGGGAAAAGCTTTGGTGTCACCCGAGAACGCATCCGCCAGATCGAAGCCAAGGCACTGCGCAAGCTGCGACATCCCAGCCGAAGCAAGTCGCTGCGGGATTATTTAACGTAAAGATTGCACCGATTGAGTCTGCATAATCTTTTGCTGTAGATCAAGCTGTTTTCATCTTGTTATTAGAAGGGGGGTGGTCCGGTTTGTGGTTTCATGAAAGGCTTTGGCTGGCTTTGCTACGGCATTCTGCTTGTGATAGAATGCACAGGCAAAATTTGGACCACCTCAGGATTAATAGTGCATTGTTATGAACCCAATACTTTTTAACTACCTTCCCCTGGCTGTATTATTGGGGATCGCAATATTCTTTGCCATTTTGCTGCCTATTTTGTCCCTGAATTTGGGGCCGAAACGGCCGTCTGCGCGAAAAGGATTGCCTTACGAGTCTGGGATGGCTGCGATTGGGGAAGCGCAGCGCCGTTTACCCGTCAAGTTTTACCGCATTGCCGTCCTGTTTATTTTGTTCGATGTTGACATTATTTTGTTGGTTCCCTGGGCCATGACCTTTCGCAAATTAGGCATTTATGGGCTGGTAGCAATGCTGATATTTATGGCCATTTTCATCTTGGGTGACGCCTGGGTGTGGAAAAAAGGAGTGCTTGAATGGGAGTAGAACAAAAACTGGGGTCGATGGGCATTGTTACCCATCGCCTGGAAGATTTGGTGAACTGGGGGAGAACCAACGCTATGTGGCCGCTGCTTTTTGGCCTCGCTTGCTGTGCCATTGAAATGATGTCTTCACAGGCCGCCCATTTTGATGCCTCGCGGTTTGGCATGGAGCTGAATCGCCCGTCGCCCCGGCAGTCTGATTTGATGATTGTGGCCGGGCGAGTTTCGCGAAAAATGGCGCCCGTCGTGCGCCGTCTCTACGACCAAATGGCGGCCCCTAAATGGGTTATTGCTATGGGTGATTGCGCTTCATGTGGGGGAATATTTAATAACTATGCGATTGTGCAGGGTGTGGACGAGATTGTGCCTGTAGATGTCTATGTGGCCGGCTGTCCGCCCCGTCCCGAGGCGCTCATCAACGGCATCATGACCCTTCATGAAAAAGTGCGTGGCGAAAAACTAAAGGATTGGGCCTGATGGACCGTGAGCAACTGGTTATTGACAAGATTACGGCCGTTTCTCCAGATGCTGTTACCGAAGTGCTCGACTTTCGCGGGGAAAAGACCTTGTTCATTGAGCAAAAACAGATAAAAGAAGTATGCCAGCTTCTTAGGGACGACGCGGAGCTGCAGTACAATTTCCTTTCCGACGTCTGTGCCGATGACATGCTTCCCGACTACCCGCGCTTTGCCGTCAACTACCACCTCTATTCCATTCCCAACAACCACCGCTTGCGCCTGCGCGTTATGGTTGAAGACCCAGACGAAGGGCCGGAAACTGTGGGTACAATCTGGCCTGTAGCTACCTGGCTGGAAATGGAAGTTTGGGATTTGATGGGTGTGCGCTTTGCCGGTAATACAAGCTTGCGTCGCCTATTCTTGCCCGAAGATTGGCAAGGGCACCCCTTGCGCAAAGATTACCCCCTGGGCTATGAAGAAGTGCAGTTTTCCTTTAACTGGGAAGAGATCGACGCGAAAAAACCGTACGCAAAAGATTAGGGAATCAGCAATCGGTGGTTTCTCAACAATTGCGATGGCTGCGAAATAAAAGCTAACCAATATGACACTATCAACTGGAAGTGACAAAATACAAGAACTGACGGTAGAGGAGTTGCGGGCTAAAGTCGGCACCGGCATGGAAATTGTGGATGCCGAAGAACACATGCTGCTCAGCATGGGACCACAGCATCCCAGCACCCACGGCGTTTTGCGCCTGTTGGTTGAATTAGATGGTGAGACGGTTATCAATTTGGCCCCGGACATTGGCTTCCTGCATACGGGCATAGAAAAAAGCATGGAGTCCAAAACCTTCACCAAAGCCTTGGTGATGACGGACCGCATGGACTATCTCTCTCCCATGTCTAATAACCTGGGCTATATTTTGGCCGTCGAAAAACTGCTTGGCGTCGAAGCCACACCTCGTGGCCAGTCCATTCGCCTCATTCTCACGGAACTGGCGCGCATTGCCAGCCATCTGGTATGGCTTGGGACCCACGCGTTGGACCTGGCGGCGATGACCGTCTTCTTGTACTGCTTCCGCGAGCGTGAGTACATTCTCGATTTGTTTGAGATGGTTTCCGGCCAGCGCATGATGGTCAGCTATTTTCGTCCTGGAGGTGTGTGGCGCGATTTACCTGAAGAGTTTATTCCAGCCGTGCGCCATTTTCTCGACTTCTTCCCCGCGCGTCTGGCTGACTACGAAGCCCTGTTGACAAACAATCCCATTTTCCTTAATCGCACAAAAGGCGTAGGGGTAATCTCGGCAGAAGACGCCGTGGCTTGGGGTTTGACCGGACCCAGTTTACGAGCATCCGGTGTAAATTGGGATATTCGCAAAGCACAACCTTACTGCGGTTACGAGCAGTACGATTTTGACGTGCCCACCCACACCGATGGGGACGTATATGCCCGGTATTTGTGCCGCATTCAGGAATTTAGGGAAAGCCTACGCATATTAGAGCAGGCGTTGGATAAACTGCCGGATGGGCCGGTAAATATTGACGACTACAAAATAGTGCCGCCGCCGCGTTCGGAACTAGGGACGAGCATGGAAGCGGTGATTCACCACTTCAAGCTGTGGACGGAAGGGTTTAAAGCGCCGAAAGGGTTTGTTTACCAGAGTGTAGAGTCGCCGCGTGGGGAGTTTGCCTGTTATCTCCGTGGAGATGGTGGACCCAAACCGGCGCGGGTTCATTTCCGGGCGCCTTCTTATGTAAATCTGGCCTCGCTCCCAAAAATGGCCAAAAATTTGTTTGTGGCCGATCTAGTGGCGATTATTGGGTCAATTGACATTGTTTTGGGCGAAATTGATCGCTAATTTTTGCTGCGCCTTGATTGGCGCAGTTTACTGTATGGAGTAAACGTTGATCGCTGAAAAGTACGCTCAAGAGATTAAAGGTATTTTGGCTCGCTTTCCGACCAAGAAATCGGCGGTGCTGCCGCTGATGCACCTGGCCCAACGCGAATATGGCTATATGAGCCAGGAAGCGATGCGGGAAGTGGCCGATATTCTTGGACTGGATCCGACCCACGTACTGTCGTTATCAGGTTTTTATTCATTGTATTATGAAGAACCAGTTGGTAAGTATGTGTTGGAGATCTGCAATGATCTAGCCTGTGCCCTGCGTGGGGCAGACGAATTCGTGGAGATGGCGACAAATAAACTGGGTATTCCCGTGGATGGCACGACAGAAGACGGGTTGTTTACGATGAAGACGGTGATGTGCCTGGGGGCTTGCGATCGCGCACCGATGCTGCAATGCAATTTGAAGTTTGAGGAGCATCTGGACGAGGAAAAGTTCGAGCAATTGCTGGCGCGGCTGCGGGCAGAGGCTGAGGGGGCTAGTTCAGAAACGGCCGTTGTCGAAAAAGTGATGTCCTACGCAGTGAAAAAATAACCAGCACAGCATATTGAGGTTAAGGCATGGCACATATTTTATTACGCCACCGAGACATACCAAACATTCACAAACTAAACGTATACCAGGCTAATGGCGGTTACGATGCCCTGAAAAAAGCGCTGTCTATGACTACCGCTGAAGTCACGCAAGTGGTACGCGACTCAAACCTGCGCGGGCGGGGCGGCGCAGGCTTTCCTACCGGTGTCAAGTGGGGCTTCATCCCCAAAGCGCCTGGCGACAAATACGTCATCATCAACACCGACGAATCTGAAACCGGCACGTTCAAAGACCGTGAACTGTGTGAATATAACCCCCACCAGGTAATTGAAGGCGCCCTTATCGCCGCTTACGCCATTGGCGCTAAAGCTGTCTACAACTACTTTCGCGGTGAATACATGGACGCCGCTTATGCATTTGAAGATGCGCTGCAGGAAGCCTATGCAGCCGGGATCATTGGCCAGAACATTATGGGGAGCGACTTTAGCTGCGACTTCTACTGCCACTTTGGCGCCGGCGCCTACATCTGTGGCGAGGAAACTGCTCTCATCAAATCGCTGGAAGGCGAACTGGGCCAGCCTTGGGCTAAGCCGCCCTTCCCCGCTATCGAAGGGCTGTATGGCAAACCGACGGTGGTCAACAATACCGAAACGCTGGCCAACGTCCCCCCCATCATTATCAACGGGGCTGATTGGTACAAAACTATGGGTACGCCTCAAAGTCCTGGTCCAAAAATTGTGTGCATGAGCGGGCACGTGGAAAATCCCGGCAACTACGAAGTGAGCATGGGTGTCACCTACCGCCATCTGCTGGAATTGGCCGGTGGCGTTTCCGGAGGCAAGAAATTTAAAGCCCTACTGCCCAGCGGCGGCTCTGGCCCGGTAATTACCGAGGAAGCACTGGATGCGCCCCTGACCTACGAAGGGTTAAACGAATACGATTCGGTGATGGGATCCGCCTCGGTCATTGTCATGGACGAGACGGTAGACATGGTGTGGGCAGCCAAGAAGATGATTCACTTCTTCAAGCACGAATCCTGTGGAAAATGCACCCCCTGCCGCGAAGGTACCTTCTGGATGGAGCGGGTGCTGGACCGCATGTATGACGGGCATGGCAACCAAAAAGATTTGCAGACCCTGGAAGGTGTTGCGAAGCAAATCAAGGGTAAGACGCTTTGCGCCCTGGGTGAGTTTGCTGTTAGCCCTGTGTTATCCACCATTCGTCATTTTCCTGAAGAATACCGCGCCAAACTCAACGGAAACGGCGCTCACTAACAGCACAAATTACGCAGAAGAGGATCAGCATGAGTGATCTGGTTACGATTACAGTAGATGGCGTGGAAGTCAGCGTACCAAATGGAACGTTGGTGGTAGACGCTGCTAAAAGAATTGGGAATGATATTCCCGTATTTTGCTATCACCCGAAGATGTCCCCGGTGGGCATGTGCCGCATGTGCCTGGTGGAGATTGGCATGCCCATGCGTGATCGGGCTACAGGCGAGATGATAACCAATGAAGATGGCACGCCCAAGATTAATTTTGGACCAGCATTGCAGACAGCCTGCACTGTGCGGGTCAGCCCCGGCATGGTTGTGCGCACCAGCACCAACGTCGTTACCGAGGCGCGGGAAGCTATCGTCGAATTTATTTTGAGCAGCCACCCCTTGGACTGCCCCATTTGTGACAAGGGCGGTGAGTGCCCGCTGCAGAACCTGACCATCGCCCACGGCAAAGATGATTCGCGCATGGTGTTTACGGACAAGATGAAGCTGGATAAGCACGTGCCGCTGGGCGAATTGATTTTCCTGGATCGGGAGCGGTGTATTCAGTGCGCCCGCTGCGTGCGTTTCCAGGAAGAGGTGGTCGATGACCGGTGCTGCAGTTCCACAACCGCGGGCGCAGTCTGGAAATTGTGACGATGTCTGATCCTGGCTTTGACAGCTATTGGAGCGGCAATACCACAGACATTTGCCCCGTAGGCGCGCTGACCACGGCCGATTTTCGTTTTGGTGCACGCCCGTGGGAAATGATCCCGGTGGCCTCTCTCTCACCCCACAGCCCGGCGGGCAGCAACGTGACCTTTAGCACGCGTATTGAAGCCGCTGCTGGTGGCCGCACGGTGATTAAGCGCGTCATGCCCCGGCAGCATGAACTGGTCAACGAGACCTGGATTTCGGATCGGGACCGTTTTGTGCACCACTTTGCCGATGCGCCGGAGCGGCTGAAGAAGCCACTGCTGCGCAAGGACGGCAAGTTGGTAGAGGTGTCTTGGACAGAGGCATTGGATTTCGTGGCGGGTAAGCTGCAAGGATTCGCGGGAACGGCCGTTGCCGGACTTAGCGGCGACCGGGTCAGCAATGAAGACCTGTTCATGTTCCAAAAGTTCATCCGCAAGGGGCTGCAGAGCAATAACGTTGACCTGGCCAACCCCAGGCTGGGCGGCGGTGAGGTTGTGGCCCAAGTCGGCGTGGTCAACGACACCACCTATGATTTTCCCCAACGGTTAGGCGCAGGAGATGCGGTGCTGGTGGTGGCCAGCGACCTGCATGAGGAAGAACCCATCTGGTGGCTGCGGGCGCGGCAGGCAGCCGTGCGCGGCGCGACCCTGGTGGTGCTGAACGTGCGCCCCACGCGCCTGGATCGGGACGCGACATTTGTCATTCATTACGCCCCAGGAACGGCCGTAGAAACAGTACGGCAACTGCTCAATTCCGCCAAAGTTGAAGTGGAAGCCAGCGACAACCAGCTTATTGCCGCAGCGCAGGCGCTGGTCAAAGCCAACAACCTGACCATTTTCTATGGCGCTGAGGGTGTCACCTACGCTGAAACCGAAGCCATTGCCCGGCTGCTGGGCAACCTGCTTTTGGTAAAAGATGGCGGCGAAGGTCACGTGGGCCGCGTAAACAATGGCCTTATTCCCGTGTGGCCCCACAACAACACCCAAGGCGCCTGGGACATGGGCGTCCATCCGGCCTTGGAACCGGGCTACAAGCCGGCGAAGGAAGCCGGTCTGAATGCGCCGGCCATTTACAAAGGCGTAGCGAATGGCGATATTCAAGCCCTTTACCTGATGGGGGCAGACCCTATTGGCGATGGTTTGCTGGCTGACCGCGGCCAGTTGGCGCTGCTGGTGGTGCAAGAGCTGTTCCTGACGGAAACGGCCGTTGTGGCTGATGTGGTGCTTCCGGCCCAAAGCTGGGCGGAGCGGGAAGGGACCTTCACCAGCGGCGAACGACGGGTGCAGCGGTATTTTCCTGCCATTACTCCCGTGGGCGAGAGCCGCCCCGACTGGCAAATTTTGGCCCAGGTTGGCGAACGGTTGGGCTTGGGTAAGCCGCCCTTTGCCGCCAGCCTGGTGTTCCGCGATCTCGCCAAAGCGGTCAAGCCGTACAAAGGCATGGATTATCGCAGCCTCAGCCGGGTTGAAAAGCAGTGGCCAGACGTGGGCGGTGAAGACTTGTACTACGGCGGCAATGCCTATGAAAACCGCTCTGGGTTGGGGCAGCAGTGGGAAATTACGCCCCCCGCAGAGCCATTCGCCGTGCCGGACGTTCCCGTGGATACGCCGGAAGAAATGGTCTTAGTGCGGGCGGCTGCGCTGTACACGCCGGGCACGCTGAATCGCTATTCTAAAGTGCTGGCTCCGCGTCTGGCCCAACCGACGCTGCTAGTCCACCCCGCAGATGCGGCCAGCCTAAATTTGGTTGATGGTGAATTGGCGGCTGTGTCATTGAACAGCGGCCAGGTTGAGGCGACAGTTCGGGTGAATGAGGATGCGCCGGAAGGCGTGGCTCTGATTCGTGGCGTACCCTATCAACCGGGAACGGCCGTTGCCCGCATAACCAAACTCGCAGAAAAAGTACACTAAGAGAGAAGAGAACATGACTCCAGGCCAAATAGCCCTTCGTGCACTCATCGTCGGTTTCATCGTCAGCTTTGCCTTCATTACCGGCTTTGCGTACACCACCCTGCTAGAGCGTAAAGTCCTGGCCCGTTTACAGCATCGCGTAGGCCCCAATCGCGCCGGTTACATCCCCATCCCCACCAGGAGCGGCAAAGAACGCAAACTTCTGGGCGGCATTTTGCAGCCCGCTGCCGACGCCGTGAAGCTCTTCTTCAAGGAAGATATCACCCCAGGCCGCGTTGATCTTTTCATCTACAACCTGGCTCCCATGTTGGCCGTCATCCCCGCTATCCTCATTCTGGCAGTCATTCCCCTGGCCGGTAAAGTGCCCTGGATTGTTCCTGATGAGTATGATTACTTCGCCATTGTGCCGGGTTTGAACGTAGCCGTCCTTTTTATTTTGGCCGTCACCTCCATAGGCGTTTACGGGGTGGTGCTGGCTGGCTGGGCTTCGAACAGCAAATACGCCATTCTTGGCGGCATTCGCGCCTCGGCGCAAATGATTAGCTATGAACTGGCGATGGGACTCTCTGTCCTCATTCCCATTATGCTGGCCGGTTCGATGAATCTGGGCGAAATTGTCGAAGCGCAAAAAGGGGGCTGGTTTGTGTTCTTGCAGCCGATGGCCGCCTTCGTTTTCTAGCATCGCCGTCATGGCTGAACTGCAGCGCTCCCCCTTTGATTTACTGGAAGCCGAACAGGAGCTTTCGGCCGGCTTCAATGTAGAGTACGGTGGCATGCGTTTTGGCATGTTCTTCATGGCAGAGTACATGAAAATGGTCTCCCTCAGCGCTATTGCGGCGACACTTTTCTTTGGTGGCTATCGTGGACCCTTTGTGGACCAAGTCCCTGCTTTGGGATTTCTTTACCTCACCATTAAAACCATTATTGGTCTGCTGCTTATGATCTGGATTCGCGCAACTTTCCCCCGCCTGCGTTACGATCAACTAATGAATTTTGGCTGGAAAGTGCTGCTGCCCGTTTCCGTAGCGAATTTTGTGCTTATGGCTGTAGGCATTGTTTTATGCGAAGAAGGCGTCTTCACCCCCATAATTGACACCATCCGTACATTCTTTTTAGGATAAAACGAATTGCGGGAGGGATACATCTATTTTTTGGAGCGTTTATATGTTTGGTGCATTGTTAAAAGGTATGTACACCACATTAAAGCATGCGGTCAAGCCTCCGGTAACGATTCAATATCCGGAAGTAAAGCGCCCGGTTCGTTACCGTTTTAAAGGGCGGCACGAGCTAAAACGGTATGACAACGGCCTGGAAAAGTGCATTGGGTGTGCATTATGTGCGGCCGCCTGCCCGGCAGACGCCATTTTTGTGGAAGCGGCAGAAAATACGGACGAAACGCGTTTTTCACCGGGTGAACGCTACGCTAAGACCTATGAAATTAATATGCTGCGCTGCATTTTTTGCGGCTATTGCGAAGATGCCTGCCCCACAGAAGCCATCGTGCTGGAACAGGATTACGAGCTGAGTTTTTATGACCGGGCCAGCGCCATCTATACCAAAGATATGTTGATTGTGGATGTGCCGATCAATGGTCAGCCCACGCCACAACAGGTTGAATCGGGTTCTTTTGACCGGTCTATCCCGGAAATGGAGGATCCAAAATAGCGGCGTGTTTCGGAATACGGAACACGGATTACCGATTACGGAACTCCCGTAATAACTGGCGACGAGAAAACAATGGGAAGTCCAATCTTATTTATTGTTCTGGCTGTCATCGCCATTAGTTCGGCCTTAGGAATGCTGCTGAGCCGCAACGCGATTTACAGCGCACTCTTTCTGGTGCTGAACTTTGTGACGATAGCCGTGTTGTACTTGGTGTTAAACGCACCTTTCATTGCCATGGTGCAGATTACGGTGTATGCCGGAGCTATCATGGTGCTGTTCTTGTTTGTGATCATGCTGTTGGGGGCAGAACGCCTGGGTGGTATGAGCTCCCTGCGTGATTGGGAATGGGCGACAGCAGCTATTTTGGGAGGCTTACTGGTGCTGGTCTTTGTGCTGGAACTGGTACTGGCTCCGGACGTGGCTATGGCGGAAACGGCCGCTTTCATTGACAGCAGCCCTTCAGCCCTGGGTATGCGCCTGTTTGAAGGGTATGTATTTCCTTTTGAATTAACAGGTATCTTGCTGTTAGTGGCGATGATTGGCGTGGTGGTACTGGGCCGCACAAAAAAGCGAGGGAAAGATGTTGAGCACGGTAACAATTAACTGGTACGTCGCCCTCAGCGTAGTGCTGTTCACCATTGGCGCTATGGGTGTGCTTTTACGGCGCAATGCCATCATTGTGTTTATGTCCGTAGAGATGATGCTCAATTCGGCCAACCTGGCATTTGTGGCCTTTGCTCGCTATTTAGGCGACCTGGACGGGCAGGTGATTACGTTCTTTGTCATCACCGTGGCCGCGGCAGAGGTGGCGGTGGGTCTGGCCCTGATTGTCACCATCTTCCGCACCAAGCACAGCATCAGTATTGACGAAATTAACGCCTTGAAAGGATAAGGAGGGAAGAGACGTAAGCGTTTCCGTTTTACGTTTCATGACATTATGAACGCTTTTGGATTAGCTCCACTGCTCTTAATCTTCCCGGCCATAGGCGTCTTGTTTAACACCTTTGCCGGGCGGCGGCTGGTGGCAGCGGATCGCAAGACGGGGGAGTTGTACGCGGGCTGGTTTGCCAGCCTGATGGCCATCGCCTCGTTTGTGGTAGCTGTATTTCTGCTTTTATCCCTGCAAGCCCACGACTTCCACGCCGAAACGGTCAAACTGTTTGATTGGATTGTGGTGCCTTCCGCCGGGTTTGAAATTCCCTGGTCGATCCAGGTGGACACTCTTTCTGTGACCATGATGTTGGTGGTGACCGGAGTTGGGTCACTCATTCACATTTACGCCATCGGCTACATGCACGGCGACCCGGGATTCCACCGCTTTTTTGCCTACCTGAATCTGTTCCTCTTCTTCATGCTGATTCTGGTGTCAGCGGCAGCACCTACCTGATGCTCTTTGTGGGCTGGGAAGGGGTAGGGCTCTGTTCGTACCTGCTGATTGGCTTCTGGTTTGACCGCCAGGATGAGCACGGCAAGGCGATGAATGCGGACGCCGGGCGCAAAGCATTTATTGTCAACCGCGTGGGCGACTTTGCCATGGTCCTGGCGATGATTTTGCTGTTCTGGACCTTTAAGTCGCTGGATTTTGGTACGGTGTTTGGTTCAGCGGTGGAGCTGTTTGAACATGGGGAGATGGTCATGCTGTTTGGCATGGAGATGACGGTGGGGGCGGTGTTAACGGCCGTTACCTTCCTCTTCCTCCTCGGCGCAGCGGGTAAATCGGCCCAAATTCCCTTCTACGTCTGGTTGCCCGACGCCATGGCCGGTCCCACGCCCGTTTCCGCTCTCATCCATGCGGCGACGATGGTCACCTCCGGTATCTACCTCATGGTGCGCAGCAGCACCTTCCTGGAAATTGCGCGGCAAAGCACCTTGGAAGGCGTCGCTGGGGCCAACATTCTCGGCCTTTCCTCACCGGACTGGATTGCCCTCACCGGCGCGGCCACCGCTTTAGTCGCCGGGCTTATTGCTTTCACCCAGTTCGACATTAAGAAGGTGCTGGCCTACTCTACCGTCAGCCAGCTTGGCTTTATGGTGGCGGCGGCAGGCATGGGCGCTTACGTGGCGGCCATGTTCCACCTCATCACCCACGCCTTCTTCAAGGCATTGCTCTTCCTCAGCTCCGGTTCCGTCATTCACGGCATGGAACACGGCCATCACCACATTCACGAACATGGCCATGACGACGACGCCCACCACGAAGAAGAGAAGTTCGACCCGCAGGATATGCGCACCATGGGCGGCCTGCGCCACAAAATGCCGCACCACCTTTGCCGTCTACATGGTGGGCGCGCTGGCTTTGGCCGGTATCTTTCCCTTCGCTGGTTTCTGGTCAAAGGATGAAATTTTGGCCCACGCCAGCACCAATGAAGGGAGCGTCTTTTTTATCGTTTACATCTTGCTGACCATTGCCGCGTTCTGCACCGCTTTCTACATGGGGCGGCAAATCAAGATGGTCTTCTTTGGCGAACCGCGTCACGAAGCGGCCAAACATGCCAGCGAAAGCCCGCCGGTGATGACCAATCCCGCTGGTGGTGCTGGCGGCGCTGGCCGTTTTGGGCGGCCTGCTCAACTTCCCGTTCTTCTCCGAGACAGCTTACAAAGCGGCGTCTGAGGCCCACGATTACGGCATTTTCCTGGGTCTGGAGCATTGGCTAGAACATTCAATTCCTACTTTTGAGCTGACGGAAGAAGGAATAGTGTCCATGCCCTATACGCCAACCTGGATTCAGCCGATGGTGGCAGTTGTATCGACTTTGCTGGCGCTGGCGGCTTTAGGTTTATCCCTCTTTTGGGTATACCGCAAACGGCCGCAAACGGCTACCGAGCGCGATCCGCTGCAAAGTACCCCCATCTGGTGGTTTGCCATTCTGCCCTTTGAGTGGTTCTACATGCACACCGTAGTGCCCGGCTTCAAATGGCTGGCGCGCTGGCTGGCGGACACCATCGACTGGGCTTTTTGGCACGACTTTGTGCACAACAACTTAATTCGCGACGTGTTCCGCGGTTTTGCCAACTTTGCCGCGGACGTGTTGGATGCCAACGGGGTGGACGGGCTGGTCAACGGCAGCGGCCGTCTCACCCAGGCTGTTGGTTCTGTTATTCGTAAAACACAAACCGGCTATGCCCGCAATTACGCTCTGGGCGTTTTTCTGGGCACAGTCATTCTTTTGGCGTACTTCATCTTTGCTAACTAAGGGAGAGAGGAGAAAGAGACATCATGCTAACTATTGTCACGTTCTTCCCCGTACTCGGCGCAGTCATCATTTTGCTGCTCAAGCTGTTCAAGAAAGAGTCCGATTTGCTCGTCAAGCAGTTGGCGGTGGGCACCTCCATCGTCACCTTTGTGCTGTCTCTTGGTGGTGCTGGCCCAGTTCGACACGGGCGTAAGCGGCCTGCAAATGGTCAACCAGGCAGATTGGATACCGTCCTGGGGCATTCAGTATCTCCTGGGCGTGGATGGCCTCAGCATTTTGATGATTTTGCTGACCACCTTCATCTCCATGCTGGCCATTGCATCTTCCTGGACGGCCATCACCATCCAGGTGAAGCAGTATTACATCTTTATGCTGCTGCTGGAAGCGGGCATGATGGGCGTCTTCCTGGCGCAAGATTTGTTCCTGTTCTACATTTTCTGGGAGTTCACCCTCATCCCCATGTACTTCCTCATCGGCATATGGGGTGGCAGCAACCGTATTTACGCCTCCATCAAGTTCTTCCTCTACACCATGGCCGGGTCGCTGCTGATGCTGCTGGCCATCCTGTACATGGGCATCACCAACGATACTTTCTCATTGCCCGATTTGATTGAAGGACGGGCCGCTTTTGCCGACGTGCAGCGCTGGCTTTTTGTGGGCTTTGCCATTGCCTTTGCCATCAAAGTGCCGGTCTTCCCCTTCCACTCCTGGCTGCCCGACGCCCACACGGAAGCGCCCACGGCCGGTTCCATCATTCTGGCGGGCGTGCTGCTGAAGATGGGTACGTACGGCTTTATGCGCTTTAACCTGCCTCTTTTCCCCGAAGCATCTTACCACTATGCGCCCACCATTGCCGTGCTGGCCATCATCGGCATCATTTATGGGGCGATCGTCTCCTTCCCGCAGAAAGACGTGAAGAAGTTGGTGGCTTATTCCAGTATCAGCCATCTTGGTTTTGTGATGCTGGGTATCTTCTGCCTTGAATGAGGCGGGCTTGCAGGGGGCGATTTTGCAGGGCGTGAACCACGGCCTGAGCACCGGCGCTTTATTCTTCCTGGTTGGCGTCATTTACGAGCAGCGGCACACGCGCATGATGTCTGACTTTGGCGGGCTGTGGAAGGCAATGCCGGTCTTTGCTGTGCTGTCGCTGATAGTCACCCTGTCCAGCATGGGGCTGCCGGGGCTGAACGGCTTCGTGGGCGAGTTTACGATTTTGCTGGGCTCCATGGGGGCCGAGTCACTGGGCGCGCGCCCCTGGATTTACACCGCCTTTGCCACCACCGGCGTTATCCTGGCGGCCGTTTACTTGCTATGGATGTTCCAGAACGTCTTTATGGGTCCGCTGGACAAGGAAGAGAACAAAAAGCTGCGGGATATGAACGGCGGCGAATTGGCAATCATGCTTTCTTTCCTGCTCTTCATTTTCTGGATTGGTATTGCGCCGTCAGCTTACTTCTTGCTGATGGACAGCACGGTGGCGAAGCTGGTGGCAGACGTGATGGCTGCCGGCGCCATCGTGATGCCGTAAAAGTGAGTGTGTGTTTAGCTATTGGCAATTAGCGTGAAACGTGAAGCGTGGAATGGGATAACCTTTTATCACGCTTCACGTTTTATGTTTTATACCTATGCCACCGACTGACCCCCTTTACTTTGTGCATCTCAGCGACACCCACTTTGGGCCGACCAAGGATTATGAACGGCATGGGTTTCGGCCGTTTCCGTGTGCGGAAGCGCTGGTAGACACCATCAACCATTTGCCGCAAAAGCCGGATTTTGTGGTACATACGGGGGACGTGACCACCCACCCGGAAGCGGCGGCATACAGACTGGCGCGGGAGGTGCTGGGACGGTTGGAGGCGCCGGTTTATTACGTGGTAGGCAACCACGACACGGCCGTTTCCATCCAGCGCTACCTGCCCATGGGACCCCATGAAGCCCTAAGTGACGATCCCGACCGGCTTTCCTACGCCTTCGAGGTCAAGGGGTACCGTTTTGTGGTTCTGGACGCCCGCGGACCGGAAGACATCGACCCTCACGGGCTGCTGCCGGAAGAGCAGTTAGCCATTGCCCGCCGCGAAGCGCAGCCTGACGGCCCGCCGCTGACAATTTTTATGCATTTTCCGCTTCACCCGCTGAATTCAATCTGGATGGACGCCAACATGCTGGTGCTGAATGGGCAGGAACTGCACCAGACGCTGCTGCCGGCGCGGGAGCGACTGAGGGGCGTCTTTTACGGCCATGTACACCGCAGCATGCAAACCGTGCGCGATGGTATTCTCTACGTGGCCGTGGCCAGCGCCTTTGCCCAATTCACAGCCTGGCCTAAAGACACCGTCGTCAGCCCGGATGCCGCCTACCCGCCCGGCTATAATTTTGTGCACCTGCTGCCGCAGCAGACTATTATTCACCAGCATGTGATTCGGAGACCGGAGACTGGAGATTAGAGACTGGAGACTAATAACAATCTCCAACTCCCAGTCTTCAGTCTCCAGTTTAGCTTAAGCTTATGAGTACACGTGTCAAAATTTTCGGCGCTTGCCCCCATGACTGCCCGGATACCTGCGGTGTGATTACCGAGGTGGAAAACGGCCGTGCTGTCAAATTTTATGGTGACCCCGACCACCCCATCACCCGAGGCTGGCTGTGCGCCAAGGTACGGCCGTATCTCGACCACGTTTACCATCCCGACCGCCTGACCCAGCCCCTGCGCCGCGTGGGGCCAAAAGGCAGCGGGCAGTGGCAGCCCATCAGTTGGAATGAGGCCATCGGCGAGATTGGACAGCGCTGGCGGGCCATTATTGCCGAGCACGGCGCGGAAGCCATTTTGCCCTACAGCTACAGCGGCACCCTGGGCCTGGTGCAGATGAGCGCGGCCAGCACCCGCTTCTGGAACCGGCTGGGGGCCAGCCAACTAGAGCGCAGCATTTGCGGCGCGGCCGCCGAATATGCGGTGCAGATGACTTTGGGCAAACGGTACAGCCAGCCTTATGACCACGTGCAATACAGCAAGCTGGTCATCGTCTGGGGGCACAACCCCGTGAGCACCGCCCCCCATTTCATGCCCTTTTTGCGCGACGCGCAGCGTAACGGCACGCAGTTGGTGGTCATCGACCCGCGGCGCACAAGGACGGCCGTTGGCGCAGACTGGCATATTGCCCCCAAACCGGCCACCGATGGCGCCCTGGCCCTGGGTCTGGCCCACGTATTGGTGAATGAGGGGCTGCACGAAGAGGATTGGCTGCAAGCTTACGCGTTAGGCTGGCCGGAGCTGCGGGCGCGGCTGGCTGATTACCCGCCGGAGCGCGTGGCGGAAACCACCGGCGTGGCGGCAGCGGACATTGTGCGGCTGGCGCGGCTCTACGCCAGCACCCAGCCGGCGCTGATTAAAATTGCCGATGGCCTGCAGCGCAACCGGGTGGGGGGGCAGGCTGTACGCGCCATTTGCGCCTTGCCCGCCATAACCGGGCAGTATGGGCAGCGGGGGGGCGGCCTGGCTTATAGCACCAGCGGCTACTTGCAGTGGAACGGCCGTGCCCTGGCCCATTGGCAGGATTCCCCACCGTTGGGACGCGTCGTAAACATGAATCGCCTGGGCGCGGCGCTGCTGGGAGAAGTCACGGACCCGCCCATTAAGAGCCTGTATGTTTTTGGCAGCAATCCGGCGGCTATTGCCCCCCACGCGGGTAAGGTCGTTGCCGGTTTGCGGCGCGAAGATTTGTTTACGGTGGTGCACGAGCTGTTTATGACGGATACGGCCGTGTACGCTGACCTTGTTTTGCCCGCCACGTCCCAGTTAGAGCATGTAGATTTACATAAAGCTTATGGGCATACGGTATTGAGCTACAATGCCCAGGCCATCCCGCCGCTGGGCGAAGCCAAAAGCAATTGGGACGTGATGCGCCTGCTGTCCGCCGAAATGGGCTTCAGCGAGCCGTGGCTGCAGCAAACGGCCGATGAAGTCATGACCGAGGTTTTGGCGGGAACGGCCGAAATCAACCAAGCGCTGCAAGGTATCACCCTGGAACGGCTGAAGGCGGAAGGCTCCATTCCACTGCACTTCATGCCGCAAACCCCCTTTGCCGACCTGCGCTTCCCCACGCCCAGCGGCAAGGTGGAGCTGGTCAGCGCCAGCATGGCCAAAGCGGGGCTGGACCCACTGCCGGGCTATTTTCCGGCCCAGGATGAAGGTGGAGAATTGGAACAATCGCCCAACAGGCAGTTTCCGCCCCAGGAAGCGCTGACCCTGATTAGCGCGGCTGCGCACCATTTTGTGACCAGCACCTTTGCCAACCAGCCGGGTATGCTGCAGCGTGAAGGCGAACCTTTCGTCGAAATTCATCCCGGCGACGCTGTCGTGCGCGGCATTAGCAATGGCGACCGGGTGATTGTGGAGAATGGCCGGGGCTGGTGCGAGCTGACGGCCAAAGTGACTGACGCGGTGCGCCCCGGCGTGGCGGCATCGCCCAAGGGCAGGTGGAGCAAGCTGGATGGAAATGGCCGTAACGTCAACTGGCTCACCTCCGATGCGCTGGGCGACATGGCCGGGCAAAGCACCTTTCACAGCAATTTGGTGTGGATACGGAAAAAGTAATCGTAATCGGTTCCCAGTAATCAGCCATTACCGACCACCGGATACTGACGACTGACTGCTGAACAGTGGCTACTGTTTACCGAAGCTGGTAAACTTGTGAAGCAAAGATCAATGTAACCAAGGGGCACATTATGGAGTTCCAAGTTCCTTCAATCTATCTCGTCATCCTCTCCCCCGTACTCATAATCCTGGGGTGGGGGATGCTCATTATGCTGCTGGAGTTCTTCATTCCCGAAGAGCGTAAGGGGTGGTACACATGGCTGAGCCTCGTAGGAATTGTGCTCGCTTTTGCACAAACGGCCGTGATGTGGAACTTTGAGGGCGGTACTTTCACGCCCGCCGGGGGCCATCCTATGCTGGTGGTCGACAATTTTGCCACCTTCCTCAACCTCATCTTCCTCATTACCGGGGGCCTGACCATATTGCTGGCCGTCAACTACCTGGAGCGTACCGGCCTGGATCGCCCCGAGTTTTATATGCTGCTGCTTTTTTCCATCAGCGGCATGATGCTCATGGGCATGGCTAACGACTTGATTTTGGTCTTCCTAGCCCTGGAAATCCTCTCCATTCCTCTGTACATCATGTCCGGGCTGGCCTGGCCGCGCCCCGAATCCGAAGAATCGGCTATGAAGTATTTCCTGCTGGGCGCATTCTCCTCCGGCATTTTTGTCTTTGGCATTGCCCTGACCTACGGTGCTACCGGCTCGACGGCGCTGCCGGACGTGCTGGCGGGTATTGCCACTGGCGGACCCTTGGGGTTTGCCGGCGTAGCCTTTTTGCTGGTGGGACTAGGTTTTAAGGTGGCGGCGGCGCCCTTCCACATGTGGACGCCAGACGTGTATGAAGGCGCACCAACCATCGTCACCGCTTTTATGTCCGTGGGCGCGAAAGTGGGCGGGTTTGCGGCCATGCTGCGCGTGTTCCTCACTGCATTGCCAGAAATTAGCGACACCTGGATTCCGGCAGTAGCCGTGATTGCCGCCCTGACCTTGATCATTGGCAACGTGGTGGCCATAATGCAAACCAACATCAAGCGCATGCTGGCCTATTCAAGCATCGCCCACGCCGGGTACATCATGATTGCCGTAGCCGCCAGCGGCAATTCGCCGGAAGGGTTAAGCGCGGCCATGTTCTATATGTTTGCTTATCTCTTTACCACCCTGGGTGCCTTTGCCATTGTGATGGCCAGGGAACACAAAATGGGTGAGGGATTGCAGCTTGATGATTATAAAGGCATGGCGAAACAGCACCCCATTCTGGCTTTGGCGATGGCCTATTTCATGCTGTCCTTGACGGGGGTGCCGCCTACCGGGGGCTTCTCCGGCAAGTTTTACGTCTTCCGCGCGGCCATTGAGGCATCACAAAGCGGCCCCAACTTGATCTGGCTGGTGCTGATTGGCGTGGTGACCAGCGTGATCTCCGGTTACTACTACCTGCGGGTGGTATACCTGATGTACATGACGGAAGGCGAGGCGGAATTGACCGGTGTGCGCCACCCGGCGGTGGTAACGGCCGTTGCTGTCACCGTATTCTTCACCCTGTTCCTGGGCTTCATGCCTGGGACCTGGTTTGAGGTAACGCGCGAGGTGGTGCTGAACGGCGTTATGACTCTAGCAGGGGGGTAAACCACACCCGCTTTCAACTTGTGAACCAGCCCTCGGCTATGCCGGGGGCTTTTTTATTTGGAAAATGGCCGTTGACGCTGCCAACCGTTTCATGATACGATTAAGCCATCTACTTGGAGGTATAACAGGATGTCTAATCAGTCAAATATAGCCGTCCAGCGTAAGGTAACGGTGACTCTGCCAGATGACCTACTAGTGCGCCTGGATGAACGGATTCCCCCCCGCCAGCGCAGCAGTTTCATTGCGGAAGCGATTGAGATGCTGTTGGCGCTGGCCGAACAACAGGCTGCCCTGGAAGAGGCGGCCGGTGCGTGGCGTGATGAACATCATCCCGATATGGTAAACGATACGGACATTGATGCCTGGCTGATTACTTTGCGCCAGTCTTGGTCTGGAGAGGAAGATGAGTAGATACCTGCTGGACACAGGTATTGTGGTGCGCCATTTGCGCGGGAACCGGCGAATTGTGGCGTTGCTGCTAGGGTTGGGGCGCACAGATAGGTTGGGTATTACGGCCGTTACGCGCCTGGAAATTCACGTGGGCATGCACGAGGAGGAGCGGTACGCCACACAAAAATTGTTGTCCCGGTTTGTAACTTATGATCTGACTGGAGAAGTAGCGGATCGGGCGGGAGATTTTATGCGCATATCGCGGAGCGGGGGGCAGATTGTGAGTATTCCTGATGCGATTATTGCCGCTACAGCCGTGCAACATAAGCTGACGCTAGTCACCCTGAACCAAAAAGAGTTTGCCGCATTTTCGGGGCTAAGTTTGTTCCCGCTGGAAACGAATTAGGAGGTAAATTTCCCCATTTTGTCGGTTTGATAAGCCATGTCAATAGCGCCGCCAGGCGCGTAGTTGGACTGCAAATAGGCCAGGGCCTGGTTGCGATCTTCCCCTCCTTCGTCTGAGAGAAATATTTGCTGGCACTCGACGGCGATATCTTCAACGATCCGCTCGTAGCGATAATAGGCCAGGGCGATGGAATGAACCGTGGTTTGGCCATACCCCTGGTAGAACAGGGTCTCCTCTTCCTGCAGGGTATGCCCATTCCCGCCCAGCCCGCAGCCCACGAACATTAAGTCCCGCTCTTTGGGGGCGAAAACCAGGGTGTCCCAATCGACAATGTACAGACTGCCGCCTTCGCCAAGCAGCAGGTTCCAGCCGTGAATGTCGCCATGGCACAAGGTGAAGGGCGGGGGCTGCGCCTGGAGCAGCCGGGCCAATGAAGCTGCGCGGCTTACCAATTCCTGAGTTTCCCCTCGCTTGCTTTGTAGAAAAACGGCCGTTTCCACCTCCACAAGGTCAGTGAAGGAGCGGCCCTCAAGGTGGGCCAGAAAAGCGGTGACAATCTCCCGCCACCTGGGCGAGAAATCCTCCCGGCGCACGCCGCGGGTGAGGGAAGCGGGGATTTGGGCCGCATGCAGCCGCTTTAAGGCTGCGCCCAATTCGATGCGCTGCTGGTCTGACAAATTTACCTGGAAGCCATTTTTACCCACGACAAAGGGGTACAAAATGAGTCTGCCGGGACCGAGATCGGCCCAAAGCTGACCGAATTGGGTGGGTAACGGGGGGATGATTTGCCTGACGCCCTGGTCGCTGAGGAATTTGGGCACTGCCACAGCGGCCTGATCAAAGGGGCCGCTGCGCAGTTTGACGAAGTAGGCTGTTTCGTTGGCTGTGGTGGCCCGGTAAACGGCCGTATCCTGGTCAGCACCCAGGGGCAGAAAGGTCAGGAGGGCGACGTCCAGGCCAAACGCCTCTTGCAAACAAGCGATGATGGCGGCGTCGGGAATGTCCGGTTTTTCGAGCATCGTGTTAGCAATATTGCCTTAAATAATCATTTAACAAATCTCGCTGTCAGATTGGCGGCTGGCAGTGAGAAGTTGTTCCACAACGGTGAAATCAATTTGCTCGGGCTTTTTATAGCGAATGCAACCTTTGCCCAGGCTCAAACCGGCCAGGGCTTCCCGATGCTGGTTGAGAACGTCTTCTTTGAGCACGTAAAACGAGATATAGTTTTTCTGGCTGGCAAACGCGACTTCAATTTCCCCACCCTTTCTCTTGTAACTAGGCATCCCATATTCCATCGTTTCTTCGAAACCATCCAGGATATCCAGGCACAATTTCCGCAAATGGGCTAATGCTTCCAGCCGGTTTTCTGGAACTTCTTTCAGGTAATCGTCGACACGGCTTGCTTTACTCTGCATTTTTCGCTCTCCTGTTGGTATTTGGTAAATCACGCTCACCCTTCTTAACAACTAGACATCCCAACTCACGTAATCGGCGATTAAGCTGGTTTAATTCTTCTGGCGTACTTGTGAAGCTATCAAGAACCGTCTTAGAACTAGAAAGATTAACCGGATTCCCCGACTTTGTTATGAAGCGTCCATGGATAATCATTCCAACTGAATGTTGGACAAGAACAATTTTGTTTGTCCAGGTAAGAGGCACTTCTTTATCATCTGGGATAACTTGCATTGGTATAGGAGGGGAAACTAATTCGATCCCTTTATCGGTTAGTTTCAAATCCTTTGGTGTTACAATCAAATCTATTTGTACCCCGGGTGTATTATTCTTATCATCAACCAGAATTGCCTTTATATTTCTTCCTGAACACAATTCATTAACAGCGGCAGTTATTAAGTGCGAATCAAGCTCATCAAAGAGATTTCGCATTTGTTGAATGAAATTAAGAATATGATTTTCTCTCATAATGCTACGTGCTGCTGGGTTGCGATAGTGGGATGGTTCATTAAACTCCTCGCGCCACTTGTCTAAGGAACTTGGATTTTGAGAGAATTTATGAATTCTTGACCCTCGGCGCTTGGCAAGTTCTAAGTAAGTCAATTTATGTGTTGGATGCGATTTTTTAAGTGCATTTAAAACAACATATGCAGTCTTTAACTGCAGATTATCTTTCATGTACATTTCATTTGGCATCCCACTATAAAAGGCCAAAATGAATAGTATTTGCTCGAGTAGCTGGCGAGATAGATTACCAGCTGCAATTAAAAAAGCGCCTGGGAATCTTTCTAGAGGTTGGTTTTCAATGTACCAACCGATCTGGTCAATGACTTTGATTGGATTTTGTAGCAGGGACATTTTTATTCGGTTTTACGAAAAACATACTTCAAAGCGCAGATACCAACACGAATTGTTTAACATAACACGTGGTTTCAAAATGTTAAAACATGCGGCTATATCGCAATGGCTAACCCAATAGACCTTTTTCAAATCGCTATCCTTTCTCAACCGATTCCAGGTAGGCTGCCAACGCCTGCTGTGTGGTGTGCCAGACCCGGCCGCGTTTAATTGCTTCCAGCCGCCCGGTACGGGCCAGTAAACTTAAATAATCCTGACTGTAAGAGACAAATTTGGCTGCTTCACGCAGAGGCAGCCATTCATCTTCTGGCGGCGGTGGCGCCGTTTGCGGCGTACACGCTTCCAGGTACAGCATCAGGCTGCGCTCGACGGCGCGGCCCACAAAGTTAACGAGGGGCTGTAGCCTGCCGCCATCAGCCTGGGCCAGGACGCGGTAGTATTGCTGCCGGTTAGCGCGGGCGATAATGGCCGGAGGAAAGCCGGCCCGAAGCAGCAGCAAATTCATGATCAGGCGGGCAGTACGGCCGTTGCCGTCAATAAAGGGATGAATGGCCACCAGCCGGTGATGGGCTGCTGCCGCCAGTTCAACTGGATCCAAGCGGCCTTCTTGCGTTTGCACCCAGGTAGCCCACCCGTTCATTTGTGCCGGAATATCCCAGGGCGGGGCGGGTTCGTGAGCGGCTCCAGCAATGCGCACCGGTACCTGCCGGTATCGTCCGGCGTTCTCATCATCAATTCGCGCCAGTATCAGGGTGTGGATCTGCCGCACGTGATAGGCGCTGAGCGGTTCTTGACCTGTCGCCAGGGATTCGACCAGTTTAATTGCTTCCTGGTGATTGATGACTTCAAAATGCTCGCGCAGGCTTTTGCCGCCAATGGTGATGCCCTGCTCCAGGATGAGCTGCGTCTCCCGCAGCGTGAGGGTGCTGCCCTCGATGGCATTGGAGTTGTAAATCCATTCTAGAGTTAATTGCTCGTTCAAGCGGCGTACGGCTGCAGCGGGTAACGGCCGTAATTCGTCTAGCTGTTTTTTCTTCGCTTGAATTCGCGCTAACAGGCGTGTTTCTAGCATTATTCGCTCCAATATCGGTATCGGATAGGCTTGTATTATACTCATCCGATACTGGTATTGGCTACTGGCAGTTTCTTCAGAGCTGTTAGAAAAGGCGGCCCTGCTGTAACGGCCGTATCTCATCCGGGGCAATGCCCACAATGCGCTTGAACTTGTTGCAGGTGGCGGGGGAGAAACCGGCGTAGTCATTGTTGAAGAAAGCGTACACGGCCGTTACCTCGTCCAGGTGGGGCTTGATTTGCGCGTACCACCCTTGCAGGTCGGCCGTTTTGTCCACCAGCTCCCGGTCTTTGCTGGCAAACTGCCCGTGGGGGCCAATGAAGCGCAGGTAGAGGAAGTCGGTGGTGCGGTGCAGCTTCTTGGGCAGGTGAATGTAGTCGGCGGCCGCCCAGCAGACGCTGTGCTGTGAGAGCAGAACGGCCGTTTCCGGGCGATGCCACGACTTGTGCCGGAACTCCACCGCAAAGCGCAAATCCTTGGGCAGCAGTGGAAAAAAGCGGATCAGCGCGCCCACGCTCTCAAAAGTAAAGTCGGGGGGAAACTGCAGCACAATCGCCCCCAAATTCGACCCCAGCAGGCGCATGGTATCTAGAAAATGGGCAAATTCTTCCTGGGCGTTAATCAGCCGCAGCTCGTGGGTAATGCGCCGCGGCACTTTGGGCGAAATTTTGAAATCGGGGGAAGTCACCTGCATCCAGCGATGCACAATGTCGGGGGCTGGCGTGGCGTAAAAGGTGGAATCCATCTCCACGGCGTTAAAAAGTCGGCTGTAATAGGGGAGAAACTGGGGCTGCGCCATGCCAGCGGGGTAGAAGACGCCGTTGCGCCACTGTTCATACGCAAATCCCATGGTGCCGAGATACCATTCCATTTTCAATTAAACAATGAACAATGAACAATTAACAATGAACGGTGAGCTGCTAACCGTTGACCGTTCACCAACAACCGCACACCGTTCTCAATCGCCAGTTTGTGCGGCCAGAGACACCTTCTCAACGGCAGGCTGCTCCTGAGAAAGGGCCTCAAAGCTGAGCAAAATCAGACCCAGCAACACCAGGTTGGCCAGCAGCAAATGCACAATTTGCATCCACACGGGGGCTAGCAGCAGCAAGTTAACAAAACCTGCCACAAGCTGCACCCCGAAAATAATCTTCAGGAAACGAGCGTACTGCCTGGTTTTGGCAGAGGGACGTTGGGTGGCAACGGCCGTACCCATCAGCACCAGGTACATGCCCAGCCCTATGGCAATTACCGGGTGCCACACGCGCAAGCGAATCAGAAAATGGGATGCCGGGTTAAAGTCCGCGGCCAGCCCGGCTGCCAGCGATTCTGCCGGAAACACCGTATTGCCCAGGGCGGCAATGGCCCCCGTGGCGCTGAGCAGCAGATACCAGACAAAAGCCACGCCCAATAGCCAGCCCACCACGCCCTGATTTTTCCAGCGCAAGGGTTTGTTGTTTCCTGCCGCCCATGCCGTAAAAGCAATCACCGATAGCAAAATAGAGGTGTTGATCAGGTGCACGCCGGATGCGATCACCCGACCAATGGACACATTGTCCACCACCCACTCAAAGCGCACCAGGGCCGCGCCCAACAGCCCCTCGATGATGATGAATACCAGCGAGAGCACTGCGCCGCGCCGCGCCGGGTGCCCTTTGGCAAAGAGCCGGAAGCTCCCCCACACCAGGCCAATAACCAGCAGGCCATTCAAGGCGCTGGTAATGCGGTGAAAAAATTCAATAATAGTTTCGATTTGTTCCGGACGGGGGATGATTTGCCCGTTGCAAGAGGGCCAATGGCTGCCACAGCCGGCGCCAGACCCCGTGGCCCGCACAAAGGCGCCCCACAAAATGACGGCCACCGTGTAGGCCACCACAAACCAGGCAAAATTGGTGAATCGCTTTTGCTTTATCTTCATGCACGCACTCCAGCATCAATTGGTGTTTACGACATTATACTGAGACCCGCTGCGGATTCCTAACGGGCATAACGGGTAGTTAATGTTCAGACAGCAGAGTCTCCAGCGGATCATCATCTTCGCTGACGTAGCTTTTGCGCGTTTTGCCGCCCGATTTCGGGTCTTCCACCAGCCCCATCTCGTACAGGTGCTCCATAATGCGCGCTGCGCGAGGGAAACCAATGCGCAGGCGGCGCTGCAAATAGGAGGTGGACAAGGTGTCTTGTTTTTGGGCAATTTCAATGGCCGCTTCCAGCAGGCTGTCCGTTTCGTCCAGCAAGGCGTGCTTGGCCATCAGCGTCTCCCAGGGGCAGGCGATGGGCTCCCATTGAGGCAGGGCCGTTTGCCAATGCTTGACGATGCTTTCAATTTCCGGATCGCTGACGAAGACGCCCTGGATGCGCTGCGGGCCGCTGGCGTCGGGAGCCAGGAAGAGCATGTCCCCTTTGCCCAGCAAATGCTCCGCGCCGACCCCGTCAAGGATGACGCGGGAGTCGATGCCTGAAGCGACCGAGAAGGAGAGGCGGGCTGGGAAGTTGGCTTTAATCAGGCCGGTGATGACGTCGGTAGACGGCCGTTGCGTAGCCACCACCAGGTGAATGCCCGTCGCCCGCGCCATCTGCGCCAGGCGGCACAGCGTGCGCTCCACGTCACCGGGATAGGTATGCATCAGATCGGCCAGTTCGTCGATGAAAACGGCCATAAAGGGCAGCTTTTTACTTTTATCGCGCCCCATCTTGCGGTTGTAGCCGTTGAGATTGCGCGCACCCACGGCGGCAAATAGCTCGTACCGGCGGTCCATTTCCGCCGTCAGCCAGCGCAGCACGCCCACGGCCCGGTCGGCCTCCGTTTCCACGCTGCCAATGAGGTGGGGCAAACCGTTGAAGCGAATCAGCTCCACCTTCTTGGGGTCGATCATAATCAGGTGCAGCTCATCAGGAGTGTTGTTAAAGACCAGGCAGGAGATGAGAGCGTTGATGCACACCGACTTACCTGAGCCGGTGGTCCCGGCAATGAGCAGGTGGGGCAGCTTGCCCAGGTCAATGGCAATGGGGGAGCCGGAAACGTCTCGCCCCAGGGCGACCCCCAGGGGCGCATTTAGTTTGTAGAAGAGGTCGGATTCGATGATGGAGCGCAGGCGCACAACGGCCGTTTCGTCATTGGGCACCTCAATACCAACTACGCCCTGACCCGGCACCGGGGCCTGCACGCGCAGCCGCTGCACGGCCAGAGCCAGGGCCAGGTCTTTTTGCAGGGCGGCAATTTGCCCCACGCGCACCTTGTGCTGGCGCATGATGCCGTCAATGCCCGGCTTCTCTACATAGCCAGGCTCTACGCCAAACTGGGTCACGGCCGGGCCGCGCCGAATTTGGGTGACGGTGGCTGGCAGGCCAAAATCGATGAGGGTTTGCTCGATGATGCGCTTTTTCTCGTCAATTTCTTCAGGAGTCAGCGTAACCATGCCACCTTCCTCTAGCAGGTTGATGGGGGGCAGGGGGTGGGTGCGGCGGCGCAGCTTGGGCTGGTCATCGGCGGCGGAGTCGTCAATGATGACCAGATCATCTTCACTGAGGGTAATTTGCGGCGGCGGAATGACGGCGGGTGCAGGCTGGGGAGGAGCAGGAGCGGGTACGGCCGTTTCCGTTTCAGGAGGCGGCGCAACCTGTTCGGCAAACTGGCGCAGCTCTTCGGAAAGCACCTGCAGCCACTGCTGGGCGTCGCGCCAGCCATATCCGGTGACCAGGGATAGCCCGCTGAGCAGCACAATCAGGAACAAAAACACGGTGAGGACCGGACCAAGGAAAGCCAGCAGCGGCTCGGACAATGCCCAGCCCACCAGCCCGCCGCCTTGCCCCAGGTGTGCCTCGGCCAGGGTGGTGCGGGTGAGCAGGTGGCTGAGGGGTAACAGAGTGAGCAGCAGCATCTCTAGCCCAATCACCTGGCGCGGCGTAATGCGATACGGCCGTTCCACCCGGGATAGGGTCAGGTGCAGCCCGCCAGCGGCGAGGCTAAGAAACAGCGGATACGACCCCCAGCCGAAAATCTGGCGCATCAGCCGCGCCCACCACCAATCTGCTTTGCTCCAGCCCGGCAAGGACAGCAGGGTAATTAATGCAAAGAGGAACAGGCCAACGCCCAAAAGCTCTACCCGCCAGGGGCGCAGCGCATCAATGGCGCGTTCATCCCAGGTAGGCGGCGCGGGAGCAGCAGGGCGTTGTGAGGTACTTCCGTTACGCGTGGATTTTTTCCGAGCCATAAGAATAGACAGTCAGTATCACAGCCGGTTAGCGTGGCAGGCTGATAAGCTGACACGCTGATGCGCTGAATACCTACATTGTATTGTATGCCGGATAGCGGTGACAATCAACGTTGGGGGAATTCGTCAGGGGGGACGGCGCGCAGGCTGAGGGCCAGCCGCTTTTTTGTGCCGTCGACGAACAGCACCCGCGCCCGCACCTGCTGTCCACGCTCGACCACGTCGCGGGGGTGCAAAAAGCTGCCTTCAGCTAGTTCGGAGATGTGAATCAACCCTTCCAGTTCATCCTCAAGCTGCACAAAGGCGCCGTAGCTGACGATGTTGTTTACCACCCCGCGCACAATTTGATTGGGCGCATAACGCAGTTCCACGTCTTGCCAGGGATCGGGTTTCAGGCGTTTGCGGCTCAGGGCAATACGGCCGTTTTTAGGGTCAACGGCCAATACCACAACCTCGGTCTCTTGCGCAGGATGCAGGACCTGACTGGGGTGAGAGACCCTGCTCCAGGACAGCTCAGAGATGTGAATGAGGCCTTCGACGCCACCCAGCTCCACAAATGCGCCAAAGTCGGTAAGATTGGTCACCCTGCCGCGCAGAGTGTCGCCCGGCTTCACGCGGTGCAGCAGCCGCTGGCGATCTTGGGCTTCCACCTGGGCGGCGCGTTCGGAGAGGATGAGGCGATTTGCTGCCGGGTTGAGTTCGATAATTTTGAGGTCAAGCCAGGTGTTAACCCACTCTTTAAGGGCATGCAATCGCTGGCGTTCAATATGAAATTGCGGCAGGTCAACCAGTTGGGAGGCAGGTACAAACCCTTGCAGGCTGTTCCAATAAACGATGAGGCCTCCTTTGTTGTAATCACATACTTGCAAGCGCAGGGTCTCGTCGGCATTCATGCAGGCCCGAGCCTGCTCCCAGGGGGTAATGTTGGTGTCGTGCTGGGGGAAACGGCCGTTTTCCTGGTCGTGGCCTGAGTCTGGGGCAGCAGGCGCATCTTGCTGGGGCAGGTTGGCTTCCTCTTGGGCAAAAAGCGCTTCCCAAAAAGAGTTGCCGTCTCTAGGCGGTTTGTCGGGTGCGGGTTCTCTACTCATTTCCACTGCTCGGTTATGCGCACCAATTACCCGTCTCTTAAAGAGGGATTCTTAATCACTGCGGTCGCTAAAGTACAACGTCAGGTATTTCAACGTTTATTATAAGCCAAGAGGGGCATTGGACACAAATGACATAGGTGCGCGGCATGCTGCGTGTTAAAATGGGTGGATGATGACAGATTTACAGGCAACGGCCGTTCTGCCCCATTTGACCACCCGCTGGCTGGGACGGCCGTATTATTACCACGAGACAATCGGTTCAACCAACGACTGGCTCAAGGAGTTGGTGGCCCGCGGCAGTGCTCAGGATCCACCAGCCGGTACGGTAGCTCTGGCCAATTTTCAGAACCAGGGGCGCGGGCGGCTTGAGCGGCGTTGGGAAGCGCCAGCGGGAAGTTCTCTACTGTTTTCGCTGCTGCTGCGCCCCCATTGGCCTGCGGAAAAAGGTAATTGGCTGACCATGATGGCCAGCCTGGCGGCCGTGCGGGCCATTGGCGCGGTTTGCGCGCTGCCCACCGGCATTAAATGGCCTAATGACGTGATGGTGCGGCATCAGGGGCAGTGGCGCAAAGCTGGTGGGCTGTTGCTGGAGGGGGACCTGGATGAAAACGGCCGTTTCAACAGCGCGATCATCGGCATCGGTCTGAATGTCAACGTCCCCGTTGAGGAACTACCGCAGGCCGTAACGCCCGCCACCAGCTTGTTGGCCGCTGCGGGAAAGCCCGTGTCGCGGCGGGCGCTGCTGTTGGCCCTGCTGGCGGAACTAGAGCAGTTATTAGACAGGGGCGCAGCGGGAGAATCGCCCCACGCTGCCTGGGAGGCCCGGCTTATAACGCTGAGCCAGCAGGTGCAGGTGACCTATACAGGTAACGGCCGTATTCTTCACGGCACTGCCACCGGCACCAATGATTGGGGCCATTTGCTCCTTACCGACTATGCCGGAGACATACATACCATTACCGCCGGTGACGTTACCTTACGCCCATCGGGTTTGGGTTGACTTTTAGGCTAAATCGGAGTAGCCTTCTTATGTCTACCAAAACAAAAAAATGAACAGCTAAGGAACTGACCAACTTTCAAACCAGCATACAGCTACCTGCTCACAGGAGGCAAAAATGGCAGACGATTTCATCAACAACTTCCGCGACGAAAATTTCGGGGATGAAGAAGGCCCGGATTGGGTTCAAGACCTGGAATTTGGCAGCGAATCAGCCACAGCCAGCGACCCCGGTTTTGCCGGAGAACCTGGGGAATTTGACGAATTTGAGGAACTGCGGCAGCGCAGCGCCCGGGCGGGAACCGCTTACGAAGAGGTAGATTTTGAAGAAGATGCGTCTTCGAAAGGCTCTCCCCTCTCCTTAAATCAATTTACGCCGGGCCAGCGCATGGTTCTGGCAATTCTGGTGCTGCTCAACGTCATCGTTGGCGGCGTGGCAATCCTGGCGCTCACCGGCGTCATAGGCTAAATAAAAATTACAGGGCGGGCTATCTTTGCAAGCGCTCGCCCTGATTCATTCTTCTCCTGGCCGGTACTCCTGCTTTAAATTAGCGCGAATATCTGCTTCATCAAACCATACGGGCGTTAATTGTCGCTGGGCAAAAATGACAGCCTGGTCGGCGTAATGGGGTGAGTTTTCATCCATCGTGGCGCTGCCAAACTGGTGTATGCTGCGAGAGATGATCTGGCCATCGGCTGCCCAGGACACCAATAGGATGTAGGAATCACCGGCGGTGCCCCGGATACGGCCGTCTTCGTCAAACTCTCCGTAGATGGCATGGAGCACATCCGGCCCGCCGCCCAGTGGCAAATCCACTTCCCCACGCCGCAGCCTGTTCACTTCCCCCCAGGGCACACGAATACGGCCGTAATGCTCGCGTAAATGGGCAACGGTCTCTTGCAGCGCTTGCTGCAAAAGCGCCAGCGGCACCTCATGCCCTACCAGCTTCCACGATGTCAGCCCCGATTCTTCATTGGCATTCAAGAAATAAAGCAGCAGCACCCCAATGGTTGCCCCCTCGCTTTCCGGGTTGGTTTGCAAATCCCAGTCGGCCAGCAAAGCCAGCGCCTCCTGCATGTCTGCGTCAGCGGGTGCGGGGGCGGCCAACAGCGCATCCACAAACCCGCGCACGTCAGAATCCTCCGAAAAGCCCATGTCAAATTTATACGCCTCAAACTCGGCAAAGGAAATTGACTCATCCCCGTTAAACAATTCCCGCGCCCGCAGCGCCCGGTTGGTCATTTCAAATTCGATGCCAAAAGTGGGCGAATAGGCGGCCGGATCAGGATTGTCGGCGCTGGTTGTGGTCAGAAAAGGCGTGCTGTTGCCGTTTTGCACAAAACCCGCCACCGGATTAAGCACTTGGGGGAGATTGTCAAAAGGCAGGTAATCTGTCCACAAGGTTTCCGAGGTGTTGCCGGGCAGGTATTGCTCCCAATCGTACCCCTCGGCGCGCACGGGCAGCAGGGCATTGTACAAATAGTAAATGTTGCCCTCCTTGTCGGCATAAGTGACGTTAAAAGAGGGTAATGGGCCTTCGCGCATAGCGGTCTGCCACTGGTCAAAGTTGGTTGCCCGGTTCATGCGGTACCACTGTTCTACCAGCCCCACCTCGCCATACCCGGCAAAGCGCAGGGCGTACACGCCGTGCTCCTGGCGCACCGTAGGGCCATACACCGACCACAGCACCTCTTGTTTTACCGTCCAGCGGAAACGGCCGAATAACCGCACCGTAATAGGCGCCTGGCGCACTTCCAAATCCAGCCATTCGCCGTCAAAGCGATATTGGTTTTCGTTATCCGGGTTCATTTCCAAGACAAACACGTCCACCAGGTCAGGGCTGTTCACGGTAAAAGCCCAGCCCAGGTCGCGGTTGTGGCCGTGCAAAACGACCGGTGCGCCTGGGAAAAGCCCTCCGACCATGTCCCAACCCTCGTTGCTGTGGACGTGGGCTTCGTACCAGGCTACCGGTCCGCTCCATGGCTGGTGAGAATTGACGGCGAGAAAAGTTTCGCCGTCAGCTGTGCGCAGTGGGGAAACGGCGAAGGCGTTGGAGCCAAAGCGGGTGGTGATTGGTAGAGAAGGGAGAAAGGAGGGCAGAACGGCCGTTTCCGTTGGCAGTCCATCGATTCCCGCACTGCCTTTTTCCGAAACAGGACGCTGCCGTTCTGGCTCAAAGAGTTCCCCTAGCGTGTTTTCCACACCGTAAAACAAGGGGGTTTTGTGCACAAAACCGGCGACCACATCTTTGCTGCTGATAGGAAACAATTCAGCGGTGAGCACTTCCTGGGGGTGCAGCGCCGCATACTGGTTCAGACCGGCAGCGTACCCTTCCAGCAGCAATTTTGTTTCCGGCTGCAATCCGGCATCGTAGTTATCTTCCACAATTTCCCAATTGCGAAAAAGCTGCACCATGAAGTCGTTGGGCGCGGCGTCAATGCCGTACATGGTGGCCAGCCGTCCTCGCGCTGCCAGCAGCGCCTGCTGGATGGTCAGAAAGTCGTCCTGGGCGTGGGCGTAAGCCAGGCCATATGCGGCGTCGGCGTCGGTTTCGCCAAAAATGTGGGGTACACCGTAGCTGTCACGCAGGATGCGGGCGTCATAAGCATCCCCAGCGCTGGCCAGGTGGCCAAGGCGTGGCACAAATGGCCATACGCCTTCCGGCCAGAAGATGTAAGTGGCAGCTAAACCGAGCAGCACGAGGAGGGAAACCAGAATTTTTTGCCAGCGGCGCATGAGGGTCTCCTTTGGCCTGGGTGGCGCAATTATGAAAGGCTATTTAGGAATTCGTGACGGTGTTGCGAGCGAATTATAATGGGAACCCTGTTGAATTCAAGACAATGTATGAGAGAGGACCTGTATGCGTAAATTTTGGAAAAGGTTTTTGATTGTCGTTGCAGCGCTGCTAGTTCTGGTACTTGTGGTTCCATTTTTAGTACCGGTTCGAGAACTGGAGGGCTTACGGCCGCCCCAGGTGCTGGCCGGGCCTGACAGTCAATTTGTCACTATCCCGTTTGGCGGAACGGATGGCATTGAGGTGCATTACACCAAGACCGGGTCTGAGGAACCCACTTTTTTGCTGCTGCATGGCTTTTCGTCTAACGTGTACACGTGGGACAAGGTGGTGGACTTTTTTGCGGCGCGGGGAACGGCCGTTGCTTATGACCGTATTCCTTTTGGCCTGAGCGAGCGGCTGGTGGATGGCGATTGGAATGGGGAAAACCCATACACACCTGAAGCAACCCTATCTCAGTTATTTTCCTTCATGGATGCCCTGAACATTGAAAAAGCGGTGCTGGTCGGTAACTCTGCGGGCGGGCAGTTGGCGGCGCGGGCAGCCCTGGCGCACCCGGAGCGGGTGGAGGCATTAATTTTGGTGGACGCAGCCATTTACACGGGCGGCGCGCCAGCTTTCATTGCCCCGCTGACCAATTTGCCGCAGCTGCGCCACCTGGGGCCGCTGGTTGCCCGCGCCTTTGCCAACAGCGATGCTTTGCTGGAACAGGCGTATCATGACGTGGACAACCTGACGCCGGAATCGATGGCGCGGGCGAAGATCAACATCGAGGTGGAACAATGGGATGCGGCCTTTTGGGAGTTTACGGCCGTTTCCAGCGGCCAGCCTGACATCAGCAATGAGCTGGGGCAAATTGCCGTGCCCACCCTGGTCATTACCGGCGATGATGACCGCATTGTGCCCACTGAGGAAAGTATCCGCCTGGCAGGGGTAATACCCGAGGCGGAACTGGCCGTGCTGCCAGCTTGTGGGCACGTGCCGCAGGACGAATGCCCGCAGGCGTTTATGGACGCGGTGGATGCGTGGTGGGGCGGAGTGAATAAGTAGAGACGGGTTTGTAGGGGCGGGTTTCGAACCATCTGTTCCAACAAATGAAAATCTTATGTTACGACGACGTCATTTGCTGGGTCAAAAAGCGCCAACAGTTCAGGAGGCCAAGACCTGGGTAGGGACTTGTGTTGAGCATAACGTGGTTTGCGTATCAGAACGAGGCTGTCGGGCAAAGGCGCTATTATAGATGGATCAATTACTGGCGTTTGCACGCGGATACGGCGGGAAGGACGAATAATACCCACGCGCCGACCATCATTAACAATCATTTCGATAGGGTTTTTGCCCTCTAGAGCAAGCTGAGGCACATAGGTGGTCAGCAGCGGCATCGAAATATCAAATGGGTCTACTTTGGCCAAGCCAGCAATTTCCAGGCGAATGGCTTGCAACACTTGGGAAATGATAAGAACGGCCCATATTTGTAAAAGAATGACCTCTGTTTTGGCCGACCAAAGGATATGCAGTTTGAGATATTGTTTCACCATTTTGAAAGCCAGTTCAATATCCCAACGGCGGGCATAAAGCAAAGCGATTTCTTTCATGGGCAAAGCTTGTGGGTCTAGCACATTGGTGATGTATTGAAATTGGACTGACCCAATCTTAAACTGCACCAAACGGACGGCGTAAGCCGCCCGGTCAGCGCGATATTGACCTAACCAGATGACGCCATCGAAGTAACTGGCGCTCTGGGAATAGATATGAATAACCTCATGACTGGTCTTCTCGCGCAGCCGAGAAATCCACCAATACCCTTTAGCTGTTAAGTAGTCAAACCAGGCAAAGCCAAAAAAGCCAAGGTCAGCCAAAATGAGGCTTCGCGCAGGCAAATTTTCAACCAATTCTTGCGCGACTACTTTGTCATTTTGATTTGGGTTATGCAGATGAATCATTTCTGTCCATTGTTGCCGACGCAGGTCAAACAAAGCAACCATTTTGCCTGGCAACAAGCGACTGTCGCCATTGGCTATGCCTCTTAACCCAGGTAAATAGCGTCCTATTTTGTCTAGCGTACTCCCATCCAGGGCATACACGCCCCTGGCAAACGGGGCCAAATCTGTTTAGCATATGGTACGAGACGCTTTTGCAATCCATCTCGTACCTGGCAAACAAATGGCGCATGGCCGCGTCACCACCGTCAGCCAAACGGTTATATACGGCTTGATCAGACAATGGAAAGGGGTATATCCCCAGAATCCATTCCAGGCAATGAGACGCCATATGGCCAATTGGCTGGTAAAGCCGCGCAAAATGGCAACTAACACACTGCTCCAGAGAACAAGAGCGGGTAGGATTGTCGGTCGTCCGGCGTAATAGGAATCAGTATTGGGCAATGGTTCAAGACGCCTCAACTATTCCCTGTAAAAACTGTTCGATATTTTGGGCTAAAGCCTGCTCAGGATTAAGATTTTGTGTGTCGTTCATAAAGATACTTTTTACCATATCTTGTTGGAATTTTTGTTAGATTTGCATTTGTTGGAACAAATGGTTTCGAACCCGCCCCTACCCTCTATGGTTGCAAAATGAGGTGGTCAACGGCTGTGGCCTCCACAGCGGCGCGACCAAAAAGCATGGGATGGTATTCGCCGTTGAGCCACAGGTCGACCATGTCGTCGTAATGGCGGTTGAAAGCGTGACCGCTTTGACCGGTGGGGTGGACGGCAAGGCTGTTTTCCAGGTCGCTCAGGTCTACGATCATGCGCATGGAGGGATGGCCGCGCACCACGGCCGGATTGCCCCGGCTCCAACTGGTGGCGTTGACGATGCTGGTACCTCCGTCGGCGGGCAGGGGGCCGCGATTGAAGATGCTTTCAATGACGCCGATACCGCTTTGGCCAAGAACACCATCCGGGAAAGTGATGGTGTGGATGCTGCCCCAGGTCCAGTCGGCCATGCTGCCACCCTGGTTTTCACTTAACCAGGTGATGGCATCTTGCAGGCTGCGGGTGAGAATGTCAACGGCCGTTTCTGTTGCGGCCGTGGTCGAGTCATCCCACCAGCGGGAATTGGGTAATGCGGCAAAGTCATAAAGCATCACCTGGCGTTCACTATAGCCCACATTCTCTTCGCCCAACTCGTCCGTCAAAATGTTTTCCGGCAGGTAGAGGTAGGTTAGCTCCCACAGCGCTGCGGCCACGCTGTCCCGCCGCTCCTGGAAGTCCCAATCATTCAAATAGGCCAGCGCCTCCTGCACCTGCGGGTCGTCACTGTTAATTTGGGCAAAGAGGGGCGCATAAGCCTCCGCCAGCAGTGATTTGCTGTCAAACTGCATCTGCGCAAAATCTTCTACCGTAAATTTCTGCCCGCTGGCGATACTTTCTTCTATCATGTTCACAATGCGCTGGGCGCGGTCGCCGTCGTTGCCATTGTAATCAATAAAGTAAGGGTAGCTGTTGTCTACGACGGCGTTGTTGGCCGTGGCGATATAGCCCTTGGCGGGATTAAAAGCCATGGGCAGTTCTTCGTAGGGAATCCAGCCTGTCCATTCAAACTCATCCGTCCAGCCGGGCACGGGCATGGCGCCATCGCCGCTGGCGCGAATGGGCACGCGGCCGCTCATGATGTAGCCAATATTGCCCGCTACGTCGCCGTAAATGATGCTTTGCGAAGGAATGTCCCAATAACGAATAGCTTCAAAGAAATCATTGTAATTTTGGGCTTTGTTGAGCAAAACGACGGACTGCAAAATACGCGAGGGTTCGGCAGCGGCCCAGCGCACGGCCAGAACGTCGCTGGCGCCATCCTCCTCATCGGTAACGACTTCGGTGACGATGGGGCCATGACGGGTAATGCGCACGGGCAGCACCACGTCTTCGCCGCCGTTGACTTTGATGACCTCGTTGACGATTTCCATGTCTTGCCATTCGCCCATGTATTCATACTGGTTGGGGTTGTCGGGATTGACGCGAATAATGTAGAGGTCCTGCACGTCGGGGGAGGAGGTGGTAACGCCCCAGGCGATTTGATTGGTATGGCCGACGATGACGCCAGGCACGCCGGCAAAGGAGAAGCCGACGACGTCAAGGCCGGGCGCGTGCAGGCCGACTTCGTACCAGATGGAGGGCATCTGCACGCCCAGGTGAGGGTCGTTGGCCAGCAGGGGCAGGCCGCTGGCGGTATGCTCGCCGCTGACAACCCAGTTGTTGCTGCCAATGAAGGGTCCATCGCCAAAGCCCATGTAGTCGGGGGGCGGATTGCCAATGAGCTGGGAACTGATGGCATTCCAGTCTGATTTCGGCGAGGGTGGGGGAAACGGCCGTTTCCTCTTGTGCCATAATCGCCAATTCCTCACCCGTGACAATGACAGGCCGGTCGTCATAAGGGTAGCCGGGGGCGATGGTCGCCAACTGCTCGGTGGTCAGGTCTTGCAGGCGGCGCATGCGGTTCAACTCGCTGCCCCAATCGCTGGCTAGATCATCGGACATGACCACGCCCCAGGAGACGGTGTTTACCGGCGTCCACGGTTCAATCTCCCACGGCCCGTTTACCAATCCCAAAAGGGTGATTTGTGCGGCCAATGCCCCTTCGTTTTCAGCGATGTAGGCATTGACCCCGGCGCTGTACGCTTCCAAGAATGGCGTAAAAATCTGGCGCTTCCATGCGATAATACTCGGTAATGTCCTGCAGCAATGCGATTCCAGCCAAAGGTGCGAATAAATTCATCGCTGCTGATGGTGGCGTCTCCGGCAATTTCGGAGATGCGCCCCTGGCCGCTGTGCCGCCAGAATTCCATTTGCCAAAAGCGGTCCTGGGCGTGCACGTAGCCTTGGGCGAAGAACAGGTCGTGTTCATTTGTCGGCGTAAATGTGCGGGATACCGTAATCGTCGCGGTAAACGTCTACGGGGGCCTGCAGGCCGGTTACGGTAAGGGTGCCGTCGGTGGTGGGAAACGGCCGTCTTACCACCACCGCCACGGCCACACCGGCCACAATAACGATAACGAGCAAAATACTCAAAATAATAAGGCCAATTCGGGCTGCGCGATTCATGCTTTTTTCTCCTCTTCCTTGCGCCGGGGTAACAAAGCAACGGCCGTTGCCTCGTCCCCCTATCCAATAATTTTTCCCCGCCCCAACGGCCCGCCAAGAAAAGGTATAATGAAGCTTAAATGATACCCCGTTTATGGGGTTTGCATAGAGTTTGCGGCAATAAATCAGCCGAAATTGATGCAAGGAGTGAACCAGATGGCGAAAAAATGGCTTCCTTTTATTATTGTGTTTGTAACGATGGTTTTGTTTGCCGGGCTGCTGGGTTTGCTGAATGACAAAACCTGGGCGGCGGAAACGGCCGTTCAACCTGCTTTGGCCCTATCTGACACCTGTACTGGCACAAATTTGCTGGTGAACCCAGGTTTTGAAGGCGAATATACCGCCTATCAATTCCCACCGCCCGGCCACCCCGACTGCCAGACCTGGGACCCCAATGAGCCGAACCAAACCTGCGAACGGGCGCAGATGCCTGCCGGCTGGCATCCCCGCTGGCTGCCCGATGGCACTGAAGAGTGGATCATCATGCCGGAATACACGGCCTCCACGCCGGACCAGGTGAATCCGGACCGGGTGCGCAACGGCGAAAAGTCACTGCATTACTGGTCCTTTTGGCAGCGGCACGAATCGGCGGTACACCAGCAGGTAACGGCCGTTCCCGGAGCCACCTACTGCTTCAGCGTGTGGGGCCACGCCTGGAGCGACCGCACTCAGCCGAGGATTGGTACAGTGCCACCCCCGACCGCCCCACGGATGACGGGCAGCTTTACCAGAAGGTAGGCATTGACCCCACTGGCGGCACCAACTGGCAAAGTCCCAACGTCATCTGGAGCGATGCCCGCAAGCAGTACGATTTCTTTGGCGAATTTGTCATTTCGGCGACCGCCCGGGCGGAACATATAACGGTGTTTATGTGGTCACGGACGGAGGTGCCAGTGAAGCACAACGAAGCGTACTGGGATGATGCCTTTTTGTCGGTCGCGCCTTACATGCTGTTGAATCGCTCCCAAATCTCGGCCATGGCCGCCTTCACCGAACCGGTAGTGATCACCCAAGGGGTGACTATTTCCATGAGCGAGGGGCTGACCTGGACGGCTTCCCTGGACCCCGGGGGATTCCTCAGCCCCATCCTCAGCGCGAGCAGCGGGCAGCCCGGCGACACCCTTTGGGTAACGATCAACAGCATAGAGCTGCCCACGGGCACTTACACCACAACCTTGACCATCACTGCCAGCGCCGAAGGGGTGACGGGTAGCCCCGCTACCATTCCGGTGAAGCTGTTCGTTGTGCCGCACATGGAAAGGGTGTATTTACCCACCATTTTGAAACCGTAGCCGAGTCAGCAACCGGGCATACCTGCAAAGCGGCAAACTCGCTATAATTCCAGCATCATGATGAATCTGCTTTTTGCCCTCATTGGTTTGCTGGCCGGGATGGTCATTAATGCCCTGGCCGATGATCTGCCGCAGCGGAAACGGCCGTCTCTACCCCACTGCCATCAATGCCAGCAGCCCTACTCGCCCATGCATTGGCTGGGGGTGGGTCGCTGTGCCCAATGTGGTACTGTGCCACGGCGGCGGGTGCTGACGGTGGTGACAGGAACGGCCGTACTTTTTACCCTGCTGCCTTCCCTCATTGCCGAACCCGTCAATCTGGTGGTCAACAGTTTCTACATTGCGGTCTTCATCCTCATCATGGTCATTGACCTCGAACACCGCCTCATCCTCAACGTGGTGACCTTCCCCGTCACCTTCCTGGCTATTGGCCTCAGCTTTCTCGTCAGCGACAATAGCTGGCTTTCAGCCCTGGTGGGCGCGGCCGTGGGCTATGGCTTCTTCTTCCTCATTTATTGGGTGGCACAGCTGATCTATGGCGCCGGCTCCGTAGCCTTTGGCCTGGGTGATGTGAAGCTGGCCATGGCTATGGGGGCTATGCTGGGCTTCCATCGCGTCGTGTTTGCATTCATATTAGGCATTCTCTTGGGAGGCGTGGTTAGTTTGCTGATAATTCTACTGCGCTCGGCCAACCGCCGCCTGTACCTGCCCTATGGCCAATATTTGGCCGCTGCCGGGATTGTAATGCTGGTTTGGGGTGGGCAAATCGCCGCCTGGTATGCTGGGGTGGGGCAATAAAACCATGAGCAGCCAATCTGTCATTGACATACGCCCCATCGCCACCCTCAGCGATATGCAGCAGGTGGAAGAAGTACAACGCGCCGCCTGGGGCATTCCCGACCTGGAAATCGTAGGCGTGCACGTGCTCCACGCTTTGCAGCACAATGGCTCGCCCCTTATTGGCGCGTATGAAGGCGATCAATTGGTAGGCTTTTGCCTGGGCGTGCTGGGCACTATTGACGCCCCAGACCGGCGCGACCAGGTGGCGGCAGCGCGGCTGAAGCTCTATTCGGTGATGGCCGGCGTGCGGCCTGAATACCAGAGCCACAACATTGGCTACCGGCTTAAGGTGGCGCAGCGGCAGTTTGCCCTGGATATCGGCGTGCGCTTGATTACCTGGACCTATGACCCCCTGGAAAGCCGCAACGCCTACTTCAACATCAGCAAATTAGGGGCTATTTGCCGCACTTACCGCCTGAATTTTCACGGTGACCTGGGCGGCATTAACGCTGGTCTGCCTACTGACCGCTTTGAAGTGGAGTGGTGGGTGACGAGCAGCCGGGTAACGCGCAAAATGGAGAATGCCAGACGGCCGTTACCGTTGTCCATTCTCCTCCAATCCGGCGCGCTGCTGGTTAATGAAGCCGTTTTTAACCAGGATGGCTTTCCCATGCCACCGCCCAATTACGTCAGCCGCCCCAGCAATTTGATGCTGGTCGAAGTCCCAGCCGACTTTCAGAACCTCAAGAAACACGATCTGGCCCTGGCCCAACAGTGGCGGGCGCACACGCGCCAGCTTTTCACGCAGCTTTTTGCTGATGGCTTTGTCGTCACCGACTTTGTCACCGACGCGGGGCCGGCCGGAAACCGCCGCAGCTTTTACCTGCTGACCCACGAAAGCGCCTAAGCAAACTTGCCCCCGTTGACTGTTTTGCTAGAATCCTATTGACTTTGAAACGGTTGGAGCCACTACCAAGTGCGTATGCCCGCAAATTTTGACGCGGCTTTATACCGGCCGCAGCCCCGCCATGACTTGCTGCAAGCCCCCCTTATCGGGCGGCTGCTGCGCTGGCGCTGGGGGCGGCTGGTAGGCCAATTAATGCTGCTTAGCGTTGCCTTGCTCATGCTGTATGATGGCTTTACCGGCCCCCGCCTGGCTCCGACCAACATCGCCACTGTGCTGGCTTGGGTGCATTATCGCGGCTTCGTCATGTTTGCGCTGCTGTTTTTCGGCAATCTCTTTTGCATGAACTGCCCCTTTACCCTGCCGCGCACTCTGGCCCGCCGGTTCAGTTTGTCTGGCCGCCGTTGGCCACGGCCGTTACGCAACAAATGGACCGCCATTGCGCTCCTGTTTACCTTTTTTTGGCTTTACGAATGGCTTGACCTTTGGGCCAGCCCCTGGCTTACAGCCTGGCTCATTGTCGGTTACTTTGTTGCCGCCTTCGTTCTGGAAGCATTTTTCAACGAGTCGCCCTTTTGTAAATACGTATGTCCTCTGGGTACTTTCAACTTTGTTGCCAGCACCGTCTCCCCCTTGCAAATCACAGTGCACAGCCAGGACGTGTGCCGTACCTGCGTCGGCAAGGAGTGCGTCAACGGCAGCGCCGCCGTGGCCGGTTGCGGCACAGAACTCTTTGCCCCGCAGATCCAAAGCAACATCGATTGCGTCTTTTGCCTGGACTGCGCCCGCGCTTGTCCCCATGACAACGTAGCCCTGGCCTGGCGCAACCCCCTGACCGAGGTTAGCCAGACTGGGGCCTGGCCCCGCCGCTGGGACTTAAACCTGTTGGTCATCATCTTTGCCTTCATCGGCGTGGGCAATGCCTTCGGCATGGTGCCTCCTGTATTCCAGTTGCAGGCCTGGCTGGCTGACGTCTTGGGTATCACCAATGAAGGCATACTGCTGCTGCTGCTCTTTGCCGTGCTGCATGGCCTGCTGCCAGTGGGCCTGGCTCTAGGCGCAGCGCAAATCAGCCGCCGTTTGGCGCGGCGCAGCGAACCACTGCGGTTGACGCTGGCCCGCTATGCGCCTGCTTTCATGCCCCTGGCTTTTGCTATTTGGCTGGTGCATTATGCCGGGTTTCATTTTCTCACCGGCGCGCTGACCATCATTCCAGTTTTGCAAAATTTTTTGCTGGATGTGGGCGCGGCGTGGTTGGGGCAGCCTAATTGGGCATTGGGGGCAGTGCTGCCTGCTAGCTGGCTGGACCCGCTAGAGTTGATAGTGCTGCTGGCTGGTGTGGCGCTAAGTTTGCACGTGGTGGGGCAACGGGCACGGCCGTTTCGCGACAATCTCGCTGCCCAATTACCCTGGATTATACTCATCGTGGCTCTGGCAGCGGCGGCCATGATTGTCATGTACTTGCCTATGGAGATGCGTGGCACGATGTTTGGTTAATGGATGATTACCCTATGAAACAATATTTTGCGATACTGCTTTTACTATTACTTTTGGGGGCGTGCCAACCGGCGGAACCGGAATATTATGGCACTTTGTGGCCCAGCCCGCAGCCTGCAGCCGACTTCATCCTGACCGGCGCCGACGGGCCCGTCAGCCTGAGCGATTTTGGCGACAAAGTGGTGCTGCTTTACTTTGGCTACACCTTTTGCCCGGACATTTGCCCCGGCACGCTGGCCGATTTGGGGCAGGTTTTGCGCGAGATGGGAGACGACGCTGAAAATATCCAGGTGATCATGGTCACCGTGGACCCGGAACGGGACACGCCACCCCAGTTAGCCGAGTACGTCACCCATTTCTACCCGTCCTTTATTGGGCTGTCTGGAACGGAGCAAGAAATTGGCACAGTGGCCGCCCAATATGGCGTATTTTATGAGCGCCACGAAGGCACGGCGGCAACAGGCTATCTCATTGACCACACTGCCAGGGTTTTTGTCATTGATCAAAAGGGGGAATACTGGCTTTCCTTTCCCTTTGGCATGGAGCGAGAGCAAATTAAGTCCGACCTGGAAAATGTGCTGCGGAGTAGTTGAATGGGGAAGAAAGTTATAGAGCAAAGCAGAAAGACGGCAAATATTGCGCGATGGGGGCTATTGCTTTTCTCATTGCTGCTGTTGGGGGGGTGTCGCCAAAGCCAAAGTGGGGGCACGGCCGACCTCACCATCGAACTTATCTCCCCCCTGTTCCCCTCTTTGGACGGCAGCGGCGAAATGAGCGTGCGCGTCAGCGATGCGGCCGGGCAGCCGGTGAACGATGCCCAAATTGACATAAAAGGTGACATGACCCACGCCGGCATGACACCTGTGCTGGCGGATACTCAGGGCGGTGCGGACGGCGTTTACAGCGTGCCCTTTACCTGGACCATGGCCGGCGATTGGGTAGTCACCGTGCGCGCTACCCTGCCTGATGGCACCTGGACCGAGGAGCAGTTCGATCTGAGCGTTGCGGCCGAGGCGGAGTGTGAAGATGAAACGACGGAATAACCTCGACGCCCGCTTTTGGGTAACGGCCGTACTGCTAGGCTTGCTGCTGCTCATGGGAGGATGTGCCCCTCATACCCACGAATTTGCCGGAACTGTGCTGGAGCCGCCCCAGGCTGTTCCTGACTTCACCCTGACCGGTGCTGCCGGACCGGTAAGTCTAAGCGACTTTGCCGGACAATACGTATTTCTTTATTTTGGGTACACTTACTGCCCTGACGTGTGCCCGGCGACCCTGGTGGAGCTGGCGCAGGTGCGCCGGGAATTAGGGGAGGAGGCTGCCCGCGTGCAGGTGATCATGGTGTCGGTAGACCCGGAGCGTGACACACCGGCGCATCTGGCCGATTACGTCAGTCATTTTGACGATACTTTTGTGGGAGTTACCGGCGCCAAAGCGGAAATTGACGCAGCAGGTGCGCCTTATGGTTTGTACTACGAGCGCCACGAGGGAACGGCCGCTACCGGTTATCTCATTGACCACACCGCCCGGGCCTATCTCATTGACCCGCAGCAGCAGGCCCGCGTTGCCTACCCCTTTGACGCCGATTACCGCGATATCGCCGCCGACTTGCGGTGGATGTTCGCGCAAGAATAGTTGTCAACTGTCTGGGGGAGCTTTCCCAGGCATATATACATCATAATTTTTCTAGAAAGGAGAATCTGTATGAAGCATCTGAAAAATGTCTGGTTCCTGGTAGTTTTGGTTGTTTTGTTGGCAGCCTGCGGGGGCGGAACTGGCGAGATGGAAGTGAGTGACGTGTGGGGACGTACCTCCCCTATGGCGGCGGCCAATGGCGCATTTTATATGACCATTGTCAACAACACTGGCGAAGACGATAAACTGCTTAACGCTGGCGCGGATGTGTGCGGTGTCGTTGAATTGCATGAGATGTACAGCCGTGAAAATGACATGATGGGTATGCGCCCAGTACCTGATGGCTACATCTCTGTGCCCGATGGCGAAACCGTGGAGCTGAAGGTGGGCGGCTTGCACGTCATGTGCATCGACAAGCTGCAAGAATTCACTGCTGGAGACACAATTCCCCTGACCCTGGAATTTGAAAAGGCGGGAACCATCGAAGTCACGGCCGAAATCCGCGACAATGCCGACATGCCCATGGATATGGATGGCGGCATGGACAACGGCGGCTAACCTGGCTAGAGAGGAGAGAATAAAGCACCTCTCTCCTCTCTGCTCTCTTTTCTCTCCTCTTTTTCCTCCTCTCTCTACCCACTCCTCTTTTTGCGTTACAATAGAGTGTATGAAAATCGAACAGGTTGACCTTTACCACATCAGCATGCCGCTGGTGAGCGATTTCACCACCAGCTTTGGTTCGCAGCGACAGCGTGATTGCATCATAACGGCCGTTTACAGTGAAGGGCTGACCGGTTGGGGCGAGTGCGTGGCCACTAACGATCCTGGCTACAGCTACGAAACCGTGCAAACAGCATGGCACATCATGACCGACTTTTTGATTCCGGCTATGTTGGGCCAGGATCTACAAGAGCCGCAAGATCTGGCAGGCTGGTTCAAGCCCGTGCGCGGGCATCCCCTGGCTAAAGCAGGGCTGGAACAGGCCGTTTGGGACCTGACCGCGCAGCGGGACGGCCTTTCACTGGCGCAAAAGCTGGCAGCGCCCTACGCTGATGGCCCCCGGAACCGGGTGAAAGTGGGGGTGAGTATTGGCATTCAGCCTTCGATCATGGAAACGTTGGGCGTCATAGAGACTTACCTGGTGCAGGGATACGGCCGTATCAAGCTCAAAATTAAGCCCGGCCACGACGTGGGGTTGGCCCGTGCCGCCCGTGCCGCCTACCCCGATTTGCCTATTATGTTGGACGCCAATTCTGCATACACCTTGGCCGACACATCCACCTTCCAGGAGCTGGATGGCCTTGACCTGCTCATGCTGGAGCAACCCTTGGGTTATGAAGATATTTACGACCACAGCCAGCTTCGCCCCCAAATTAGAACCCCCCTCTGCCTTGACGAAAGCATTCACTCCGCGGACCATGCGCGCATGGCCATTGCTCTGAAGGCGTGCGATATCATCAACGTTAAGCCTTCTCGCGTTAGCGGTTGGGCTGAATCCCGCCGCATTCACAATCTGGGTGTGGAGGCCGGATTAGGGCTGTGGGTTGGCGGCATGCTAGAAACCGGGATCGGCCGTGCAGCCCAGCTTGCCCTGGCTTCTTTGCCAGGCTTTACGCTGCCTGGGGATATTTCCGCCACCGAGCGCTACTATGTTCCCGACATTACCCCCCCCTTCCGGCTTAACCCTGAGGACAGCACCATTACCGTGCCCACCGGTTTGGGGTTAGGTGTAGAAGTTGATATGACTGAGCTGGAAGCCGTAACTTTGCGCCGTTTTACCAGCAACCAATAGCCGGCAATCCGCATCCCAATAACAGGAGATTCTCATGTTTGCAGACCAAACCATTGCCTTTATCGGCGCCGGAATTATGGGCGAGGCCATGATTCGCGGTTTATTAAGCCAGAAAATTGTTGCGCCGGGTCAAATTATCGCCTCAGATCCGTGGGAGGAGCGGCTGGCTTTCATGAAGGAGCAGTATGCCATTCACGTGACGACCAAAAACACCGAAGCGGCCGAGGCCGGGCAAGTGGTGGTATTGTCCATAAAGCCGCAAACGCTGGACAAGGTGCTGCCAGATATTCGCGGCCATTTGCGGCGGCGCGATTTGCTGCTGTCCATTCTGGCCGGAACACCCATACATAAACTAGCCAATGGCGCCGCCCATGCATCGGTGGTAAGAGCCATGCCCAACACGCCGGCACAAATTGGGCAGGGGATAACGGTTTGGACGGCTACGCCAGAGGTGGACGAAACTCACAAACAGCAGGCTCAGGCCATTTTGGGGTCGCTGGGTGAGGAGATTTTTATGGACGACGAGCGGTACCTGGATATGGCCACGGCATTGAGTGGTACCGGCCCGGCATATGTCTTCATGGTGATGGAGGCTATGATTGACGCTGGGGTGCATCTGGGCTTTTCGCGACATATTGCCACCAAGTTGGTATTTCAAACCATGTCGGGTTCAGTGGAGTATGCCGCGCAGTCGGGCAAGCATGTGGCGGAGCTGCGCAACCAGGTGACGTCACCAGGCGGCACGACGGCATCAGCATTGTATCATTTGGAGAAGGGGGGGCTGCGTACAGTATTATCGCGCGGCATTTGGGCGGCCTATGAACGTTCGGTGGAGCTGGGGCGGGGCCAAAAAGAAGAGCACGTGGCCTAGGAATAGACTGTGCTTGACCAACAGGATCGGTTAACGGCCGTTTTGCTGTTCCTTATTTTCTCGGCGCTGTATTTTGCGACGGCATCGGGTATCACCAGCAGCAATGACGGCAGCCATTACGCCCTGACGCGGGCCATAGTGGAAAACGGCCGTTTCGAGCTGCCTCCCTTTGACAATTATGCGGAAGGGAATGACGTGGCGATTGTGGGCGACCGTTTATACAGCGACCGCCCCCCAGGAACGGCCGTTACTGCCACCCTTTTCTACCTGTTGGGAGAAATCATGCCGGAGCCACTGGCCCTGCTGCCCTCTCGCCACGATGCCGCCAACCCTGTTTTGCCCTACGTGATGCTGCTGCCTGTCTGGGTCGGGGCGGGTACCTTGGTGCTGCTTTACATACTTCTGCGCCGCCTGCAGGTGGCTAAACCGGCGGCGTTACTGGCCTGCCTGGTGCTGAGCCTGGGCACGGTTCATTGGAAATACAGCAGCGTTTTGTTCTCCCACGCCCTCTCGGCGTTTTTGGTCATGCTGGCGGTGTACCTGGCATTGGAGCTGGTGCAGCAGCCTGAGGGAACCTGGGTGCGCTATGGCGCATTAGGGCTGGTGCTGGGCTGGGCCGTGGTGGTCGAGTATTCCAACGGGCTGCTGGTGCTGCTGATTGTTTTGTTTGTTCTGGTGTGGGGGATACGGCCGTCACGCCCCCGGCGCCTGCTTTCTGTATTGGCACCCTTTGTTTTAGCTGGATTGCTTCCGGCGGCCTTCCTTGCTTATTACAACAACGTTAATTTTGGCAGCCCATTCACTCTCTCCTACGCTTACGCTATCAATTACCCCTGGGCGGGCGAGTTTGCCACTACTTTCAGCACACCATTGCTGGCCGGGCTGAAAGCGATGCTCTATTTTGGTGAAAGCGGCGGCTGGTGCGGCGGACCATGCTACAACCAGGGTCTGTTTTTGCTGTCCCCGGTGCTGCTGCTGTCTCTGCCCGGTTTCTGGTGGTACGCTCGGCAGCAGAGGCGGCCTTTTGTCCTGACGACGGCCGTTTTCTTACTATACTTGCTCCTCTTTGCCAAGCACCACACAGCTCACGGCTTCACCGCCGACGGCCGTTATCTGGTCCCATTCTACGGTCTGTTGGTAATCCCTCTGGCTTACACGCTGCAATGGGTGGGGAAACGGCCGTATCGCAGCACAACGCTTTTACTCCAATTGGCAGTTTTTGCCCTTTTTTTTATCTCCGTGCGCAACATTCTGCTGCACATTGGCTTTTCCTACAATTACACTTTGGATTTGACCCGCTTGAATCCCATGGTGGCGCATCCCGCCAACTGGCGCTACCTGGCTCAAACATTGTTTCCCAATTCGGGCAACCTGCTTTTACTGGCTTTGATCGATACCGGCGTTCTGCTACTTTGGGGATTTTTGGCACTGGTGCGCCGCCGCCTGCGGGCAGTCTAATCTATCATTAAGGAATTTACAGAGGGAATGCAGCCCAACCCCTAAAAAATCCCTGTACAGTGGTGAGTTATAGAATCTATGCTAGAATTTCAATCTGCTCAGGGCGCAATGAAAATTGCGCTCTCGCTTTGAAAATTAGCAACCATACAACCACCGGAGCCTGGTCCAGACCCAACACAAATGTCCATGCAATATGTGTACATCAATGCAGCCGGTTGGCTTTGGCACCATTCATGATTTACAACAACGTGGAGAAGAAAAAAGCGAGGTTTTTTTACCCTTGCGGAGGAAAAAAGCATGTCTAGCAAAAAATTAGTACTTTTCTTGGGCTTGAGCCTGATGCTCGTGGCGGCTGTTATCACCGTAGCTCAACCCGCAGCAGCCCAAGCCAGCCCTAATCTGCTTACAAACCCTGGGTTTGAGGGTGGTCATTACAATCAGGATGGGATTGCCGAAATTACAGTGCCCAATGGCTGGCGTATGTATTGGCTTGATGGCGTTACTTTTTCGGATGCCTATAACGGCCTGGAAGCGCTCCGCCCGGAAACGGTAGTTTGGAATTCTGGCGGCGGCGTGCCGGACGGCGAAGAAGTGTTCTGGCGTGATGGGATATATACTCTGAAAATTTTTAAGAGCTGGGCGCCACTGTACGCAGCGATGTCCCAAGACCTAAACGGTTTGCAAGTTGGTCGTCGGTATCAGTTGGTTGCCCCCGTTTACACCGATATTTATGATTGGGAAGGGCGCAAAGTTCCCCCAACGGATGCTACTCATGGGCAGGTACGGCTGGGAGCCAGTCCTGTAGGGGCCGGCTGGCGCGATGAAGCGGCTATTGCTTACTCAGGGTGGTTTGCCAGCACTTATGCCGATTATGGCATCTTTTCCTATGAGTTTACCGCCACTCAAGCAGATATGACCGTTTGGATTGAGGTTAAAGGAACTTATCCTCACAGCAACAACGGTTTCTTCATTGACACGGTGGGATTGTATGCGCTGGATGCCGTAGTGCCTGTAACGGACCCCGGCAGTGGAGACACCTCCCCAGCTCCAGCCCCTGCTCCAGTTGGCCCAACGCCCACACCATTACCGCCGCCAACCCCCCGTGCTGACGGCGCTGTCGTTCATGTTGTGCAGTCAGGTGACACCATGTGGGGCATTGCTATTCGCTATGCCGGCGCCATGGGCTTGTCTGCGGAAGAAGCGCTGCCAGCGATTCAAACATTGAATAACAACCCGGCTTTTTTGACAGTGGGGCAAGAATTGCTCATTGTCGAAGCTAATGCTGCAGCAGCACCTCCCTCAGAAGCGGCAGCGGCCGAAGAAGCTGATGCGGAAACCGGGGAATCGGTAGAAACGGATGCGGCAGCAGCGGGTGGAACTCTTGGGGAGGGTGAGGCAACCCCCACTCCTGAGCCAGAACTCATTGCTGCCGTGCCGGAGGAAACTGGCGCAACGTTGTGTGTGTCAGCGTTTAACGACGACAATGGCGATGGTCAGCTTAATGCTGGCGCCGAAAGCCTGCTTGCTGATGCTGCCCTGACCATTTCACGGGCCAGCGAAACGGTGGTTACCACAGTAACCGATGGTTTACAGCCAGAACAATGTTTTGGGGAATTAGAACCTGACACTTATCAGGTGCAGTTTTTCCCTCCCGCCGATTACACTGCCTCGACCGATAACAGTTGGGCAGTAGCATTATCGGATGGCATGCAGGTATCCGTAAGCTTTGGGGCACAGTTTAACCAAGTGGCTGAGGAAGTCGTGGCTGCAGCAGTGGATGAAGCGGCTGCAAGCGGCGCGGAAACGGCCGTTTCTGCTGCCGAAGATGCGGCCCCTGAGGCGCAACCTGCGGAAGCTGGTTCACCTATTGGCACCATCATCATTGGCGTTGCCGTCTTTTTGGTCGTTTTGGCAGCAATCGGGGTGGTGTTGCTGCGCCGCGCATAATGCAACCTCATATTTACCGTTAATCGCCTAACCTGAATGGGGTCAGTTTACTAAAACTGGCCCCATTTTCGTTTAGCGTCACCATAGCATACCCTTTCCGTCCACTTTGCGCACAGCAGGCAGGGAGCAGATACCCTACACTAAAACGGTAACATCTATGCCATCTTCCTGAAAATCTGCCATCCATGAGATATTTCAGTCAAAGGAAGATGATAAGCTAATCCATATCCTTTATCCCGACGAGGCTTCATATGAATCAACCGCACCAACCAGAACTATACTATCCCCCTACACCGCCAGCCCGCCGCCGCGGCTGCGGTGGCTGCCTGGGCCGCGCCTTTATCCTTGGTTTGCTGCTGCTGGCAGTGCTGATTTTTACCGGTGCAGTTATCACCGGCACGCTCGTTTATGCCGACTTTTCCCGCGAGATTGAGGAGGGCATTACCAAGCTGGACGCCGCTCGCGACCGGGAAACCTTTGAAACGACGGTGATTACCGATCGGGATGGGGAAACCTTGTGGGAAATATTTGGTGAAGGCAAGCGTACGGCCGTTCCCATTGCCCAAATGCCATCCCAACTTATCCAGGCGACCGGTAGCCATTGAAGATGACACCTTTTACGACAACATTGGCCTGGATGCGCCCTCCCTGGTGGCGGCCATCATTGCCAATTTGCGCAACCAGGATGAGCGTCCCGTGGGTGGCAGCACCATCACTCAGCAGATGGTACGCCACATCGCCTTTGACTATGAAGAGAGAACGGCCGTTTCCTACAACCGCAAAACCAAAGAAATCATCCTCGCCTGGGTCATGACCCGCAACTACAGCAAAGAAGAAATTCTGGAGATGTACCTCAACGAAATTTACTACGGCAACCTGGCTTACGGCATTGAAGCCGCGGCCCAGACCTACTTTGGCAAAACTGCCGCTAACCTGACCCTGGCCGAAGCCACCTTGCTGGCCGGGCTGCCCCAAAGCCCGGTAGAGCTAGACCCCTTCACCAACTTCGAGGCCGCCAAAGAGCGGCAGTGGCTGGTGCTCAACCTCATGGTCAGCGAAGGCTACATCAATCAGGACCAGGTGCTGGCCACCTACCAGGAGCCGTTGAGCTTTGCCCAGCAGTCCGTCAGCCTGGCTGCGCCCCATTTTGCCGTATACGTGCGCCAACTGCTGGAGGAACAGTTTGGCGCCGAGGTGGTAGCCAACGGCGGCCTGCGCGTAACCACCACCCTGGACCTGGATTACCAGCGTCTGGCCGAACAACTGGCGCGGCAGCACGTCGCTGCCGTGGGACCGGAACATAATCTGACCAATGCCGCCCTGGTAGCCTTGAAACCGGGCACTGGCGAAATTTTGGCCATGTTGGGCAGCGTGAATTACCACAACGACGCCATCGATGGCCGGGTAAACGTCACGCTATCCCCGCAGCAGCCAGGCAGTTCCATCAAGCCGCTGACCTATGCCGCCGCGCTTTCTCCGGTAGATGGCGGCGCAGCCGGCCTGGACCGCCGCCGACATGTTGTGGGATGTGGAGGTGGAATATCAGCAGTTTGACGGCACGACCTATGCGCCGGTGAATTATGACGGCCGTTTCCATGGCCCCGTACGCTTGCGGGCGGCCCTGGCCAACAGCTACAACGTGCCCGCCGTGCTTACCTTGCAAGATGTGGGGCTGCCCCGCTATATTGAATTTGCAAGGCAAATGGGCATCAGCAGCTGGCAGGATGACCCCAGCCGCTATGGCCTTTCCCTGACTTTGGGCGGCGGCGAAGTGACCCCGCTGGAGCTGACGACGGCCTATGCCGTCTTTGCCAACGACGGCCAAAAAGTGCCGCCGGTAGCCATTTTGCGTGTAGAAAAGCGCAATGGCGAGGTGCTTTATGAGAACCAGCCCCAAGCTGCCGAGCAGGTGCTAGATCCCCGCGTGGCCTTTCTCATCAGCGACATTTTGGATGACGACGCGGCGCGAGTTCCGGCCATGGGCCGGGACAATCCGCTGGTGCTGCCATTTCCGGCGGCGGCCAAGACCGGCACCACCAATGATTTCCGCGACAACTGGACCATGGGCTACACGCCAGGGCTGGTCGTAGGCGTGTGGACGGGCAACACCGACAACAGCGAGATGCTCAACATCAGCGGTCTCACGGGCGCGGCCCCCCTGTGGCGTGATTTTATGCTAGGGGTGTACGGCAATCCCGCCTTGCGAGACGCTCTGTTGGTGAATGGCGCGGCCCCGGCTACTGAATTTGTGCCGCCGAGTGGGTTGGAGAAACGGCCGTTATGCACCCTCTCCTCAGTTACCATTGGCGCAACAGATTGCGCGCAAAGCGGCAGCGAATGGTTCCTGGCGGAGTCCCTGGCCGCCGACGAGACGCCTATTGCCCCGGACAGCGTGAGCTGGGAGCAGGTCGAACCGGCCGTGTGGCGGGTACCGGCCGTACCGCTGCCGCCTGTTCCTATGGAAGTGCTGGCTGGAGTGGTAGACGAAGATGCGCCCCCGCCGCAGTTGTTTTGCCACTTTGCTCGCGGAACGGCCGTGGCCGCCCTGCCTCCTGATGCTCTGCCCCAGCTCTTCCTCGCCCCACCGCGCAACCCCGAAAGCCTCAAAGCCGCTCATGAATGGGCCCAGGCCAATAACGTGGCCTTGCTGCCTACTGAAACGTGCAACGAAGAACTGCTGGCTCTCGCCCGCGATCCCAATTCCCCGGCCATCTGGCGTATTCTCACCCCTGCTGCCGGCGAAACCGTCAGCGGCATCTTGCCCATCATTGGCACGGCCGATTTTGACCCCACCGTGGTTCAATTTTACAAAATTGAATTGGGCATTCCTGACGGCGATAACGTCAATTGGGTTACCCTCGGCAGCACCCACAATACCCCGGTGGTCAACGGCACCCTGGAAATGCTCCACGCCGACGCCCTGCCGCCCGGCAGCTACTTCCTGCGTTTAATCGTTGTCAAAGACAGCAACTACGTTGGTGAACCTCACACGATTCAAATAACCATCCAATCCTCCTGATATGTGTGATTGGCAGCCGCAGTTCAGTTAACCAATCATCAGAAACCAACCAGAGACCCGCCCGGTTTGCTAAACTTGGTGGGTCTTTTGTTATATTCTCGTAATCTTGAATTCACTTTACAGTAAATAAGAGAGGCTATTATTGCCATAACACTTGGCATTAGAAAATCAAAATGCATTGTAAGGGCGGAAAATATTCCCCCTTTACAATCGAGTAAAATGAGGAAAATTATGCTGTTGAAGAAGCGGACCAATCACGAAATACCTGCATCCGAAATTACCCCCGAACATATTTATCGTTCACGCCGCCAGTTTATGAAAGGCGCCGCTGCCCTGTCAGCTACCTCACTCATAGCTGCCGCTTGTGGCTCGCAGATCGAAAATGTCCCACGGGGAAGCGCCGAAACCACCGGCAGCGAAGGCCAGAACCCTGGCGTTGTGTCTGCCACCACCGACGAATTGGGCAACCCTCTAAATGATTACCAGGATATCATCACCTACAATAACTATTATGAATTTACAACCGACAAATCAGGGGTTGCCTCCCTGACAGAAAATTTTGTTACCTCCCCCTGGCAGGTCGAGGTAACCGGCCTCGTGCGCAACCCCAGCGTGTACGACATGAACGACTTGCGCACCCGTTTTGACCAGGAAGAGCGCATTTATCGCCTGCGCTGCGTCGAGGCCTGGTCCATGGTTATCCCCTGGACGGGATTCCCGCTGCATAAGCTGCTGGAGGAGGTAGAGCCGTTGGCAAATGCTACACACCTGCGTTTTGAGACGCTCTTCGACCCAGAGCAGATGCCCGGGCAGAAGCGGCGCGGCTTCAACTGGCCATACGTCGAAGGGCTGCGGCTAGACGAAGCCCAACATGACCTGACTTTATTGGCCACAGGCATCTATGGCAAAGAGCTGCTGCCCCAAAATGGCGCGCCTGTACGTCTGGTTGTGCCCTGGAAATATGGATTTAAGAGCATAAAATCCATCGTCAAAATTGAACTGGTAGATTATCAGCCAACCTCATTGTGGATGGAAGCTGTTCCCAATGAATATGGTTTTTATGCAAACGTGAACCCGGAGGTGTCCCATCCCCGCTGGTCGCAAGCCACAGAACGACGCATTGGCGAACTGGGGCGGCGCGATACCCTCATGTTTAATGGCTATGAAGAGCAGGTGGCCGCGCTGTATGCAGGGCAGGACCTTGGCCGAGATTTTTGAAGAACGGGTCGCTAACATTGGAGTGAACGCACATGAACCTAAGTAAGAAAACGACGGCAAACCTGTTGAGATGGGGTACCCACGTGGGGTCATTGATCCCCCTCGCTTTGCTGATCTGGCATTTTTATACTAACCAGCTTGGGGCGGACCCGATTCGGGAAATTACGCTGCGTACCGGTAAAACAGCCATCATCCTTCTGGTGCTCTCTCTGGCAATGACGCCGGTGAATATCATCACCGGGTGGAAACAACTGCTGCCCTTGCGTAAACCTCTCGGTTTGTACGCTTTTTTGTTCGTTTCTCTCCATTTATTGACCTTTGTGTATCTGGATTATGGGCTGCGGTGGGGTCTCATTCAAGAAGCGATTTTCGAGAAACGATTTGCTTTGGTAGGCTTTGCCTCATTTCTAATTTTGCTGCCACTAGCCTTAACTTCAACAAAGTGGGCCATGCGTAAACTGGGTAAAAACTGGAAAAGGCTTCACAAGTGGGTCTATCTCGCAGGCGTGTTGGCTGTGGTGCATTACTTTTGGCTGGTAAAAAATGTGTATACGCAGCCAATAATCTTTGCAGTGGTGTTGACGCTGCTGCTGGCACTGCGTGTACCGCAGGTAAAACAATGGGCTGTACGCACACGGCGCGCGCTGCGCAAGCGGTTTGGTCTGCGTCCAGCTTAATTGCTGGCACCTTTTTTTTAGAGAAGAGCCTGGTAAGTGATGAAGCTTACCGGGCTTTTTTTCTTAGTGCCTTTCTTGTAGTCCGGCAGGCAGGTCACCTTGCTGGTGCAAAGTTGCCGGTGATAATCTCTTCTGGTTGTTCAGTCCGGCATCAGCAAACAATACCCCGTAGATGTCTTAATCCGAGTTTCTCCTCTGCGTAACGCAATCCGGCTGTTTTTCCTTGACACCTTGTAAGATTTTGTTGTACTATTACAACATGCTACAAGAAGTGCCATAACTGCATATCCTGACAGGCATTACAGAGTGGCAAATGCGCGTTAATTTTATTGCCCTCATTTCGCTGTCGCTATTTCCGTAATTGAATGCGCGGAAATTCGCCTGGCGTAGTTGCCTGTAATTTTGGACGAACCCTGAGTTTTGTTTAAATGAACTCGGGCTTTGCTGCTCATGAAATCAGGGAAGACAAATGGCCAACAATTTAATCATCGTAGACAACATACTTCCCGTTGGGGGCGCGGCCAAGCAAAAGCAATCCCAATTAAACCCGCAAGAATTTCGTGGTATTGCGCAGTATGCTACGGTTAGCGATATTTTTTTGCTGTTTGGAGGCAGCGATTTTGGCAAAATCACCTTCGCCAAGTGGTACCATGACATTATTCCCAAAGAAAAACCCTTAAAACTTTGTCCTTCGTCCTTCACAACGTGGGGGCTTTGGTGTATACTGAGGCAAATTGTGGTGAGAAGTGGGGCAAAGTGGGTTGTATGGGTAGGATTTCCCTAAAAAACCCTGGGTAAAATGGGGCAATTAAAACATATGTTCTAATTCCCTTCGCTGCAATTTACTTATGGACTGTGAAAATCATGTTTTTGGGCGAATACACGCACACCATCGATGAGAAGGGCAGGCTGACAATTCCGGCGAAGTTTCGCGGTTATTTGGCAGCCGGACTGGTGGTGACGCGGGGCTTTGACCAAAACTTGATGCTGTTCTCGATGGATGAGTGGCAGGGGCTGGCGCAACGTGTTGCGGAACGGCCGTTATCCGATGAGGGGGTGCGCGCTTTCCGCCGGCGTGTCTTCTCAGGTGCTGTGGACCTGTCACCCGATCGTCAGGGACGAATATTGGTGCCGCCATACCTGCGTGAATTTGCCGGCATTGACGGTGATGTCGTCATTGCCGGCATGTTCAACTACATAGAACTGTGGAGCGCAGAAGCCTGGCAGTCCGTTCGTGAATCTGTAGAAAATAGCAGTGACGCTGGCCGTTGGGAGGACCTGGGAATTTAAAACGGTGCAAAGGTGACAGTTAGGGAATGGGAAATGAATTGACCTGACCACCTGACACCAATGTACCTGATACCTGGGTAACCAGAAACATGACGCCCACCGCCCACATCCCCGTCCTGTATCATGAAGTACTTGACCTGCTGCGGCCCGAGCCGAACGGCCGTTTCCTTGACGGAACCGTGGGAGCCGGCGGCCACACAGCAGGATTGTTAGAAAGATCCGCGCCCGATGGGCGCGTTTTGGCCTTTGATCGCGATCCAGAAGCGATTGCTTATGCCAAAAAGATGCTGGCGCAGTTCGGCGAGCGAGTCATTTTTGTAAATGCCAGCTATGCTGAAATGGGACACATGGCTTCAAAGTTTGGTTTCACAGCTTTGGACGGCATTTTGCTTGATTTAGGCTTGTCGTCCCGCCAGCTAGAAGACAAAGCTCGGGGTTTTTCCTTTATGCGGGAAGGACCTTTGGACATGCGGTTTGACCCCACTCAGGGAAAAACGGCCGCAGACCTGATTAACAATTTAGCAGAAGCAGACCTGGCGGACATTTTTTGGCGTTATGGCGAGGAGAAGCAGAGCCGGCGAATTGCGCGGGTGGTCGTAGAGCAACGGCCGTTCCACACAACGACTCAACTGGCCGACTCGATTGCGCAAGCCATTCGCCGGCGTCGTCGCATCCACCCGGCCACTCAAGTTTTCCAGGCATTACGCATTGCCGTGAACGACGAATTGGAAGCAGTAGAGCAGGGTGTGAAAACGGCCGTTACATTGCTACGTCCCGGCGGGCGGCTGGCAGTCATTAGCTTTCATTCGCTTGAAGACAGGTTTGTAAAACAATATTTCCGCCAGCTCAGCCAGGACTGTGTCTGCCCACCGACGCAGCCTCTCTGCACCTGCGACGCCCGTGCTACCATCCGCCTGGTCACGCGCAAAGCGGTCAAGGCTGCTGAGCATGAAATAGAGGCCAACCCGCGCAGTCGCAGCGCCAGGCTGCGGGTAATCGAGAAACTGGTTGAATCATAAATAATGAGGGCTCAACCTACACCGGAGAAAACGTGGTACAGGACAAAGTGGCAAATCAAAAACCCCCCTCAGCCCGCAAAGCGCGCGAACATCTTCGCCGGTTAAGCTGGCTCACAGAAGCCCAGGCCGCCCTAGGATGGGGCATCATCCTCGTGCTGGCTGCCCTGTTGGGTGTCATATACCTGACCCAATCGAGCCGCATTGCAACGGTGGGGCGACGCGTGCAGTTTCTGCAGGAAGAGCTCAACTCTCTGCATAGAGAGAATGCGACTCTAGAACGAAATATTGCCGAAGCTCAATCACTGCAACGCTTGGAGCAGGAAGCAATCAGGCTGGGGTTTGCCCAGGCAGGCCCAGATGCCCTGGAGTACGTCATCGTGGAGAATTTCCCGGCCATTACCCCCGAGCCTGTAGAACCAGAACCGACGCCACAACCACCGGCTGAAACCATGAGTGAAGCCTTGTGGCTGGCCTTTCAGAACAGCATCACTGGTTTGATGCGAGGTGAATCTAGCAAGTGAGTAACCGTGTGAGTGACCGTGTTAGTAGTGAGTAAATACAATGAACAAAAGCCAGTTTAGACGATTATGGATAGTGCTCATAGGTTTGATTTTTGCAACGGTTGTGATTGTGGGACGACTGGTTGCCTTTCAAATTGTACAAGGCGACGAATGGGCCAGGCGGACCAGCGACGTGTACTCGGTTATCGCCCAACCGGAACGGGGCGTGATCTACGACCGCAATGGGGCTGTATTGGCCGCCAATGGATCGGATTATCAAATAAGTGTGGCTCCTAACCTGGTTTATGAGCCAGAGGAACTCTCTGTGGCGCTGTCCTCTGTTTTGCAACGGCCGCAATTTGAGATTCTGGGCGTGTTAGAGCAAGATATCCCCTTTTACATGTTAGAGGGGCGCGTATCTGAAGATGTGGCTGACCTGGTGCGCACGCTGCCCTACGATGGGATCCAAATCGATCCGCTGCCGCGCCGCTTTTATCCACAAGGAAACCTGCTGTGCCATACTTTGGGTTACGTGGATTTTGACGGCAACGGTGGCGCGGGACTAGAAGGATACTACCAGCGGAACTGGCTGGTGAAGCAGCCAGCACCGTTATGAACATTTCGCCGCTCACTACCCAGGAAAGCGTCATTGCCCGTGAAGGGACTGATTTAGTGCTGACGATGGACCGCTCGGTGCAATACCTGGTTGAAGAGCACCTCCAGCGAGGCAATGCCAGCAGTATGCAGCGCAAGGGGGCACCATCATTGTGATGGATCCGCGGACGGGGGCGATTTTGGCGATGGCCAGCGCACCGTGCTTTGATCCCTACCACTTTTATGAAGAGGATCGAGGGATTGTTGCTGAATCCGGTCGTAAGCAAACAATATGAGCCAGGTTCGGTCATGAAGCTGATCACGATGGCTGCGGCGCTGGATTCAGGCATGGTGACGCCGCAAAGCACCTATTATGATGCCGGTGTGCTTGAAGTGGGCGGGCATATAACTTACAACTGGGACCGCAGCGCGCCGGGAACCGTAGACATGACAACGCTGCTGGCGCGCTCGTTAAACGTTGGTGCAGCGACACTGGCCACCTGGATGGGACCGGATACGTTTTACAGCTATTACCAGCAGTTTGGTTTTGGCCGGCCTACAGGGATCGATTTGATGTCGGAGATTGGCGGAACTATGCCGCTGCCGGGTGATGCGAGTTATGGACGGAGTCGTATTATGGCGACAAATTCCTATGGGCAAGGTCTGGCCATGACGCCGCTGCAAATGATTTCGGCCGTTTCAGCCCTGGCCAACGATGGCATATTTGATGCAGCCTTACCTGGTGCAAGAAATGCGTGGTCCGAATGGCACTTTTGTGCATGAGCCTACGGTGTTGAGCCGACCCATCAGCCCAGAAACGGCGCGGCAAGGTAACAGCGATGGCGGTAACGGCCGTTGCCCGCGAAGTGCTCGAAGCCCAAGTTGACAGGCTACACCATCGCCGGCAAAACCGGCACGGCGCAAATTCCCGAAAATGGCATTTACATCCCGATGACGTGATTGGTTCCTTCATTGGCTGGCTGCCCGCCGATGCGCCGGAAATCATTGTGTTGGTGAAGCTGGATCGGCCACAAGGCTTCTCCCTGGGGTTCCAAACGGCCGCTCCCATGTTTGCCGATTTGGTTGACGAACTGGTCGTCCTGCTGGACATTCCACCGGACAACGTGCGCCTGCAAGCAGATGTGATGGCTGCAAGGCAGGGCAGTAAAGGTTTGCCCATGATGTAATGGCAGTAAAACTGCTGAACAGGTCACAAACGGATTGATCATGTTAACATTAGCACATTTTCTCGAAACATTATGCCACTACCAGGCGACCGGCCATGAACCGGCGGTTTCGCGGTGGTGATTGACAGCCGGGAGGTGGTGCCGGGCAGCCTGTTTGTGGCGTTTCGCGGCGAAAAGGTTGATGGGCATGATTTTGTGGCCCAGATGCATTTGCGCGGGGAGCGGTTGCGGCGTTGGTAGAACGGCCGATTTCCGGGCGATTACCCAACTATTGATATGCGCAGCGGCCAAGCCGCCACCAGTCCATTGATTGTCAAGCAGCCTCTCTGCCTGGTGGTTGACGATCCATGAGCGCGCTGCAAGCAGGCGCCAAGGCGTGGCGCGCCCGTTCGCCGTGCAAGTCATTGGCATTACCGGCAGCGTGGGCAAAACATCCACCAAAGAGCTGACCCATTCCGTCCTGTCTCAGCGGTACCGCACCTTTAAATCGCCGGGCAACCGCAACAACGAAATCGGCCTGCCGCTGACCTTGTTGGACTTACGGCCGGAGCACGAACGGGCCGTGCTGGAAATGGGCATGTACACCACGGGTGAAATTGCCCGCTTGTGCGACTGGCCCAACCCAAAGTCGGCGTGGTGACCCTGATTGGCCCGGTGCATTTGGAGCGGGCGGGCAGCATGGAAGACATCGTCAGAGGCGAAGCAGGAGCTGGTAGAAGCGCTGCCGCGCGACGGCACCGCCATTTTGAATAAAGACGACGAACGCGTGATGAGCATGGCTGACACACACCCAGGCGCACATTTTTACCTACGGCCTGGACAACAGCGCCGATTTGTGGGCCGACAATATTCGTTCGATGGGATTGGAAGGGGTTCGCTTTACCCTGCACCATGGCCGCGAAGCGATGCATGGTGCAGGTGCCGTTGCTGGGTCGGCACAGCGTGCACACCGCGCTGCGCGCGGCGGCCGTGGGTCTGGTAGAAGGGCTGACCTGGGAGGAAATTTTGCCGGCTTGCGCAGACGACAGCCGCCAACTGCGCCTGGTGGCTGTGCCTGGCCCAAAAAACTCACTCATTATTGACGACACCTACAACGCCAGCCCGGATTCGGTGATGGCGGCGCTGAATTTGCTGCAAGATTTGGACGGCCGTCACGTGGCCGTGTTGGGTGACATGCTGGAACTGGGCCATGTGGAAGAAGCAGTCGCACCGGCTGGTTGGGCGGCGCGCCGCTGATGTGGCCAAGCTGTTGGTCACTGTTGGGCAGCGTGGCCGCTGGATTGGCGAAGAAGCGATTGGCGGTGGGTATGCCCCCGATACAGGTGGTGATGGTGGATGATGCGGAAACGGCCGTTTCCATCCTGGAAGAGCTGCATTCAGCGAAAATGACATGATTCTGATCAAAGGATCCCTGGGCATGCGCATGGACCAAATCGTTGACGCGATTGGGAAGGTACAGCTAATGGCATTTGCCTTGACCCTCGGCGGCGTCACCTTTCTTATGGCTGTCATTTGGGGCAGCCCGCTGGTGGAACTGATGCGCCGCCTGAAACTGGGCAAGCAAATTCGCATTGACGGCCCGCAAACCCACATGACCAAAATGGGCACGCCGGCCATGGGCGGCATTCTCATCGTCGGCTGGGTGGTGCTCATCAGCATTGTGGTCAACATTGTGCAGATTGTGCAGGCTTTGGAAATTGCCGAAAGCGTCGTTATTCCCCTGGGCGTGATGGTTGCCTACTCCATTTTGGGCGGCATTGACGATTATCTGGGTTTTCGGCTGCGCCCTGGTGAAAGGGATGCGGGCGCGGGTCAAAATTTGGTTTCAACTGGGCATTGCTTTGGTAGCAGCGCTGTTGCATTTATTTTGTGGTCAATCGATGGGCATGGCTGGGTGGCCGTACCCACCGTGCCGTTCTTGCTGGACATTGGCATTTTGTACATTCCGATTGCCGTCATCATCATTGCCGGCACGGCCAATGCCGTCAACATCACCGATGGGCTGGACGGGCTGGCAGGCATCATTGCCGCCACTGCCTTTGCCGCCTATGGCATCATTGCCTTTTTGCAAGACCAGCAATTTTTGGTTGATATTTTCGTTTCATTGTCGTTGGCGCTTGTTTTGCCTTTTTGTGGTTCAATGCCAAACCGGCGCAAATGTTTATGGGTGATGTCGGCTCGCAGGCGTTGGGCGGTGCGCTGGGTGTGGTCGCCTTGATGACCAATCAATGGCTGATTTTGCCGATTATTGCGGTTGTGCCGATGGCGACCATGCTCTCATCGACGCTGCAGGTGCTTGTATTTTAAGGCCACCGGCGGCAAGCGGTTGTTTAAGATGGCGCCGCTGCACCATCATTTTGAGCTGATTGGCTGGAGTGAAACGCAAATTGTGCAGCGCTGGTGGCTGATTGGCATTTTGGCAGCGATGGTTGGCATTGCGCTGGCGCTGGTGTAGCTGGTCCGTGAGCCAGTCACTCAGCTAATCGAGCTGAATTGCTGAAGCGCTGATAAGCTGACAGGCTAAATGGACGATTTAACAGGCAAACGATTGGTCATTTTGGGACTGGCGCGGCAAGGCAAGGCGTTGGCCCGTTTTGCGGCCGAGGCGGGCGCGCAGGTGACGATTTCTGACTTGCGGTCACCGGAAATATTAGCCGACAGTATGGCCGAATTGAGCTGATTTGGATATTGAATATGTATTAGGAGAACATCCGATGAGTTTACTGGATAAGACAGACGTGCTGGCCATTAGCGGCGGCGTGCCGGCGGATGCGCCGTTGGTGCAGGCGGCCCGCGAACAGAGGCATAGCCGATTACCAATGATTCGCAGGAATTTATGCGGCGGGTGCCAACGGCCGTTATCGGCATCACCGGTTCGGCAGGCAAAACCACCACCACCGCGCTGACCGGCGTCATGGGCCAGGTTGCCGGACGGCGCACCTGGGTGGGCGGCAACATCGGCCGTCCGCTGATCGCCGATTTGCACAAAATGGGCGCCGGATGACATGGTCGTGCAGGAACTGTCCAGCTTTCAGCTAGAAATCTGGACAGCAAAGCCCGCACGTAGCGGCCGTGCTGAACATCACGCCCAATCATCTGGACCGGCACAAGACGATGGAGGCGTACGCCAACGCCAAAGCCAATATTTTGCGCTACCAGACGGCAGACGACATGGCCGTGCTGTGCGCCGATGACCCCGGTGCGCTGGGCTTAGCTGCCATGGTGCAAGGCCGGCTGCGGCTGTTTAGCCTGCAACAGGAGGTAGAAGATGGCGCTTTTGTGCGCGAAGGGCAGATCTGGCTGCGCAACGGCCAGAAAGCTGCCATTTGCCGCTGGACGACATCCAGCTGCGCGGTCGCGCACAACGTGCTCAACGTGCTGGCGGCCGTCACCCTGGCCGATTCGGTAGGCATTCCGTCGAGGCGATGGCTGCAGGCTATTCGCACCTTTCACAGGCGTTGAACACCGGCTGGAACTGGTGCGCAGCGCTGAATGGCGTGCAGTATATCAACGATTCCATCGCCACCGCCCCGGAACGGGCGCTGGCGGCGCTGGCTGCCTTTACGGAACCGCTTATTTTGCTGGCTGGTGGCAAGGATAAGGAGATGGTGTGGGACGCCTGGGCTGCGACAGGTAGCGGCAGCGGGTGAAGCATGTCATTTTGTTTGGCGATCTGGCCGAGATGCTGGCCAGAGCGTCTGAAGGCAGAAGGCTATGGCCAGACTTGACGCAGGTGGCAACGTTGGCAGAAGCGGTGGAGGTGGCGGCGGAAACGGCCGTTTCTGGCGATATTGTTCTGCTCTCCCCCGGCGGCACCAGCTTCGACGCCTTTCAGCGATTTTGCCGAACGCGGCGAACTGTTTCGGGAATTGGTAAAAGAATTACAAGGAGTGGCAGCTAAGTAGTCTGGCGAACCAATACAGATTTTAAAGAGGTAACTATGACAACAGTAAATGTAGTTCGCAAACGAAGCAATCGGGTCAATGCCCGGCATTACGCTTCCAGGTTTGATTACTGGCTGCTGCTTGGCTGTAGCTGGGCTGCTGGTGTTGGGCATGCTGATGGTCTACAGCACCACCTTTGATTATGGCATGCGCTTTAAAGATGAAGCCACCTACTACTTCAAGCGGCAGTTTATGGCGCTGCTGCTTGGGGTTGGTTGGCGATCATGATCATGATGCAGTTTGATTATCACATGTTGCGCCGTATTTTCCGTACCTTTTTTGGGACTAACCTTGCTCGGGTTGCTTCTTGTCTCTTCTTTGGCGAGGCGATTTTTGGCGCACAGCGCGGCATTTTATGAAGGCTCTTACCAGCCATCCGAGGTGGCAAAGCTGGCGACCATTTTGTACATCGCCCACTGGCTTTCTTCTAAAGGTGACCGCATCAAGACTTTGACCTATGGCCTGCTGCCCTTTTCGGTTATTACTGGGCGTGGTCTGCGCCTTGATTGTGCGCCAGCCCGACCTGAGCACGGCCGGCACTGATTGCGCTGGTCAGTTTCACCCTCTTCTTTGTGGCCGGGGCCGATTGGCGGCAGTTTGCCGTGGCGCGGCTGTTGGGTGGCTCGGTCTTCTGTCTTTTGATCAACACCCTGCCCCATGCGCGAGCGCGTGTGGATGCCTACACGGCCAGACGCTGCGTGACCCGGCAGCAGGCGAGCTGGCACGTGCAGCAGGCGCTGATTGCTCTGGGGCGTGGCGGCTGTATCTGGTGTGGGCCTGGGCGAAAGCACCCAAAAATTTGGTCCGCTGCCGGCTGCGCACACCGATGGTGTATTTGCCATTCTGGGTGAAGAGCTGGGGCTGCTGGGCACGCTGTTGGTCATTGGCTTGCTGGGCATGTTGGTATGGCGTGGGGTGCGGACTGCGCGCAATGCGCGGGACAGCTTATGGCTCTCTGCTGGCGCTGGGCATCACCTGCTGGTTGGCGTATCAGGCGTTGATCAATATTGCGGTGATTACGGCCGTTATTCCCTTCACCGGCATTCCCTTGCCCTTTTTGAGCTACGGCGGTTCATCGCTGCTCTTTTCGCTAGTTGGGCGTGGGCATTTTGCTCAACATATCGCGCGATGCGGCCATTGACCCGGCGGATCCAGCCAGCCCTGTGCAGAAGTCAGCCGTCGATAGACAGGTGACAAAAATCATGAAAGTACTCATTTGCGCTGGAGGAACAGGTGGCGGCATCTATCCGGCCCTGGCCGTGGCCACAGAACTCAAGCACCTGGGTGTAGAGCAGCAAGAGATGTTTATGGGTTGGTACAAGCGGCGAAATGGAAGAAGAATTAGTGCCGCGAGCAGGGATACAGCTGGAGACGATTCGCGGTGGGGCGATTGTGAGCGTTCCACCGCACGTGATGATGATGAATGCAGCGAAACTGTTTTGGAGCATTGGCACAGCCTCACGGCTCATCCGCGCGGTTCAAGCCGGACGTGATGTTCATGACCGGCGGCTACATGGCTGCGCCGGTCACGGTGGCGGCGCGGCTGCACGGCGTGCCCATCAGCATTTACTTGCCTGATGTGGAACCGGGCTCATCTATCAAGTTTGTCATGCCGTTGGCTCAAAAAGTGGCCTGCACCACTGAAGGTTCCCGCGGCTTATGTGCCTGCCGATAAAATGATCGTTACCGGTTATCCGGTGCGCCCAGAACTGCGAGAAGCGGCAGCCATGAGCAAAGATGAGGCATTGGCACAATTTGATTTGTTGCCAGGCCGGCCAACACTCTTCGTCTTTGGCGGCAGCCGCGGCGCGCAGGCCATCAATCGGGCTTTAATGTCGATTTTGCCCGCGCTGCTGGCTCAGGTGCAGGTAATTCACATCAGCGGCACGCTGACCTGGCCGGAAGTGGAGGCCAACCTGGCGAATTTATCTGAGGAGCAGATGGTTTATTATCGGCCGTACCCCTATTTGCACGAGCGGATGGGCGCCGCTTTTCGAGCGGCCGATCTGGTGCTGGCGCGCGCTGGAGCCAGCATGCTGGGCGAAGGGCCAGCCTTTGGCCTACCCGCAATTTTGGTGCCGCTGGCCTGGGCCTGGCGGTACCAAAAAGTGAATGCTGATTTCCTGACCGAACGAGGGGCGGCGGTGCAGTTGACCGACGAGACGCTGCCGGATCAACTGGTTCCTACGGTGCAAGCTTTATTAGGCGACAAAGCACGCTTAGCGCAAATGCAGCAGGCCGCCCAGGCATTAGACGTGCCCGATGCGACGACGAGGCTGGCCCGACTGGTTATGGATCTGGCAGAAGGGGTGACGGCATGATTAGCCTGGACACATGTTTTGGCTGTTGGTGGGCTTTTTTGCCCTGATTGGGGCGCTGCGCGGTTGGACGAGGGAAGTGATTGCCACCTCTGGTCTGGTTCTGTCACTATTTGCCTTGAATCAGTTTGGCCCTTTCCTGATTTCCTTGTTGGGCGCCACCATTGACCCCGCTTTGCCGGATCCAACGGCGCTGCGCCGGCGGCAATATTTTATTTTGGCAGCGGTGCATTTGATCATTACCTTTTTTAGTTTTCAGGGTCCGGCTTTTGCCGGGTCGCGGTTGGCTGACCGGCTGCGGGTGCGGGACAGTTTTCAGGACAAGGTGATGGGCGCCATCGTAGGTGCGGTGAACGGATATTTGATCGTTGGCACGCTTTGGGCATTTTTAGAGTACCAGATTGGACCAGGCGGGTACGCGGCACTGCCCCCTGGGGTAAACTATCCCTTCGATTTGACCGTTCTAACGCGCCCGGGTCTGAACGCTGTGCCAATTAGCGCGATCATTGATAACTTGCCACTGCCATTTTTAGCACCTTATTTGCCTATTTTGGTGGTGATTGTCTTTTTGTTTGTTATTGTTGTGATGATTTAGATGGCGATTTCAAACTCTGACACGCAGCCGGTCAGCTGCCCGAAACCTGGAGTTTACACTGCGGCCAGGAATGCATTTGCATCTGGTTGGCATTGGCGGCGCGGGAATGTCGGCAATTGCGCGCGTGCTGCTGGGGCGTGGATTTGTCGTTTCTGGTTCGGATATGCAGGCGAATGAGTTAACGGCCGTTCTGCAAGCAGAAGGTGCGACAATATTTGAAGGACATGCTGCCGACAATATTGCCGGGGCTGAGGCGCTGGTTATTTCATCTGCCGTGCCGGAAAGCAACCCAGAGGTAGCTGCCGCACGAGAAGCGGGTCTACCGGTACTGAAGCGGGCGGATTTCTTGGGCCACCTGATGGCCGACGATTATTGGCATTGCTGTCGCCGGCTCGCACGGCAAAACGACGACGACTGGCATGATCGCCCAGATTTTGCTGGAGGGCGGCCTGGACCCGACGGTCATTGTGGGTGGTGTGCTGCCGGCGCTGGGTGGAAACGGCCGTTTCGGGCAAGGTGACTATCTTTGTGATCGAGGCCGATGAGTACGACTACATGTTCCTGGGCCTGCGCCCCGAGGTAGCCGTCATCACCAACATTGAACACGATCATCCAGACATCTTTCCCACCGCGGAGCGATTACCTGGCTGCTTTTGTCGACTTTGTCAAGCTGCTGCCGGAAAATGGCCGTTTTGTTGCCTGTGTCGACGATCCGGGCGTGCGCCATTTGCTGGCAGAGCTGAAGTTGCCCGGCGTGGAAATGACGACCTTTAGCGTCGAAGAAGACGGCCGTGCAGCGCGAGGCGGATTTCCAGGCGTTGAACCTGCGTCCCAACCCCTTGGGCGGCACCGATTTTGTGGTGCAGCAAGGAGGCCAGCTGATTGGGTTGGCGCGGCTGCGCGTGCCGGGCGTGCACAACGTGCGCAATGCCCTGGCGGCCATCATTGTTGCCCTCGATTCTGGGGATTGATTTTAACGTGATCCGGCAATCCCTGGCAGAATTTGGTGGCGTGGGACGCCGTTTTCAGGTGAGTGGGCGAGGTGGGGCAGCGTAACCGTCATTGATGATTATGCCCATCACCCTACCGAAATTCAGGTGACGCTGGCGGCAGCGCGGCAGCGCTATTCCGGGCGGCGCATTTGGGCAGTGTGGCAGCCACACACCTTTAGCCGCACCAAATTGTACTTGCAAGAATTTGCGGCCAGCTTTGCGGAAGCCGACCGGGTGGTGGTGCTGGATATTTACCGCAGCCGGGAAACGGATTCGCTGGGCATGGACACGGCCGTTGTCCTGGAGGCGATGAAGCATCCCCATGCCGTGCACATTCCCGGCGGGAGGATGCGGCGGCGTATATTTTGGATCGGGTACGGCCCGATGACGTGATTTTGACCCTGGGTGCTGGTGATGGACATGAAGTTGGCGCAGTGGGTTTTGGACGGCTTGCGGCAGCGGCTGGGTGAATGAACGTGAGGCAGAAAGGACGCATGAATGTGAGAACCTCATTACGAGCAGTCAGAACGCTTTCGCGAGGTTTTTGGCGACCAGTTGCAGATTGGCGTGCCCTTGGCCCGCTATACGTCGGCGCGCGTGGGCGGTCCGGCCGAGCTGTTTTTGGTGGTCGAATAATGCGTCGGAGTTGCAAACGGCCGTTGAGCTGGCCTACAACCAACGCATTCCCTACTTTATTTTGGGCGGCGGTTCCAATATTCTCGTTTCCGATGGCGGGGTTCAGCGGGTTGGTCATCATGAATAAAGCCAAAAAAGTCAGCTTCCGGCACACTGGTGCCAGCGTCGTCTGCACGGCCGAATCCGGGCATGAATCTATCCTCACTGGCCCGGCAGTGCATTGCCAAAGGGCTGGGTGGCCTGGAATGGGCCATTGGCGTGCCCGGCACAGTGGGCGGCGCAGTCGTCGGCAACTCCGGCGCCCACGGCGGCGGACATGAACAGCAATTTACGGGCAGCCACCATTTGGGAACCGGGTCGGGGCCCGCGGATTTACAGCAACGAAGAGATGCAGTATGGCTACCGGGACAGCATTCTGAAGCAGGAGCAAGGGAAGGACATCTGGCGGCGGGTGGTGCTTATCGGCCGAACTGGAACTGACGCCGGAAGCCGCAGAGGTGCTGATTGCCCGCGCCGATGGCTTTACGGCCCATCGCAAGCAAACCCAGCCGGGCGGCGCCAGCTGTGGTTCCATGTTTAAGAACCCGGAAAATTATTATGCCGGTTATCTGATTGAAACGGCCGGTTTGAAAGGATTTCGCGTAGGCGGCGCCCATATTTCGGAAAAACACGCCAATTTTTTTGTCAATGACGAAGAGGCCACGGCCGAAGAGATTCGCGCACTGTTTGCCGAAGCATGGAATACGGTGCGCGAGCAGTTTGGTGTGGAGATGGATTTGGAAGTGGAATTGGTTGGTGAGTGGAAGTTTGAATAGGATTGTGCCAGTGGGCAAGGCTTATATTGTGATTGGTTATGACGGAAAAGACGGGATCAACGCACAAAATACGAGTCGGCGTCATTTTTGGCGGTCGGTCAGGCGAGCACGAAGTGTCGCTGAAATCGGCGCGGTCGGTGATGGGCGCGCTGGACAAGGAGAAGTATGAGGTGGTGCCGATGGGCATTACCAAAACGGGACGTTGGGTTACCGGTGATGTGGTGGCCGCCCTGGCCGGGGGTCAGGGTATGGCAAAAACGGCGGCGCTTCTGCCCGACCCGCAGGCTTCGGGGCTGATGCAGGTGGAAATGGATGCGGCGAAGCCAGCCGTGCTGTCGGAAGTGGCGCAGCTAGACGTGATTTTCCCGGTGCTGCACGGCCCGTATGGCGAGGATGGCACGGTGCAGGGCTTGCTGGAACTGGCGGGTTTGCCCTACGTGGGCGCCGGTGTAGTTGGCTCAGCCGTGGGCATGGACAAGGCGATTTTTAAGAATGTGATGATGGCCAATGGGCTGCCCGTGCTGCCCTGGCTGCTATTTACGAGAGTGGATTGGCGGAAACGGCCGTTTGCCATCCTCGACGCCATCGAGGCCGAACTCCAGTATCCGGTCTTCACCAAACCGGCCAATCTGGGCTCCAGCGTGGGCATTCGCAAATGCCACAACCGGGACGAACTGGAGCAGGTATGGCTGAAGCCGCAGAATATGATCGGCGCGTCGTCGTAGAGCAGGGGATTAATGCCCGGGAACTGGAAGTCTCAGTGCTGGGCAATGAAGATCCCATTGCCAGCGTTGTGGGCGAAATTCGGCCGCGCCGCGAATTTTACGACTACGTGGCCAAATATCTGGCCGAGCCGGATTCTGACGATTATTCCGAACTGCTTATTCCTGCAGATATTTCGCCGGAACTGGCCGAAAAGCTGCGCGTGCTGGCCGTGCGCGCCTATCAAGTGATCGATTGCGCCGGGCTTGGCCGGGTTGATTTACTGCTGGATAAAGATAACGACAACTTTTATGTCAACGAAATCAACACGATTCCGGGCTTTACGCGCATTTCAATGTATCCAAAATTGTGGGAAGCCACGGGCATCAGTTACCCGGATTTATTGGACCGATTAATTAACCTGGCTTTGGAGCGGGACGCAGAAAGAAAGCTGTCGAAGACTTCGTTTGAGGCGTCTACCGGCTAACCTAACAGCAACAATGTAGCGAGTGACCATGAAACGGAAACAACAACCATCACCTTTACGCTCCCAAAATAGTGGCAAGAGGTTGCGCAAGCAGCCCAAAATGCGGCGCATGCAAACCGCCCACACCGTAAGCGGGGCAAAGCTGCAAGTGCCGCGCACGGCGCGCCGCCGCCGCCGCCGCAACAATCGCCCGGTGCAGTTGCCAACCGCCGCAATCAAGCAGTTTATTTTTTCGGCACGCTGGATTAGCCTGATTTTGCTGGCAATGACGGTGTATGCCCTTTATCTGGTGGGAATGGATGTCAACTTTTACCTGACCACCGTGCCTGTGGAAGGGGTGAATTCCATTCCGCCATCGGAGATTGTGGCGGCCAGCGGGTTGGGAGGGAATCACGTGTTTTCCGTGAATCCTTCGGAGGCGGCGGGGCGCATTAACGAGGTGCCGGGGGTGATTTCGGCAACGGTAACGCTGCGCTGGCCGAATGAGGTGCTGATTCAGGTGGCGGAGGATACGCCGATTGCTATCTGGCAGGAAGGTGGCGTGGATTATTGGGTGACGGAAGACGGCCGTATTTTACCGTCACGGGGTATGGCGGCTGGGCTGCTGCGCATTGTGTCTGAATGGAAACCGTCCCCGGAAGCCGTGTTGGAAAAGGCAGAGGATGCAAAGGAAACGGCCGTTGCCCAACCCAACATCAGGTTTATTGCCCAAGATGTCCTGGACGGTGCGCTGCTGCTGCGCCAACTCCGGCCCAATATTGAGCAGCTTTACTACGCCCCCGCCGAAGGGTTGAGCTACCAGGATGGCCGAGGGTGGCGTGCATACTTTGGCGTTGGCGCCGACATGAGCCAAAAACTGGTTGTCTATGAAGCCATTATTCAAAATTTGCTGGCCCAAGAACTAACGCCGACCTACGTCAGTGTCAGCAATCAGGAAAAACCTTACTTTTTGGCGCAATGAATGAAGCCTTACGGTGAAACACAAACTGTCGTAAGAGGTACGTGATGGAAGAAATCATATTCGCACTAGACATCGGAACAACCAAAATATGCGCCCTGGTTGGGGCGGTACGCGAGCGCCAACTGCAAATTATTGGACTGGGTATTCAACCATCCCGCGGTATGCGTAAAGGCATGATTGTCGATGTCAACGAGGCTTCGGTGTCCATTGCTAAAGCTGTGGAGGCGGCCGAGCAGACCTCTGGTTATCATTTGTCCGAAGCCTTTGTCAGCATGGCTGGTGAACACATCGGGTGTACCAACAGCCGAGGCGCTGTGGCAATTGGCCGCAATGACACAGGCGTCACTACACAAGATATCGAGCGCGCCCTGGACGCTGCCCAGGCTATTCCCGTACCCCACAACCGGCAGATTGTGCACCTGATACCGCGCAGTTTCACCATTGATGAACAAGACGGCGTGCGCAGCCCCCTGGGCATGCACGGATTTCGTTTGGAGGTTGAGGCGCACATTGTTACGGCCGCATCCTCCGCTCTGCAAAACCTGACCACCTGCACGGACAACGTGGGCATTGCACCCAACGAGTACGTCCTCAACGCTATTGCCTCGGCTGAGGCGGTATTGGAAGCCAATGAGCGGGAAATGGGGGTGATCGTGGCCGATATTGGTGGGGGCACGACCGACATTGCCCTCTATATGCAAGGCACTGTTTGGCACACAAAGGTGATTCCTGTTGGTGGTTATCACATCACCAATGATATTGCCATAGGGCTGCGTGCCCCTTATGACGTGGCAGAAGACGTCAAAATTCGATTTGGTGACTGCCGTCCAGGTGAAATTGATCCAGATTATGTATTTACTGTCGAGCCATTTGGCGGCGAAAAAATTCAGGTGGGCCGGCAAGATTTAGCACATGTGATTGAGGCCCGTGTTGAAGAGATGTTCCAATTGATTTTGCAGGAGATTCAGCGCTCCGGTTACGATGGCTTGCTGCCTGCAGGCATTGTGTTAACCGGCGGGTCAGCCCAGCTACGAGGTATTACCCATGTGGCTGAGCGCATACTGAACGTGCCTGCTCGCGTGGCTATGCCGCGCAACCTGGTTGGTTTGGTTGATTCACTGCAAAGCCCGGCCTTCGCCACAGGTGTGGGTTTATTGCAGTGGGCAATGAGTGGTCAAAACGCTTACCGGCCGCGTCCGCCACAAGCGCGGCAGTGGACACGTCGTTTTGGCGGTATTTTACGGGCTTTACTGCCCGATGATAATTAGTAACGGTAGCCCGTTGCCGGTGAGCGGCAAACGCTCACGGGCAACCAGTAATGTTAACGGTGGATGGATTGTACAAGGTGCTGCTTGGCAACAAACCATCTGTTTAAAAATTCTCAGAGCAGAGGGGTAAAGACATGAGTAATTCAAAACCAATGCAACGAATGCCAGCGGCAGAAGGATCGGCTCTCATTCGCGTCGTAGGCGTGGGTGGTGGCGGTGGTAATGCGGTGAACCGGATGATCGAAGAGAATATCGTCGGTGTTGACTTCATTACGATAAACACAGACAGCCAGGCGCTGGTTGGCAGCCGTGCCCGGCGGCAAATTCAGATAGGCGAACGCACAACCAGAGGGTTGGGTTCCGGGGGTAACCCGGAAGTAGGAGCCAAGGCGGCGGAAGAGTCGTTGGACATGCTCCACGAATCCTTGCATGGCTCGGATATGGTGTTTGTGACGGCCGGTATGGGCGGCGGCACGGGCACTGGGGCTGCGCCGATTGTGGCGAAAGCTGCCCGTGAGGAAGGCGCGCTGACCATTGGTGTGGTCACACGGCCGTTTATGTTTGAAGGGTCGCAGCGCATGCGGGCAGCCGAAGCAGGGCATAGAAGCCCTGAAAGAGCACGTCGACACCTTGATTGTCATTCCCAATGACCGCCTCTTGGAAATGGCTGACAAGCGCATGTCTCTGCTGGACTCTTTCCGCATGGCCGATGACGTGCTGCGCCAGGGCATCCAGGGCATCAGTGAACTCATCACCGTGCCCGGCCTGATCAACCTGGACTTTGCCGACGTACAAACCATCATGTCCATGGGTGGTGCGGCGCTGATGGCCGTAGGGCGGGGTTCAGGCGATGAGCGCGCCCGGGAAGCAGCAGAACAGGCCCTTTCCAGCCGGCTGCTGGACGTGACCATCGATGGTGCGCGCGGTATTTTGTTCAACGTGACGGGTGGACGAGACCTGAGCCTGTACGAGATTAACCAGGCGGCCGCCATTATTCGCGAAACGGCGCACCCCGACGTGAACCTGATTTTTGGGGCTGTCATTGACGAGGCGATGCAGGATGAAATTCGCATCACGGTCATTGCCACCGGTTTTGAGCATGCTGGGCCTACCATGCGCCAGATGGCGCGCCAGGTTGAACGGCGTCCTGCACAACGGCCGTCAACTTATAGTGCGCCGGCTGCAGCCAAACCTCAGGCGCCTGCCCGAGTTCGCCCACAAGAGCCCAAGTTTCCGGTGAACGATATGGAGATTCCCGCTTTTTTGCGCAAGCGGAATAATCAGTAAGCGGTTGGCTGTGCCTATGGAAATTTAATACTTGAGCCCTCTCATGCAGTTTGATTTTGAAGGGTAAATTGAACAATCCTGGAAACTTGTACAGCAATATCTGGTACTTTTTCACCATTTATAGGCGTTCATATTGACCGCTGTTTCGGGCATTGTGGCTTGCAGATGCCTCAATGTTGAGCGTTCAATTTCGAGAAATTTGGGCTTGGGAATTTGAAACAAAGATTCTAATTCCTTGATAACAGCAGTAGCAATTTTTAAGGTTTTTTGGCTGGCAGCTTGCTTGTCATGCCCCGGAGCGTATGTTATAATCCTTCACCAGTAGTGCCAAATGTGGGGGTATAATTATGAGTAAACCCCATATATGGTGGACAAGCATTGGAATGCGCCTTTTTACCCATAATTGGGTTTGAGGGCCATGAGCGAGGTTTTTGGTGAAGTGTCCCTATTGCAATAACAAAAAAACACGGGTCATTGATACCAGCCATGATGCGCGTGGGGGTACGAGACGGCGGCGGGTGTGCGACAAGTGTGATCGGCGTTTTAGTTCCTATGAACGGCCGATTCTGGCAACGCCGCTTCTTGTCAAGCGCGATGGTACACGGGAAGAGTTTGACCGGGACAAATTGATTGCCGGGCTGCGGGTATCTTGTGCGAAGCGCCCGGTGGCTGCTTCAGACATTGACCGCATTGCCGGGGAAGTAGAAGCAGAATTGCAGCAAATTGGGCGCTCTGAGGTGCCCAGCCGGTTGGTGGGGGATCGCGTCATCAGAAAGCTTAAAGAGCTAGATGAAGTGGCATATATTCGCTATGCCATTGTTTATCTACGCCTTGATGATCTGGAATCCATTCGTCACGAAATTGATCGCTTGCTTAGCGAATAGTTGATTATTTGCCTTTGTACATGCGTCGCCTTCTGAGGCGATCGCGTGGTTTGCGCTCATTAAAAAATATTTTTTTAAGGAGAAGGTTCATGTCGGGTCAACAAGAGAAAAGTAATGTTATTGGCAAACAAATGAGTAATGGTGTTAACGGTAAAAATGGTTCGGCCCCCTTAAATGCAGAGAGTATCTATTTTAAGGTTTCTGTACCCAAACAGATTGTGAAGCGAGACGGCCGTATCGTGCCGTTTGAGTTGGAGCGTATTGAAAACGCCCTGCGCAAATGCTTCACCAGCCTGGAAAATGCCCCCCATACATCCGTAGAAGAGCTCACCCAACAAGTCGTCAACGTCGTAGCGGCCAAATATGATTTGCCCACCGTCGAAAAAGTGCAAGATATTGTGGAAATGGCGCTGCAAGCTGCCGGTGAGTATGAAGCTGCCAAACATTACATTCTCTATCGTGCGGAACATGCCAAAATGCGCACCCGGCGTCCAGTTCCCGAAGAGGTACGCCAGGCCTTTGCCGAATCTGACAAATATTTCCCTACCCAACTGCAAAAGTTCCAATTTTATGACAAGTATTCTCGCTTCAACTACGAGTTAGGCAGACGTGAAACCTGGATTGAGACAGTAAATCGGGCAGTTGACTTCTTGAAGGAACTTTCCGATTATCGTCTACCTCCGGAAACGTATGACCGCATCCGCAAGGGGATTTTAGAGATGAAAGTTATGCCCTCTATGCGGCTGCTGGCCATGGCTGGCCCGGCTGCGCGGCGTAACAATATTGCCATTTACAACTGTTCGTACATGCCCGTTGACAGCATTGACTCCTTTGTGGAGGCTTTGATTATCTCCATGAGCGGCTGCGGGGTGGGATACTCAGTAGAAAGCCGGTACGTGGAACAGTTTCCGCGTATTCGCCGCCAAAAAGGAAACCCACCCAAAAACTTTGTAATCCCCGATTCTTCTGAGGGATGGGCTGAGGCGGTACGCGTGGGCCTGGAAGCGTGGTTTACCGGCGAAGATGTGGTCTTTGATTATTCACAGGTGCGGCCGGCCGGGGCGCCACTGCGGGTGAAGGGTGGCCGTGCGTCGGGCCCAGAACCGCTGCGCAAGATGCTAGACTTTTCGCGAGCGCGTATCTTGTCCCGCCAGGGAAGTTTCTTGCGGCCGCTGGATGCCCATGACATTATGTGTGCCGTGGGGGATGCGGCCGTTTCTGGCGGCGTGCGGCGCACGGCGATGATTTCGCTGTTTGACTATGACGATAAGGAAATGCGGCACTGCAAAGATGGCGATTTTTGGCGCAATAACAGCCAGCGCTGGAATGCTAACAACTCAGCCGTATGGCCTGAGCGAGAGCTGCAACAGGCAGAGATCACCCGCTTTGTGCTAGATATGGTGGAGTCCGGGCGCGGCGAACCAGGTATATTTAACCGGCGAGCCGCGGTTGAAAGCCGTCCAGCGCGGCGTAAACCGGCTGTGTTTGGCACGAATCCGTGCGGGGAAATTATTTTACGGCCGTATCAGTTCTGCAACCTTACCAGCATCGTGGCGCGCGCTGACGACACTTTGGAAACCCTGATGGAAAAGGCAGAACTGGCCACCATTATTGGCACCATTCAATCTATGGCTACCTATTTTCCCGGATTGCGCTCCCAATGGCGGGAAAACTGCAAAGAAGAAAGGTTGTTGGGTGTGGATCTGAATGGGCAAATGGACAGCCTGGTTGCTCAGGACCCCAACACGCAGGAACGCCTGCAGGAAATCGTTATTGAAACCAACCGGGTCATAGCCGCCCAGCTTGATATCAACCAATCGGTGGCGACTACCTGTGTCAAGCCTTCCGGTAACTCGTCCCAATTGTTGAATTCTTCCTCGGGCTTACATGCCCGATGGGCGCCATATTACGTTCGCAACGTGCGCGTGGGCGCCCACACCCCCGTGATGAAAGTGCTCCACGATGCCGGAATTCCGATGGATCCAGAAAATGGGCAAACGCGCGAAAATGCCAATACGTGGGTTGTACATTTTCCGGTTAAAGCGCCGGACCGGTCAGTTACCCGCAACCAGCGTTCTGCCATTGAACAGTGTGAATTCTGGCTGCAAAACAAGACCCATTACACGGAACACAACCCTAGCGTCACCATTACTTATAAATCTGAAGAAGTGATTGATCTCATCAAGTGGATTTGGGAACATCAAGACAAGATCGGGGGAATGGCATTCTTGCCTGCCTTTGACGCCCAATATGATCAGATGCCATACATGGAAATAAATAAAGAAACTTATGAGCAGTTGAGTAAGGACTTTCCAGAAATAGACTTTTCCAAAATTTATCGTTATGAAGAAGAAGATTTAACAACCGCCGCCCAGGAGTTTGCCTGCATGGCGGGGGGATGTGACGTTTAGGTAGAGTACAACCGGTTTTTATTTGATCTCATTAGCATCTGGGAATGTGGTTGAAGGCTTGTAGCCGGTATTCACAATTGTATGTTGGGTCTAATTTCCTATGTACTGCCCTGGCACCCTTGCTACGATTAGTAATGTAGATTGTAAGTCTTTGCCTGTATAGTTGATATTTGGAAATGAAAAAGTTGACAATCTGTGAATCATTATCCATAATACTTTGAAATCTTTCTAAGTCGGTCTTCAATCAATTGCAATTATAAAATTTAGCGGAATTGTAGAGCCAGACTACCCTAACCTAACTCAAGAGGAGCAAGAATATGAAGCTGCAAGACAAAGGACAAGGCCACGACGGCAAACGCGGGCAGCGTAAACAATATGAAGCCCCGGCGGTAATTTATGAAACATTGATCACCACTCGTGCGGGCTCTCCACTTTCTGTGGACCAACAAGATCCTTCCGGAGTTGATCCGGCTGACTTATTTGGCAACGGTTAATCTAAAGGACTTTTGACATAAAAATAAATGAAACCAGCAAAGTCGCGCGGTTTATTTATAGTTAACATTTTCAGTAAGTGAAATGAGTTAAAAACATTTTGAGTTAGGGTCTTAGACGATTGAGCGCCGGTCTGATTATCAGACCGGCGCTTTGTGTTATGGCAGCAAGCCGGGACTGGGGAAAGGCCAGATGCGAAAATCTGCCGAGCAATCATCTGTGTCACGCCAGAAGGGGTAGCGCTCCAGGCTGTTGTTGGCGGTGGGGACCAGGGGGCAGCCGATGATTCCGGGGTAGGCGCCTGTACCGTAGGTAATGCCGTCCACCAGCGTGTCGGAAGGGCTGCGCAAGAGTACTTCGTCCCCTAAATTGCCTAATTGCAGGAAGGCAGCCGGGTCGCCCCAATTCAGGTCATCAATCAGGTTGGGCACGGCCGTTTCCGTCTCCAATATCTCAAAATCAGGGTTAAAGCCAAACTGGCTGCGGAACCCGGCGGCGGTGGTGGCCACCACCAGCGCCTGCCGCGCAGGCAAAATGGTTCCCGGCGGGAAGCGGCGCACGTCCTCAAAGTCGGTGGGGTTGACGGCGTCCCCAATGCTGTACCCGCTGATGTCGATAGGCTGGTTGGTGGGGTTGGCAATCTCAATAAATTCCGCATCATCGGCGCCTGAGGTATCGTAGAGCACCTCGCTGATCAGCGGGTACTTGGCCGGGCCGATGTAATCTTTGTAGAGTAGCGGCAAATAGAGGCGATACGGCCAATCGTAGTTGAACACGGTCGCCAGCAGCGCGTAGGCTTCGTCCGACTGCACCTGAAGCGCCAGCTCGCGGTTGCCTTTGCTGGCCTGCTCGGTGCCGTTGATGCTGCCCACGTGCAGGTAGCCACGGCCGTTTATTTGCGCCAGCACCATTTTGTTGTGAATGCCCAAGCCGGTGGGGTTGGCCCGGGCGCAAAAGAGCCGCAGCCGCTCCTGCCGGGCAATCCCCAGCACGTAGTCACAGGTAGCTTTGTTGCTGGTGGCCGCGGAAGAAGCGTCGAAGAATTCGTCCAGCAGTATGCGCACGGTAGCGCCGCGCCGCGCCGCGGCGATGTACGCCTCCAGCCGGGGATTCGGGTCAGCGATGGGGTCACTAGTCGATGAGCCCCAATACGGCCGTTCCGTAAGCTGCTGCACCAACACTGTGTCCCCTGCCCCCGCGCGGGCGAGCAGCCCGAGCAGGCCGTCCTGGCTGCGCAGGCTGTTTTCCGGGGATTGCACGATTTCAAAGGGGAAGACGCCGCTGAAAACGGCCGTTTCCGTGTAGCGCACCGGATACGTAATGCCCCCCGTCACCGTGATAGGCGCAAAGCCCACCGAGGGCGGGCCATAATCAGGGGAACCTGCCTGCCAGCGAAACAAATCCGCGTGATGGGCGGCATCAAAATCAGCGTTGAATATGGCCTGCACGTGCTGCACCACGCCCGGCGCGTCGGTCAGCAGCACCACCCCCCGCCGCCCCCAGGTGCCGTCACGCTTATCGTCGTAAGGCAAGCTGTTGGGGCTGAGATTCTCGCTGCTGATAATCACCCGCTGCCCGTCCAGCAGAACAAACTTGGCGTGCAGATAGCGGTAGCGGTCGGCAATATCCGCCGCATCGTCGGTGATCATAAACCAGCACGCCCCACCTGCGGCCTCAATTTGGGCGCAAATGTACTTTTCCTGGTCGGTCAGACCGCCGGCGGGCGCGCCTTCCAGCAGCACGGTAACGCTGACGCCGCGCTGCGCGATGCGCGCACCAATGCCTCGCCGATGCCCAGATTTTCAAAGGTATGGCTTTCGATCTGGATGGTGTGGTCGGCCGCATCCAGGGCGGCAATCATTAAGTCGTAGGCGTTGTCCGGGGCGATACCAATGGTGATGGTTCCCGTATCCGTGATTTGCCGCGTGAAGAAAAACGGCTCCAGGTCCCAACCGGGGTAGCGCACTTTACGGCCGTTAATCACATCGTCCTGCCAGGAAGCCCAATCGGCGGCGGTGTTACTGTCCGGCACGGGCAGGCCGCTGGCCTGGTCCAGCCACCGATACAAGATTTGCCCCTTGCCCCCGAAGACGGCGGGCACGGTATACGGGTTCACCGCCGCGCCGGACCACCCATTTTGCCCCGTATCGCCCCCCTCGTAGACCAGGGCGTCCTGGATGGCGCCGCTGTCGTCCCGCAGGAGCACCTCGTCGCCGTCGTTGGAAAAACCGGGCCAGGCGGGCAGCACCACGTCGGGTGCAAAGCCAAAGCTGAAGCTGAAAGCGGCGGCATCTTTAGCCAGCCAGAGGATTTCCCCTGGCATAATGGTGGTATTGGGTGGAATGGTGGCGGTGCTGCCGCCGTCACTCAACTGCCAGTTGTGCAGGTTAACCGCCGCCTGCCCCACGTTACGCAGCGCCACCGCCTCGTCATTGTCACCGGTGTCCTCGAAGCCGTCGTAGTAGACGGCGTCAATCAGCACCTGGGGGGCGAGGCCGCTGGTGATTTGAGTAACGGCCGTTGCCCGATTGTTGGCAAGGTTTGTCTCTGTGGTGGTGGTGCTGGCCGCCAATTCGTTGGTGATGACGCCGGTCACGCTGGGTGCAATTTGCGCGGTGAGCGTGAAAGCCAGCATTGTGCCGCCGGGCAGTTCTCCCGCTGGCCACACCAGCAGCGGCGGCGTGTGGGTCAGAGGCAGGCCGCTGTCGTCGCTGACGTAGGTCAGCCAGTTGGGCAGCGTGTCGGTCAAAACGACGCCGGTGGCGGTTAGCAGGCCGTTGTTGGTTAGCTGAATCTGGTAGCTGAGCAGTTCGCCGGCAACGGCCGTTGCCGGACCCTGCTTGGTCACCACCAGGTCGGCCGCATCCAGGGTAGTCCAGGAGGAGTTATCCGCTTTTGGCGAGCCGTTCAGGGGGTTGCCGCTGGCATCAAGCCCGCTGCGCGTTATGCCGTCATTGCTCACCCATTCGCCGTCTGTGTCGGCAGCCGCGCGACTGCGGCGCTCCATGGTGAAGAAGTCGGGACCGGTACCACCTGCCGGCCATCCCCCGCCGTTGCCGTTGGCGGTGTCGATCACCTGGCTGGCCGCATCTCGCAAAACCAGGCTTTCGTCTGTGTTTTCAATGGCTCCAGAGAAGAATTGGTCTGCGGTAACGTCGCTGACGGCCGTATCGTCGGTGCGCTCCAGTAAAAAGAAGCCGCCCGCGGGAATGCTGCCTGCCAGGGTGATGGCCGGCGTGCCGTCCACAGCCGTCAGCGTCCAGCCACTTAGGTCGATGGCGCTGGCCGTGTTGTTGTACAGTTCAATCCATTCGTCGGCCGTGCTGGCGGCTGTGCCCCCCCAGGCCACTTCGCTGATGATGACGTCCAGGGGAGCGGCGGTGCTGGCGGCCTCTGCCGCCCGGCTTTCGTGCAGCCCAACCACAGGCAGCAGCAGCAAAATGGGAAATAACAAGGCCCCGGCTAACCAAAATACGCGCTTGAACATACGTCCCTCTCTTTCGGCTTTTGCTTTGTGGCACGCGGCGATGACCGTTGATGTTTTATTATGATGCGAACAGGTTAAACGGCCGTTTCATTCTGCGAATCATACTCCACTTGGCTACAAACTCTTCAGGCGTCATAGCACTCCCTTCTAAATCGCGTTGGCTTGCTGCCTGCCAATTATAGCACGGAACCCTGCGCCAGGTTGACCATTCGGGAGGCTTCAGGCTTGCTCTCTGACGAGCTTTGCCGTCTGTAAGCGGCAGACAAGCTTTTCGCAATCTTTTTGTAAGGGTTGGCCGCCATACTCCTGGGAAATCAACACATTTTAGTAAGGAGAAAAAACGATGAAAAAAATGTTTCTGTTAGCGGCGGCCTTCTTCTTTGCCTTTCTTATCGCCCTCCCGGCCAGCGCCGCCAACCCCGGCAGCGGCCCCAAAGGCCGGGTGGTGGTGGCCAATCGCGCCTCTGGCTCCATTTCCGTCATCGACGCCCGCTCCGACACCCTCATTGGCACCTATATGCTGCCCGCCGGTGAACACGCCCCGGAACCGATGTACGTCACCTATTCCAAGCAAGGCGGCCACGTCTTTGTGGGCGACCGCGCCAATAACCGCGTCGTCGTCTTTGCCAAGGATGATTTCTCTGTAGTCGCCACCATTCCCGCCGGTAATGGCGTCTTTCACATGTGGTCAGACCCCCGCGACCGGCAGCTTTGGATTAACAACGACGTCGACAACACCGCCACCGTCATCGACCCCGTCAACCTGAGCGTCATCGCCACTGTGGCCATGCCCGCCGACCTTGTGGTCGATGGGTTCAAGCCCCACGACGTCATCCTGGATCCGCAGGGGCGTTTCGCCTATGTCACCCTGGTTGGCGGCGCCAGTGAACAAGATTACCTGGTGCAATATAGCACTGTCACCTTCACCGAACTCAACCGCGCCCCAGTGGGCAAAGACCCCCACGTCTCGTTAACCGCCCGCAACAACCTCATCTACGTGCCTGCGCAAAACAGCAACGTCGTCACCGTTTTGCGGCGCCACAACCTGGAGTATGTCACTGAGCTGGCTGTGCCCGGCGCACATGGGGCACAGGCATGGCTCCCAACGGTCAGGTGCTCTACACCACCAACCTGCCCGGCGGCGGCGCCGATGGCCTGTTTGCCATCGACACGCAGACGAACACCATTTTGGGCAGTGCCGACACCCCCTTCGCTGTACCTCACAACCTGGTGGTGACCAAAAATGGCAAGCTGTTCCTCACCCATTCCGGCGGCGCTTCCGACAAGGTCACCATCTACGCCGTGTCCGCCGCGGACCCCATTCCGGCGCTGGTGGGCGAAGTGACCGTAGGGCTGAACCCCTTTGGCCTGGCTTACGTGCCCGGCAACTAAATTACCTGATTGGGGCCAATCTGTTGAAACATAAAAAGCCGCCTCGAAACGGGCGGCTTTTTAGCTGAGGGACCTGGATTCGAACCAGGACTGACGGAGTCAGAGTCCGCTGTTCTACCGTTAAACTATCCCTCAATAACGTGCGGCATTTTATCACGATGCCCCTGGCCAGGCAAACCTGCATACCCCCTAAAACGCTAAAGCTCCGGGTTGGGGACCCGGAGCTTTAACAGGTTAGGAAGGAGGAGGAAAACGAGTTTAACTTGTTGCTCATAGCTTAAGGGATCCTGCAGTACCGGTAAATAGGAAATAGTGACCATGACAATAGGGCTATAAGTCGTCGAAGCGCGAATCATCCAACTGGTCTTGCAGCTTGTTTGGGTCTGTGGGGGCGGGGTGATTGGCGGAAGTCGCTGACTCTTTGGCCTCCCATGCTTCGGCTGAGGCGTCCAGCATTTCCTGGGGCATGCGGCGCACCATCTTCCACTTGCCGCAGTGGGGGCAGCGGTCCAGGCGGGCCACCACCAGCTTGAGGCTCCACATGTGAATGGCATAGGGGCGCGCACAGTTGGGGCAAATGGTACCGCCCAAGGCTCCGCTGATGGCCGGTTTACCTTCTGCGCGGCGGCCGCGGTTGGCAATCCATGAAGAAAGAAAACGGCCGCCTAACGCCAGCACCACAATGGGCACAACCACCCACAGCAAGAAGTTCCTTTCCTCCTCGCTGCTCACAAAATTTCGCTGAATGCTGTTTGAACGGAGTTCCTCGCCGCTGCTGGTGTAACCGACGGCGCTGAAGGTATGCGGGCCTAACGGGTAATTTTCCGTGCGAAACTGCAGGCGAAAGGGGGCTTCCGTATCTTCGCCGATGGGTTCGTCGTCGAGCAAAAAGACGACGCGCGCCAGGTCTTCGGGACCGGAGACACGGTAGGAAAAGGTGCCGCGGATTTGCGTGCCGGAACTATAGCCAAAATCGCGATTTAAGCGCAGCGAGAGGTTGTTTTCTTGGGCGTGGGCGGCGGCATGGGGCAGCATTAATAAGGCGAGAAGAAGGGTCCAAAATTTGCGGTTCATCATTTTCCCTAAACCCGCCCGGCAAATGGCTGCCAGCCCGCCGGGAAAGGGGCTAACTTTGCATCAGGTCAACGAGTTCGTCTAGCCGGTTGCGCCGGTATAGGTAAAGCAGCAGTTCGCGCACGCGCTCCTTTTTACTGCCTGCGCCCACTTGCTCCCAGTCGATGCCCAATTGGGTGGCCATTTGGGCCAGCTCTTCCAGGCTGTAATGGGCCAGAAGAAACTGGCGCAAGATAGTGGGCGGCGAGGCCACGCTGATTTTTTCCAGCCGCGGCAAGTGCTCAGCCGGCGTGGGGGTAAGGATGCGCTCGACGGCCAGGGCCAGGGCGGCGGTTTGCTCCCGCTCGTCGGCCAGGTCCATAATATTGATAATGAGCTGGTGCATGTCCTGGTTAATGGTCATCACGTCGTTTTCGCTGACGCCCAGGTCAAACATGAGATCGAGAATGTCTTCACGGCCGAATCGCGTGCGAATCTGCTCGTACAGCATCTGGCGGTCGAAGGCGGCGCCGGTGGGAGCGGAATTTCGGTTGGTGTTGGCCAGGATTGCCTTAGCCTTGGCAACGGGGGGCGTTGGGTTGTCGGGTTCCGCGGCCGGGCTGCGGCCCAGAAGCGGCCGTAACACGCCCCACAGCCAGATGGCCGCCCCGCCAAAGAGCATGCCGCTGATTACGGGATAAAAGAAGCCCAGCTCGCCTTGCATTTGCTCCCGGCCAAAAGTGCCCAGGAAGGTGTCCAGCAAAACGGCCGTGGTCACCGTGAGCAGCCCAATACCCCAGTTGAGATTGGGCCGCCGCAGGAAGAGCAGCAGAAAAATCAGGACAACAATCAGTTTTAGAATGAGCAATATCGTCATACAGCGTCACCAATGTTTTTGTTACGTCGATTGTAGCACCCACCTCCTGGCGTGCAACGTCATTGGCTGAACAGGAGAGGGATGGTATGATCGGGCCGATGCTCAGACGATGCCAGATATGCACACTACTTCTACTGCTGCTCAGTGTGGGGCTGGCGGCCTGCACGGCAGCGGAGGCGCCTTTACCCACGCGGGCGGTGGCTGCGGTGCTGGAGGTGAGAGGGGGAGAAACGGCCGTTTCCGACGCCAATCTTCCGCCCACCTGGACCCCGGCGCCAACACCCGTGGAAACCATGCCCTTACTGCCGCCTGCCACCGCCACTCCTGGTCCATCTCCCACGGCCAGCCCCACGTCAGACCTGCCCACCAACACGCCGCGCCCCACCAAAACCCCATCGCCCACGCCAACCATTGAAGCCACCGCAACGACTTATGTCAGCTACATTCCTACCCTGCCGCCTTCCAACGAATTGGGGCCCAGCAAGCTGGGTCTGCACGTCATTCGCAACAACGATGCGGGCATCAACGAGTTTGTGCGTTTGGGCCAGCCGGCCGTCATCAAAGCGCTGGACAATTTTGGCTACGTGGCCGAAATCAAAGCGCTTTCCCCGCGCACCATTGTGGTCGGGCGCGTAAACGATGATGCGCAAAACTACGTCGGTACCCCGGAAGAAGCAGCCCGCGATTACGTCAATGCCCATTTGGACCAATACCTGGCTAATCCGGCCGTAGATTATTGGGAAGGCTGGAATGAACCGGACCCCAACCTGGACAAAATGCCCTGGTATACGCGCTTTGAGCAGGAACGGGTGCGGTTGCTGGCGCAGTATGGTCTGCGGGCGGCTATCGGTGGTTTTTCCACCGGCGTGCCCGAGTTGAACGAGTTTATGCTGTTTTTGCCGGCCATAGAGACAGCTTTGCAGTATCGCGGTATCTTGACACTCCATGAGTACAGCGCCCCGGATATGACCTACCTGTATGGCGACCCCCTTCCCGGATATCCGACCTATCCCGATCGGGGTTCGCTGACTTTCCGCTACCGTTGGTATTATCGCGACATTTTGGAACCGGCAGGGCTGGTTATTCCCCTGGTTATTTCTGAAGCGGGGTAGACGGCGTGATTGGCAATCGCCCTGGACCGGAGGGCACGGGCTGGCGCGATTTTCAGGATTATTGGGTGCAGCAGGGCTGGGGGCGTACCGGGCCGGAAGCCTTCATCAATCAGTTGGCCTGGTATGACAATGGCGTACGCCTGGATGGCTATGTGATCGGCTTTACGGTTTTTACGGCGGGAGGCATCGGTAATTGGATACCTTATGACGTGAACCCTATTTTACCGCAGTTGACGGCCTATGTGGTCGGCCAGCAAAACCGGTAATTTTGGCAGCCAGTGCAACGGAAACGGCCGTTTTGCGTAAAATGGGTAGACTTACCTGATACTTGCGAGGAGTTAGATTATGGATGAACAACGTCCCCTTCCTATGAAAAAAGACCCGGGCTTCTGGCGCGAACTCTGGCAGCAAATCCGGCTGGTGTTTCGCCTGGTGGCCGACCCCGAGGTTCCCTTTTACCTGAAAATATTGCCCTTTGTTACCGTCATATACCTGATTATTCCCTGTGGACCTGCTGCCCGACGTGGCCCCGATTTTGGGGCAGATTGACGACGTGGCCTTTTTGCTGGCCGGGTCCAAAATCTTCCTGGAACTGGCTCCAGCCCACGTCGTCGCCCGCCATCTGCGAGAAATTCGAGAACAGGATGGTTATTTGCCGGTGGAAACGGCCGTTTCTACCGAATCCCCCCTGGAAGATGCCATCATCATCGACAGCGAGCACGAAATCATACTCAAAGAGGAGCAGGACAACGCTTCTTGATGGGCAAAACCGTGTAACAAAAAAGACCGGACTGCATTGCACCGGTCTTTTTTCATTTTCCAAAGTAGTTCCTGGCGGATGATGGCTTGTGGATTACCGCAAAGAGGTGTTAGTAAACGCCTAAAGCCTCCATCAGCGGGTCGCCCCACCAGAACCAGGCTGACAGCAAAAACCCACAGCAGCACAGCAACAGCAGCACAATGGTTGCCACCACCCAGGTGATGGTTCTCTTGCGCTTTTGTTCTTTGTCGCTGGGACCGGTAGGCACAAAGGGTGCAGACCCTGGAGCGCGCAGTGGTTCAGCCGGGGTATAAGTTGGTTCTGGTATCGGTGGCTGCGGCGCAGTTAGCCGGTCGGTCTGCGGCGGGCTCTCTTGCAGGTCGCCTGTATCGCCCAGAAATACCGGCTCATCCAGTTCTGGGGCGAATTCGTCCAGGCTTTCCATAGAAAAAGTAGGCTGAGCAGAAACGGCCGTTCCCCCTTCCTCTGGTGGCGTTGCTGCTGGCAAATCCGTTTCCGTCGTGGCCAGTTCGTATCTCAAGACCACGCTGCTGCCCAGGACAATTTCCTGCCCGGCGCTCAACGTGTAAGGCTCGCCGCCCAGCCGCTGCCCATTAACAAAAGTGCCATTGGTACTCCCCAAGTCCTGAATTTTATAATCACCGTTTTCATCGCGGGCCATGCGCGCATGCTGCCGCGAGACTTCGGGATCGGCCAGGGCAACGTCCAGCAGCGGGTCTCGGCCAATGGTAATAATGCTGTTTTCTAACGGGAAAGCCTGCCCTCGGCGAGGGCCTTGCTCAACAACGAGTTGGAATTTGGCGGTCACGCGCATCTCCTCACTGAAATTCATACAAAGGAACCAAGAGACAAAGATACAAAGTTAAACGAACCAAAGGGAAGCTTTGTACCGTTGAACCCATTTTACATGATCCCAGGCAGCGAGGCGAGAGGGGGTGATTATTTACGGCGGCGCAGCAAACGTGGTAGCGCTTTGGCTTCCTGGATGTTGAACAGCATGGCCATGAGCATATATGCCAGGAGGCCGGCCAACCCCGCAGCCGTGACCAGCAGCAGCCTGCCCGGCAGGCTTTCGGGCAGCAGCGACGTTAGCACACCAGCCGCTCCCCAGGCAGCCAACCCTGTGATCCCCGCTGCGGCAATTGATTTTAGCGTAACGGCCGTAACCCCATAACCGCCAATGCCCCCCAACTGCCGCCGCAATAGCCACACCATCAGCGCCGTGTGCACAATGTGTTTCACCGTGTCTGCCACCATCAGGCTCAGCAGGCCATTGCTCAAGGTGTCCAGCCCCGCCGCGCCCTGCAGGTTCATATTTTGGCCCATGGTTTGCCCCAAATTTCCCAGAGGGGCGCGCAGCAGAACGGCCGTGCCCAGGTAAATGAGAATGCTCACCACCCCCACCAGCGCCGGGCGCAGCGTATCCTTGCGCGCGTAAGAGGCAAACACCAGCATCTGGTCTACCGCCGCAAATGGCAGGCCGAACAAGTAGACGCGCAGCACCAGGGCCGTTACCTGCGTGTCTTGCGGCGTGAACTCGCCATGCTCGAACAGCAGGGCGATGATGGGCAGCGCCAGGGCAAACAGCCCAGTTGTGGCGGGCAAAATCAGCGTAATTACTAGACGAATACCTTCAGCCATAGTCTGTTTGAAGGTTTCGAGCTGGCCTAGCGCCTGCCGCGACAGCGTGGGCAGCGTGGCAATGGAGAGCGCCGTCACAATCAGCCCCAGGGGAAACTGGATGAGGGTAGTGGCGAATTTCATGTAGGCGATGGAGTTGTCACCGATGCGCGTGGCCAGGTTCAGGCTCAGGGCAACGGCCAGTTGGGTAATAATTAGGCCGCCCACGATGGGCGCGTAGAGCTGCAAAATACGGCGAATGGCCGGATGCCGCCAATTTAGCCGCCAACTGAGCCGCGCCCGCCCCAACGCCGGCCACTGCAGCAATATTTGCAGCAGGGACCCGGCAAGCAGCCCCCACACCAGGCTGTCAATATGCCCCGGCCGCAGCAGGGCGCTGATGACGATGGCCCCATTGAGCACTGCGCCCATAAAGGCGGGGATAGCGAATCGTTTGAGGGCATAGAGCATGCCGGTGAGGATGCTGGCGATGCTCATAAAGAAAACGGCAGGGGTAGCCAGACGCATCAAGCGTACGGCCGTTTCCGTCAGTGTCGGGTCGGTAAAATTGCGCGCGCCAATAATCCAGGCTACCTGCGGCGTAAAAACCTCCACCACCACTACCACCACCAGGAGCAGTACCGAAGCCGCGCTCAGCACCATGCTGAGCACCTGCCACAGTTCGGCGCGCCGCTCTTTAGCCGCATATTCGCTGAAAACGGGCACCAGCGACGAGTTGACCATGCCGCCAATAATCAGGTCAAACAAGCTGACAGGAATGTAGGCGGCCACTTCAAAGGCAGCCAGCAGGCCAGACGCGCCAAATAGATTAGCCTTGACCGTTTCGCGAACCAGCCCCAAAATGCGGCTGGCAATATTGCCTATGGCCAGGATGGCTGCCGCTTTGACCACGCCGCCGCTTTCGCCTGTATCGGGTTCGGGTACTTCTTCGGGTGAAATTTCCTGGGATTCGAACAAGCTGTTTTCCTTTGGGCGCATTCTAGCTGAGTGTGGGGTGGGGGGCAAAAACGGCAATGGTACGGGAAACGGCCGTTTCCCCTGCGAAATCGGGAACTTTTTGAAGACATGCAGCGTTAATACAAAGGCAGCGTAAAAAGCTGCTAATAAAATTTTGAGGTGAAACCATCATGAATATACAACGAATGAATACGCAACGTTTTTTCTTTTTACTCACGCTTTTGGGCGCATTGGTGCTGGCAGCTTGCACGGCTGCGGGCAACGAACCGGCTGCCTCTGAAGAGCCAACCCCCTCGATACCAGCTATCGACCTGGTGGGTACGGACTGGGACCTGGTTAGCTTTGGTCCGGCCGATGCGCTGCAAACGCCCATTGCGGGAACGCGGCCCACGCTCTCTTTTACCGCAGATGGCCTGAACGGCAGCACGGGCTGCAACAGCTTCTTTGGCGGCTACACGCTGGAAGGAACAGAACTTGCTGTGGGAATGCTGGGCAGCACGGAAATGTTTTGCGAGAGCCTGATGGACCAGGAAGCAACCATTTTGCAAATGCTGCAAGCAGCGGAATCCATTACGGTTGACGCGGAAACCTTGACCATTCACACTACCCAGGGAAATATGGAGTTTCAGCTACCAGTCAACCAGACGTTGGAAGGGGTAGATTGGGTGTTAAGCGGTATCGCCGATCTGGAGAATGAGGCGGTGGTATCGACGTGGATTGATGGGGAGATTACGGCCGTTTTCGCCGAGGGGCAGGTAACTGGCTTTGCGGGCTGCAACAGCTACTTTGCCAGCTATGAAGCGGATGCCGGGAAGTTAACCCTGGGACCGGTAGGTTCTACGAAGATGATGTGTGAGGAAGAGCGTAACCAACGGGAGATGGAATTTCTGACGGCGCTGCAAAACGTGGCCGGGTATACCATCAGCCGCGACTCGCTAACGCTGACGGATGCTGCTGGAAATAATTTGCTAACAATGCAGGCCCAAGCCCAATCTGAATAGTCAGTAAAGGGCCTAAATCATAAAAAACGGCCGTTTGGGTGAAGCATTTCTCACCCAAACGGCCGTTTTAATTATCGTTACAATCTGAACAACTTACCAGCGCGAGCCACCCCCGCTGTCAGGGAAATCATTCCTGGGCTTATAGTCATCCCGCCGGTTTCCACCACCACCGCGATATCCGCCACCGCCGCGGCGGCCACCACCCCCACGATTTTCCCGCGGACGTGCTTCATTTACGCGTAAATTGCGCCCATCAATATCTTTGCCGTCGAGAGCCGCAATCGCGGCATCAGCGGCAGATCCTTCCATTTCCACAAAACAAAAACCACGGAACCGGCCCGAATCCCGATCGGTAATCCATGCTACAGACTCAACGTCGCCATACTCTGCAAACAGGTCTCGCACCTGCGCTTCTGTCGCTTGAAACGACAGATTTCCCACGTAAATTTTCTTCGACAAGTGAACACTTTCTCCACTAACTAAAACCGAGTCTGAGCTTATGGGCACAAACTGGTATGACTAACAGACAAGAATAGCTTACCTGTATCCGGGGGAATTGTCCAATAAACGGAGCTAATGGCAGCTTAAAAGCGGCAAATTGGCAAGCAAAAACGGCCGTTCCCCACTGTTTGGTGGCTAAACGGCCGTTTCTCTATTTAGAATGATTGGCTACAGTGATAGCAGGAGTCAATGCTTACCAGCGGCTACCGCCTTCGTCTTTACCCCCGAAATCATCCCGCCGGTTGCTGTCCCGCCGGTTTCCGCCGCTTCCGCCACGGTTTCCACCGCCGCCGCGATATCCACCGCCGCCGCTGCCACGGTTTCCACCACCGCTGCGATATCCACCACCGCCGCGTCGACCACCACCGCCTGAACGTTCTTCCCGTGGTCTGGCTTCATTTACTTTCAAATTCCGGCCATCCACATCGCGCCCATCCAATGCTTCTATGGCGGCGTCTGCTTCCGCTGCTGGCATTTCTACAAAGCAAAAACCCCGAAAACGACCCGTTTCTCGGTCCGTGATCATGGCTACAGACTCAACTGTTCCGAACTCTGCAAACAGGTCTCGCACCTGTTCCTCCGTCGCATTAAACGACAGGTTTCCTACATATACTTTCTTAGACAAATGGACACTCTCTCCAAAGGTTAATTCCACTTTGCCAGACCGCCAGCGGCTGCACAAATGTGGTAAAAAATAAGTGAGCAGAAGCATACCAATTTTTTTAAATTTGCCCACAAATTGGGGTATTTTGCCGATCAAATTTTGCGGTCGTTTGCGACACCTGCAGCAAACATGTATGATCGCCACTACACATGCAACATTGGAGCACAAAATGAACCACATAGATTCCCAACCTGCCGACGATCAGGCAGAAATTCCACTAATGGACAGCAAGAACCTACCCGCAGCGAATAGCCCGCAAGAAGACCAGCCTGCTACAGAAGATGCTGCCCCTCAGGGCGACGATTTTCCCGAAGTGGCGTATGCGGATTTACCTGAAGGCTGGAAGAATGCCATGCGCCGTGCCGGCTGGACGTCCTTGATGCCAGTGCAAGCAAAGACAATGCCATACATCATGGCTGGGCGCGACCTGATGGTGCAATCGCGTACTGGCAGCGGTAAAACAGGGGCCTTTGTTTTGCCAATTTTGGAGCGAATCAACCCCTTGCTCAACGCCTGCCAGGCGCTGGTGCTGGCTCCAACCAGGGAATTAGCCCAACAGGTGAGTAATGACGCCATGACATTAGCCGGAGACAGCGGGGTGCGAGTAACGGCCGTTTATGGTGGCGTCGGCTATGGCGCACAGCTTGAAGCCTTCCGCAAAGGGGCGCACCTGGTAGTGGGCACGCCGGGCCGTATTCTCGACCACCTTCTGCGCCGCTCCCTCACTCTGGACAAGCTGCAAATCCTGGTATTTGACGAAGCTGACCGCTTGCTCTCTATGGGCTTCTACCCTGATATGCGCGAAGTGCAGCGCTACCTGCCCGACCGCCGGGTGGAAGGGTACATGTTCTCAGCCACCTTTCCCCCTCGAGTTAAAAGCCTGGCCCAGCAATTTTTGCATAAACCCGACTTTTTGGGCCTGAGCAGCGACAACATCCACGTGGTGGAAACGGAACACATCTTTTACACCGTGCCGGGCATGGACAAAGACCGCAGCCTGGTGCGGCTCATTGAGGTCGAAAACCCCGAATCAGCGATCATTTTTTGCAACACCAAGACGAAAGTCCATTATGTCACGGTTGTGCTCCAGCGCTTTGGCTACGACGCAGACGAACTGAGCGCCGACCTCTCGCAGAATGAACGCGAACAGGTGCTTACACGCTTGCGCCGGGGAGGGCTGCGTTTTTTGGTGGCCACAGACGTGGCTGCGCGGGGCATTGACATTCCGGAACTGTCTCACGTTATCCAGTACGAGCCGCCGGAGGATGTAGAGTTGTACATTCACCGGGCAGGGCGCACCGGGCGAGCGGGGGCCAGCGGTGAAGCCATTTCCCTGGTGGACGTGGTGGAGCGAAACAAGCTGCGCCGTATTGCCCAACGATACGACATAGATTTGCAGGAACGGCCGTTACCCAGTGACGAAGACGTGGCAGCGATTGTGGCTGAACGGGCCACCGTGCTGCTGGAAAACAAGCTGCGCAACCGGGATAAGCTGCAAGCAGAACGCCTGGCCCGGTTTGTGCCCCTGGCCAAAAGTCTCAGTGAAGGCGATGAAGGCCTGGATTTGCTGGCGATGCTGCTGGACGATTATTACCAGCAAGCAGTTCACAATCCACCGCCATTGCCTGAAGCAACCTCCCGTAAATCGGGGGATGGGAAATCGAAGGGGCGCAAACGGAAACAAAACCGCCGCGGCAAGCAGCGCTAAAGAAAGGGTTCGTAATCACGGCGCAAAGGAAACTGGTGAGCCTGAGGCGCTAACTCTTCCGGCTGATTAAGATGATGGCGCAGTTGGTTTCTTGGGCAACACGGCGGGTAATATCACCAAAGACGCGCTGCCGCCGCCCAACGCGCTGAAAGCCCAGAACCACCAAATCGTGGTTGCGCGCTTCTTGCGTAATAGCCTCAGTCACGTCAGCATGGCAGAAGACTTGGGCTTGGGGGTTGCCCGGCACTTCTTCGCGGGCATAGCGCTGTAAGGCGCGAGTGGTTTTTTGCAGAACGGCCGTTTCCGTTCCTTCAGGCAGCATCTGTAAAAAGGTAATTTCCGGCTGTGCTGTCCGCCATAGGCTCGACAACAGCCTGGCCCGCAGTGCGTCGTGCGCACCTTGCCCGCCCACCGGGGCCAACACCCGTTTCACCTGCGTGACGTCCCAGCCCGTAAAGGGCGGGCGCAGCACGATCACGTCGCTGTTCACCTGGCTGGCCAGACGTTCTAACTGCGGCGCTGTTTGCGCGTCGGTAAACTGGCTCAACCCTAAAAGCAGCCCCTCACAATCATGCACCTGGGCAACGCGGGCAATCTCCAGCCACGGTTCGGGGGCGATGGTTGTTAAAGCCTCAGGAGTCAAATCCCGGGCCAGCGCGGCTTGCAAGGAATGCTGCAGTACCCGCTGCGCATTGTCGATGCGAGAGGTTAAGTCTGTCCTGGCTTCCTCCGGCGAGGCGACGATGGAAAGCAACAGCACGCGCCCCACATTTGGCGGGGCCAGCGCATTGGCCACAAAGACCATAGAAGCCGCATTGGCCGGATTGGCAATGGGCACTAGCACAAGGGGGCTGCGCCCGCGCAGGCGCAGTAGGTCAGGGTCCAGGGCTTCGGCGGCGGCGTCAACCGCTTCGGCGCGGCGGGCAAAGAGCGCCAGAAAGAGCAGGCCGCCAAAGAGCAGCCACAAGGCAGTGATGAACCCCGCTGCCGGTACAGCCACGCCTTGAAAAGCGGCCAACCCCACACAGGCGGTTACGCCGATCAGGGGGATTGCAGGATAAGCAGGGGTGCGAAAGGTGCGGGTCTGACCGTTGCCTCGCTGGCGCATCAACATGCTGACGACGTGGGCCAGGGCGAAGGTGATAAGGAAGATGAGGCTGGAGGCAGCCCCCGCGGCAGCGACGTCGGGCAAGATGAGGAGCAGGATCATGACGATGGCGCTGGTAACCAGTACGGCCGTTACCGGCGTGCCCCGTTTTGCATCCACCTGCTCCAGGCGGTGGGGCAGGGTGCGGTCGCGGGCCATGGTCAAGGCCAGGCGGGAGGCGGCGTACAGGTTGGCCTGCAGTGCTGAGAGCATGGACAAGACCCCGGCCACCAGCACCAGCCAGTAGCCAAAAGCCCCCAGGTAGTTTTGGGCGGCCACGGCAATGATAGTTTCTGGCTGGGCCGCACTAGCCGCCTGCACGTCCTGGCCGGGCAGACCCACGGTGCTCACCACCAGCAGCAGCGGCAGGTAAATGAATAGAGCAATGCTCAGGGAGATGAGCATGGCGCGGGGAATAGTGCGCTCTGGCTGGCGAATTTCCCCGGCCACGGCGGCAATAAGGTCAAAACCTTGCAAGGCAATAAAGGTGTAGCCCATGGCCTGCACCAGACCCCCCAGCCCGGCGGCCAGGAAGGGGCGCAGGCCATCGCGCACAACGCCAGCGGGCGCGCCGAAGAGGGCGGTCAATCCCCCGGCAATGAGGATGCCGAAAACCAGCACTTTGCCTACGTTTATCCACGCCCCGCCACCGCCGCTGCGCGGGCGAGGGAGACAGCGTAAACGGCCGTGGCCAATAGCGCCAGCCCCGTGGTTACCCAGCGATTGGCCAGCCAGGCGGGAGCGGCGGGCCACAAAGCCTGCAAAATGTACAGTGTAAAGGCGCCAAAACCCAAAGCGTAAAGCACGGCAGCCACAATGGAAGCAAACCAGACCACCCAGCCCACGGCAAAGGCGGCGCGCACCGTCATCACCTTTTTGGCGAAGGTGTACGTGCCCCCCGATTCGGGGAACGCGGCGGCCATTTCGGCAAAACTGAGGGCGGTAAGCAGGGCGATGACGCCGTTGAGGGCAAAAGCGAGAATGGCGCTGGGGCCGGTCGTGGCAAAGGCGACGCCGGCCAAGGCCAAAATGCCGCCGCCCACGATGGCGCCCACGCCAACGCTGGTAGCCTGGAAAAGCCCGAGGGTGCGGTTTGCAGATGCTGTGGCTTCGGTCACAGGTAATTTAACAGAGCTAGCGAGCTACAGGCACAGTCAGCGCACACTCGGCGCCGATTTCGTCCACGGTACGGTCGTCTGCGAGATTCGTGTTGATGCAGTCATGAATCCCCTCTGCGAACAGGCGGTATTCTAAAAGCTCGCGGGCTGTCGCCATATCAACCTCTGCGCCAAACATAAGGGGCCAAACGGCGTCGGCGAAGCTGGCTGCCGTAGCCAACTGGTTTTCTTCAGCGGCGTTGGTCCACTCTGCCGGCGCGGCCTGGTGCAAGGTGCCGCATTCAAACCAGGCGCAAGCAGGGTCGCGGGTGGGCTGAATAGGGAGTTCTGGGGTAGGGGTAACGGCCGTTTCCGCTGCATCTTGGCAGCCCGTTACCAGTAGCAGCAGCACAATGAGGAATAAAATTCGTCTTTGCATAGTTCCTCGCTGTTCGTGAAGCATTACGCCTCAATGCCAATCATAACGTTGGACGCTTTAATGATAGCCTTAACCTGTTTCCCCGGTTCCAGGCCCAGGGCTGTGGCGGACTGCTTGGTGATGATGGACACAATTTCCTGCCCATCGGGTAATGTCAACACGACTTCTGTGTTCACTGCGCCGACGGTAATTGATTTCACGGTACAGTCTAATCCATTGCGTGCACTAATTTTCATGAGGTTTCCTCCATTACATTGATTGTTCTAGCTCGATTGTAACAAAATTGGCGGCATGTAGGATGAGAAGGTAAAGAGAAACGGCCGTTGCCTTGCCGTATGTTATACTGTTTTTTAAAGCGTAAATACGCTGGCTGGCAGTTTAGTTCCCTTGGCCAGGAATGATGACGACAGTGATAGGATTATTGTCCTTGATAGCAGAAAAAGGAGCTTTCCATGCGCATAGAAAAGGGTCTGATGGTAGCAGTGGGGTATGGCAAATACTTCCGCTCAGACAGCATTGTGGGTCTGGAACCCATTGATGAGGAGGACGGGCGCGGTCCGGGCCAGCGCACGTGGGTTTACGTCGAAGGCGTGGCCGAGCCCCGCGTTGCTTCGCGCACCGAAGGTACAATATTGCGCGACATGGTGACCCAGCCCCAGGAGGTCACCCGTGCCCATGAACAGTTTCAGCTTTTGGTAGACATCCTGGAAACGGTTCAAGACATTGACCCGATGCTGCGTACGATTGTGCGCGAGCAGGGGCATTGGGACCTGGATCGCCTGGAACGGCGCATACGCGAAACGCTGCGAGGGGGTGAAGAATAGCCCTGGCACTCATTGATTGTGTGCGATTCGAATTTGTTCCCGCCTTAAATTTAGTTTCATGACTTTCTGCGTCAAGGTTTGTGACGTTTGCCACTGGACTGCCCCTGCGACTCCTCAGACAATGGGCGGGGAAGAGGAGCAGCCGTACGCAGGAGCGGGAAAATGAAGGTGCAAATTCAAAATCGCAGAGCCGCTATTCCCATAATTCCGTATAGAGCTTGGGTTTTGGGCATGATACTGATGAGCCTCTTTCTGGTAAGCTGTACAGCCTCTGCGCCGCCAGAGATTACACCCGCTTACAGCCTGGACAGCTACGAGGGGCGCTTGCAGAGCCAGGGATACGTGCTTCTGTCAACTAATACCGGCGAAATATTCACCGAATCACCCACTATGTCACAAATTGAGCTGGGAGAGGAAAAGTACCGCCAGGTGTGCATGGCCTGCCATGGCGATTGGGGGCAGGGGCTGACGCCGGAATGGCGGGCGCAGTGGGGGGAAGACGGCAACTGCTGGCAGTCTCACTGCCACGCTTCAAATCACCCGGACAATGGCTTTGCGCTGCCGCAGGTTGTGCCGGCGCTTTCAAAAGCCGGGGATATGGCCCGTCTGAACAATGCGGCGGAATTGCAGCAGGTTATCCTGCAAACGATGCCTTGGTGGAATCCAGGCTTCATCAACGAGGAAGAGTCGTGGGCTATTTCGGCGTTCCTGATGGAGGCGCGGGGCGAATTGGGGGTGGACGTAACGCTGGATGAAAGTAATGCGCTGGTGTATCGTCTGCACACCGCTTATGCAGCACCGGAAAACGTGCAGCCGACGATTTTGGGCTTACTGGCCTTGCTGCTGGTGGCCACGGCCGTTTTGGTAAAGGGGAACCGTGGCTAAGCGACCCAGCTTCTTCCACCACCTGCACCCACCGCACATTCCCGCCCGGGAGGCGCGCTGGCGGTATACGTTTGGTTTGGGAGGAACGGCCGTTTACCTGTTTGTCGTCCTTGCCCTTACCGGCGCATTGGAAGTTTTTTACTACGTCCCCAGCGCAGCCGAGGCAAACAAATCCTTGCAAGCCATGATTACCCTAGTGCCTTTTGGCTGGCTGGTGCGCAGTCTGCACTACTGGGCGGCCCAGGGCATGGTCATAGTCAGCGTGCTGCACCTGCTGCGCGTGGTTTTCACCGGCGCCTACAAGCCACCGCGCCGCTTCAACTGGCTATTAGGGCTGGCGCTGCTGGTGCTGCTGCTGCTGTTCAACTTCACCGGTTACGCCCTGCGCTGGGACAGCGACATTGCCTGGGCGCTGATGGTAGGCACCAACCTGCTGCGCAGCATTCCCCTGGTGGGGCCCGGTTTATACGCCATGGTGGTGGGCAGCAGCGAAATTGGCTCGGTTACCGTGGTGCGCCTCTACGGCTGGCATCTCTTTGGCTTAATGCTCATCACCCTCTTTCTCATCGCCTGGCACATTTTCCGCGTGCGGCGGGATGGTGGTATTTCGCGGGCAAAAATGCGACTGGAGACCATTCATCGCGACGAGCTGGTGCGGCGTGAAGCCGTTGGCATGTTGTCAGTTACAATTTTGCTACTGGTGGTGGCGCTGCTCTTTCCGCCGGCGCTGGGGCCTACGGCCGATTTTAGCCATCTCCCAGCGGAAGCGACTGCTCCCTGGTTTTTCCTGTGGGTGCAGCAGCTCTTGCGTTACGGCCCGCCCTTGCTCATGGGTGTGGGCGTGCCGCTGCTGCTGCTGGCAGTGCTGGCGCTGCTGCCCTACGCCATAGACCGCCGCGCAGCAGGAGTGGGCGTGTGGTTTAATCGCGAAGGGCGTTGGGCGCAGTGGCTGGCGCTAGTGATGATGGTCACAGTCTTGGGTTTGATTTTGTGGGGTGCAAGGTGAAGCGTTTAACTTTTTCGCGGCGGCGGGTATTACAGCTCAGCCTTTCATTTTCTGGACTGCTGCTGCTGAACAGTGTGCGCAAGTTTTTGGGGTACGAGGAGCCGGTGACCCAGGCGCGGCAATTCACGCTGGGCGTGCCGGAATCTTACGTACTTGGGAGCGTTACGGCCGTTCCCGGAGGCAACTGCTGGATTGTGCGGGATGCGGCAGGATTGTATGCGGTAACGGCCGTATGCACCCATTTGGGCTGCCTGGTCAACCATGAAGCAGGCGAACTGGCCTGCCCCTGCCACGGCAGCCGCTTCCATGTGGATGGCAGCGTCATTCACGGTCCGGCTATGCAGGCGCTGCCTCACGTAGCCGTCAGCCGCACGCCGCAAGGACTGCTGCGCGTAGATTTGACGCGGCAAGTCCCCGCGGCGGAACGGCTCACCGTTTCGTAAACCGTTGTCCGTAAGCCGCTAACCGTAAATCGTAATACGGAACGGATTACCGATTACGGATCACGGGTAACGAGCACTAGCCAATGCCGTACTGGTCGCGCACAAAGGGCAGCAGGCCGCGCTTTTCCAGCCTGTCCAGCGGGGCGCGGAAGGTGACCTGCACCACGCCAGGATGACGCCCAATTTCAATGCCACCGGTGATGGTGGCGCGGTTTTTCACTTCCGGCACGCTCATTTCCAGCAGCTCCGCCGCGCGGGCTAGGCCATTATCTGTGGCCGCGTTCAGGTCGGGGCCGGTGCCGATGACGGAGATGGGCGCCGACGCTTCCAGGGTTGTGCCCCATTGGGCGGCGACGGCCAGGGCGCGGGACTCCTCTTCTCCGGTTAATGGCCGGGCCAGGAAGGGCAGGTCTTCCAACACCGGGAAAAGCAGCGGGCCATCAATGTTCAGCCCCTTCAGCAGATGTACTTGCAGAGTCACCGTGCCGGAGACGTCGCAGGTGTGCCCGGCTATTTCCCCATCTCCTTGCAGCGCGTGCATGTCCCCCAGGTAAATGCCGCCACCGGGCGTCTTCACCGGGCAGATGAGGATGGCTCCGGCGCGCACGGCGTCTATATCCAGGTGGCCGTCGGTGCGGTGCTGCTCCAACTGCTCTGCGGTGATGGCATACTCGTGCGGCGCGCCAATGAGGAAGGAGCCAAAGTCCCCGGCGTTGTGCGAGTCGGGAATGGGATGGGAGGGGGTGGTGCCAAGCTGGCCCATAAACGGCCGTAACCGGGCTACCAGTCCTACCAAATCATGGGGGGCAAAAGTCAAAATGGGGTTCTGGATAGATTTTTCCGGCAGGGCGGCAAACTGCTTGGCGTGGTGGGCGATTTCCTCGGCTGCTTCCTGCGGCAGGGTCACGCCCACGGCGCGGTTGCCGTCGAAGGCGATGGTGTAGCCATTGGTGAAGTTGAAGGGGGCGGCGTCCGCGCCGCATTTGGCGCAGCGCACAGCGGTCTGGCCAATGCCTTTGATGACGGTTTTGGGGTAAAGGGTGCCACATTCCGGGCATTTCCCGGCCACGTAGGGGTCACCCAGGAAACGGCCGTTCATGAACACGTCGTTGCCGGAGGCGGTGGCCAGCGAGGTGACGGTGATATCCTTGATGCGGATGGCGATGGCGTCACCCACTTCCGCCCCGGCCACGGCCACAGGCACGGTAACCTCGTGGCCGCCGCGAATTTCCGGCGTGATCATTGGCCCCCAGCAGCCGGGGGCAGTATTGGCGACGATGTGCCCGCCGTCGCGCACCGGTCCCAGCATCGGCTTGTGGGGATCAAGGATGCCGTCAATAAATTGGTCGACGAAGACGGTCTCGTGGCCGAACCCGTTGCCGTCGGATGCTGCACCGGTGTTTGCTTTAGCCTGCATTTCTAGTGTCATGGAATACCTCCTCTAAAAAAAGATGAAATTTGGTGGGTAAAGGGTGAATGTTGAATGCTTAATGCTGAATTCCTCCTATCTGCAGCGTTTTGCATGAGGGGGATTTCTGGTTATTGGGTGGCGAATTTCCACGCAAGGAGCATCAACCGCCGGCAATGGGCAGCAGGAGGGCCACTTCCTGACCGTCGACCAGGGACTCGGTGGGGGAAACGTGGCGGCCAGCAATGATGGGTACGGCCGTTTCCAGGCGTGCGGTGGTGGTGGGGTACTGCTGGCGCAGCCAGGCCAGCAAATCGGCCACGGTAGCGCCGTCAGGTAAAGTCACTGAAAGACGGGCCATACCTACCTGCTGTGCCAGCTCACCGCTGAGTCGCGTTTGAATTTGCATCATGCTGCTCTTTGTCCGGGTTTGATTGCTGAATACATCTATCTTAGCATAGGGTGGGGGAGAAGGGGAAGAGGGAAACGGCCGTATTCCCCACTAACTCAAATTACCCACGACGCGTTAATTAGCATCATGTGCCGCATCTTGGAAAGCTTAGGTGATGAGGTGCCCAACCCGGCTAACCGCAGCGTTTAGGAGATTGAGATCATCTAGTATAAAATATGAGTATGCAACTCCGGCTTTCGACAATGCAAATGGATAAAACCCGGCTGCTGGTTACGGCGTTAGACGATGACTCTGATGAACGCGCTTACTGGCTCAGCCAATCCCCGCATAAGCGTCTGGCCGCCCTTGAACAAATGCGGCAGATCATCTATGGCTACGACCCATCTACCACCCGACTTCAAAGAGTTCTTACAATTACTGAACGCCCATAATGTTCGTTACTTACTCATTGGTGGCTATGCTGTGGGCTATCATGGGTATCCGCGAGCAACAGTGGACATGGATATCTGGATTGCCACTCACCCTGACAATGCACGGCGAATTGTAACCGCCCTTAAACAGTTTGGTTTTGACCTACCCGAATTGGAAGAGACAATTTTCTTGCAAGAAGATAAAGTAATTCGTATGGGTTTGCCCCCTATGCGGCTGGAAATTTTAACGAGCGTTTCCGGTGTTGAGTTTGAAGAATGTTTTAACGAGCGTATTGTAGATACGATTGATAGCATACCCGTAAACTTGATTAGTCTGGAACGGTTGAAGCAAAATAAAAAAGCAAGTGGCCGGCACAAAGATTTGAATGATTTAGAACATTTACCGTAGTGACGGCCGTTTCCCCCCTTGTGCTATACTAACGCTCAGAAAAAATTGAAGCATCGGGATGCAGACCCCCTCTACGCTAAATTCTTGTTCTAAGGAGAAAGATGCAACCGATTACCCCCTATTCCCCCACCAACAAAATCCGCCTTGTCACCGCCGGCAGCCTCTTTGACGGCCACGACGCGGCCATCAACATCATGCGCCGCATCCTGCAGGCCTGCGGCGGCGAAGTCATCCACCTGGGCCATAACCGCAGCGTGCACGAGATTGTGAATACGGCCGTTCAAGAAGACGCCCAGGCCATTGCCATCACCAGCTATCAGGGCGGTCACCTGGAATTTTTCAAATACATGCACGACCTGCTGCGCGAGCAGGGGTGCGGCCACATTAAAATCTTTGGCGGCGGCGGCGGCACCATTCTGCCCGACGAAATCGCCGAACTCCACGACTACGGCATCACGCGCATCTACTCCCCCGACGACGGCCGTTCCATGGGCTTGCAAGGCATGATTAACGACCTGCTGCAACAGGCCGACTTCCCCACCGGCAAGCTGGACGTGGACAAATGGAAGGAAGCCATTGCTGAAGCGTACGACCGCATGGCAGGAAATGGCAGCAGCACGGCCGTTTTGCACGAAGTCAAGCAGTGGGTGACGGCACGGGCGTTGGGGCGCTTGATTTCGGCCGTGGAAAACGAGCCGGATTTCGTGAGCCGATCATGGACGAAGTGCACCGGCGTTTGACAGACCTGCCTGCCGCCCGTTCTGGGCATCACCGGCACCGGCGGCGCGGGCAAATCGTCGCTGGTGGACGAACTGGTGCGCCGCTTTTTGCTCGACTTTCCCGACAAGCAGATCGCCATCGTCAGCGTCGACCCCTCCAAGCGGCGCACCGGCGGCGCACTGCTCGGCGACCGCATCCGCATGAACAGCGTCTACAACGAGCGCGTCTACATGCGCTCCCTGGCCACGCGCCAGAGCAACCTGGCCCTATCCCGCCACATTCCCGAGGTGCTGGCCATCCTCAAAGCGGCCCAGTTTGACCTGATCATTCTGGAAACCTCCGGCATTGGCCAGTCGGACACGGAAATTGTCGATTTTTCCGACGTGACGTTGTACGTGATGACGCCTGAATATGGCGCGGCAACGCAGCTGGAAAAAATCGACATGCTCGACTTCGCCGACGTCATCGCCATCAATAAATTTGACAAGCGCGGGGCGCAGGACGCGCTGCGCGACGTCAAGAAGCAGTACCAGCGCAACCACCAGCTCTGGGAGCAAGCCGGTGGACGAGATGCCGGTCTTTGGCACCATTGCCAGCCAGTTCAACGACCCTGGCACCAACCAGCTTTACCGCGCCGTCATGTGACGCCATCGCCCGCAAAACCGGCGCCGATTTGGAGTCCCACCTGGAAGCGTCGGACGAAATGTCGGAAAAAATCTACATCATTCCGCCAGCCCGCGTGCGCTACCTCAGCGAAATAGCCGAGACGATTCGCGGCTACAACCAGTGGGCTGACGCGCAAGCTGGCGTGGCCGACCGGCTGTATGGACTGCGGCAAACCATTGACGCCTTGCGCAGTTCTGACCTGGCTGACCGTAACCAGGCTGGCAGAACAGCTAGAGGTACTGTACGCAGCAGATCAGCCTCGATTTGGACCGGCGCAACCAGCAAATTCTGGATGACTGGGCCGAGAAAAAGGCGCGCTACGCCGGCGACGAGTACGTCTATCAGGTGCGTGGGCGGGATATTCGCGTGCCGACCACAACGGAATCGCTGTCGCATACCCAGATGCCGAAAGTGACGCTGCCGCGCTACAAAGGCTGGGGCGATATGCTGAAGTGGGTGCTTGCAGGAAAATGTGCCCGGCGAATTTCCGTACACGGCCGGCGTATTTCCCTTCAAGCGCACGGCCGAAGACCCGACGCGCATGTTTGCCGGCGAAGGCGGCCCGGAGCGCACCAACAAACGCTTCCACTACGTCTCGCTGGGCATGCCCGCCAAGCGGCTCTCGACGGCGTTTGATTCGGTGACGCTGTACGGCGAAGACCCGGCCACGCGCCCCGACATTTACGGCAAAATCGGCAACTCCGGCGTTTCCATTGCCAGCCTGGACGACGCCAAGAAGCTGTACAGCGGCTTTAACCTGTGCGACCCGACGACCTCGGTGAGCATGACGATTAACGGCCCGGCGCCGACGATGCTGGCGTTTTTCCTGAATGCGGCCATTGACCAGCAGTGTGAGCTTTACATCCGCGAGCATGGGCTGGAGGATCGAGGTGGAGGCGAAGCTGCGGGAATTGTATGACGAGCGGGGGCTGGAACGGCCGTCTTACAATGGCGACCTGCCCGAAGGCAACGACGGGCTGGGGCTGCTGCTGCTGGGCGTGACCGGCGACCAGGTGCTGCCGCCGGACGTGTACGCCGAGATCAAGGCGCACGCCCTTGTCCACCGTGCGCGGCACGGTGCAGGCCGACATCCTCAAAGAAGACCAGGCGCAAAACACCTGCATCTTCTCGACCGAGTTCGCCCTGCGGCTGATGGGCGACGTGCAGCAATATTTCATCGACCACAACGTGCGCAACTTCTACAGCGTCTCCATTTCCGGCTACCACATCGCCGAAGCAGGCGCCAATCCCATCACCCAGCTGGCCTTTACGCTGGCGAATGGCTTCACCTTTGTAGAATATTACCTGGCGCGGGGCATGGACGTGAACGAGTTTGCGCCCAATTTCTCCTTCTTTTTCTCCAATGGCATGGACCCGGAATACGCCGTCATTGGCCGGGTGGCGCGGCGCATCTGGGCCAAGGCGATGAAGCTGAAATACGGAGCCGACGAGCGGGCGCAGAAGCTGAAATACCACATCCAGACGAGCGGCCGTTCGCTGCACGCGCAGGAAATTGGCTTCAACGACATCCGCACCACCCTGCAGGCGCTTTACGCCATCTACGACAACTGCAATTCGCTGCACACCAACGCCTACGACGAAGCGATCACCACGCCCACGGAAGAATCGGTGCGGCGGGCCATGGCCATCCAGCTGATCATCAACCACGAACTGGGGCTGGCGAAGAACGAAAACCCGCTGCAGGGGTCGTTTATCATCGAGGAACTGACCGACCTGGTGGAAGAGGCGGTGCTGGCGGAATTTGACCGCATCACGGAGCGCGGCGGCGTGCTGGGGGCGATGGAGACCATGTACCAGCGCAGCAAAATCCAGGAAGAGTCGCTGTATTACGAGCAGCTGAAGCACAGCGGCGAACTGCCGATTATTGGCGTGAACACCTTCCTCTCCGACGAAGGGTCGCCGACGATCATTCCGCAAGAAGTGATTCGCTCGACGACGGAAGAGAAGGAGCTGCAGATTGCCGAGGTGCAGGCGCTGCAGGCGTGGCAGCCAGAGAAGGCGGCGGCGCAACTGCGGGCGCTGCAGCTGGCGGCGATCCACAACGAAAATATGTTTGAGGCGCTGATGGAAGCGGTGAAGGTGTGTTCGCTGGGGCAAATTACGCAGGCGCTGTATGCGGTGGGGGGGCAGTACCGGCGGAATATGTGAGATTGGCGATTGAAGATTGAACGGCCGTTTCCCCACCCCAATTCTCTCATAAAGCGTGAAGGGGAGAAACGGCCGTTCCCCATGCTATACTTACCCCAAAAGAGGTTAATATATGAACCCATTACTCGAACGCATCACCATCGATCCCAACATTTGCTTTGGCAAGCCCACTATTCGCGGCACGCGCATTTGGGTTTCCCTCATCCTCGATTTCCTCGCTAACGGCATGACCGCCGAAGAAATCTTGGCCGAATACCCGCACCTGGAATTAAACGACATTCTTGCGGCAATTGCTTATGGCGCAGAAATGTCTCGTGAACGATACGTCGAAATCCCGATGGCAATGGCATGAAGTTCAAACTAGATGAAAACTTTGGTACACGCGCCCAGGCCGTTTTTTATGCTGCTGGGCATGATGTCGAGACTGTTGTACAAGAATCATTAGGCAGCGCGGCCGACCTGGCACTTTATCAGGTTTGCCAAGATGAGGGGCGTTGCCTGGTAACGCTTGATCTAGATTTTACCAACGTATTTAGATTTCCCCCGGCGACTGGCGCAGGTATTGCTGTCATTCGCGCGCCAAAGAACCCCACGCTCCCAATTTTGGAACAGCTTGTTCGCCAATTTTTGCAGGCGTTGGAAACGATGCCGATTGAGGGCAAGCTGTGGATTGTAGAAATGGGGCGAATTCGCATTCATCAGACGGATGATGATGATTGAGAACTGATTGTAAATGCTTGTGACGATGGGGAGCAGACAGGAAGTGTTGGCAAACGGCCTTTCCCCCACATCCCCAATCCTCTTACTAAAGCGTAAAGGGGAGAAACGGCCGTTCATCTTTGCCCCCTTCCCCCAAATTCGTTAAGATTTTACTATGAGCATCTACGAAGTTGACTGCCCGGAACCGTTTCGCCCGGTACAGGCCTGGTGTGAAAGCCAGCCGGTGCGCTTGTGTGTCTTGTTTGGCTCCCAGGCGACCGGTAAAACCCATGCCCATAGTGATGTGGACCTGGCTGTATGGCCGAGCGAACCCTTGGCATCAACACAAAAATTACAATGGGTGACTGATTTAACGCGGCTGGTGGGTAGTGAAGTGAGCCTGGTTATTGTGTCGCCAGAGCTAGACCCGGTGTTGGGCTTTGAGATTGTGAAGAACGGCCGTCTACTCTTCCAGCGCGAACCCGAATTGTGGCTCAAGGAACGCTCCCGTCTCTGGCACGCCTATAACGACAGCCTACCCTTCCGCCGTGGAGCATACAAACGATTGCAACAGTTTATCAGAGAGAATCCTTATGGCTCCTGATGTACTCCTCCGAAAACTCCTTTTCCTACGCCAGTTGCTAGCCGATTTGATGCCTTATGAAAGCGCAACGCTTGCCGATATTGAAGCTGAGCATTACAAGTTAGAATGGCTCTTTGAGTTGATGGTAACCGCTGCTACCGACATTCTATTTCACAAGTTGGCAGAGATCGCTGTGGCCCCAAATTCTTACCAGGAAGCATTTCGTCTGGCGGGAGAACAAGGTTTATTACCTGTAGACCCGGCTGCAAAACGCGGCAAGTATGCGCAATGTATTGGTTCATCTTTACGAAGACATTGATTACCAGATTTTGCATGACAGCATTCAGCCGGCCTTGCAAGATTTCAGCCAGTTTGCGGCCATTTTTGCGAAAGATTTAGATATGTAACCATATACTTGTAGGGGCGCGCGGTCTGCACGACCCAGATGGCTTTCCCTTATGGCACTAACTCATTACGACATCATTGTTCTTGGCAAAGGCATGATGGGCAGTGCTGCGGCCAAATACCTGGCGCAGGCAGGGGCGCGGGTCGCCCTCATTGGACCCGATGAACCGGCCGATCTCAAGTCCCACGATGGCGTTTTTGCCAGCCATTACGACCAGGGGCGCATCACCCGCTGCCTGGCGGCTGACTCCGTGTGGGCGGAATTGGCCCGCCGCTCCATTGCCGCCTATCCCACTATTGAGCAAGCCAGCGGTATTTCGTTCCATCGGGCAGCGGGTGGTCTGTACGCTGCTCCACCCAAAGATGTTGGTTGGCCTCAAATAGCTAAAGCTGCCGCAGAGCAGCCGCTGGCTTTCCAGCGCCTGGCAGCGGACGAGGTAACCAGCCGTTTTCCCTATCTGCAATTTCCCGCTGCTAGCCAGGTCATTTTTGAGGAGCCACCCGCGGGTTACATCAACCCGCGTGACCTGGTGCAAGCCCAGGTGACCATTGCCCGGCAGCAGGGAACGGCCGTTATCCCCGACATCGCCATACACATTACCCCCACGGCCCAGGGTATTTCTGTCACCACACGCAGCGGCAGCGTTTATCAAGCTAGCAAGGTTTTGGTGGCTAACGGCGCCTACGCCAACAGCTTTGACCTCCTGCCGCGTAAGCTGGCCCTGCGCGTCAAAACGGAGTTCGTCATTCTGGGCGAGCTGTCCGAAATGGAGGCCACGCGTCTGGCGGGCATGCCAACCGTCATCGACAAGGGTACATACCCGCAGCTAACCTATCTTTACCTGCTGCCACCTATTCGCTACCCGGACGGTAAAATTTATGTCAAATTAGGCGCCAACACCGCTGCCGACTACTGGCTGCCCGATGAAAAGGCCATGCAGGAGTGGATGCGCCACGGTAACAGCGACGTGATGCTCCCGGCCCTGCGCGGCGCGCTGCAAAGCCTTCTCACAGATTTACAGGTGGCAAGCTGGCAAACCCGCCGCTGCCTGGTGACCTACACCCCGCACGGCCGTCCCATCATCGCTGCCGCTATACCTGACCGGCTCTACGTTTGTACCGGCGGCAACGGCCATGCGGCAAAATCTTCGGATGCCATTGGCCATCTGGCGGCTAAGCTGGTACTTACCGGGCAAATGGATGATGAGCTGCATGCCGGGCTGTTTGCCGCAGTTTTCGCTTAGGTGATTGTGGGGAAGCTATTTTCGCGGTGATTAGCCGGGGAAACGGCCGTTTTTCAGGTACAATATCCCCAACTGCCCCGCTTTTCTTAATCCGATAGGAGAAAAACCCATGAAAGTTGGACTGCAAATCCCCAAGTTTACCTGGCCTGGCGGCCCCGCTGCCCTGGCCCCCAAGCTCGCCGAAATTGCCACCGTCGCCGAAGACGTTGGCTTTTACAGCCTTTGGGTGATGGACCACTTCTTCCAGCTCGACCCTATGCTGGGCGATGCCGCCGAGCCGATGCTGGAAGGCTACAGCGCCTTGAACTACCTGGCAGGCGTGACCCAGCGCGTCAAACTGGGCACCTTGGTTACCGGCGTTGTCTATCGCCAACCCGGCTTTTTGCTTAAACAGGTCACCACCCTGGACGTCTTGTCCGAAGGGCGGGCTTATTTTGGCGTGGGCGCCGCCTGGTACGACCGCGAAGCGCAGGGCCTTGGCTTCCCGTTCCCGGAGACAAAAGTGCGCTTTGAGTGGTTGGAAGAAACGCTGCAAATCGCGCATCAGATGTGGTCGGGAGAGATCAAACCCTTTAACGGCCAGCATTTTCAACTGGCTGAACCTATTTGCCAGCCGCAGCCCGTGTCGCGGCCCCACCCACCTATCATGCTTGGTGGCATGGGCGAGCGAAAGACGCTCCGTTTCGTGGCGCAATATGGCGATGCGTGTAACCTTTTTGCCCGCGCGGGCAAGGACGTGCTGCGCCACAAGCTGGAGGTCTTGCAGCAGCATTGTGAAGCTGTGAAACGGCCGTATGCCGAGATTGAAAAGACCGCTCTGGCCAGCGCTTTCCTGAACGTGGCAAATGCCGAGTTAAACATGAGCGTGGACGATGTCATTGGCTTGTGCCGCATGCTGGCCGACGTAGGAATCGAACACGTCATCTTCAACATGCCCCTAAATGTGCACGAAATCATCCCCCTGGAAACCTTTGGCAAAGAGGTTTTGCCCGTCGTTGACGCTTTTTAATGAGTTAAGCCACTCAATCCTCAACCAAAAATTGGGCAGCAGAGTGACATTTGTTATTATTGGCGGTGTCCAAATTGTCCGACCCGTCCTGGCGTAGATAGGCAGGCCTACCGGTAAGCCTTTTTTTGTGCTAGGCCAAGCAGCGAGGCAGTGAGCCATGCCGTTGAAAGGTAACATACTAATCGTCGATGATAATGAATATGTGCGCGAACCCTTAGGGCTCATGCTGGGCTTTATGGGGCATACCATCTCTTATGCTGCCGAAGGGCTCACGGCGTTAGAGATGGTGCGAGAGAATGCGTTTGACCTCATTCTTTTGGACTTAATGATGCCCGGCATGGATGGCAGTGAGGTGCTGCAGCGGCTGAAGGCCAGCCCCTCTTCACGCCATATCCCCGTGGTGATGATTTCTGCCCTGGATGATCTTGAGCTGGTGGCCCGCTGCATTAAGCTGGGGGCGGAAGATTATCTTTTCAAGCCTTACAACGAAGTCCTGCTGGAAGCGCGGGTGGAGTCTTGCCTGACGCAAAAGTCTTGGTATGACCAGGAGCAGCGTTACCTGGCGCAAATTCAGCAAGAGCAGGAAAAAGCGGAGCATTTGCTGCTGAACATTTTGCCCGCACCGGTTACAGAACGCCTAAAGCGGGGGGAAAAGGTCATTGCGGATAGTTTCCCGGAAGCGACGGTCATGTTCACAGACATCGTGGATTTTACGCAGATGGCTTCGGTGCTACCGCCGGAACAACTGGTCTCACTCCTGGATAATTTGTTTTCTACCTTCGACGATCTGGTGCAGACCCATAGCCTGGAGAAAATCAAAACGGTAGGTGATGCTTACCTGGTTACCGGCGGGGTCCCGGAATGGCGTGCCGACCACGTAGAGGCGGTAGCCGACCTGGCATTGGCGATGCAAACGGCCGTTTCCGATTTCCAGTGGCCTTCAGGCATGCCTGTCCAGATTCGCATTGGCATCAGCACCGGTCCGTTGACCGCTGGGGTCATCGGCAAAAACAAATTTGCCTACGACATTTGGGGCGACACGGTAAATACGGCCGATCGTATGCAGGAACACAGCCCACCCGGCTCCATTTTAACCAGCCAGGCCACTTACCAGAGGCTCAAGGACAAATATCATCTGCAGCAACAGGCCGCGCTGCCCGTGAAAGGAAAGGGTAAGATGCAGACCTACATTCTTACCGGGAAAATGTAGGTTGCGCGGGAAGATGCAGTTTGCTGTTCTGGCCATTCCCTTAAGCCGCCCGGCAATTGTAGAATTTTTAACCGCGCCGCGGCAGAGGCAACCAGGAACGGCCGTTTACATTGTTGGCCAGCGCCCCTCATTAGCCGCCCAAAATCACTGGCTGGCGCACCTCGCCCGCCAAGAAAACCCCACCCTTGCGAATTTACTGCGCATAGACAACCCCCAGCACAACCTGTGCCAGACCACCACCAACCGGCTGGTTCCGGCCCAATTTCTGCGCGAGAACGGCTTCCTCACGCGCAACCTGGGAGGCTGGCATGCCGTGTACTTCGGCATCGTTGGGTTAGCCCGGCCCTGGCCTGCCGACCCGCTGCTGGACCGGGCGCGCACCCTGGTAGATTATGGTTCTGCGATTCGCTTCTTTGGCGCCAATCCGGTGCAGGTAGACCGGCGACTGGATGAAGAAATGGGGCAGAGTGTGGCGGAAACGGCCGTTGCCCTCCAACACCTCACCCGGCAGCGCCCAGCCACAGACACGCCAACACCCACCCAAATCGCCGACTATATTGAGCTGGTGTACGCGCAAATCATTAGCGGACGCCATTTTGCCACCGCCACCCAGCCGCCTATTTCCCGCCCTCTGCTGCTAGACGAACTGCTGGACTGGCTGGTGCGCCTGGAACTGCGGCGGCGGCAGGCTGACGCCGCTGGCGACCAAGCCACAGCAGCCCAAATTGCCGCCTGGCAGCAGGCGCAGCGGGAGGCCACCGGCCTGTTGTTTATCCTCAAGGGAGAGTACATCGTGGGCCGCCACCGGCGCAGCACGGTGCTCATTGCCCCGGAATTAGGGGTAGTGGTCAAGCAGCCTGGGCCAGAACCTTTCCACGAAATTCAGCTCAACGCACAAACCTGGCAAGGGCAGCCGGAAAACTGGCCATCTCTCACCCACGACCAATCGTTGGTAACGTCGCGCGGGCGCATTCGCCAGGTGCTGGAGGAAGGGCGGATTCCCCGCTTGCACGATACCTTGCGCCACCCCATGCAGTTTTACAGCCTGCTGGGGCTGACGATAGAGCCTTTTGTCGTTGGCCCAACGACGCAGGAGTTGGTGCTGCACGACCCCGCGGCCCTGACCCCGCAGCTTTACGAGACCTATGCGCTGCACCAGCAGGTGGCCGAGGCATTGGGCGTGGAAAATGGGGATTGGCATTCGGCCAATTTTGTGGTGCGGCAGGGTGATGGGGAGATAGTGCATATTGACTGGGGGGCGGCACGGCCGTTACGCTCGGAGGAACTGACACCGGCTGGCAAGCGAGCGCGGCTTAACCAGGTGCAAAACATCGCCTACTCCTTCCACGATGAAGAATTGGCGGCCCGCGTCACGAAGTTTCACCAGGAATTGCTGGCTGATGGGGCGCGGCTGGCCCATTTGCAGCAGCGAGCGCAGGCTTTGGTGGATGGGGAAAGAAATTAATACCAAGGGACAAAGTTTCGAAGAAACAAAGGAAAAATCCTTTATCCCTTCGTCCCTTGGTTTCTTTGTAATAAATTTACTTCTGTAAGAGCAGCCCTTCGTTGGGGCGTAAAATGAGACGGCCGTTTTCCACCCCACGTCCTCTCTGCATGGTGGTTGAGAAAAGGAAACGGCCGTTACCCCACTCCGCAGGCAAATCCCACGCCTTATCCTTCCCTGTGAAGTTCAGGACCACCAAAATCCCGTCATCGCCCAGAGCGCGCGTGTAGGCCAGCACCCCTTCCGGCGCATCCAGGGCGGCAAAGTCGCCCGCGTGCAGGGCTGGATGCCGGCGGCGCAAGGCGATGAGCTGCTGCGTCATGGCCAGCATGGAGTCTGGCTGGGTTTGCTGCGCGGTTACGTTGCGCTGCACATAATCGGCGTTCAGCGGCAGCCACGGCTCCACCCCTGGCGGGCAGAAGCCGGCGTTGGGCGTGGCGTCCCAGGGCATGGGCGTGCGCTCCGGGTCGCGACCCAGACCAATGCCGGGCACAAACTTTTCCCAGGGGTCTTGCACCCGCTGCGGCGGAATTTCCACGTCTTCCAGGCCAATTTCGTCGCCGTAATATAGCGTGGGCGTGCCGCGCAGGGTGAGCAGCAGCGTCATGGCCACCCGCGCTTGTGCCGCGCCGACGCGGCTGGCGACGCGATGCTGGTCGTGGTTGCCCAGCACCCAGTTGGGCCAGGCGCCCTTTGGCAAGAGGGCTTCATATTCTTCGGCTAAATGGCGTACGGCTTGCGGCGTCCAATCGCTAAAAATAAGCTGGAAGTTGAAAGGTAGGTGGAATTCGTTGCCGGCGCCGTAATGCTTGACCAGTTGGGGCAGGGGCAGGTTGATTTCGCCAATCAGCACGCGGTCGGCGAATTCGTCGGCCACTTCGCGCAGCCAGCGGTTAAAGATGGGGATGTCGGGCGTGTTTTTGGTGTAAGTTTCGCTGACCTGCTTGGAAGGGTCACTGCCGGGCTGCCAGTGGGGGTTGGGCGGGTTGTCGCGGAACTGCGGATCTTTCATCACCCGGTAGGACACGTCCACGCGGAAGCCGTCAATGCCGCGCCGGAACCAGAAGCGCAGGTTTTCGAGCATGGCGGCGCGCAGGTCGGGGTTGCGCCAGTTGAGGTCGGGCTGTTCTTTGAGGAAGGAGTGCAGGTAATATTGCCCGGTGGTTTCGTCCCATTCCCAGGCACTCTGGCCATCAAAGCGGCTGAGCCAGTTATTTGGCGGGCCGCCGTTGGGCGCAGGGTCGCGCCAGATGTACCAGTCCCGTTTGGGGTTTGTCACGGGAAGCGCGGGATTCCCGAAACCAGGGGTGCTGGTCGGAGCTGTGGTTGGGTACAAAGTCGAGGATGAGCTTCATGCCGCGGTCATGCACGGCCGTTACCAGCGCATCTACGTCGGCCAGCGTACCAAATATGGGGTGTACGTTGACATAATCACTCACGTCATAGCCAAAATCAGCCATGGGCGACGGGTAGATTGGGGAAATCCAGAGGGCGTCCACGCCCAGCCATTGCAGGTAATCGAGGCGCTGCAAAATGCCGGGCAGGTCCCCGATGCCGTCGCCGTTGCTGTCCTGGAAGCTGCGGGGGTAAATTTGGTAGACGATGCCTTTTTGCCACCAGTGGGTCATGAGGAAACTCCTTCGGGTAGCCTGTTAGCCCTTAGCCGGATAGATTTGTTGTCAATTACCTGCGTATTTGCCTACTTGGCTACCCGACTAAACACAACGCCTTCACTGTCGCGCAGGGTGAGGGGCTGATCAACGGCCGTTACTACCAAACCGGGTGTGGCCAGGGCCACCTGCCAGCCATCTTGCGTCAGGTGGGGGATGGGCAGCGCCAGCGGAGTAAGGGTGCGCGGCGCGCCTTCCATGTTGGCCAGAAACAGGATTTGCTCGCCGTTGGGGGCGTGGCGCAGGCCATAAAAGAGAACGGTGCCTGCGGTGGGGTGCTGGTAGGCAAAGTGGTCTTGGGGGGTGAAGTTTTGGCGCAGAAACGGCCGTTGCCGCCGAAACTCGCGCACTGCCAGATTGTATGCCGCCTGGGCCGCGTCTACGTCATCCATGTAATAGGCCACGTTGCAAAACTCGTGTACATCATCCATCCAGGTGCGGGCAATGGCCTTCAAGCTGTCGGGGCTGAAAGCGGGGCCGGGCAGGGGCGGTTCGACGGCGTTGAGCAGCTTGGCCATCACCGGCAAGTCGTAGTCACTCATGCGCACCACGTTGTCCAGGCTCTTCATGAAGCGGCGCAGCTCTGCCAGATCGATAAAGCCCAGCTTCTTCAAGCGTGGAAACACCTCATCTTGCGCAAAAAGGGCATCGGTCATAATCCAATCCAAAAACCGTGACTCCTCCGAGACCACTTTCACCCCCCAGCGGTCGTCGGTGTTGCGGATAAAGCTCCAGGGGGCGCGCATGGCGGCGTTGATGAAGTCCATGGGAATGCCGGGCATGATGGCGTAATCAAACAGCTTGGCGGCCGGGTTGTCATACCCTTTTTTGAAGATTTGTGGCAAATTGCCGCCCAGGTAGGTGTTGAGGCGAGCGTCGGTAGGCACCTGGGTGCCGCGCCGCAGCGTGTCGTGGTTGGCGCAGCCGGTAATCCAATGGCTGCCCACCTGCGTAATTTCGCAAATGCGCCACCATTTGCTGACCCAGAAGGTGAAAAGAAAAGGCGTGTTGTGGGCAAAGGTGAGCGGCCCCCACTGCACCACGTTGGGCAGCTTTTTGGTGATTTCACGGTAGCTGGAGGCCAGTTCCCAATCGTCTCGCGGCCAGGGACGGCCGTCTTCAAATATCATCCAGGGCAAGTAGCGCGTCCCGGCCACCTCCTGCACCAGGTCATTCATCAACCTCAGGTAGTCATCGTCGTGCTTTAGCTCCTGGGCTGTTGCGTCCCAATACTTGAAGTCTTGCGCGCCATCCACGCGCAGGCCATCCACGCCGAAATTGCTTTTGCGCCGCTGCATTTCCAGCAAAATGGCGCGCACCATTGGCTGGCGATAGTCCAGATTTTGGCCATACATGCCGGGGCCGGCGATGTAATGCTTGTTTAGCAGGGGAAGAGACTGGTTATCGGCGTGGCCGTACACGATGTCAAACAGGATTTTGATAGGCTTGCCGGGGAAGTTGTGCAGCGTGGCGATGAAATCCACCAACTCGTCGGGGCGCTTACTGCCCAGCACAGCGGGATTAGGCGCAGGGGAAGCCACGGTGATGATGTCGTAGCCCCAGTTGGTCATATCTGGGCGGCGCAGCTCAACTGTCATTGTGTCCCCGGCTTCAGCCACTGGGCTGCCAGAAGCGCGGCCCGGCTTCGTACTCAATGGTAGGCTCGATGGGCATAAGCTGGATGGCGTCATAGCCCACGTAGTTTTGCTCAGCAGGAGTCAACGGCTCGCCGCTGCTGATTTTCGCACCAATTTCGCGGTAGATACGGGTTAGTCCGGCCAGCGTACCTTCTGGCGAGGCGGTGTTGACGTGTAGTTGGAGGATGTTGGTTGGCCCGGCAATGCGGGGCATGCCGTCTTGCACATAATCCACGTCCAGGCGGGCGAAATGGGCTTTGTCGGCGCGGGCGTTTTGCATGGCGTCCCAATCGTACAGTTCCGCGGGGGCGAAGCTGCCAAAGGGTATGGAGCAAGCCAGAGGGTCGACTTCGTGCTGCCAGTTGCCGTTTTGGTCCTGGTAGACAAGCCAGTAGAAGTCGCCAAGGTTGTCACGGGTTCCGGCGTGCACTCCTTCGAGGACGCCCCAGGCGTACTCACCGGCTTTGGTGAGGGGGATGCGCTGGCGATGGAAAGGAATGGTTTGGCGGTCGGCGGCCAGGTCAACTGGGGTTTTGGCGCGGAAGAGTTCCAGGTAGACAGGGACGGAGATGTCGGGAATCCAGAAGCCGAATTGCGCACGGCCGTTGCCCTGGTAATGGGCGCCCAATTTGCGGCTGATTTGTTGGGCGGCGAGGAAGGGGGAAACGGCCGTGTTTTCCATCTCTTGTGCCCAGTTAACCAGGGCTTCTGTTGCTTCACCATTTAACTGTGCCATGGCTAGATCAGACATAAAAAGATCCTTCAAATCTATGCGGAAGGTTTTACACCCTTTTGTTAACAAAAAATTAAAGAAATGCTTGACAGTACCGGGGGACTATTGTATAGTTTGGCTAGTTTGGAACCGGTTCCATTAGGATATTATAGCGGTTCGTTACCATGCAGCAACTATTATGAGGAGGGCTTGTGAGAAGTTCAGTTACCATTCGCGACGTTGCCAAGCTCGCCGGTGTGGGTGTAGGCACCGTGTCAAGGGTACTGAATGAAAGCGAATCTGTCAGCCACACAACACGCAGTAAGGTTTTAGCCGCGATTAGCGAACTAGACTATACACCTAACCTGATTGCGCGACGCCTTTCTACAGGCAAAACCATGACTATTGGGGTGATATTACCCTTTTTTACAAACCCCTCTTATGTTGAGCGGCTGCGCGGAATAGAGTCGATCTTATGGGAAACCCAGTATGATCTGGTTCTTTTCAATGCCGATACATCTTCCCGCCGAGATATTTATTTTCGCGAAGCGCCGCGCCGCGAAAGGGTGGATGGACTGCTCATTATCACCCATACGCCTACGGATGATGACGTGCGGCGGTTTCAAGAGGCAGGCGTTTCTGTGGTATTAATTGACAGTTGCCATTCAGATTTGAGCTTTGTGGCCATTGATGATGTGGAGGCTGGTTATCAGGCGACGCGGCATCTCATTGAGTTAGGCCACCGAAAAATTGGCTTCATCAGCGATTTTCTAGAGACGTCACTGAATTTTCGACCGGTGCGGGATCGGCACCTGGGCTATTATCAGGCGCTGGCGGAGGCAGAAATCCCCTATCGTGCGAGTTATCACAAACAAGGACCCCACGGACGGTTGGAGGCGCGTATGTTAGCTCGCGAATTGCTTACTCAACCTGACCCGCCAACGGCCGTTTTTGCTTACAGTGATACCCAGGCCATCGGTGTATTAGAAGCGGCGCGCGATTTACGTCTGAACATCCCCCAAGATTTGTCGGTCATCGGTTTTGATGACATCGAAATAGCAGAATATTGGCATTTGACTACCGTTCACCAACCCCTGCAAGAATCAGGCATCAAAGGATGCCAAATTTTGCTAGACGATATCGATCAACCATTTTATGAAAAACAGCAGTTAACTCTTCCTACCCAACTGGTAGTGCGGGGCACAACAGCCCCTCCGCCAGCATAACAATATACTTTGCTCAGAAGAAATTTTTCCCCCAACCAAGGAGGTGATGCTCAACCAGTAAATGACAAATGATAACGAAGATTTAACCCAATTTCAGAAACAAAAAAATATTTATGGAGGATAAGAAACATGTCGAAAAATAGTAAATGGATGTTGATCAGCTTGATCCTGATCTTGTCCCTGGTCTTGGCCGCCTGTGGTGGCAACAACGCTGCTGACACCACGACCAACAACGCTGGTGGCGAAGAAACGGCCTGGCCAACACAGGTACTGAAAACACCACCGCTGACACCGGTGGCGAAGAAGATATGGGTGAAGAAATTGTGCTGCGTATTTTTGGCGGTAATGTAGGCCAGGAAAAAGAGCTTACAGAAGCCGTTGCCCAGCGCTTCATGGAACAGAATCCTGGCATCCGCATTGAAGTAGTCGAAACGCCTGATTTTGTTGAAGACCGCCTGGGTACTTACTTACAGCTCTTCGAAGCCCAATCCCCCGAAGGCGACGTTTTCCAGATTGACGTGATCTGGCCCGGCGACCTGGCCGAACATTTCGTTGACCTGTATGAGTACGGCGCAGCGGACGTGGCCGGCGATCATTTCGATGCCATTATCGAAAACAATACAGTAGACGGCAAACTCATTGGCATCCCCTGGTTTACCGACGCTGGCCTGCTCTATTACCGCACGGACCTGCTGGAGAAGTATGGCTATGATGGCCCGCCAGCGACCTGGGACGATCTGGAAGAAATGGCTATGACCATTCAAGAAGGTGAGCGCGCTGAAGGTAACCAAGACTTCTGGGGATATGTATGGCAAGGTAATGCCTACGAGGGTTTGACCTGTGACGCTCTGGAATGGATCGCCTCCAATGGCGGTGGCTCCATTGTCGAACCTGATGGCACGGTTAGCATTAATAACCCGGAAGCGGCGGCCATCGTTGACAAGGCCGCTGGTTGGGTAGGCACCATTTCTCCCGAAGGTGTAACCGCCTTTGGTGAGGAAGATGCCCGTAATATGTGGCAGGCTGGCAATGCAGCCTTCATGCGCAACTGGCCCTACGCCTACTCGTTAGGCAATGCCGATGACAGCGTCATTGCTGGACTGTTTGACGTGTCTCCGCTGCCCGCTGGTGATTCTGGTTCTGGCGCCGCCACCCTGGGTGGCTGGCAGTTAGCGGTCTCCAAGTACAGTGCGCATCCGGAAGAAGCGGCGAAGCTGGCTTTATTCATGGCTTCGTACGATGAACAAAAATACCGTGCTATTGAGGGCAGCCTGAACCCTACCATCAAAGCCCTCTACGAGGATCCAGATGTGTTGGAAGTCGCTCCCTTCTTTGGCAGCCTGTATGACGTGTTTATTAACGCCGTAGCCCGGCCTTCTACCGCCACTGCACCTCAATATGCAGACGTCTCTGCGGCCTTCTTCAACTCGGTCCATTCCGTGTTGACCGGCGAGCAGGATGCGGCAACCGCCTTTGAAGTACTTGAGCTTGATATACAGGACATCTTGGGTCAGTAAATCTTGTTCTTGAGCGTATGAGGGGGGTCGCCTCCTCATACGCGAACAGGAGGCGGAGGAGACTCTCTTTCGCCTCCTGTCTGTTATTCTTCGGTTTGAAGATTCGGAGGGAATGGCATGAGTGTAGCAGCAGCACCAAAACCCAAAGGGCAGACGAGCGATCTGGCTAAGCGGGAAGCGCGGCTTGCCTATTATTTGTTAACGCCCACTATTTTAGTTCTATTTCTCATTGCGTTTTACCCCCTTGGCACGGTGTTTTACAACAGCATGACGAATCGGGTGTTTGCTAGCGCGCAAGAATCAGAATTTGTGGGGTTTGATAATTTCGCGAATTTGTTGAGTATCACAGTTCGGCAGCTAGAACCCGAATTGGATGAAGCTGGAAACCCTGTTCTTGATCCGGAGACAGGTGAGACTGAGTACCAGCCAGCGGTACGCATTCTTCCCCGTGAACCGCGCCGTTACCGGGAGCTGAGCCAATTTAGCCTGTTTGGTAACCGTTATGTTTTGGGGGCTACCGATCCTGAGTTTATTAGCTCGATTGGTGACACATTGCGATTCACGGTTATTTCGGTTGTTATTGAAACAGTTCTTGGCCTGGGCATTGCCATGGTGGTGAACTCTAAATTCCCAGGGCGAGGAATGATGCGTGTGTTTATGCTGGTGCCGTGGGTGATTCCTACGGCCGTTTCCTCGCGTATGTGGGAGTGGATGTTTTCCTCTACCCGCGTGGGTTTACTCAATGTCGTTTTCCAAAGGCTGGGTATGGGTGATGGTCAGATACCCTTTCTGGCCAGTGAAACCTGGCAGGTTCCGGCCATGGTCATCATTGATGTCTGGAAAACCACTCCCTTCATGGGCTTGCTTTTGCTGGCTGGGTTACAACTTATCCCCAAGGATTTATACGAAGCGGCTGACGTGGATGGCGCTGGCAGATTGCGCCAATTTTGGTCTGTAACATTGCCGCTGTTGCGTCCCACCATTGCTGTGGCACTGGTGTTTCGCACCCTGGATGCAATTCGCGTCTTTGACCTCTTTCAAATTGTTCTGGCCCAAAAGAAGTACTCTATGGCCAGCTACGCTTATTACGAGTTAATTAATGGCCAGCGTATGGGGTATTCTTCCGCTGCCAGTGTGGTTATTTTTGTGGTTATCACAATCTTCGCCATTGGCTACATTAGATTACTAGGAGTGGACAGTGACTAAAGAAACCCAAAACATCATTAATCGCGTTATTTTTTACGCCGTACTCCTTGTGGTAGCCATTTACTTGCTGTTCCCTTTTTACTGGGCCATTAAACTCATCGTTTAAGACTGAAAACCAGCTCCAAATGACTCCGGCTACATTTCTACCGCGTGATCCAGTTACCAATGAGGTGGCTTTTACATTTAGAAACTATCAAGGGGTATTTCAAAACGAGGATTTTGGCCGAGGGTTAATTAACAGCACCATTGTAGCTGTCTCCACCACCGTCCTGTCATTAATTGTGGGTTCATTCGCCGCTTTTGCCCTGGGAAAGCTGCGCTTCAGGGGCAAGACTCCTTCGCTTTACCTGATTCTGTCCATGACCATGTTCCCACAAGTAGCTGTTCTAACAGGACTGTATGCTGTGATTCGCGAACTGCAGATTCCGGCTATTCCCAGCATGATTTTGTCATATATGCTGTTTACGCTGCCATTCACGACCTGGGTGATGACTTCTTTCTTCAAGAGCTTGCCCATGGAATTGATGCAGTCGGCACAGGTGGATGGCGCAACCCCATTCCAGACCTTTTACAAAATCTTGCTGCCGCTGACGCTGCCAGCACTGGTAACCACCGGCCTGCTGGCCTTTATCCAAGCCTGGAATGAGTATTTGTTTGCCCTGACCTTTACCACTATCGAATCGAGCGCCCGCACGGTGCCAGTGGTGATGGCGTTGTTTACCGGGCAAATTTCGCGCCAGGAGCCTTTTGGCGAGATTATGGCGGCGGCTATTTTGGTTACCATTCCGCTGCTCATTCTTGTCCTCATTTTCCAGCAGAAGATTGTGGAAGGGTTGACGGCCGGTGCCGTGAAAGGGTAACCGTCAATTGTGTACTGACTAATTGTTAGTTGTGCTTCCTAGTGGTGAAACAGGCGAAAATGAAAGAAAGGGGCCTGGAACCCAGCCTTCGTTGGGTTGTGGCGCCCCTTCTATTTTGACAAAGTAATAGTTGGTGACCGGGTTTTGTTGGTAGAGAATGACTTTGACCTGGCTGCCATGGAGCGCCTGGGCGGCGACGTTCAGGCGCAGGTGGCTGTCGTAAAGCAACACGGTAGGCTGAACCAATTCGCCCTGGTACATGCCGCTTAACCAGGCCGTCCCATCATCACCCCACTGAGTGGGAATGCCACATTGATTAGGATCGGGATTGTCAGGAAAGGGTAGCAAAGGAACGTTGGGAGCCCGTTGGCTGGTAAGTTTAGTGGCAACGGCCGTTGCCACTAACTCGCTATCTCCTACAGACATACACGCCTGCAACCAAAAACCGGCAAGCAAACAAAGAATGACGAATTTTCTCGATTTTAGCATATTGCTTTTATTCCTGATTCCGCTGGTCAACATCAAGCCCTTGGTTGGTTACAATCGTAATATAGACCCTACCATACAGTAAAGTTCAACCCAAATCTGTAAGATTTGTTGCAAAACATTACAAGATGAAGAAATACCATCCCAGCGGTACAAAAAATGCAAAGTGGTGGCAAACGGCCGTCTTCTACCAAATTTACCCTCGCAGCTTTCAAGACAGTGATGGTGATGGTATCGGCGACCTGCAAGGCATCATCGACCGGCTTGACTATCTAGTAGATCTGGGCGTCGATGCCATTTGGATTTCTCCCATTTACCCCAGCCCCATGGCTGATTTTGGCTACGATGTATCCGACTACTGTGACATCCACCCCATGTTTGGCGATCTGGAAACGTTTGACAGGCTGCTGGCAGAAGCGCATGAGCGTAACCTCAAAATCATTCTCGACTTTGTGCCCAACCACTCCTCCAACCAGCACCCCTGGTTCCTGGAATCTCGCAGCTCGCGCAGAAATCCCAAACGAGATTGGTACATCTGGCAGTGACGCCAAACCGGACGGCTCCCCGCCCAATAACTGGATTTCCATGTTTGGCGGCTCCGCCTGGACCTGGGACGAACAGACCGAGCAATATTACATGCACAGCTTCCTGCCAGAGCAGCCAGACCTCAACTGGCGCAATCCCGACGTGGTAGAAGCGATGCACAACGCCCTTCGCTTCTGGTTGAACCGGGGTGTCGATGGCTTTCGGGTGGATGCCATTCTTTGCCTCATCAAACACGAATCATTCCAGGACAATCCGCCCGTCGAGCCAGGCAGCTACTGGGAAGCATGGGGCCATCTGCTTGAGCCGCGCTACACCGTCAACCAGCCCGAAATGTTCGAGCACGTGCGCCTGATGCGGCGCGTTTTTGATGAATTTAATGAGCGGGTCCACATTGGCGAAACCGCCACGGTCGATGTGGCTGGCCTGATTCCCTACTACGGCCAACCGCTTGATGGCTACGACATCCCCTTCAATTTCAAGCTGCTTCACGCCGATTGGCACGCGCCAACGGTACGTTCCATTATCGAGGATTACTACGACATTCTGCCTGAAGGCGGCTGGCCAAACTTTGTCTTTGGCAACCATGACATTCATCGCTTCGCCACCCGCTACGGCTATGAAAACCATCGGTCTGTAGCCATGCTGCTGCTCACGCTCTGGGGCATTCCCACGCTTTATTACGGCGATGAGCTGGGCATGGAGGATGTGTTCATCCCTGTCGAGCAGCGCATTGATCCTTGGGGCATAAACATGCCCGATTCTGATTTTGGGCGTGACCCCGAGCGCACGCCAATGCAGTGGGATAGTTCCTCCAACGCGGGACTTTACCACCGGCGAGCCGTGGCTGCCCCTGGCCGACGATTACGAAAAGCGCAACGTGGCCAGCCAACTGGCAGATGGGCAATCGACCCTCAACTTTTACAGAACTTTGCTCCACCTGCGCCGCCGCCTCTCGGCACTGCACAATGGTTCGTTCACATTCGTCGATGGTCTGGGCGAAGACCTGCTGGCCTACCTGCGCGAAGCCAACGGCCAGCGCCTGCTGGTCTGCCTCAATTTTGGTCGCAAAGAGCGCACCATCGACCTGAGTCATTTGGCCAGCAGCGCTGAGACGCTGCTTTCTACCCACTTCACCACCCACAGCGGCTCTACGTTCACCTTACGGCCTAACGAGAGCATTTTGCTTCAACTCAACGAAAGGAAGTAACAACAATGACTACTCCCCAATGGTATAATGACGCGGTCTTTTACGAACTCTACATCCGCGCGTATAAAGATAGCAATGGTGACGGTCATGGCGACTTTCGCGGTGCGGTTGAGAAGCTGGACCACATCAAATCGCTGGGCGTGGACTGCATCTGGGTGATGCCCCATTATCCTTCGCCCTTGCTTGATGATGGCTACGATGTGGCTGATTATTTTGGCGTGCATCCCGATTACGGCACGCTGGATGATTTCCAGACGTTTCTCGACGCCGCTCACCAGCGCGGGCTAAAAGTCGTCACCGATATCGTGATGAACCACACCTCCGACCAGCATCCCTGGTTCCAGGCGGCGCGGCAAGACAAAAATTCACCCTACCGCGATTACTATGTGTGGAGCGATACCGGGACCGAATACGCTGAAGCGCGCATCATCTTTCTCGACACCGAGCCATCCAACTGGACCTATGACGAGGTAGCCGGGCAATATTTTTGGCATCGTTTTTACAGCAGCCAGCCCGACCTCAATTATGACAATCCCCAGGTTCACGAAGAGATGTTCAACGCCATGCGCTTCTGGCTGGACATGGGCATTGACGGCTTCCGCGTGGACGCCATCCCCTACCTGTACGAGCGCGAAGGCACCAACTGCGAAAATTTGCCGGAAACCCATGAATTTCTCAAAAAGATGCGGCGCATGGTGGATGACGAGTATCCCGGCACGCTGCTCATCGCCGAGGCCAACCAGTGGCCGGAAGATTTGCTGCCCTACTTTGGCACGCCCGAAGAACCGGAATTCCAGGTTTGCTTCCACTTTCCCATCATGCCCCGGCTGTACATGGCTCTGAAGAAGGGGGACAAAACGCCCATCGTGGACATCCTCAACCGCACGCCGCCCATTCCGCCAGGCGCGCAGTGGATGACCTTCCTGCGCAACCATGACGAGCTGACGCTGGAAATGGTGACGCCTGAAGAGCGGCAATGGATGTGGCAGCAATATGCGCCCGACCCGCGCATGAAGCTCAACATGGGCATCCGGCGGCGGCAAGCGCCCTTGCTGGACAATGACAAACGCAAATGGTTCCTGCTGAATGCGCTGTTCCTGTCGCTGCCGGGCGCGCCCATCATCTACTATGGCGACGAGATTGGCATGGGCGACAACATCTGGCTGCCGGACCGGCATGGCTGCCGCACGCCGATGCAGTGGGATGCCAGCAAAAATGCAGGCTTTTCTAATGCGGATAAAACCTACCTGCCCGTTCACACGGATGAAGAATACGGTTACCAGCGGGTGAATGTGGCGGCGCAAGAGAGGGATCCGGAGTCGTACCTGAACCTGACCCGTTTTTTGATTCAGACACGGCAGGGCCAGCCAGCCCTGCGGCGGGGTGAGTTGGCATGGGTAGAGACCGGGAACCCAGCGGTACTGGCCTTTCGCCGGTTTATTCCCGGTGACGAAGGCATTTTGTGTGTCTTCAACCTCTCGGACGAATCGCAGTCCTTTACCCTCAAAAGGGAAAGAGAAGACTTGCTCACCCGACCAAATGCCTCAGCTAGCGGGGTAGTTAGCCTGGCTCCATATGCCGCCTATTGGTTCAACAGTTAGCTATGCCAAAAGAAATGCAATCTCTGGACACGCTTACAGCGATTTTACAGCAAGGACCGTTGCGGCTGTTGGAGCCATTGGAGCAGCAGATTTTTTTGCAGCGGGTGGAACAGTACTGGGAGGATGTATTACGGCCGTTACGCACCCTCTACGCCGATCACCCTAACTTTGACACCTGGTTAGGCCAATTTCTGCACATTACCGCCCGTGCCTACGCTGCCCGCAGCCCAGATCTGCGCATGCTCGACCTGCGCCGGTTTCGCGAGCCAGACTGGTTCCAGCAGCCCAACATGGTCGGTTACGTCGCCTACACCGACCGCTTTGCCGCTGATTTGCCCGGGGTAGCCGCAAAAATCCCCTATTTGCAAGAGTTGGGCGTCACCTATTTGCACCTGATGCCCCTGCTGCAGCCGCGCCCTGGCCACAACGACGGCGGCTATGCCGTGATGGATTACCGCCAGGTAGATGCCCGCCTGGGCACCATGGCTGATTTGGCTACCCTGACGGCCGAACTGCGCCAAAACGACATCAGCCTATGCATCGATCTGGTGTGCAACCACACGGCCAAAGAGCATGAATGGGCACAGAAGGCGATGGCTGGTGACCCGGTTTACCAGGATTATTACCTCATGTTCCCTGACCGCACGCTGCCCGACCAATACGAGCAAACCGTGCGCGAAATCTTCCCCGAATTCAAGCCGGGCAACTTCACCTATTACCCGCAAATTGACAAATGGGTCTGGACGACCTTTAACGAATTTCAGTGGGATTTGAATTACGCCAATCCGGCCGTTTTCGGCGAAATGCTGGACATTATGCTGTATCTGGCCAACCAGGGCGTAGAGGTGCTGCGTCTGGATGCCGTGGCCTTTATGTGGAAGCGGATGGGCACGGATTGTGAAAATCAGCCGGAAGCCCACGCCATTTTGCAAGCGTTCCGCGCCCTCAGCCGGATGGCCGCGCCGGGTTTGCTGCTGAAAGCGGAGGCCATCGTGCCGCCGCCGCAGCTTGTGCCGTACCTGGGTCGGGGCGCAGCCACCAACAAGGAGTGTGAGGTCGCCTACCACAACGTGTTCATGGTCATGTTATGGAGCAGTCTGGCGGAGCGAAAAGTGGCTTTGATGACCCACGCCTTGCAGCAAATGCCTGCCATTCCTTCGGGCGCATCCTGGCTAACCTACATTCGCTGCCACGACGACATTGGCTGGGCGGTGACGGAGGAGAATGCGGCTGCCGTGGGGCTGAATGGCTACTTGCACCGCAGCTTTCTCAGCGATTTTTATAGCGGCCGTTTCCCCGGGACCTTTGCCAGGGGGGCGACTTTCCAGTTTAACCCCAAGAACAATGACCGACGCATCAGCGGGTCGCTGGCTTCGCTGGCAGGGTTGGAAATAGCCCTGGAACAAGAAGATTGGCGCGAGGTGGACCTGGCTGTGGCCCGCATTTTGCTGCTGCACAGCATGATTTTGGCCTTTGGCGGCATTCCCCTGCTGTACATGGGGGACGAATTAGGGCTGTTGAATGACGCCAGCTATCTGAATGACCCGCACCTGGCGGACGACAACCGCTGGCTGCACCGGCCGTTTATGGATTGGGAGTTGGCGCAGAAGCGGCATGATTGGCAGAGTGTGAACGGCCGTATCTTTCAGGGCATTGTGCAGCTTGTGCAGGCCCGCAAAAAGACCTTCGCTCTTCACGCCCAAGCTGCCGCTTATGCCGTGTGGACGCACAACGAAAGCGTATTTGGCCTGATACGGGAAAGCCCGCGCGGGCGTGTGCTCGTGCTGGGGAATTTTAGCGAAAAGCCGCAAACCGTGCCTGCCTATCGCTTACATGAGCTGGGTTTTGGTTACCCTTGCACAAAACCTTCTTAATACACAAACAGTGACTACTCAAGAACATTTGCTGCTGGCCCCCTATGAATCTATCTGGCTAGAACAACGAAAGAGTTAGGTTATCAGTATCATTGATGATACTATTCGCTGATGGAAATCCGGCACCAACACGACCTTTGCCGCAGGTTTCCTTGGCCACCCATATATTTTGGTGTGCTTCGACTGTATTTTCGTAACAATTCCTCACCCAACCCTTCACGAAAAAGGAGAGAAAAATGGAAAAGTTTAGCAGCAGATGGTTGTTTGTTGGGCTTATCATAGCCATCTTATTCTTGGTGTTCGCCTTTTCAGGTAATGCAGATTCGCTGGCTGCCAGTGAAAGCCCTTTTTGCCGCATCTTCTGGCTTAACACCCGAAGCTCAGCCTTTGGATAATGTAGAGCGTCTCGTGCTGCCGTTGGTAGACAATGACGCACTCATTGCTGAAGATATGCGCAATGCCGCACCTGGACAGCCCATTCGTTTTGCTTTCCCTCAGGAAGTGGCTGTGTCCCCTTCAACTACCGGAACTTGGGAGACTTTGCCTGGTGGAGATGCTCTCTGGCGGCTGCGCATTTACTCCCCCGGCGCGCTTTCTCTTAATCTGGGTTTTACGCTTTATAACTTGCCAGCCAATGCCCGTTTGCTGCTTTATTACACCGGATTACGGGATTATTCGCGGACCATTTACGGCGAGTGACAATGCCGAACACGGTCAATTTTGGTCGCCAATTCTCTTGGGTGATGAGGTCGTCGTGCATTTGCTACTACCAGTAGGGCAGGTTGATGACCTTAAACTGGCCTTAAGTTCTGTCAACCACGCCTATGCCGAATTCGGCCGTTATAACCCCTTATCCGGTTCCTGTAACCTCGATGTTGTTTGCTCTGCGGCTGACGGCTTCCCCCAGGTTGACCCTTGGCGAGATCAAATCCGGTCCGTTGGCGTGTATACCATAAGTGGCACTTGGACCTGCACGGGGGCTATGGTTAACAACACCGCGGAAGACCTGACCCCTTACTTTCTCACTGCTGACCACTGCGGGGTCAGCTCTGCCAATGCCCCTTCCATGATCGTATACTGGAATTTCGAGAACTCAACCTGCCGCCCGCCCGGCAGCCCGGCCAGCGGGGGGCCCGGCCATGGATCTTTAGCGCAATTTAACAGCGGCGCCATTTTCCGTGCTGAGTATGGCCCATCTGACATGACTCTTGTGGAACTGGAGGAGGCCCCTGATCCGGCTTTCAACCTCTATTGGTCAGGCTGGGATGCAACGGCTGGTGATACTACCAGCGCTGTGGCTATTCATCACCCCAATACTGACGAAAAGCGCATCAGCTTTGAAAATGACCCGACTAATACCACTTCATACTTGGGCAGCAGTAGCCCAGGTGATGGCACACACATGCGTGTGGTTGATTGGGACCTGGGTACGACAGAACCGGGTTCATCGGGTTCCCCTTTGTTCAGCCCGGAACAGCGCATTGTGGGCCAGCTTCATGGCGGTTATGCGGCGTGCGGCAATGATTTGTCCGACTGGTACGGCCGTGTTTCAATTTCCTGGAATGGCGGCGGTACTTCGAGCACCAGCCTGGCTCCCTGGCTTGATCCCCTTAACAGCGGCACGCTGGTTTTTGATGGGCGTGGGTTGGACGTAACCCCTGATTTTGAATTAATGGTTGAACCAACCGCGGCGGCTATTTGTACTGGCAATGACGCTGTATACACGATTAGTGTGCTGCAGCTCAATGGTTATACGGATTCCGTAACGCTGGCAGCCAGTGGAAATCCTTATCCCACAACAACTACATTTTCACCTAATCCCGGGAGCACGCCGTTCACCAGTACGCTGACCATTGGAAACACGGGCGGCGTTCCCGCCGGCCTTTACAACGTAGAGATTACCGGAATTGCCCCTACAAGCACCCACACGACTACGGTGGGCCTGCATGTGGCAACGGCCGTTCCCAACCAGACTACTCTTCAAACTCCTGCCAACGGTGCGCAAAACCAACCCCCACAACCAACATTCACCTGGAATCCTGTCACCACAGCGTCAAGCTATGACATTGAAATAGCTACCGATCCCGGCTTCAATAATATCGTTGCCAGCGCTCAAGGCCTGACAGACCCCACCTATACCCCAGAGACAGACCTGGCAACCAGCACCACATTCTATTGGCGCATCTGGACGCGTAATGGCTGTGGGTTAGGCGCATCATCCACGGCCTACACGTTTACCACCCAGGCCGCTCCCGGTGACTGCGGGCCAGGAACCAGTCCTAACGAAGTTTATTACCAGGGTTTCGAGAGCGGAGCCGGTGGATGGACAAGCAGCGGCACAAATAACACCTGGGCTTTAGCCGAGACAAACCCTTACGGTGGTAGCTGGCACTACCATGCTAATGATGTGAACTCTGTTTCTGACCAACGATTGGCCTCCCCTGCCGTCGCGCTGCCCATAGATGAGTTCCCGCTGACGATGAAATTCTGGCACGTACCCAACATGGAGCCCAGTTCAGGTGGCTGTTTTGACGGTGGTATCCTGGAGATTTCCAGTAATGGCGGTGCGACCTGGACACAGGTGCCTGACGCTGACCTACTGGTAGGTGGTTATACAGGTACGGTTTCTACAAGTTACGGTAACCCTCTTGGTGGATTGCAAGCATGGTGTGGTGGCGGGTCGTACATGAACACTATAGCCAACCTGGATGCTTATGCCGGGCAGTCAGTGCAGTTCCGGATGCGCCTGGGCACAGATTCATCAGTAAGCGCTCCTGGTTGGGATGTGGATGACGTGACAGTACAGTCATGCGTCGACTCGGGCGAGTACGCCATGACAATAGGGCCATCAACCAACCACATTGGTATTCCTGGTGAAACCGTGACCCATGAATTTGTACTCCATAACACAGGCACCCAGGATGATAGCTATCAGCTTGGCCTGAGTGGTCACACCTGGGATACCACCCTGGTTACACCCTCCCCACTGGCAGTCTCGGCAGGCATGACCACCACAATCCTCGTGGAGGTAACTTTGCCTTATTCAGCAATAATGCCCGACAGCTTTACCGTCACTGCAGTGTCTATGAATCTGCCTAGTTTGCAAACTTCCAGCAGTGGTGTATCTGACCTTGTCGCAGTGTATTTTGATGGGCCACAGAATCAAATTGCTTTTCCTGGCCAAACGGTAACCTATACCTTTAATTTACAAAACGGCGGCTCTGTCGATGACATATATGATTTGTCAATCAGCGGCGCAAATTGGACAAGCAACATCCTGACGACTTCGCCCATCACCCTCACTGCTGGCATGACAACCAGCATAATGGTTGCCGTAATGGTTCCAGAATATGCTTCTAGTAGCGATAGTTTTACAGTTACTGCTACTTCTCAACTTATGCCTGTATTAACCGCAACGGTGAACGGCACAACGCAGCTAAGGCAGTTGTTCTTACCATTAATAATGGCTCCTTAGGGCATCCGTTACAAGTTAAGCTATTTTGTGAGTTGTCAAGCCAGTAATTGGCTACAATTCACGCATGAAAAAAACAAACCAAAAATCCAAAAGTACAGTCCGGCATACACGGGCTATTCAAGCCGATAGGCAAAAACGACCGCTCGTTGACAATTTGACCGCAGAAGTAGAAGCATTGTTTCGCCATCTGGTTCACCCGCTCACTTTGCTGCAATGTGACCTTTTCCGGCAGATGGGTCTGCGCGAACGCACCCTCACACTGCCGGTGATGATGGCCCTCTTGCTAAGCGCCGTCTGGCGGCAAATCGCCGCTGTGAATGAACTGGTGCGCCTGGTTCGTGACGAAGCGGTTCTCTGGGAAGAGCCCCAAAAGGTCAGCCAACAAGCGCTTTCGGAACGATTCAACACCCTGCCCGCCCTCTTGTTCCTCAACGTCCTGAACCAGCTCTTGCCCTTGATGCAGCAGCGGTGGGAAAAACGGGAACGGCCGTTGCCGCCGGAAATCGCCTGGGCGCAGGCCCGATTCGCCGCTTGCCTGATTGTCGACGGGTCAACCCTCGATGCGCTCATCCGCAAAGTGGGCTTGCTACGTGACCTGGAAAGCCATCCCCTGGCAGGCAAAATGACCGCCTTGCTCCACCTGGGGTCGCAACTGCCAGACAAAATCTGGTTTGACGCGAAGGCCACCAAACACGACCAGAGTTTTTGGGAAGCAATTCTGGCCCACATCCAGACCGGAAGCTTGCTCCTGTTTGACCTGGGGTACACCAACTTTACCCGCTTTCGTCAGTTGACCCAGAAGGGCGTCACTTTCATCACTCGCGCTAAGAGCAACTTGAAATATGAAGTAGCCCAAGTTCTGGTCAAAACGCCCGTCTTTCGGGACACCGTTGTCTGGATAGGCGCTGGTGATGACCGCCAGCAGGTGCGCCTGGTGGAAGTGTTATATGGCAACACCTGGCGCCGCTTCCTGACCAACGAACTGGACCCGGAGCAATTGCCCGCTCGTTATCTGGTCGCCCTCTACTATCGTCGCTGGACGATTGAACGTGCCTACGCCACCATCAAGCGGTTGCTTGGTTTGGCCTACTTCTGGTGCGGTTCCCAAAATGCAGTGGAACTGCAACTCTGGTCTACCTGGATTGTCTATACCGTGTTAATTGACCTCTGTGACGAGGTCGCCGGATTGTTAAAGTTGCCGTTTGAGCGCATCTCTGTGGAGATGGTGTTCCGCTCAATTTACTATTACACCAAAGCCGTTGAGCGAGGCGATGGTCGGCCTCTGCCAGAGTACCTGGCTGACCGCTCTGCTGACCTGGGTATTGTCAAACGAAAGCGAAAAAACGAGACGTCTGTGTTCGAATCATGGCCATTGACAATTGCTTCAAACCCTTAACTTGTAACCTATGTCCTTAGGGTAATCTAAGAAAGGCTTTTTATTTGCCCCATTTGTGCGAGATAAATGATTTACTGAAGACCCGGCGAAAGCCCGCCGGGTCATTTCTTTGGAAAAGGAGCTTGATGTGCAAAAAAAAATCCGATTAGTGTTGTTGATATTATCTACTACATGGTTGCTAAGCAGCTGCCAGAGTAGTGACTCGACACCAACAGCAACGGTCGTTTCAATCGATGCGGCCACCTCAGAAAGCGAACCCACCACAACGGCCGTGCCTCCCACCACCACGCCAGAACCACCCGCCACGGCTACCGCCGAACCCACCGCTACGCCGGAACCCAGCTTCCAGGCTACCTTTGCCGAGGCAGATTGCCAGTTTGACGTGCCGCCAGGGCGTGCAGTGCGCTGCGGGTACTTGACCGTGCCGGAAGACCACAACGAACCCGGAAACGGCCGTACCCTGCGCCTCCACGTGGCCATCTTTGCCAGTGACAGCGCCAATCCTGCCCCCGACCCCGTGGTTTACCTGGAAGGGGGCCCTGGCGGCGATGCCCTGGAAACAGTCCCCCTCATTTTTGAGGAACGCTTTGCCCCTTTCTTGGCAAATCGCGACTTGATCATGTTTGATCAGCGCGGTACCGGATATTCCGAGCCCTCGCTGGCCTGCCCCGAATATACAGATTTGGTTTACGATTCCCTGGAGATTGACCTGGAAACCGCCGAAGAAGTAAATTTGACCATCGATACCTTGACAGCTTGCCACCGGCGCTTGCTAAACGATGGCGTGAACTTCACTATGTTCAACAGCGCTCAAAATGCGGCTGACGTCGCAGCATTGCGCCGAGCTTTGGGCTATGAGCAGTGGAACCTCTTTGGCATTTCCTACGGCACCCGGCTGGCGCAAACCGTTGTGCGTGACTTTCCTGAAGGAGTGCGCAGCGTAGTCCTTGATTCCAGCTACCCCCTCTCGGCTGACCTGACCACCGAAATTGCCCCCAACGCCGCTCGCGCCTTCGACGTTTTCTTTGGCGGCTGTGCCGCTGACCCCGACTGTAACGCTGCCTATCCAGACCTGGAAACCGTTTTCTTCGACCTGGTAGATCAGCTCAACACGCAGCCAATTACCGTCCCAGTGAGCAATATTTTTGAAGGCGATCGCTATGACGCCATCTTCGGGGGGGATGACCTGATTGGCGTTCTATTCCAATCCTTGTACGCTGCCGAATTGATTCCTGTTTTGCCGCAGCTTGTTTATGAAGTAGCCGATGGCAACACGACTAATCTTGGTACACTGCTTTCAAGTTTCTTGCTCAATACTGATTTCGTAAGCATTGGCATGCAATATGCCGTGCAGTGTCGCGAAGAGCTGCCTTTCAGCGAACCGGGTGACGGCGCAGCGGCTGCGGCAGAATATCCTGAACTTACCGAGGTTTTTGGCTTAGGTGCTGAAATTGATGAGCAGGTGTGCGCTTTTTGGGGTGCAGGCGAAGCGGATGCTCTTGAGAACCAGCTCGTAAACAGCGATGTTCCTGCATTGATTCTGGCTGGAGAATATGACCCCATCACCCCACCTGCCTGGGGAGACCAGGTGGCGGCTGGGCTCAGTAATGCCTTCCTGTTTGAGTATCCGGGCATGGGCCATGGCGTAAGCCTTTCTGACGAATGCCCCCGCGAGATGGTATTGGAATTTTGGGTAAATCCCACCACCGCACCTGATGCCGCTTGTATTGCTGAAATGGGACGGCCCCGCTTTTTCTGTTCCAGCAGCGGAGGGAGAATCAGACATCGTGTTAACGTCTGTCTCGATCGATTTGGCAGGGATTGCGCAAATTGAAAGCCTCGCTCCTGAAGGTTGGGAAGAGCTCATTACTGGTACTTTTGCCAGAGGCCGTTCGGCGCTGGACCAAACTTCCATTTTGCAACAGGCTGTACCGACAAGCATGTTGAGCAGCGAAGCGCTGCTGCAGCTTTTATCCAGCCAGTTGGGGCTCGAAGAGATCCCTGAAAGCAGCGGTGAATATGACTCAGCCGACCGCACCTGGGCGCTCTACGAAACGGAGCTGCAGGGTTTCTTGGTGGACATTGGTCTGGTTGAAGATGGGGGGTATGTATACTTTGTTATGCTGGTAAGTGACGCGGCTGAACGAGAGGAATTGGTAACGGCCGTTTTCCAACCCATCATGGACGCCATTACTGTTCCTTAAAAAATGCTTAAAATAGTTTATTACGACTGGAGACTGGGGACTAAAGGGTACTCAGTCTCCAGTTTTTTCTCAAGTTTCTCTCCACCCCGGCACGCGGTCCCGAATATGCCGAATGTGGGCCGGGGTAGTGCGGCAGCAGCCGCCAAGCAGTCCCGCCCCCAGCTTACGCCACTCCCGGCTGTAGGCGCCAAATTCCGTAGGTACGCTTAACCCTTGCCACTGCTTAGTTACGGCATCATAGGTTTCCCCTGAATTGGGGTAGACCACAATCGGCTTGGAAGTAGCAGCCTGCACTGCCCGAATAAGGCTGGGGATGAAGCGCGGCGGCGTGCAGTTGATACCAACGGCCGCTACTTGGGGATTGCCATCCAAAAAAGCGGCACATTCGGCAATGGGGGTGCCGTCGCTGATATGCAGGCCGTCCCGGCAGCTAAAGCTGAACCAGGCCACGATGTCTGGTGTTTCTGGCAGCAGGTGGGCCAGCGCCCGCGCTTCGGTGAAAGAGGGCAATGTTTCGCAGGCCATGAGGTCTGGCTTAGCCTCGGCCAATATGTGCCAGCGGGGGCGGTGGAATTCCAGAAGGCCAACTTCTTCCAAGTCGTATGCGCCGCTGTACTCGGAGCCGTCGGCCAGGTATGCGCCGTAGGGCCCAACGCTGGCGGCCACCAGGGGCCGCAGCCGCTGCTTCTGGTTGGCGTGCTGCCAGAACTGGTCGCGGGCTTCTTGGGCTAACTGCACCGAGAGACGAATAAGCCGGGCAGCGGCCGTTTCCGCCATGCCCTGACGCACAAACCCGGTGACGGTAGCCTGGTAGCTGGCGGTGATTGCACAGTCTGCCCCGGCCCAGTAATAATCGAGATGCACCTGGCGAATGAGGTCGGGGTTGTCCCTCAGCAGCCGCGCCGACCACAAGGCGTCGCGCAGGTCGCACCCCCGCGCTTCCAACTGGGTGGCCAGTCCGCCATCCAGCACCAGCACGCCTTGTTGGTCTAAAAAGGGTTGAATCGGATTCAGCATGGTAACTTTGAGACTTGAGATTGGTCGATCCCCAATCGCTCTCTTATCCTAAACCAATGACCAAAGACGGCCGTTTCGGGAACAAGATGTCCAGTAGAATCCGCGCCTCCTCACTGGCGTAACAGTCGGCAAAGGCGTGGTCCAGCTCGGCCATGCTGCGGTAACCGAATAAAAGCTGCAAAAAGGTGAGATCCGGGAAGACGGCGTCGCCTTCCTCTAGGCGCTTGGGTTCGTAGCTGGTGACAGGTTGGAAACGGCCGTTTTCCCAGCGCAGCAGCAGTTGTTGCTGGTACAGATTAAGCTTTACCGGACCCGAATGCCCGGCCAGCACGCTTTCCGCCAACCGCCGATCCAAAACCGGGGCAATGTGCTCCAAGAAACCGGGCAAATCCGGCACACGCATGTACCAGGCATAAGGTCTCCGACGCTGCTCCAACTGCCGCCCCAGCGCCTGATATACTGGATGCTCGCTACCCAGCCCGAAGGTAATCTGCTGAATAGGCTTCTCCCGCTCTTTATTGAGCGCGGCAGCTTTTTCTTTAAGAGCCTGGGTCACGAATAAGGCTACTGCTCGCCACGAATGGCCGGGCTGCACGCAAAACTCCCGCACAAAGAACCCTTGACCCCACTGCCGAAACTCTACGTAGGCTACCAAATCACCATGGGTGTTTTCAACCAGGTGAAAGCTGCGGGCATATGGGGAATCTTTGTGGGGTTTGGTCAGCTCATATTGCCACAGTTCTTCATCACGCACGCGCTGGATCATGGAAAATCGGCCGAATACTTCATAGAGGCGCTTCAGTTCCGGCAAATCGGCCGTCGTGGCTTCTCGCCACCGGTACAGTTCTGTCTCGGACTTCTTTTCATTCCCCGACCGGTGCCAGAAAAACTCTCGACCGCCCCCCAGGTACAGGGCCATCTCGTAGCCAAACCGGCGATAATACCAGGGAATGCCGGTGATAGCCTGGACCATTTCGCCCCTTGCTGCGCTTTTGGCATGCACAGCCTCCATCTGCGCCCGCACCAATCCCCGGCGGCGGAATTCGGGCAGCGTGCCTACCAACTCTGGACGGCCGACGCCAAACTCAACCCCTTCATACGCCCAGCGCTGGGAAATGAGGTTGAGGCTGGAAACAATTCTGTCATCCTGGTTTGTGTCTACAACCACGGTGAAATCATCAGCCTCGGTGGTGGGATGTTCCCCATTTATTAAGTCATGGGTCCAGTGCCCCAAAAACGTATCGGGTTCTTCAGGATTGTCGCTGTGCAGGTCGATATTAAACCGGGCCAATTCGTCTGCGTCATCTTGTGTAGCCCAGCGCAGCAGCAGGCTATCGCCCAACTCTCGCGGTAATCCAAAATTTTCTTGCATGCAGAACCTCGTTTACGAGCAAAAAGAACTTCGTTTCCTTGCCTTAACTTTCAGGTCAATACCTTTCGTTAGTGCACAACATTCGTGGCTAATTAAGCAATACATTAGCCCAGACCTGCCTATTATAAGACATTCGTTGGAAACGGGGTGGGGCTGTTGACTTACCCTATAACAATATGCAAAATCAAACGAAATACTAACTCAAGGAGTTTAACATGACTGGCGTAAATTGGTTTGTATGGTTTTTGGCTCTTCAGACTCTGACTACAGGTCTGTTCGTAATGCAGGTTTTAAAACGCCAGCATGATGCAAAGAAAACGGCCGTTTTAAAGCCTGTACCAATCTCGCAAAGAAAAAGATAGGAATAGAAAATGTTCTTCGACCCGTTATACCTCGTTTTTGCTTTACCTGGCCTGTTGCTAGGCTTTTGGGCGCAATCTCGCGTCAAAAGCGCGTTCAAAAAGTACAGCCGGGTACGTACGTTGCGAAATATGACCGGGGCAGAAATTGCCCGCTCCTTGCTTGATGCGCAAGGGTTGTATGACGTGCGCATTGAGGAGGTGAAGGGCACATTGTCTGACCATTATGACCCGCGCGGAAAGGTGCTGCGTCTTAGTCCTGAAGTTTACCGCACGCCCAGCGTAGCGGCGGCTGGCGTGGCAGCCCACGAAATGGGGCACGCCTTGCAAGATGCCGGCGGATATGCGCCACTGCGCTTGCGCAGCAGCCTGGTGCCTGCCGTACAGTTTGGCAGCTCTCTGGGACCCTGGATTTTTATCGCCGGTTTCTTCTTGCAGCTTACGCCACTGGCCTGGTTGGGAGTTATTCTTTTTGCCGCCAGCGTGGTCTTTGCCCTGGTGACGCTGCCGGTAGAGTTTGATGCCAGCCGCCGTGCCAAGCAGTTATTGACAAGTAGTGGACTGGTGATGGGCGATGAAGCCAAGGGTGTTGACAAGGTTTTAGATGCCGCTGCACTGACTTACGTGGCTGCCGCAGTTACGGCCATTGGCACACTTTTGTACTATATTTTGCTGCTGTCGGGTGGTCGCCGGGATTAATAAATAAGGTTACACTTTAGCCCGTCGGGTTTGCGAACCCGGCGGGCTTTTTTTGTGTTTAATATCATCTGAGGCGCAACAATCAAGATTGCGCAATTATGAAAATGGCAAGGATTGCATTGTTATCGGCTGGCAAAAATGTGCCCGGTGAATACCGGGCTAATTTTTTGCATCTCTATCTCGATATTGCCTGGTATGGTGTGTTGAGCGGCAGCGCCATATCCTTTGTGGGCGTGTTTGCGGCGCGGCAGGGAGCCAGCGCGCAGCAGATTGGGCTGCTGAATGCTGGGCCGGCAGTGATTAGCTTGCTGTTTACGCTGCCCGCCAGCCAATGGCTGCGCAGCCGCCCTATTAGCCGCAGCGTCTTTTGGACGGCCGTTTTCCACCGAATTTTTTATCTAGCCTGGATTTTCCTGCCCATGTGGCTGCTGCCCCAGGGCCAGATTTGGGCGCTCGTTGTGCTGACGCTGTTGATGAGCGTGCCCGGTTCGGCGCTGGCGGTAGGCTTTAACGCCCTCTTTGCCGGAGCGGTGCCATTGGCGTGGCGGGGGCACGTGGCGGGCATGCGCAATGCGCTGCTGGCTATGGTTTACATTGGCGTATCGCTGCTCAGTGGCTGGCTGCTGGATACGCTGCCCTTTCCCCTCGGGTACCAGGTGGTGTTTGGGCTGGGCTTTTTGGGCGGCGCTATGAGCACAGTGCATTTGTGGTTTGTACGGCCGTTAACCGAGCAACCCCTTCATTCCCGCCAGCGGCGTCGCAACCTGTCTGACCCAGGACTGTTTCGCACCTGGGGGGATAGTTTACGGCAAACGGTGGGGCTGCGTTTTCTGGCTCGGGCGGCCAACTGGCGCAATTTGCTGCAGCTTTCGGTGTTAAACGGCCGTTACGGGCAAATTATTGCCGCACTGTTCTTCTTCCACCTGACTCAATACCTGGCTATTCCCCTTTTCCCCCTCTATTGGGTGAATAATTTACACCTTAACGACCAGCAAATTGGGCTCGGTACAGCGCTTTTCTACACCAGCGTGCTTTTTGGTTCTACCCAGCTAGCCAGGTTGACCAGCCGATTCGGTAACTACCGGCTGCTGGTAGCGGGCTCAATCCTTATGAGCTTTTATCCAGCGCTAACGGCCATGTCTCGCGACCTGCCGCTGTTCTTGTTCACCTCGGTGGTAGGGGGTGTGGCCTGGTCCTTGGTGGGTGGTGTCATCGCTAACTATTTGTTGGAAAACATACCCGATGACAATCGCCCGGCGCACCTGGCCTGGTACAACCTGGCCCTGAATGCCGCGATTTTGTTAGGCTCTTTGGGCGGTCCCGCACTCTCGGCCCAGTTGGGGCTGGTGACGACGCTCTCCATTATTGCGGTAGGGCGACTATTGGCCGCCTTTACCATCTATTTCAAAGGGTAGCCGGTAATAAGCTAAGCTATCAACGCCTGCTGCCCCAGGGCAATAGCCCCCAGCACCCCGGCGCGATTGCCCAGGCCCGGCGGCACAATGTAGCTTTCAATGCGCTCCAAAATGGCCGGATGCTGCACGTAGCCATTGAGATAAGCGCGGGTTTTTTGCCGTACCAGAGGAAAGAGCTGGGGCTGTTCCATGACGCCGCCGCCCATGATGATGCGCTGGGGTGAAAGGGTACAAATTATTGTGCGCAAAGCCTGGGCCAGATAATCGGCTTCCAGCTCCCAGGCGGGATGATCAGGCGTTAGTTCTTGCCCTTTGACGCCCCAGCGTTCGCCAATGGCCGGTCCGGCAGCCATGCCCTCCAGGCAGTCGCCATGGTAGGGACAACGCCCGGCGTAGGGGTCTTTTTCCCAATCATGGACCAGGCTGATGTGGCCCATCTCGGGGTGGACCAAACCGTGGAGGAGACGGCCGTTTACCATCGCCCCACCGCCAATACCCGTACCAATGGTCAGATAAATAAAAGTGTTTACGTCCTTTGCCGCCCCCCAGCGCCATTCGCCCAGGGCTGCGCCATTCACGTCAGTGTCAAAGCCAACGGGAATATCAAAGGCTTCCTGGATTGCGCCTACGAAATCAGCGTTGGCCCAGCCTGGTTTGGGCGTTGTGGTGATGTATCCGTATGTCGGTGAAGAGGGTTCTGGGTCCAGTGGGCCAAATGCAGCCACACCAATCGCCGCCAGTTTGCCATGTTTTGCTTCTTGCTCCCGAAAAAATTGGATGGCCTGGCCGATGGTTTCGACCGGGGTCGTCGTGGGAAAGCGCACCTCATCGCGCAGGTCGCCGGGTCCAGTTCCAATGGCGCACACAAACTTTGTGCCGCCTGCTTCAATACCGCCGATTAGTTGAGTCATGAGCAAGTCCTCCTAAATGTTGAGTGTGGACAGGTATTCAGCCTAGTACACCGTAAATTAAATTTTCCAATAAAATCTTGCTCCAGATGGAGCGCACGCTAAGCTAGTGGCATGAAAAAACAACATGTACAACTTAGCGAAGATGATCGAAAGCGATTGCAGTTTTTAACAAGCCAAGGCAAGCTCAGAGCCAGAGTGTATAAGCGAGCAACGGCTTTGCTAGAACTTGACCGTGGCAAAACCTTTACATCCGTCGCCGAAACAGTGGGAACAACCTACCAAACAGTGTCCACTTGGGCGACAAAATATAAAGCAGCAGGCTTAGAATGTCTGCTTGACAAACCGCGCAGTGGACGACCCATCAAGTTTGATGGCGCACAGCGCGCAAAAATAACTGCGCTGGCTTGCAGTGAGCCACCTGAAGGGTACGGGCAATGGAACTTGCGTTTGCTGGCTGAAAAAGTGGTTGAGCTGGAATATTGCGCCAGCATTTCCCATACCCAGGTCAGCGACATCCTGAAAAAAACGAACTTAAGCCTCACCTGAAGCGCTACTGGTGCATTGGCAAGATAAACAGCCGTTTCATTGCGCGCATGGAACGCATACTCGCCCTTTATGCCTTGCCTTATGACCCGCTTAACCCTGTCATTTGTTATGATGAACGGCCGTGTTTTCTCATTGGTGACACCGTCGAGCCATTGGCTCTACAAACAGGTCAATCACGTCGTGAGCATTACGCCTACGAGAAAAATGGGTCTTGCTGCCTATTAGCCGCTATCGAACCTCTGACTGGTAAGCGCTTGTCTCGTGTATTTGCACAGCGTAGAAAAAAGGAGTTTTTCCTTTTTTGTCAGGCGTTGGCGGCGGCTTATCCTGAAGCGGCCAAGATTCATCTGGTTCTGGACAACCTTAACACCCATGATGTCAGCGCTTTTTACGAAAACTTGCCAGCTGACGAGGCATTCGCACTAGCTGAACGATTTGAGTTCTACTTCACGCCCAAATCAGCTAGTTGGCTGAACATGATTGAAATTGAGTTTTCTGCTCTGGCTCGCCTTTGTCTCAATCGGCGTATCCCGACCATGGCTAAACTCAAAAGTGAAGTAATGGCTATCGTAACAGAACGCCACGAAAAGCAGATTAAGATCAATTGGCAGTTTTCGCTAACCGCTGTCCGGAAAAAGCTTAATTCGCATTATGTAGTTGTTAATGAAGAGAATGAAGCATTCTCAAATGCAAAATAATTTATCTTACGGTGTACTAGTATAGTGTTAAAGAAGTTTTTCAATAACAGGGAGTCCCGAGCCTGTCAAGGGCCGGACTTCGACAAGCTCAGTCTTCATTTCGAATACTTTTTTAACAAGGTACTATCCACCTGCCACTTTAATCGCCAAAACAGATGCCCAGGTCGCGGGCAGTGAGCATAGTGTCACTGTCCAGCGGGACAGTCTTCATGCGGCTGGTAGCTTCCTCCAGCGGCACGTAACGTACAGTGGGTGGATCCAGAGCTACCATCACGCCATTTTGTCCCTCATCAAGGGCACGCACGGCCGCCGCCCCAAAGCGTAGGCTGAGCAGGCGGTCGAAAGTGGTGGGCGTGCCGCCGCGCAGCAAATGCCCCAGCACCACCACGCGGGTCTGCTTGCCGGTAAGCGCTTCCAGGGCAGTGGCCACTTTTTGCCCAACGCCGCCCAGCCGCTCGGCTGCGCCCACGATACGCTCTTGTACCGTAAACTCGCCGCCCAGGGGTTTGGCCCCCTCAGCTACCATTACCATGGTAAAGGAACGGCCGTTACGCTCCCGCGCCAGCACTTTTTCCGCTACTTTGTGAATGTCGTAAGGAATTTCGGGAATAAGAATCACGTCGGCCGTCGCCGAAACGCCAGCATTCAGGGCAATCCATCCGGCATAGCGCCCCATGACTTCTACGACCATCACCCGGCGGTGAGATTCGGCCGTGGCGTGCAGGCGGTCCATGCATTCGGTGGCAAAAGAAACGGCCGTGTCAAACCCAAAGGTGATTACCGTGCCATCCAGGTCATTGTCGATGGTTTTGGGCACGCCAACTATTCGCAGTCCGTGCTGAAACAGCCTGTGGGCAATGGCCAGCGAACCATCGCCGCCGATTGCCACCAGCGCGTCAATGCCTTCCTTATGCACAAGTTCCACCAATTCTGCGCTGCGGTCTACTTCCTGCCACGCTCCGCCTTCCCCAAGCACCGGATACTTTAATGGGTTTCCCCGGTTAGTTGTACCCAATATTGTGCCGCCCAAATGGGTAATGCCGCGCACAGAATTGCGCATCAGGGGGATTAGTCCTCCTTGGGGAAACGCTTCTGGTTGGAGCAGGCCATTGTAGCCATCGCGAATGCCCACGCACTCCCAACCCCGGTTGATAGCCGAAAGCACAATTGCGCGAATAACGGCATTGAGTCCAGGCGCATCCCCTCCGCCTGTGCTGATCGCAATTTTCTCGATCTGATTCATCGTGCTCCTCAAAAATGCTGCGATTATGGAAGGTGGCTCTTCTCTTTGAACCTTCAAAGTATACCCTTTTATGCGCAGCCTGGAAAAGAGAAAAGTGTTATAAATGGCGCAGGTAAGTGGGGTATTTACCCCTTTTGCGCAAATTTAACTATGAGCGAAATAGCGATGTCAAAAGTTGCCGTTGTTACCGATAGCTGTGCCAGTATTCCCGAGAACATGCTGGCTAGCCTCAACATACACTGGGTTCCTTACTATATCCACCGTGGTAAGGAGGTACTGCGTGATCTGGTCACAGCAAAGGCCGACAGCTTCTACCCGTGGCTTTCCAGCGCCGAAACCCTGCCGAAAACGGCCGCTCCTGGTCCAGGTGAATACTTTGAGCTGTACCGGCGCCTGGTGGAAGAAGAAAATGCCAAAGATATTATCAGCATTCACATGACCGCTAAGGGCAGCGCCGCCTACCAGGCTGCCGAAGTAGGGTCTGCCATGCTCTGCCAGCAGCACCCAGAGGTGCAAGTTGCCGTCATAGATACGCAAAACGTGGCTATGTGCACCGGCTGGATGGTTATAGAAGCTGCCCGTAAAGCCCAAGAGGGCCATCCTTTGAGCGAGATTGTGCGTCGCGTGCAGGAAATGGTACCCATCACCAAAATGGTGCAAACGGCCGATACCTTGAAATACCTCTACATGGGTGGGCGTATTGGCAAAGCCACGCATCTCATGGGCAGCCTGCTCTCCATCAAGCCGCTTATTGGCATGGAAGATGGCATCATTGTGGCTCTGGGCCGCACGCGGGGCCGCCAAAAAGCGTATCATGCCATGGTGGATTTCATCGAAAAAACGGTCGGTTACATGGGCAAAGTTAAGATTGCCTACACTCACGTCGCGGCGCTAGGTGAAGTAGCAAAACTCAAAACGCTGGTTGAGGAGCGTTTGACCTGCGTTGAATCAATAGTAAGCGAGCTCTCCCCGGCTTTGGGGGTTCATTCCGGTCCTGGCACCACGGGGCTTTGCTACTATCCGGTGGAAATTTAGACCATCAGGAAATAAAAAAACAACCTGCCATCATCGAGCAGGTTGTTTTTTGTGGGGCCGAGTGTTGATTACCCTTTTAGCTTCGGCTGTCGCCGATTTTCAAAAAGCAGCCAGACGCCAATAACGATCAAGGCTACGGCGCTGATGATTTCGGGGTTTCTACCCAGCACCAGCACCAACAGGGAGCCAATCGTAAAGCCCACGGCAGGATATTTAGCCCATTCCACAGGGTAACGGCCGCGCTGCAGCCACAAAATGCCAAAGGTTGCCGCAATGCCCAAGAACAGCAGGACTCCTAAAAACTCTTCTAGCCGCGATTCCGGATTTAGCCAGCTTCCTAAAAGAACAACCACGCCGATGCTGGAAAAAATGCCTGCAGGTATTTGCGCCCACCAATTTTCCTTCTGTCGCCAATAAATGATGGCGAAAAGCAAGGCCATAGCAAACATGAAGAATGCGCCTACAAATTCCCCTTGCACAGCGCTGCTAATGCCCGCCACTATGCCCAATGCTGTAAGGACAAAAGCTGGAATGAGCGCCCATTTGAATTCCTTGTTTCGTAAGTAAACCACATAAAAAGGCAGGGCAATCGCAAACATGAAGAATGCCCCAATCCATTCACCACTGGTAGATGTGCTGGCGAGGATGATGACCCCCAGGACGGAAAGTACGTAGGCTGGAATGAGCGCCCACCAATGTTGGCGGTTGGCCAGATACACGATGAAGAAGGGGAGGGCAATACCAAACATAATCAATGCCCCAATCCATTCTCCGCGAACGGTATCGGCGAAAAGCACCACCGCGCCAATCATACCCATAACCCAACCCGGAATAAGACCCCACCAATTCTTTTGGCGATCCAGGGCAAAAGCTATAAAGAAGGGTATGGCACAACTCCACAACACCAAGGTGCCCATAAAAGCCCCGTCGCGCCCTGCTTCTGCCAGCCAGATAATGACGGCAATGGAGCCGCTGAGCAATGCGGGGAACAGCCAGCCCCACTGCTCCTTACCTTTGGCGATGTAGCTGACAAAAAAGACGACGCTGGTGCCTGCAAACACCAACGACCAGAGAATTGGCGAGAGATCAGGAATGTAACCGAGGTTACGCGTTAAGAAGAGTCCTCCTAGCAGGATGAGGACGATTCCCCAAAAGATATCAACCCATTTTCCTTTCATTTTTTACCTCCAAAACACAGATTTAGCTCCCTGATGGAGTGCTATTCAATACGTTGTGGTAAGGAAAAAGTTGTGGAATTTTTCACAAGGGGGTGAGAAACGGCCGTTTCCCTTCGCGCTTCTTCCAGAATTCGCTAAAATTTAGCCCATGCGAGGAAGACGTACCAAATGGGTGATAGCTTTGATGCTCTTGGGGCTGCTAATTGCGCTCCAACCCCAACCGGCAGCGGCGCATCCGGCAGACATGTACACGCAAACTTACACTTTGCGCGTGACGCCCGCTGGAGCCGAATTAACCTACACGCTATCACCAGGGCCGCTGCTGGCCGCTTCCACCTGGTACGAGGCCGATACAGATGGCAACGATGAAGTGGATGCTGCCGAGGCTGAGGCGTGGTTGGACCCCTTACTGGCCGCTTGGGAGAGCACGCTGGGAGACACGGACCTTAGTTGGGAGGTAACGGCCGTTTCCTGGCCAACCGACCTCACCGCTTTCGAATTGGGGGACGCCGTCATCACCGCCAGTTTGACCACCTCTTTTGTGGATGCTGGCCCCACTGACTTGCTGCTCTACAACCCCTATGCCGAATCTTTAAGCATCAACTGGTTTTACGTGTATGGCGAAGAGGACATGACTTTTGAACGGCCGCAGCAAGAAAACGGCCGTCTCATATTCACCATGGTTTTTCCCGACAGCGAGGCTGCGCCGTTACGCTACTGGGACAGCGGCACCCCGGCCCTGGCTGCCAGCGGTGCAGCGGCTCCATCTGCGCCAGCCGCCTCAGGCGATAGCGTTAGCGCTGTTGCGCCTGCACCGGCACAGCCCGAAGACACCCGCCCGTACGCAAGGCTCACCGCCCTGGTGCGCAACGAAGAACTGACGCCTATTTTCTTACTGACAGCTTTGGGCATTTCCCTGGTGCTGGGGGCTATGCATGGCCTGACCCCAGGCCACGGCAAAGCGTTGGTAGCCGCTTACCTGGTGGGGTCGCGGGGTACGCCCAAACATGCCGCTGCCTTGGGAGGCGTAGTTACCCTGACCCATACCGGATCCGTGCTGGCTATTGGCACGCTGACCCTGGTAGCTTCCCGTTTTTTGGTGCCCACCGACCTATTCCCCATTTTGGAGATGGCCTCCGGCTTGCTCATCATGGCTATGGGCATCGGTTTGTTGTGGCAGCGCTGGCGCGGCTGGCGCGGCGTGCAGCAAAAACGCATCCGGGAAAAAGCGGCGGTGGTGGCGGAAGCGAATCAGCTTTCTCGTGCACCTTTATCCGGGAATGTCGAACCCTTCTCCGCTGGCGGATTACAGGATACGGAAAACGGTTCACGCAAACGCATTGCCATCGGCGCTGACATCCCCACGCGGGTGTATGACGAGGTGTTGACGGCCGATTCTGGCGCAGGAATGGTGCGCTGGCGTTCGTTGATTGGTTTAGGCGTCAGCGGTGGGTTGGTACCCTGTCCGGACGCCATCGCCATTTTATTGGTGGCAGTGGCGCTGAACCGCATTACTTTGGGACTGTCCCTGATTGTGAGCTTCAGCCTGGGGCTGGCGGCCGTGCTCATTGCCATTGGTCTGGCCATGGTGCAAAGTCGGCGGCTTTTTGCCCGTTTTGGGCAGGTGGAACGCTACGCACCGGCCATCTCCGTGGCCAGCGCCCTGGTGGTACTGGGCTTGGGTTTGGTGCTGACCTGGAATGCGGCGCGCGGCGCAGGGTATCTGGCCCAGGCAGACGTGGAAACGGCCGTTTCCACGCCGCTGTCCCTTACCCAACCCAAAGCCAGCAAGCCCATCTCCGCCTTTTCATTGCAAACTGCCCGCGTCCTCTATGTGGTGCTCGACGACCAGGGCATGTACCAGCTTTTCAGCGTGCCGGCTGCCGGCGGTGCGCCCATTATGCTCACGCAGACCCCTTACGGAATTTGGAATTACACGCTTTCCCCTGACAGGCAGCGCGTTGTGTACGCTGCCCTGCGCGCCGACCGCGGCAGCGATTTATGGTTGATGGATGAAAACGGCCGTCACCAACGGCTGCTGGAATGCCCAATGATCGCCTGCCGCAACGCCACTTTTGCTCCAGACGGTTCCCGTATCGTTTACGAACAGCTTGACATTTCACCGGAAAACGTCGCCGGTACCACAACGCTATGGTGGCTAGACCTGACCACTGGGGAAACGGCGCCGGTTTTTCAGGATACCAGCCTACCCGGATTCAGCCCCGCCTGGTCTCCTGATGGCCAATGGCTCAGCTACATCGCCCCGGCCATGCCCACAAAAATCCAGCTTTACAACCTGGCTGATGGACGCGTCCACGAGTTTCCCACCATAACCAGCATGTCGGTTGTCTGGTCGCCCAGCGGGCAGGCGGTTTTGCTGACCGACGTGAACCGCGAGACCCTTCGCGAAGGCTCCCAGGCCCTGACGCACCTGCTGCGCTTTGACGTGGGGGATGCCGTGTTGACAGATATCAGCCAGGAACTAGACGTCAGCGACAGTTGGCCAGCCTGGTCGCCTGACGGGGAGCAGGTGGCTTTTGTGCGCCGGGTTTTTAGCAACGGGCAGCCAGAGCGGGGCAACCAGGTGTGGGTGATGGATGCGGATGGCCAGAATGCCCGCCCGGTGACGGACTCGGCGAATACCTTACATCAGAATATAACCTGGTCGCCCGACGGCCGTTTCCTCCTCTACCACCGCTACGATTTGGACACGCCCCTGGCCAAACCTGCCGTATGGCTGGTTGACCTCATCAACGGCGAGTCCAGCGAAATTGTGAACCCAGGCAGCCAACCCGCCTGGTTGTATAGCCCCCGTTAATTGACAGGATACTTACCAACCGTGACATGTCACATAAAATTCTGTGACAAATGTCATGCATTGAAAAAAAAGTTTGCCATCTGTTAGGGAATGCGTAGAATTATTTAGAGTTGTATAGGTTTGTATAGAATTATTTCAAATCGATAGGAACCCTTTTTACTTCATTTGAGCCGCCATCAGGCTCGCAACCAAACGCAATTTTCAGGTTACCCTCCTTGCTTTGACGTTTGAGGATTCTGGTATGTTCATCACCACTGATGAGCATACCATTTCCTCAGACGGCACTATTTGACTTGCCTGCAAACCATATTAAGGGCTTTTATGGCTAACGAAACGATTACCGGGAACTGGCTTTCATTAAAAGACGCAGCCGCATTGCTAAATGTGCATCCGGGAACGCTGCGGCGTTGGGCAGATAATGGTTCCATCCCTTACATGCTGACGCCGGGTGGCCACAGGCGGTTTTCGCAAAATGACATTGACCGTTTTTTGCAGGAGCAAAGGCGAGCGCAGCAACCCATGCCTATGGTCCAGGCCTGGGCAGAGCAGGCCATGACGCGCACGCGCCAAGGAATTGAAACCCAGCGTCACAAGCCATGGATGGAAACGATGGATGCCGATCACCGGGATCAGCATCGCCAGTTAGGCAGGCGGCTAATGGGCCTGACGCTGCAGTACATATCCAGTGAAGATGAAAATGGGGGATTATTGGCTGAGGCGCAAGCCATTGGTCATGAGTACGGCCGTATCAATCAGGCGATTGGCATGGCTTTGACCGATGCTTTAGCTGCCTCCATATTTTTCCGTGATGAGCTCATTGAGGTAGCACTCCAGCTACCGGATACGGCAGGCGTGCGCCAGCAAGACAACCTGCGGTTGATGCGTCGCATTAACCACGTGCTTAACGCTGTACACCTGGCCATTGCCGAGATATACGCCGCCATTAAAGATGAAAACGTAGATGCCGGGCAGAACCTGCTTTTAGAGTAAGGGCTGATCTGCGCTGGGAAGAGAGAAACGAAGGAAGTGTGGCGCGAGGCGCAAGGCAAATAACCGGCTTTTGTGAGCGTCCCGCGCTGCATTGCAAGAGCAATGACAAAAAGGACAGAGAAATTATGAAAAAGGCTTTTGATTTAATTCGCTTAGCGGGTGCGCCGCTTAGCCTGACGCTGATCAGTATTTTAGCAGGCAGTGTCATCAATCGGGTTATGGTTGTCGAGTTAGGTTTACCAGAAACGCTGGCGGGCCTGTTTTTAGCCGTACCGCTGCTGGTTGCCCCCATTCGCATCTGGCTGGGGCATTTGTCCGACACGCTGCCGGTGGCCGGCTTGCGCCGGGAACCATACATTATGCTGGGGGCGATTTTGTCGGGCCTGGGCGCGGCGCTTTCTGTTGTGCTGGTGCTAAACACCACCAGCCTGGTCAGTGTGGGGGCTGCGGCAACGCTGGTGGCTTTGATTGTGTATGGTGTAGGCAAGAACCTGGCCAATAATACTTTTCAGGCTCTCATTGCCGACAAGTTTGCCCCTGGCGCACCCCGTTCGCGGGCGGCGAATCTGTACGAAGTCGTGAAAATGGTGGGATTAATTGCCGGTGCGGGCATTGTGGGGCAAGCGCTGCAGCCTTATAGTTCTGCACGGTTAACGGCCGTTGTTGTGGTCATTGGTGTATTGGCAGCCGTATTCTCCATTTTGGCGGCCGTGAAGCAGGAGCCACGAACTGAAGCCGTGCGCCGCGCAACCAAAGAGGCCCAGGCCACCAGTTTTGGTCACACCTTCCGCAAGGAGTTGTGGAATGATCCCATGGTGCGCCTCTTCTTCTTTATTGTCACCCTGACCTTGTTGGGTACCCAGATGCAAGACGTGCTCCTGGAGCCCTACGGTGGCCTGGTATTTGGCCTGGATGTTGGCCAAACGACCCAATTAACCATGTTTTGGGGTATAGGCACCCTGCTGTCCATCTTGCTCTCGGGCCTCTTTTTGCTCAAACTGCTGGGGCTCAAGCGTGTCTTCCGCATTGGTTTGGTCTTCGTCATTTTGCTCTTCCCCGGCATCATTTTGGCGGGCGTGCTGCAAAATGCCAACCTGCTGCGCCTTTTCGTACTCGGCCTGGGATTGGGCACAGGCCTGACGGCAGCCAGCCTGCTGGCTTATACGGTGGAGTTCACCAGCCTGAAACGGGCCGGTCTGATGGTGGGCGTGTGGGGTGTGGGGCACCAACTGGGCCGCGCCCTGGCCAGCTTGCTGGGTGGCGTACTGGTTGACGGCATGCAGGCATTGACCAATGAGAACCACCTGGTGGCGTATGGCACCGCTTTTGTGATCGAAGCGCTGCTTCTGGTGGTGGCGCTGGTAGCCATTGGCAAGCTGGATATTACAACCTCCCAGGCTGTCAAAGAAGAGGCGGCGGATGCTCAACACCCAAACCGGCAGTTATTTCCGCAGATTGAGTGCATTTGGCAAACTGAGCTGCACCATTTGAAATTGATTGGGGTGTCGCCCTGCTTTTGCTTGGCGCACCCCAGTTTTTTGAGGTGATATGAGTTACGAAAAGGATCCGATGGGAATTTTGCTGGTTAATCTGGGGACGCCGCAAGCGCCGACGAAACAGGCATTACGGCCGTATTTGCGCGAGTTCCTTTCCGACAAACGCGTGATCGATTACCCCCGTTTACTCTGGTATCCCATTTTGTACGGCATAATCCTCAACGTGCGGCCCAAGAAGTCGGCCGCAGCGTACGCCTCCATTTGGACCCCGGAAGGCTCTCCGCTGATGGTTTATTCCCAACGCATTGCCACACAGCTGCAAGAAAAGCTGCAAGCGGCGTGGGAGAACCCAGTTAAAGTTGTACTGGCCATGCGCTACGGCCAACCCTCCATCCGCCAAGGGCTGCAAGCGCTGCAGGATGCCGGATCGCGCCGCTTTCTCATTCTGCCCATGTACCCGCAATATTCGGTGACCACTGTAGGCACCATTTTTGACGTGGTATTCGATGAGCTTAAGCGATGGGAATGGTTGCCAGAAATCCGCACGGTGCATGAATATTGCCGCCACCCGCTGTACGTGCAGGCTATTGCAGACTCTATCCGGGCGCATTGGGCTGAAAAGGGGGAGCTTAATGGAATGGCAAGCTAATTTTCTCCATGCATGGCGTGCCAGCGCGCTATACGCGCAAGGGTGACCCTTATGAATGCCAGTGCAAGGATACGGCCGAACTCATCTCTGCTGAATTGGGCCTACCAGAAAATCGCTGGCAGCTAACCTTTCAGTCCCGCTTTGGTCCCGAACCGTGGCTGCAGCCCTACACCGACCAGACTTTGAAACAGCTAGGGCGCAAACGGTACCGCCCGAGTAGACATTCTTTGCCCTGGTTTTGCCGCCGACTGCCTGGAGACCCTGGAGGAGATAAATGTAGAGAACCGGTATTATTTTACCGAAGCCGGTGGTCAAGAGTTTCACTACATTCCGGCCCTCAACGACTCCCTAGCGCACGTAGATCTATTTACGGCCCTGGCTACGGAGCACTGTCAGGGTTGGTTATCTGCAGAAATGGTATAATGCTGGCATGGATGACTTTCCATACTGCGCAGAAGTTTCGCAGAAATTAAATGAACCCCTTTATGGTCAGGCTTTACAGGCCGGCGTGTGGTTTTTGCTAGAGCACAATGGCCCTTGGGGAGCCAAAGCAACGGCCGAAAATGATTTACCTGCCCCTGTGCAGGAGTGGCTTGACGGCTGGGTAACGGCCGTTCCGCACAGCCGCGTGCAGTTCATCCGCCAGCTTCCTGACAGGCAATTGACATTGTTCATTGCTGTGGTGGACAAAATCGAGCCACGCCTGTACCGCTTCAACGTGGAGCGGTACGAAGACCTCCTCACTCTAGACGTGGCTGGCGTTCTGGCTGGCGAAGCAGCCTTTGCCGCTAACCGTTGGTCATCTCCGCTCTTCCTGGTGTGTACCAACGGCAAGCGGGACCGCTGCTGCGCCAAGTTTGGCGCCGAAGTGTACCGGCACCTGCAAACCCTGGTGGGGCGGGCGGTGTGGCAGACCACCCACATGGGCGGCCACCGCTTTGCGCCAAACGTGCTGACCTTCCCCGATGGCACTTTTTACAGCCGCCTGCCGGCGGAGCGTGAAGCGCTGGCAGATTTTGTGGGGATCATTCGAGGTGGTAAGGTGGCGTTGCCGCACTACCGGGGGCGGTCCTGTTACAGCGAAGTAGAGCAGGCGGCCGACTACTATTTGCGCCGGGAAACTGGCAAACTGGGCGCAGCAGACTTTCATCACCTGGGCACCTGGCCCGAGGGGGAGCAGGTGCGAGTGCAGTTTGCAGACAAAACGGGGGCTGTGCTTGAGGTGACGGTAGCCACAGAAACGGCCGTTCCCGACGGCCTTCTGGCGGGCTGCGGCAAAGCACAAACCAAGCCGGTAACCCAATATTCGTTAATCGGCATCCAATAGCCGGTTCTTTGGCAACTGCGCCCCAAACTTTAACCCTGAATTGATCGCCGGTTAACTTTCTGCTGTGATTGCGTTAAACGCATTTTTTCTTACTGTTTATCTGAGAGTTAACGGATGGCGTAGAATTTATTCCCAGGATGCCCATAATTAATGGGTATAAATTATGGGCATCCTTCCCACATCCTTACGGCACATTGCGCTTCCCCGCGTTCCGTGGTCTTTTCACCAACGGCGTGGTTGGTCCGTGTCCCGTGCCTGGCTGTCGTTATTGGCGCTGGGTGTAGGCTTTTTGATGCTGCTTCCCCCCGCTTATTTGCTGCTGCGGGCGATTGGGGCGGGAGAAACGGCCGTTTCCACCCTGCTTAAGCCCACCACCATTGCTACCCTAGGGCGCACCCTGTTTCTTGTGGGCAGCGTTACGCTGGCGTCCAGTCTCATTGCTGTGCCCCTGGCCTGGCTGACCACCAGCACCGACCTGCCAGGCCGCCGTTTTTGGGCCGTGGCCGCTGCCCTGCCGCTGGTGCTGCCCAGCTATGTGGCTGCTTACCTGTTGGCGGCAACTTTTGGGCCTCGAGGTACTTTGCAGCAAGCTTTAGAGCCGCTGGGCATAGTGCGCTTACCTGAAATTTATGGGTTTCCCGGCGCCTTCATTGCCCTTACCTTGATGAGCTATCCCTACATTTTGCTCACCACGCGGGCAGCATTTAAGCGGCTAGACCCCTCTTTAATGGAAGCGGCACGCAGCCTGGGATTGTCAGCGTGGGGCGCTTTTTGGCGAGTAACGCTGCCCCAACTGCGTCCGGCATTAGTGGCTGGGGGACTGCTGGTAGCTTTGTACGTGCTGCGCGATTTCGGTGCGGTGACCATGATGCGCTACGATACCTTCACGCGCATGATATTTTTGCAGTACCGTTCCTTTGCCGACCGTTCCCTGGCGGCAGTCCTGGCTTTGGTGCTGGTGGCAGTAACGGCCGTTTTGGTAACCATCGAAATGCGCACGCGAGGACGGGCAGCGTATGCGCGCCGTTCTGCTGGGGCAGCGCGACAAGTTCCCACGGTAGCCCTGGGACGCTGGCGCTGGCCTACCCTGCTGCTCGTAAGCGGTTGGGTGGCATTGGCGCTGGTTGGTCCGGCAGGCAGCCTGGTGTACTGGCTGCTGCGCGGGCTGGCGCGAGGGCAAGATTTGGCAAGATTAGGGGAAGCTTCCTGGAATTCGTTGGCGGTGGCCATGGGAACGGCCGTTGTGGCCATCCTCGCTGCCTTACCCGTGGCGATCCTCTCCGTGCGCCAGCCCGGTCGCTTCAGCCGGTTATTAGAGCGGCTGACCTACGTCGGATTTGCCTTACCCGGCATTGTGGTGGCCTTGGCTTTCGTCTTTTTTGGTGCGCAATACGCTCCTGTTTTGTACCAGACTTTACCCATGCTGGTGTTAGCTTACCTGGTGCTTTTTGTACCGCAGGCAGTAGGCGCGGCGCGCACGTCCCTATTGCAGATGCCCCCCAGCCTGGAAGAAGCCGGGCGCAGCCTGGGCCAAACCCCCGGCGGTGTATTCCGGCGCATTACGCTGCCACTGCTGCGTCCCGGGCTGTTGGCCGCCTTGGGCCTGGTGTTTCTGACAGTAATGAAGGAATTGCCGGCCACGCTGATCCTTAGCCCCTTTGGCTACCGTTCGTTGGCAACGGCCGTGTGGAACAATATCTCCGAAGCTCTTTTTGCCCAGGCTGCTGCTCCGGCACTCCTCCTAATTTTGCTCTCCTCTATTCCTCTAGCCGTGCTGACCCTACGCGACAAATAAACAAATCCCCCAAAACTTTGTAAGACATGTGAAACCATTGCCCTAGTAAATGAGGCGTGTACAGTAATAGCAGTTCACTCAAACAAGTGGAATGCCAAGAAGAAATGCCATTTCAGGCACTGAATTCACTGTTAAGCAAATCTTTTGACATTTGTCATGCTGAACGCAGTGAAGCATCTCAACCAAATTGCGTGAGATTCTTCGTTTCACTCAGAATGACAAATGTGTGAAACTTTGTTAACAGAGTACAGAATACAGTGTTAAAAAAGTTTTTCGATAACAGGGAGGCCCGAGCCTGTCGAGGGCCAGACTTCGACAAGCTCACTCCTCATTTCGAATACTTATTTAATACGGCACTGAAGTTCTGCAAATACAAGCTGTAATTTCAGCAATAGACATTTGGGCGTGGTGGAGTTGTTTGCACAGGCATTGGTTAAATTTGCTTATTAAAAAGCGCGCCCGACCTTATCCAAAATAGATAGAGGAGTTCACAATGGAAAACAAAATAGTCATGGTCACAGGGGCAAATGCCGGCATTGGCAAAGTCACTGCCCGCGAACTGGCAAAAAAGGGCGCCACCGTGGTCATGGTTGCCCGCAGCCGCCAGCGTGGCGAAGAGGCCCTAATCGAAGTTAAAAAAGCCAGCGGTAGCGCCAATGTCGAGTTGATGCTGGCCGACTTGTCTTCTCAGGAAAGCATTCGCCAATTTGCTAGCGAGTTTAAAGCTAAATATGATCGCCTGCACGTGCTGGTAAACAACGCTGGGGCATTTTTTATGAATCGCCAGGAATCGGTAGATGGCCTGGAATTGACTTTTGCCCTCAACCACCTGGGTTACTATCTTTTGACGATGCTGCTGCTGGACACACTGCGCGCCAGCGCTCCCGCGCGGATTATCAATGTTTCATCAGGCGCCCATTTTGGTGGGAGCATCAACTTTGATGATTTACAAACGGAAAACGGGTATGCGGGATTTCGCACCTACAGCACGTCGAAACTGGCCAACGTGCTGTTTACCTACGAATTAGCGCGGCGGTTAGAAGGAACGGGCGTGACGGCAAACTGCCTGCACCCTGGCTTTGTGGCCAGCAATTTCGCCAAGAACAACGGTTTTCTGGCCCGCATTGGCATGACTTTGATGCGCCCCTTTGCCTTGAGTGTCGAGAAGGGGGCGGAAACTTCCATTTACCTGGCTTCGTCTCCCGAAGTCGAGGGTGTGACTGGAAAATACTTTGACAAGAAAAAGCCGGTCAGCTCTTCTTCCGAATCCTATGATGAGACAGTTGCCCGGAGATTATGGCAGGTCAGTGCGGAGTTAACAGGCGCAGATTTTGAATAATTTACCTTCTAAGATTAAAATGCCCCTTTGCTTTTGAGGAAGGTATGGGTGTTCAAGAGGTATTTGCTTCTTTCCCGGAATTAACGACGAAGCGGCTGCGCTTACGGCAGCTAAGGCAGTCGGATGCCGCAGCTATGTTTGAAATTCTCTCCGACGATGAAGTGGCGCGCACCTTTGGCCTGGAGACCTTTACCGAGGTGGAAGAAGCGCAGTTGCGTATTCGCTCCATCAACGCCAGCTTTCGCAATCAGGCCGCCATTCGCTGGGGCATGGCGCGGCTAGAAGATGATGTGCTTATTGGCACCTGTGGTTTCATTTACTGGAAGTGGCGGCACCGCCACGCGGCGGTGGGTTACGAGCTGGCCCGCCCGTTGTGGCGGCAGGGGTTGATGACGGAGGCGCTAACGGCCGTTCTGCACTATGGCTACACCCACATGAACCTGCACCGCGTGGAAGCATTGGTTATGCCCGAAAACACCCCCTCCATTAACCTGCTGCAAAAGCTGGGTTTCCAAAACGAAGGACTCCTGCGTGATTATGGTTTTTGGAACGGCCGTTTCCATAACCTAACCGTCTTTTCCTTGCTGCAGCCTGAATGGCAGCTCCGCCAGCCATAGGCTTCTCTATCCAGTTGCTCTCATTTGTGAAAGCTTTTACAATTCCCCCCATATTCCAAAACATTGAACCGAGGCACGTGCATGACCCGAACCGTTTCGCCTGGCGCTTACCACCGTTACCACATTGACACCCGCGAAGCGCCTGACATCACCCCCTGGCCTACTCGCTTTACCGTTCACGTCAGCAAAGTGGGCCTGGCCAAACACCTGGTCAAAGAATTTATCCATTATCGTGGCGATTTAGACATTGTTCTGAGCCGCCCCTGCATGTACGGCGTGTTTTCCGGCCCCATTGGCGGTTTTGCGCCACGCCCTCAGCACTGCGTGGGCTGCCTGCGCTGCACCACCCAGCACCCCGACTTTGTCGAAATCAGCCACAATCCCCAGCGTCAAAAGCTGGGCGACAGCTACTTTCACTTCAACCACGTCAACGCCGTCAGCTACGAAGCGCAAACCGGCAGCATTCCTGTCAAAGGGGCCGGGTATCGTGGGAGATTTGGCGGCGATGGTTGGGACGGCATGTGGACAGACATGTCGGAAATTGTGCGGCCTACCCGCGACGGCATTCACGGCCGCGAGTTCATCTCCACCGTGGTCGACATTGGCGCCAAGCCCAATTTCCTTACCTTCGACGCGCAAGGGCAGCCCCAGGGCGCGACGCCGCGCATGTTCTCCATCCCGCTCCCCATGTTCTTTGATGCGCCGCCAGCAGCCGTGCGCACAGAACTTGCCTGCCGCGCTCTAGCCCAGGCGGCGTACAATGTGCAGACCTTACTGGTGCTGCCCCTGGCTGAGCTACGCAAATATGGCCTTTGGGGTGCACACATCGTGCCCCTGGTGGCCCCCCACGAACGCGAACAGATTGCCAGCCTGCCTTTTGAGCCGCGCCTGGTGGAAATGACCGCCTGGGATGCGGCTCTGCATGATGAGATTCGCTTCTGCTTCCCGGAGGCGCTGGTGGCGCTGCGCCTGCCTTTTGCCGCCGGTGAAGACTTGCTGCGTTTCCACGCGCTGGGCGTACGGGTGTTCCATCTGGTGGCCGACTATCATGGGCGAGGGAGTGACGGCCGTTTCGTGAGCAACCTCATCCAGGAAGCTCACAAAACCTTTGTCAACGCCGGTATCCGCGAAGAAGTGACACTTCTGGGCAGCGGTGGCATTGTCGCCGCCGAACACGTGCCCAAAGCTATCATCATGGGCCTGGACGTCGTGGCCCTGGACACGCCGCTGCTGGTAGCCATGCAGGCCACCTTCGACGGTGACTTTACCCATGCAAACAGACCCAACTGTGGCTTGCCCCCCAACCTCACCGTGGAGTGGGGCGCGCAGCGGCTGCAAAATCTCATGGCCGCCTGGCGCGACCAACTGCTGGAAATCTTGGGAGCCATGGGCCTGCGTGAAGTACGGCGCTTGCGTGGTGAAATCGGCCGTGCTCTCTTCCAGCACGAGCTGGAGGCGGCGGCCTTTGCCGGTATTGAAGGCTTTGAGACTGGAGATTAGAGATATGAGATTGGAGACACCTAAAAACCAGTCTCTTAAATCTCCCTGATTGAAAACCATGAGTGAACAACAACCAATTAACCCGGAAGTAATCGAGAAGAACATTCACCTGCTGCACGAGGGGTTTGCTAACTGGCCGAGTCTGGAAATGGGTAAACCGCCGGCGCTGGGGGATTTTCGCTGGACCGATGACCTGATTTTGGCCACGTGGTACATGGCGGGCAACGGCCGTGTTCCCATCAACGGCCTGGAGTACAAAGTAGGCCGCTCCGGTGGCGGCTTTGACCGGCTGGATTTTAAATTCAAGCCGGAGAGTGAGTGGGTAGGAGCAGAAACGGCCGTAAACCTCACTCTGCCCCTTAACCGCCGCCAGGACGAAGCGGGCCAGCAGGCGCAGCGCATCACCATCGGCCTGCCCTTCTACGGCGGCGGCATGTCATACGGCTCCGTCAGCGAACAGGTCATGCTTGCGCGCGCCATGGCCGCCCAGGAGTGGCAAACCTTCACCTGCACCGGCGAAGGCGGCTACCCGCCTGCGCTGCTGCCTTACAAAGAGCACATCATCACCCAGGTGGCCACCGGCATGTTTGGCGTACGCGAGGAAACTATCCAGCACGCCCCCATCGTCGAATTCAAGTACGCGCAAGGCGCCAAACCCGGCCTCGGTGGCCATTTGCTAGGCGACAAATCCACCACTTCGGTGGCCCAACTGCGCGAAAGCGTGCCCTGGGTCAGCCTCTTTTCGCCCTTCCCCTTCCACTCAGTTTACTCTGTGGAAGACCACCGCAAACACGTGGACTGGATTAAGGCGATCAACCCCGACGCCCTGGTTTCGGTAAAGGTGTCTACTCCCCACGACGTGGACATGGTGGCGGTGGGCAGCTACTACGCCGGGGCGCACATCGTCCACCTGGACGGTTCCTACGGCGGCACGGGCGCTGCACCGGAAATCGCCAAGAAAAACATTGCCATGCCCATCGAGTACGCTATTCCCAGGGTGCACAAATACCTGGAAAGCGAGGGCATCCGCGATGAAATTACCCTCCTGGCCAGCGGCGGCGTGCGCACTGCGTATGACATGGCCAAAGCTGTTGCTCTGGGCGCGGATGGCTGCGTCATTGGCACCGGCGACCTGGTGGCGCTGGGCTGCACGCGCTGCTCTAACTGTGAGCGCGGGCGCGGCTGCCCCTTTGGCTTGACCACCACTGACCCCGAACTGCAGCTTCTCGTCAAGCCGGAGTGGGGGGCGCAGCGCATCAGCAATTTGTACCGCGCCATTGCCTGGCAGCTTGACGACATTTTGCGCCGCCTGGGCTTAACGGACATTCGCCAACTACGCGGGCGCAAGGATTTGCTGGTTTATAAAAATCTGAGGAATTGGAATGAACCCTATTGACAAACTGCTCGCTTCACGCGAGGCGCTGCGGCCGGATTGGCCCCTGGATTTCACGGATCGGGAGCAAGCGGCCGAGGGGGGCTGCGGGGTGATTGGCATGGCGTGCAGCGTGCCGGTGGCGGGTCGCCATTTGCTGCAAGCCCTCGACCAGATGCGTAACCGGGGTAACGGTAAGGGGGGCGGTATTGCCGCCGTGGGGCTGGACGCCGCACAATTTGGTGTGACGCCTGAGATGCTGGCCAACGACTATCTCCTGGCTGTCGCTTATCTGGACCCGGACAGTCGCGCCAAGGTGGAGCAGAAGTGCATTTACCCCACGTTTACCCTAGACCACGTTTACGAAATGCCCCATTTGCCCGACTACAGGGCGCTGCCTCGGCTGGATGTATGCCCGCCGCAGGTAGTCGTTTACTTTGTGCGCGTCGCGGATGCCGCTTTTGCCGCTTTTCAGGCAGAGCATGGGCTGGCGCTGACGCGGCGGCAGGTGGAGGACGAGATTGTTTATCAAAACACCTATCGTCTGAACACTGAATTTTACGCCTCGGAAGGAGTGACGCGGGCTTTTGTGCTGTCCCACGGCAAGAATCTGCTGGTGATGAAGGCGGTGGCTTATGCCGACGACGTGGTGCGCTATTACCAGCTTGAAGATTTGCGCGCCCACGTGTGGATTGGGCATCACCGCTATCCCACTAAGGGGCGAGTGTGGCATCCGGGTGGGGCGCATCCTTTCATTGGTATGAATGAGGCGCTGGTTCACAATGGGGACTTTGCCAACTATGCCTCCATCAGCGAGTACCTGGCGCAGCGCCACATTTACCCGCTGTTCCTGACGGACACGGAGGTGTCGGTGCAGGTCTTTGATTTGCTGCATCGGGTGTATGGCTACCCGCTGGAGTACGTGATCGAAGCGCTGGCCCCCACAACGGAGCGGGATTTTACGATGCTGCCGCCGGAAAAGCAGCCTATTTACCACATGCTGCAAGAGACGCACATGCACAGCTCGCCGGACGGCCCCTGGTTTTTCATCATTGCCCAGTCGGAGCAGGAGAATGAGCAGCCGGTGTACCGCCTGACGGCAATTACGGACACTTCCATGCTTAGCGCCGCAGGTGTTTGCCTGGCAGCAAGCGGGGCCGGATGGTCCGGCCATTGGCTTTGCGGCGTCGGAGAAGCAGGGAATTGATGCGGCGTTGGCTTCCTTGGCGGGGGAAGACGGCCGTTTCTGGCCCCGTGGCGACAAATATTGGAACGCCCGCGGGGGGAGCCACACTGACGGCGGCGCCTTCATCTTCAGCGCTTACCCGCAGGAAAACGGGACGGCGCGGCTGATTTGTGCCGACAAATTTGGCCGCCAGGTGCGTATAGACGTCAGCCGTCCACCTGTGAGCGCCGCTGGAGTGGGGGAGGCCAGTGCCAAGACCTTGCCCGAAGGAACGGCCGTTGATCTGTTTAACTGGGCGATGGCGAAGATGTCTCACTGGACTTACGCTGACGTGCGCGGTTTTTTACTGGCCGTGGAAGCGCAAGCCCATGACGATGCTGGCCGGGAGCGCGCCCTGGACACGCTGACCCTTCTTCTTGACCGGCGCTACCCCACCGGGCAGTTGCGCCGCAGCAGTCTGCTGGCCCTCTACGACGAAAGCTTGACCCACCTGGCGGACATGGTGGGCGGTTCGCCCAGCGAAAAGTTTGTCTATTCCTGTGCGGAAAAACCTTACCCCTTATCCGGCAACGATACGCAAAGGGTAATAATTGATGCGCAGGGTTTTGCGCCGGAAGGGCCGCGCTCGGCGGCGGCAGAGATTGTGCGCCTGCGCGACCAGGGCTTCCGCCGCTTTGTGGTCGTTGGCGCTGCCGGGCATCGCTTTTTGGGCAATGGCCTGGGCGCTAATGCCGATGGTCTGCGCATAGACGTGTATGGTTCGGCGGGTGATTACCTGGGGTCGGGCCTGGACGGCGTGGAAATGTACGTGCATGGCAATGGCCAAGATCAACTGGCGCAAATTATGAAGCGGGGCAAGCTGGTGGTTTATGGCGACGTGGGCCAGACCTTTGCCTACGCGGCCAAGGGGGGCGAGATTTACGTGCTGGGCAATGCGGCGGGACGGCCGTTCATCAATGCCGTGGGCAAACCGCGCGCCGTCATCAACGGCACCTGCCTCGATTACCTGGCCGAGTCCTTCATGGCCGGCGACCCGCACAACGGCGGCGGCTTTGTGGTGCTCAATGGCCTGCGCCTGACCGACGATGGGGAAGTGGAGGCCCTGGACGAGCCGTATCCGGGGGGCAACCTGTTCTCGCTGGCTTCCGGCGGGGCCATTTTTGTGCGCGACCCATACGGCAAGGTCACGGCCGACCAGCTCAACGGCGGCGACTTTTACCCCTTTGAGGAGCGGGATTGGCAATTGATACGACCGTACCTGGAGGAAAACGGCCGATTATTTGGCCTGCCCATTGAAATGCTGCTGGAAGTGGATGGCGTCGCCCGCAAACCGGAAGAGGTGTACATCAAAATTGGCCCGGCCAAAGTGCGGGCGCTGCAAGCCGAAGAGGCGTGGGTGGCCCATTCGTGAATGCTGAATTGTGAACGATGAATGGTGAATGATTGGCTATTCGTGTTTGATGGCCGAGATGATGTTCACACGTCCGGCGCGCCATGCGGGGTAGAGAGCTGCGCCGATAGCCAGCACGAAAGCAATGCCAAAGCTGATGGCCATGGCTGTGTATGGCGTTTGCAAGGCCAGGACGAAACCGCCAATTTCTCGCAGACCAATTAAGAACACGTCGGCCAGCACCGTGCCAAAAGCTACGCCAAACAGGCCACCAATAAACCCGATGGTAGCGGATTCGGCCAGAATCATACGCTGTACCTGGCGGCGGGTCATGCCCAGGCTGCGTAAGCCGCCCAGTTCCCGCATGCGTTCCAGCACGTTCATGAGCATGGTATTGACCACACCCAGGCCGCCCACCACCAGGCCAATCAGCCCCAGCACGTCGAACAGGCTGAAAGCCTGAGCGCTGAGCTCACGCACCTTTTCCTCAAATTCCGCTTTACTTTCCACGGTAAGGCTTTGGCCACGGCCAATTTCATTTTCAATTCGCTGTGAAACGGCTTCCAAAGAGGCGCCGGGGGCCAGGCGCACGGCAAAGTTGCTAATGTCGGTGACACCGAAGTAACGGCGCAAATCATCCCAGGAGCCGTTGACGGTGGTGGTTTCACCCCCGCCAAAGTCAATGACGATGGCCACGACACGGAAGGGCTGGCGGCCACGCCGCGTTTCCAACTCTACCTCATCCCCAATCTGAAGGCCGAATTTGTTGGCGACGTCGGCGCCTACCCAAATGCTGCCACCAGCGGCTACCTGGCGAATAATTTCTGCCGGGGGAGGTCCTTCCTGCACGCGTAAGCTGCGCACGTCGAGGAAGGTGGCAGGGTCGACGGCAACAAAGACAGCATATTCGTCGCTGCCGTCGGGCAGAAATAGGCGGGATGGGATGAAGCGGGAACGGGTAACGGCCGTTACGCCATTTAGCGCCAGCAGCCGCGCCTCTATGTCCGGGCGCATCTCAATGGGTGACTGCACGAACAAATCGCCGCCCAACGCCGTGTCTACCCAGTCCATCATGTCCGTTTCAAAGCTGAGGGTCATGCCCTGGATGCCGATGACCATGCTGATGCCCACCATGAGGGCGGCCACGGTTAGGGTGGTGCGCCCCTGCGCACGCTGGATGTTGCTGCTGCCCAGGCGACCTTCATTGCCAAAGATGAGGAAGATGAACGGCCGTACCAATCGCTCCAACGGTCCGGTGACAAGCGGAATACAAAGCGTTGCTCCCAGCAGCATAATAAAAATGGCATTTCCGCCGATGTAAAATACCACGTCGGAACGCAGCGGCACCTCATACATAATCAGCATAGAGGCCAGCACCGTTAGCGGACCAAAACGCAGGCTCAAAGCCCGCCAGCGCCCCTCATCCTGGTTGCCCTGCACCCGCAGCGCCTGCATGGGCGAAATGCGCGCCGCCTGGGCTGCTGGCAGCGCTGCCGCCAAGATGGTGACCACCACGCCCACCGCCAAAGCCTGCACCAGCGATTGAGTGGAGGTTGTTACCTGTTCAATAGGCCTCCCGCTGAAGCCAGCCACAATATCGGTGAGGAATCGAGCAAGAAGGAGGCCTGCCCCTACGCCAATTGCGGCGCCGATGAACCCCAAGGCGACAGCTTCAGATAGCACCAGGGCCATGATTTGCCGCCGGGTCATGCCAATTGCGCGAAACATGCCAATTTCACGGGTACGTTCGACAATGGTCATGGCGAAGGCGTTATAAATGAGAAAGGAACCGACGAAGAGGCTGACAATGCTGAAAAAGTTTAATCCTTGTTGGTAGGTGCTTAAACTATTGGCAACTGCCTCGCCGCGTGAGGCGGGATACTGGACGTCGTATTCATTCCCCAGCCGGGCAGCAATTTGCTGGCGCAGGCTTTCCAGGGCGTCGCTGTCGTTGGCAATTGCCGGGTCTATGATCAGTTCAAGCTGATTCAGCTCATTTCCCAGGTTGAATAGTTCCTGGACGACTGCCAGGGGAGCAATGCCCAACACGCCATCGTTGGTGACGCCAATGCCTTCTTTAGCAATCAGGCCGACGATACGAAGACTGACTTCCCCCTGGTCGGGCGTGAGGATAGCCAGGTCCTCGCCTATTTCCAGCCCATTTTCCGCCGCATAATCTTCCACGAGCAGGATGTTGTAACCGCTTTCGTCGGATGTGAGCAGACGCCCGGCGGTGGCTTCGTAGCCATGGACCTGGGCGTCGGCAGCGGGATCGCGACCTAACAGCCAAAAGCTGCTGCCGGGAACCTGGGTGCCGGTAATGCTGAGCTGCTCCCGCCATTGGGCAGCTTCAGCAGCAGGAATGGTGACGCCCACCGCGCCGGGGGCAAAGGCTTGTATCTCGGGAAAGCGGCGGAGCTGGTTGGCAAGGTCAGAGGAGAAGGTTTCGCCGGAAACGGCCGTTTCCACCACCAAATCGCTTTTCCCTGCCGCTTCATCAAAAAAGCTATTGATGGCCGCAATGGTGCTTTGGTTGGTGGCCTGCACGGCAACCATGGCGGCCACGCCCACGATAATGCCCAGCATGGTTAGCAGGGTACGCACCCAGCGCGCGCGCAAATTGCGCAAAGCTAAGATGAGGGGCGAGTTGAAGCGAAGGGGACCGAATTGATACATGAATGCGCCTATCTCATGATGGAATGGTGGATTATGGGCGGTTGCAAATTAAGGCGCAATCAGTTTTCCTAAAGCTCTAATTCGCGCATAACGCGCATGATGTCGCGGATGTCTTCTTCGTGGTCGCTGCGCTGGCCAATGGGCAAATTGCGGATTATGTGTCCATCCTTGAGGAATACAATCTGGTTGGCGTAGCTGGCAGCGCGGGGGTCATGGGTCACCATGACGATGGTCTGCTGCAGCTCATCACAAAACTGGCGTAACAGTTCGAGAACGGCCGTTCCCGACTTGGAGTCCAGATTCCCCGTTGGTTCGTCAGCCAGCACTATTTCCGGGTCGTTTACAAAAGCGCGGGCAATGGCCACACGCTGCTGCTGACCACCGCTTAGCTGGTCTGGTTTATGGTCCGCACGATCACTCAAACCGACCAGCTCCAAAAGATGGCTAATTTTATCTGCGTGCTGCTTGATATTTTGCCCATCGATGAGCAGCGGCAAGGCCACGTTTTCCGCGGCGGTGAGGGTGGGAACCAGGTTGAAAAATTGGAAGATGAAGCCCACCTTGCGCCGCCGTACAATGGTCACTTCGTCATCAGATAGCTTGGAAATCGGCCGTCCTGCCAGGGTGATTTCGCCAGAAGTTGGCTCATCTAAACCGCCCAGCAGGTGCAGCAGCGTGCTCTTGCCTGAGCCAGACGGCCCCATGACTGCTACAAAGTCCCCTTTCTCAACGTTAAAAGAGATATTGTCCAGGGCATCTACGGCCACTTCGCCCATCTGATACTGTTTGGTAACGCTTGTTGCTTTTAGTACAGACATAAATGGTTCCTTTGTCGCTGGGTTCTGCGCCGCTTGCCAGAGTAACGGCCGTTCTCCGCGCGGCCATTTTACCCCATAAAACATGAGAGGAGAATTAGAGGGTAAAATTGACAAAGCCCAGAGGGGTCGATATAATCTTTCCTGCTGCTTGGCTATAGTAAGGTTATGTAGGTATCGCTTTACAAGGTGGTCTCCAAAACACCAAATGAGTGGGATTTTGCGGAGGTTCAACATCTTGGACTAATTGACGGCAATTGGCTCACCCCCACTGAAAACGAAAATAGAGGACTTTTGTAAACTCTATACTTCAGATGAGCGTATACATAATTTGTTAACTCGGCCAAAGTCAGTCAAAAACTGCGGTGATGGCCGAGTTTTTGTTTGAAATCCCAACATAAAGAGACTGATAAGCATGTCGAACGAGGAATTGAATTTTCTGGACCAGATGGAAGAGCTTCTTGAGCAGCACGATTATGCCATGCTGGAAGTGGGGGATATCCGTCCGGGCATCATTGTGGCCAATACACCCCAAGGTGTTATTTTGGACCTGGGTGTGAAACGTGATGGATTGGTGCCCCCCTCAGATCTGGCAAAGTTAGAGCCAGGAGAAAGAGAAGCACTTAAAGTTAATGACGAAATTTTTGTATATATCGTCAATACGGATCAACCAGATTCCCTGACCGTATCTATCCATCTGGCGCGGTTGAACCAGGATTGGATTGAAGCTGAAGAACTGCTGGAAAGCGGCAGAATTATTGAGGCTGAGGTAATAGGCTACAACAAAGGTGGGGCCATTGTCCCATACGGCCGTTTACGGGGTTTTATTCCCATTTCGCACCTGGTTGAAATCAGCCCCGGCATGAACGACCGCAAACGGCAGCAGCGTCTGGCCAAACTGCGCGGCGAAAAACTTCCTCTGAAAGTCATCGAAGTCAACCGCCGGCGGCGGCGGCTGGTGCTTTCCCAGCGTGATGCCCAACGGGAATGGGAAGAAAAGCGTAAAGCCGAACTGTTGAAACAGCTAAATGAAGGGGATATCTTGAAAGGTCGCGTTAGCGGCTTGCGGGATTTCGGCATCTTTGTGGATTTAGGCGGGGCTGATGGCCTGGTGCATATTTCTGAACTGGCCTGGCACCGCGTCGACCACCCGCGCGAAGTTGTGAAGGTTGGCGACGAAATTGAAGTCTACGTTTTGAAGCTAGACCGTGAAGAGCAGCGCATCAGCCTGAGCCGCAAACGTTTGCTGGCAAACCCGTGGGATTCCGTCGAAGAACGGTATAAAGTGAATCAACTGGTGGAAGGAACCATTACCCGCATTGTGGATTATGGTGGCTTTGCCGAGATTGAGCCGGGTGTTGAAGGGCTGCTCCATGTCTCGCAGTTATCTCGAGGCAACGTAGAAAACGTGCAAGAGGTCATTCAGGAAAAAGAGACGCACTTGCTGCGCATCGTGAGCATCGACCCGGATCGCCAGCGCATTGGTCTGAGCTTGAAGGCTGTAACAGCCTCTGAGCAGATTGAATGGATGGCGCAGCGTGAAGCCGAGGCTGCTGAGGCTGAAGCCGAAAAAGTAGCGGCCGAAACCGCTGAAGCAGCAGAAGAAGTTGTGGCTGAGGTTGAAGAAACCGTCGCAACGGTAGAGGTTGCGGAAGAAGCAACCGCTGAAGCTGAAGAAACGGCCGAAACCGTTGAAGCAGCGGAAGAAGTAGTGGCTGAGGTTGAAGAAGCGGTTGCAACGGTCGAGATTGCGGAAGAAGTAACCCCTGAAGCTGAAGAAACGGCCGAAACCGTTGAAGCAGCGGAAGAAGTAGTGGCTGAGGTTGAAGAAGCGGTTGCAACGGTCGAGATTGCGGAAGAAGTAACCCCTGAAGCTGAAGAAACGGCCGTTGCTGAGTCAGAATCCGTTGCAGAAGTTAACCTGGAACCGAAAGCCGTCGCGGATGAGGCTGTAGAACAAGAGCCGGCGCTGGCAGAAGAAACGGAAGAAGATGCTGCTGTAGACGAAGAAGAGTAAACTGGCAGCGCTTAGAAGATAGAAGGAGCTTATGGCTGGTAAAGACGATAAGATTGAAGTTGAAGGAAAAGTAATTGAATTATTACCCAATACTCAGTTCAAGGTTGAGCTAGATAACGGGCATCTGGTCCTGGCTTACCTGTCTGGTAGAATGCGAAAATATTATATTCGCATCTTGTTAGGAGACCGGGTGCGGGTAGAAATGTCTCCTTATGATTTAGAACGGGGCCGTATTACCTATCGCTATCGCAAAAATCGCGCCACTGCCGAATCATAATTAAAGCTTCAATCTTCAAAACTTAATCGTAGCGCCACAATCAAAACTATGTGGCGCTATTTGTTTATGGGGGCCAACTGGCAACAAAAGTGACCCAGTCGCGGATCATTAACCGCTGTTGGATGATACCTCCGGCTTGAGTAACGGCCGTTTCCACATCATGGGCCTGCTCATCGATGATACCGCTAAGAATGAGACGGCCGTTTTGCGCCACGTAGTCCAACAATCCATCATTGCACAGCATGCCTATGATGACCGGGGCTAAAATGTTCACCACCACCACGTCCCAATTTGATGCCTGAACGCTTGTCAGAGAACCTTGCCATACCTGAATTTGTGCCGTTACGTTGTTTTGGGCAGCATTGGAAACGGCCGTTTTCACTGCCATACTATCCGTATCAACCCCGCAGACCTCTTTCGCCCCTAACTTTGCCGCTGCCACCGCCAAAATGCCGGAGCCAGTACCCACGTCCAGCACCCGCATACCTGGCTGCACATACTCCTCCAGCGCCTGCAGGCACATCTGCGTCGTGGGATGCGTTCCTGTACCAAAGGCCATTCCGGGGTCCAACACCAATACCACGTCCTCATTTTGCAACACTAAGCCTTGGGCTTCCGCCTGCGCGGCAGCTTCCTCGGCTGTCACCCAGCTAGGTTGAATCCAGGTGCGCTGCCCGATACGAAACGGGTGGTAATGCTCCTTCCATGCATTGGCCCAATCTTGCTCTTGTAGCTGACGAAAGGTAGGCGGCGGCACGGGATAGAGTCGGTTCATATGGTACAAAATTTCCTCAATACGCTGCCGTATTGCCGGTGAATCTTGTTCTTCAGGGATGTAAATCTTTACCGTGATTTTTGGCTCTAGTGCGTTGGGATCCAGGTTGGCCATGTCGCCTAACTGCTCCAGCACCACCCCATCTTGATAAGCAAAGGGCCGTAGCACTTCTGCCACGGCCTCCGCTGCTTCTCCGTCTGTCAAGACGCTAACTTCTAGCCAATACATCGTCATCGCCCAAAAACGTCCCCCAAAGTATCTTTTAGCTGGTCAAAGAACCCGCGTTCCTGGGGTACAACTTCCTTGCCCAGGCTGCGCGAAAGCTCTTTGAATAACTTCTTTTGTTCGTCGCTCAATTTTTTGGGGATGGCTACCTGAATAATGACGTGTTGGTCACCACGTCCCACAAAGCTGCCGCGCCCAGAGCGATCTAGGCGAGGTACACCCTTACCGCGCAGCCGAAAAACTGTGCCAGCCTGGGTGCCTGGGGGAATGGTTAACTTTTCCTCACCGTCAATGGTGGGAATAACGATTTCGTCACCCAATGCGGCCTGAGCTACGTTAATTTGCAAGTCCAGAAAGATATCGCTGTCCCGGCGCTGGAAGAAGGGGTGGCGCTGGACGTTGATGACGACGTACAGATTACCGGGCGGGCCGCCATTTACGCCTGGGCCGCCTTCGCCGGTCAAGCGGATCTGGGTATCGTTGTCCACGCCAGCGGGAATTTTGACCTTAATGGTACGAGTGCGTTGGACTTGTTTACGGCCGTTACACGTCTTGCACGGCTCCGTAATCGTTTCCCCGGTCCCCTGGCAGGTGGGGCAGGTAGACACATTGACGAAAGAGCCGAGAATAGATTGCTGCACCCGGCGTACCTCACCACTGCCACTACACGTATTACACTTTTCTGGAGAAGTGCCTGGTTCAGCTCCTGACCCATTACAGGCGTGGCAAATCTCAGGCCTGGTAACATCCACCTCTTTTTCGATGCCAAAAACCGCTTCTTCAAAAGAAATAGTCAGATCGTACCGCAGATCAGCCCCACGACGCGGGCCGCTGCGCCGCCGCCGATTGCCGAAACCGCCGCCAAAAAATTCCTCGAAGATGTCGGCAAAACCGCTAAAGCCAGCGGCGTCAAAGCCAGAAAAACCGGCACTGCCCTGCACACCAGCGTGACCAAAACGGTCATAGGCAGCCCGTTTTTCTTCATCTGCCAACACCTCATACGCCTCATTGATTTCCTTGAAGCGTTCGCTGGCGCCATCTTCATTATTGACGTCGGGATGGTACTGCCGCGCCAGCCGCCGATAAGCTTTTTTCAGCTCATCTTTGCTGGCGCTGCGCTGTACTCCTAAAACCTCGTAATAATCTCGCTTGTCAGCCATAAAAAAGAGGATCGGGCATGTCGAATTAATTTGCGGACATGCCCGTATAGGAACTAACTAATGGGTATCAGGCGTCGCTAAATTCACCTTCAATAACGTCTTCGTCGCCTTCGGCCTGGCCGCTATCTGGTGGCGGGCTACCAGGGCCACCGGCAGCCTGGCCTTGTTCATACATGGCCCCACCAGCCTGCTGCATCACCATTTGCAGTTGTTCAACTGCTGCCCGCATGGCGGCTGTGTCGCCCCCCTCGAGGGCAGATTTCGTCGCGTCAATCTGGCTTTGAACGGCCGCTTTTTGTGCTTCCGGAATGGACTCAGCATTATCATGCAAGAACTTCTCAGCACTGTAAACGGCCGAATCGGCCATATTTTTCGCTTCCACAGCGTCTTTGCGTTTCATGTCATCGGATGCGTGCTGCTCTGCGTCGCGCACCATGTGTTCAATTTCAGAGTCACTCAACCCGCTAGACGGTATGATTTGCATCGCCTGCTCGCGCCCCGTCGCCTTGTCTTTAGCGTTGACGTGCAAAATACCATCAGCGTTAATGTCAAAAGTTACCTCGATTTGCGGTACACCGCGGGGGGCTGGCGGCAGTCCGTCTAAAATGAACCGTCCCAGACTTTTGTTGTCAGCGGCCATGGGGCGCTCACCTTGGGTAACGTGAATTTCCACCTGCGTTTGACCGTCAGCAGCGGTAGAGAAAACCTGGCTTTTCTTGGTAGGAATCGTGGTATTCCGTTCAATGAGCGGCGTCGCTACGCCACCCAGAGTCTCAATACCCAAAGTCAACGGCGTCACGTCTAACAGCAGCACATCCTTCACGTCGCCGCCCAACACACCAGCTTGAATTGCGGCACCGAGGCCGACGACTTCGTCAGGATTAACGCCTTTGTGAGGTTCGCGGCCAAAGAATTTCTTAACCGCTTCTTGAATAGCCGGCATGCGCGTCATACCACCCACCAACACTACCTGAGTAATGTCAGACGTTGCCAACCCCGCATCTTTGAGCGCCTGACGACAGGGTTCAATGCTCCGGCGCACTAGATCTTCGCTGATTTGCTCTAACTTGGCGCGTGTTAGAGTCAAATTCATGTGTTTGGGGCCGGTCGCGTCGGCGGTGATGTAGGGTAGATTGAGTTCGGTCTGCATCGTTGTCGAAAGCTCAATCTTCGCTTTTTCGGATGCTTCGCGCAAACGTTGCAGTGCCTGGCGATCCGAACGCAGGTCAATGCCCTCTTGCATTTTGAATTGTTCTGCGGCCCAATCAATGATTTTCAGGTCAAAGTCATCTCCGCCCAGAAATGTGTCACCATTGGTAGACTTGACTTCAAAGACGCCATCGCCGACCTCCAAAATGGAGATATCAAAGGTGCCGCCACCCAGGTCGTACACGGCGATCATCTCGTCTTTGTCATTCCCTACACCATAGGCCAGGGAGGAGGCCGTGGGTTCATTGACGATGCGCAGTACGTCCAAACCGGCAATTTTACCGGCATCTTTGGTGGCCTGGCGCTGGCTGTCGTTGAAATAAGCGGGAACGGTAATAACTGCCTGAGTGACCGGCTGCCCTAAATAGGCTTCGGCATCAGTTTTGATTTTCTGCAAAATCATAGCCGAGATTTCTGGTGGAGAGTATTCCCGTTCATTCATCACCACTCGAATATCCCCATTAGGGGCTTTGCGTACTTCGTATGGTACGTATTTTCTGGCGCGGGCGACGGCAGGATCGTCAAATTTGCGGCCCATGAATCGTTTAACGGAAAATATTGTGTTTTCAGGATTGATGACAGCCTGACGTTTTGCTACCTGTCCAACCAAACGCTCACCGGTTTTGGAATTAACGGCGACAATGGATGGAAATAGGCGGCTGCCCTCGGCGCTGGGGATGATAGTTGGTTCACCCCCTTCCATGACTGCGGCCACGGAGTTGGTTGTTCCTAGGTCGATACCAATAATTTTGCCCATGTTGATTTTCCTCTTTGTTTCTGCCCAGGAGGGCTAGTTTCTAATATTATGCTGCCACATATACCATAGCGGGGCGGATTACCCGGTCGCCCAGCTTGTATCCTTTCTGTAATTCACGAGTCACGGTATTGCTTTCATATTCGTTTGACTCTTCCTGCATGATTGCTTCATGCAAATTGGGGTCGAAGGGTTGGCCAACAGCCTCGATGGTAGTAACGTTAAAAGTTTCAAGGATGCTGTTTAGTTTCCGTTGTACCAAGAGAATTCCCTCGAACCAGGGGTCGCTGCTGATGGTTTCAGGGACAGTTTCTGTGGCGCGCTGGAAGTCGTCGATGACGGGTAAGAGGTTAGTGATGACATCAGCAGTAGCGTTGTTGAAGACGTCGGCGCGCTGTTTTTCGAAGCGTTTGCGGGCGTTGGCAAATTCAGCCTGGGCGCGCAGCCAGCCATCGAGGTTTTTTGCCGCTTCTTCTCTGGCAGCAGCCAACTGCTCTTCTAGAGTAGGCTCTTTTTCTACGGGAGTTTCGGTATCAGCAACGGCCGTTTCTTCTGTGCCATCTTCCGCCACTTCTACCTCTTCTTCATCAATGGGTTCACGCATTGTTTTTTCGTCGTTCACTTCAATTCACCTCATCCACGTTGTTGTCCACAGCGGGTGCGTTCAAATAGTAATAATCGCCTAAAAAGCTGCTCATCAGGTCGGCTACATAGCGCACGGCAGCCACGTTCCGCGCATATGGCATGCGCATCGGGCCAATAACGGCTATTGTGCCGCTGAACTGATCCAGCGTGCCATAGCGCGACAATATAATCGTGCAATCCTTCAACTCTTCCCAGCGACCTTCGCCCCCGATGACTACCTGTACCCCGCTCAACTCCGGGGTTTGAGTCTGGCTCAGCACGCTGGCCAAAAGGGTGCGTTCTTCCAGCACGCGCACGGCCGGACGAGTGCCTTCGTCATCCAAGATATTGACCAGCCCATCACGGTAAATATTGTTAAACGGCCGTTCGTTTGCCCGCTGTAAAATATCCAGTACCAGCCGGGTTACCTCATATTCCAGAGTTTCTAACTGCTGCATTCGAGCAGCTATTTCTTCATGATTCAGGTTTTCATACAAACTATTCAGCCGGTCAGCCACGGCACTCAACCGCGATTGCGGCAGGGGTTCCGCTAATGTCAGCATTTGCTGCTGCACCTCACCACCAAATAACACCAGAATCATCAACACCAGCCGCCCCTGCGTTGATATGAGCTGTACATGTTTAAAGCGGTTTGGGCGAGGTTGCGGGGCCGTAACAACGCTGGCGCCTTGGGAGGTGCGCGCCAAAATTGCGGCTGCCAATCTCATCCACTGGTTCAAATCAAGGCGTGCCTGGTGAAACTGGTGGCTGATCATTTGCTGTTCATGATAGGGTAGACGGAAGTCTTGCAGCAGCTTCTGCACAAAATAGCGGTAGCCCATTTCGGTGGGTATGCGGCCAGCAGAGGTATGAAGTTGGGTAATGTAGCCAAACTCCGTGAGAACGCCCATCTCGTTGCGGACCGTAGCCGAACTAACGTCCAGAGTGAAATCATCCACCAGGGTCTTAGAACCCACAGGACGGCCGTTTTCAATGTGGCTGCGTATGACCATGGCTAAGATATGCTGTTGTCGTTCGGTTAATTCTGGAAACATGCTGCTATCAGGCTACGCAAGTGGAGACTAGAACTTGCCCATTCTAGTCTCCAACAATTATGGTTTACTCTGGTCGTTGTTGAAAGTAGCACTCTTGATACCAGAGTGCTAAGGTGTACTTTAAGGTATCATAGCATGCCCAAAATTGAGCGTCAAATAAGAAGAACGTTAGATAGCAGTATGTTTTTGGGGATCAGGAGCTGTTGGCAGGGCAAAAATTTTTCTATCAGCGATTATTGGTTGTCAATTATGGGGTGATCCATTACCGGCTGGTCAGGTTTTTCCATGACTTCCGAGGGGCGAATCTCTGGCCGCGATACGGGTTCGCTAGTGCGTTCAAAAATTTGCCAGACGGTTCTCAAGATAATTTTGAGATCTAGTAATATGGACCAATGCTCAGAATACCACAGGTCGTATTTGGTACGTTCAGCAATCGATGTGTCGCCGCGTAATCCATTAACCTGCGCCCAACCTGTCATGCCGCCCTTTTCCTTATGGCGGTCCATGTAACGGGGAACATTGCGGCGGAACTGCTCTACGTAATGTGCTTGCTCTGGGCGGGGGCCGACCAGACTCATTTCGCCTAAAAAGACATTTATTAAATTGGGCAACTCGTCTATCTCGACTTTTCGCAGAAGGCTGCCCAAACGAGTTTGCCGGGGGTCATTGTCTTTAGTCCAGCCTGGGCCGTCTTTCTCGGCATCCCGCCGCATAGAGCGAAATTTAATCATTAGGAACGGCTTGCCATCTAAACCCATGCGCTCTTGAATAAAAAAGGCAGGACCCGGAGATTCTAGCTTAATCGCAATCGCTACCAGAAGCATTAGCGGAGAGAGAAAAATGAGGCCAATTATCGCACCAAAAAGGTCCATCAGGCGCTTGAAGATAAGCAAGTAACCGCGCATGGCAAAGTCGCGCACAGAAAGCAGAGGAAGCCCGCCAAGATCGTCGATGCTTGCTTCGGAGGTGACGAATTGAAAAATATCAGGAAATACTTTGATGGAAACACGCCCGCGTTCACAATAAGAAATGACGTGAACGGTTTCGCGGTGGCCGCGTTCAGGCATGGCAATGAGCACCTCGGCAATCTGGTGCTTTTCAATGAGCATGGGTAAGTCTTCGGGTACGCCCAGAACGGGGATGCCCAGGATTTCCTTAACGGCCGTTTCCCCATCCTCAGCTATGACCCCCACCAAATCGTAACCTAACTGGGGTGACCACAAAATTCGCTGCAAAATGATGCGAGCGGTGTCTCCGGTGCCAACGACCAGCAGACGGTCTGTGCCCAGCCCTCGTCTGCGCAGCGTGTTGCGTACCAGGTTTTGCAATCCCCGGTTTGTCCCCAGCAAAAAAATTGTTAAGAGCCAGTTGTATAAGATCATCCCCCGCGGGAAATCCATCAGCACTTCATCATTTTTAAAGAGAAGTGAAGTAAAGGCGATGGCAACCAGCGTGCCCAGGCTGACCCCGGCGATAATGCGATATAGTTGGTCGATACGTGAAGCAGCCCGTGGAATGTAATATTGCCCGGAGAAGAAAAGTACACCCAGCACGGATAGCACATGAATTACGAGCAAACTACTGTAACGGGCGAGGGGGGCAACATTGACCAGCGGGTCAGGAAAGGTAACCAGGACGCGGAGTTGGTAAGCCAGTAAAAAAGCAACGGCCGTTAACAAGGCATCCGAAAAAAACAAGGCGAATGTATATGCAGTGCGGGTTCTTTGCGCGGTCATAATGTTTTCAAGTTTATTATCCACCTCTATTGTAACAAAGCTAACCCTGCTAACAAGACGAGAAACCCATACCCCGCCCGCGTTTAGATGCCTCTTACCCTACGCCAAAGTCATATTAAGAAACCACGCTATACTTATTCCTGGAGAAAACGAATTCATAGATAGAAATCGTTATTTCCTCAGGGATACTTCTTCAACAAAGCAGGCAGTATAAATGAACCGTATTCCGAATTTGCCAATATAAATGTAGGAGCACTCTAATGAAATCTCGAGTTACCACTCTTTTTGTTATTTTTCTTTTTACCTTCATTGGTTTCAATGCCGGGTATATTTTTGGACAATCCCCTGTCGCCCCTGTCCAACTTTTTGGCGGATGGGCCGGGGGCAACTTCAATGACGCCCTGGAACCCATTTCCGAGGTGTGGGACCTGGTCCAAGCCCGTTATTATGAACAGCCGGTGAATGAATCTGCTCTGGTAAACGGGGCTATCGAGGGAATGCTGGCTGCCCTCGAGGACACCCACACACGATATCTCTCACCTGAAGCAGAGGCAGCAGCCAGGGCCAGCATGCAGGGTGAATTCCAGGGCATTGGTGCGGAAGTGGAAAGCATCAACGGCGATATTACCATTGTGTCCCCCATTGATGGCTCACCTGCACAAGCTGCAGGCTTGCAGCCCGGCGATATTTTGCGACAGGCGGATGGGACAGATCTAACCGGCATGGATATTTCTGAAGCGGCAGGTTTGGTGCGCGGCCCCGCGGGGACTTCGGTTTCGCTGCTCATTGAGCGTGAAGGCGAGACCTTTTCCATCGATATTGTGCGGGATGTGATTAAGCTGGACAGCGTGCGGGGCGAGATGTTGGAAGAAGGTGTGGCTTATGTGCGATTGAGCCAGTTTGGCGAGCGTTCGCCACAGGAACTGGAAGAAATGCTGAGCGAACTGCTTGCCCAAGATCCGATAGGGCTCATATTTGATTTGCGCCGCAACCCTGGCGGTGGTTTGACTTCGGCCGTCGACATTGCCGACCTGTTTTTAACAGAGGGAACGATTCTAATCGAAAGGTTTGGCAACGGCCGTGACGAAGTTTTTGAGTCTACTGACGAAGGAATCGCGCAGGACATTCCCCTGGTGGTCCTGGTAGATGAGGGCAGCGCCAGTGCCTCGGAAGTGTTGGCCGGTGCCATTCGCGACCGTGGCCGGGGTGTTCTTATTGGGCAGACGACGTTCGGTAAGGGAACTGTGCAGACGTGGCAGGGGCTGAGCAACGGTGGAGGCGTACGCCTGACTATTGCCCGCTGGCTGACGCCCGAGGAAAGCTGGGTGCATGAAACAGGGTTGGAGCCGGACTATGTGGTTCCCCTACCTGAATTGGCTGAGGGTGATGAATTTGTAGATGTGCAGCTGGAAACGGCCGTAAACTACCTGTTAGGTCGCCCCCTGACCAGCACCGCCACGGACCAGAATGACGGCTAAGCCCGGTAAACTGCGGAAGTTGGTTTCCTGGCGGCGCGAAAAAAATTTAAGGGGCGATGGGCAGGATTAGCTTGATGTGCGGTAGCTAGTTTTGGCGTGATGAGCCTGATCAAGGATAGCCGCAGCGCCATTGCGGGCGTGTTCGTCTTGGGTACCCAGCATGGCGGCCAACTCGATGATACGGCCGTTTCTGTCCAGCGCTTCTACGCGAGTGATGGTGCGCGCCTGGGCTTGACCCTTGCTGACGTGAAAGTGGCAGTCGCCATACCCTGCCAGTTGGGGCAAATGGGTCACGACGATAACCTGATGGTGGGCCACGGCCGTTAACCCCCACAGCTTCCGGCCAACAATATCGCCCACGCGGCCGCCAATACCCTGGTCAATCTCGTCAAAAATCAGCGTCGGAGTGGCGTCTACCTGTGCCAGTGCCGTCTTCAGCGCCAGCATTAGCCGCGCCGTTTCGCCACCGCTGGCCACCTTTACCATCGGCTTCAAAGGTTCTCCCGGATTGGTGGAGATGAGAAACTCCGCGCGGTCGATGCCCATCTGGTCAAAAGCCAGGCGCTCTTCACCCACGTACACCCCCTGCGGGTCCGGCGCATAGGCAAAATCTACCTCAAAGCGCGCCCCGTCCATTTTCAGGTCGGCCAACTGCGAAACGACCATTTGCGCCAGATTATTCGCCGCCGCCTTGCGCTTTTGCGACAGAGCGAAAGCCAGCTTGCCTAACTGGCGCAGCATCGCTTCTTGCTCTTTTTCCAGGGTGGCCATGCGCTCTTCACTGTGGGTAATTTGCTCCAGTTCGGTGGCAGCCTTTTCCTGCTGGGCCAAAATGGCGGGGATATCCGGTCCATATTTGCGCTTCAGCGTGTTGATTAACTCCAGCCGCTCTTCAACCTGATCCAGCCGCGCCGGGTTAAACTCCAGTTCTTCCAGGTAACCTTGCAAATCCGTGGCCAGTTCGCTAATTTGAAAAGCCAACCCTTGCAGCAATTCCAACCGCGGGATCTGGCTCTCGTCGAAGCGGGCCAGTTGGGTCAAGGCGCGTTCAGCATGCCCCATCTGGTCAACTACCGTCCGAGCTTCATCGTCTTCGTCGCCACCTAGCAAGGCGATGGCTTCGGCGGCGGCGCGGGTGAGGTGCTCGGCATTGGCCAGCCTTTCCCGCTCGGTGCGCAGTTCCTCTTCTTCGCCGGGCTGCAAATAAGCGGCCTCGATTTCGTCGATCTGGAACTGCAGCATGTCCATGCGTTGGGCCAGGAGGCGTTCATCACGCCGCAAACTTTGCAGTTCACGCTGAAGCTGGTGCAATTTACCGACTTCTTGGGCCAACCCGCGCTGCGCTTTTTGCAGCCCGGCGTAAGCGTCAAGGAGGGGCAGGTGGCTGCGGGGTTGGAGCAGGGAAAGGTGCTCACCCTGCCCGTGGATGTCGACCAGGGGCTCGGCGATTTCGCGCAGGAGATTGAGGCTGACAGAACGGCCGTTCACGCGTGCGTAGTTTCGGCCGTTCAGGCGCAGTTCACGGGCCAATACCAGGCTGCCCGGTCCGGCTTCGACGTCGTCCAGCCCCTCATTTTCCAGCAGACGGGAGGATGACCGCTTGCAGCTTATCATCCAGCTTGAAGGTGGCTTCGACAACGGCCGTTTCACAGCCGGCGCGCACCATGGTCGTGTCTGCCCGCCCGCCCAAAACCAGCGTCATGGCATCCAAAATAATCGATTTACCCGCACCCGTTTCCCCGGTAAGCACGTTAAATCCCGGCGCAAATTGCAGCCGCAGCTCATCGATGATGGCGAAATCGTGAATGATTAGTTCAGTTAACATAAACCCCAAAAGCCAGGTTTGGCTAGGCTTCGGCCTTTTTTGTTTCGTTTCCCAATTTTACCAATTTGTCAGCAGGTAAACCTTCATTTCATTTGGTAAAAAGCAGCGCTGGAGGCGATGAAGGTGTAAAGACCCGGGATGAGCAGGCCAAAGATGCCGCCAAAATTGCCCAGCAGCAGCCCAATGAGAGCTGGCGCCGCCGCCAGCATGCCCCCTATCACCACAGTAGCCGACACGACGTGGGGCAAATACCGGCCGCGCCGCCGCCCCACGGCGCTTTTAGCCAGGCGGCCAATAAAGCCACCTACCGCCCCGGCGATGAAGAAGATAATCAAAATGAAGAAAAAGCTGCCCCCAACTTGCAGCAGCAAAAACCCTGCCAGCAGGCTCAGGGGCAGTGAAACCAGGGGGGCAATGATGTAATCCGTGACGCGGGCGTTGAAGAAGACTTCCTCAGCCTCGCGGATGCAGTCGGGGCAGCGGTAGCCCACGGGGGTTTTGACGGCGCACTGGCTGCAAATGGGTTTGCCGCAAGTATAGCAGCGCAGGGCAGTGGGGCGGTTGGCATGCCGGTAACAAACTAACTCTTCGTGGTCGTGATGGTCGGGTTCTGCGGGAGGAGGCGGGGTGGAAACGGCCGTTTCTAACTCGACTTCAGCCAAATCAGCGGTTTCCTCAGGCTCGGTCAAGCTGTCTGGCTGTGCCGCTGCTGCCGCTGCTTCCCTTAGTTCCTCGGCTACCGGTTCTCCGCGCAGCTCTGCCAGGCCCACCAGCGCCTGCGGGTTATCTGGCTCCAGCGCTAAAACCTGTTGGTAAGCCCTTTCCTTTTTGGGTAAGTCAACCTCTAGTTGAGCCAGACCCAGCCACGCCTCCGTGGCTTCAGGCGCTTCATCTACAATTTGCTGGTACAGCGTGAGTGCTGCAGCCAACTTGCCATTTTCTGCTGATTTTTCCGCCTGCCGCAGCAGGCTGCGTAATCTTGGTTCACTAATCATAATTTCAGCTTTTCAGGCAGTCAGCCTATCAGCAAATCAGCCTGAAAAGCTGACTCGCTGAGATGCTGACCTGCTATCCCTGACGTGCGTGGCCCAAACGACGCATCAGGCGCCGGTAAAAATAACCGGAACTTTCCACACGCACAAATGAACAATAATGGTGATGCTTTTTTACAATTACTTTATCACCATCTTCCATAGAAATCCCGTCCTGTCCATCGGCCATTAATGAGGCTTCATGGTCCATTTGCACCTCGATGGTGATGACGGCCTCTTCGTGCAGCACCAGGGCCCGGTCCAGGCTGAGGTGCGCGGCTACGGGCACAATGACAAAGTTTTGTAGCTGTGGAGGCAGCAGCGGTCCGCCGGCGGCCATTGAGTAGGCCGTGGAGCCGGTTGGGGTGGCCACAATGAGGGCGTCTGCCGTATACCGCGTAACGTGGTCGCCGTCTACGTAAAGATTCATGCGCAGGACGCGGGCTTGCCGGCCGCGCCCCACCACCACGTCGTTCAGGGCGGTAAGGGTGTCAAGAGTACGGCCGTTTCGTTCCAGCGCTGCGTGCAGCATCAGCCGCCGCTCCAGCCAATATTCCCCACGCAGCACTTTGGCCAGCTTTTGCTGCCAGTTGTCTAACTGCGCCTCGCTAAGAAAGCCGACACGTCCCATGTTAATGCCAAAAATTGGCACGTTGTGGGGCACGCTGAGCCGCGCCGCCCGCAGAGTTGAGCCGTCTCCACCCAACACTACTAACATGGTAAATCGGTCGATGTTGCCATTAACCCCATCCTCATCCCAAGTTGATCCAGCCCACGCGTCGATGCCCTGTTTGATAAGCCAGGCGTGAATTTCAGCGGCCATAGGCTCTGTTTTAGGAATTCGTGGCTGGTGAAGGATGCCAATGGTTGTCATGGGAGTAATGAGCAATGAACAATGAGCAATGAACAAGGGGTAGATTGCGAATTGTTCATAGTAGAGCTAATTATTCATTGTTAATTGTTCATTCAGCCAGGCTGCCAGATCGGTTTGGAGGATTTCGATTTGGTCACCGCCGTCTAACGGCCGTATTGCTACTGTGCCCTTTTCCACCTCCGATTCGCCTAAAATCAATACAAACCGAATGTCGTATTTGTTAGCTTCACGCATCTGGCTTTTCATGCTGCGCCGCTCCCGCGCAAAAGCCAGCCGCGCACCAATGCCCGCCTCGCGCAGCAAATAAGTCAGCTTGATGGCGGCCGTTTTCGTCACTCCGCCAAAATGTGCCAGCATCACCTGTGGCTGAGATGCGGGCGGGGGCATAATCCCCTGCTCCTGCAAACCCAGCACAATGCGCTCGATGCCGCTGCCAAAGCCTACCCCCGGCGTAGGCGTTCCGCCAATGGCTTCGGCCAGGCCATCATATCGCCCGCCACCGCATACCGCCGCTTGCGCCCCAATGCCCTCTGCCCACACTTCAAACACCGTTTTGGTATAGTAATCAATGCCCCGTACCAGGCGAAAGTTAATAGTGTAACTTTGATCTAAAGCGTCCAACATGCCGCGCAAATCGGCAAAATGAGTGTCGCAATCCTCACAAAGGTGGTCGGCAATGTGGGGAGCGTTGGCTAGCAGATCATCCATGCCTGGCTCTTTGCTGTCCAGCACCCGCAGCGGATTGCGCGTCATGCGCTCCTGATCTATGGGAGCCAACTTGCCCATGTGGTCAGCCAGGTATGCCTTGAGTTTGGCAATGTAGGCTGGCTTGCACGCCGGGCAGCCGGTGCTGTTGAGCTGAAAGGTCAAGCCCTTGTAGCCCAGGCTGCGGTACAGATTCATGGCCACCATCATCACTTCCAGGTCGGCGGCGGGGTCTGTCTCGCCCAATATTTCCACGTCAAACTGGCTGTGCTGGCGGAAGCGGCCGGCTTGCGGTCGTTCGCGGCGGAAAATGGGGCCGACGGTAAAAATTTTGACCGGTTGGGGCCAGTTGGTCAGACCATTTTCAATGTAAGCCCGTACCAATCCGGCAGTGAATTCTGGCCTGAGGGTGAGGCTTTCCCCATCAGGTTCTTCGATGGTGTACATTTCTTTTTGCACAAAGACGTCAGACGCTTCGCCCATGCCCCGTGCAAAGAGGGGGGTGAATTCTAAAATGGGTACATCCAGGCGTTGGAAGCCGTACAGCCGGGCAATTTGGGTGCCGGTGGCAATCACCCAGTCCCAGTACAATCGATCTTCCGGTAACACGTCTTGCATGCCCTTTGGGCGCTGAATTTCAGTCAAAATGACCTCCCATGCTGGTCGCATTATTGCGGAGCTGTGCCAGGATAGACGTTCTCATTTGTCAGGCACTATTATAACCACACTCTATCGAATTATAGGAATGGTGTATGCAATTGGGGTGATTGGGAGGAACGGCCGTTTCTCGGGGCAGAGGTGAAAATTGAGATTCAGGCTAAACGTTGGTAACACGCTTCTTGTAAGCCGCAGCGCGCACAGCGCCGCCAATCATTGTGGTCGCGGTCTGCATCAACGGCAAACATCACTTCACGCATTTCGGCCAGCAGGCTGAGCAGATCTTCTTCCATGTCTTCTGTATAGTCCACGGCAAAGGCCAGGTCGCGGTACTGCAAAATGCCGTATGCCGGGCGCACGCCAAAGTGACGCTCCACCAACAGGCAGTAGGCGGCAAGCTGCAAAACATGGCCTTCATGGGGTTCTTGGGGAGCATCTTTGGATTTAATTTCCACGGGGATGATGCTGCCGTCATTTTCCTCGACCAGGTAATCTGGTTTACCTACTAACCGCAGGTCACGGGCAATGAGTGGCGTGTTGTTGGGAAACCAGGCGCCCTCGTCGGTGTAGATGACGTTGCCCGCAGGCAGCCCCGCCTTTTCCGTGAGGCGGCGAGACCACCACCAAACGGCAATGGTAAGGAGGATGAGAAGGGCGATAAAACTCAGGTTGAAGGCCATTTCTATCAGTTTATGAAAACAGTAAATGATGAACGAGTAACACGGTGGTTTGTGGTAGCAAGTTGTAATTTGGTTGGCTGGCCGATTTTATTTATAGCGTGTTGGTGAGCATGGTAAACACGATAAAACTGATAGTGAGGAAGATCAAGGCGTAAGCCAGCCGCTGCGACAATGTGGCGCGCCTCACAACACGGCCGTGTTCTTGATGATAGGCAGTTCCGGCAGTCAGCTCCCGCACGTTTTGCGAAGCGTGACCCGCCACTCGCCTGAGCCACCAAGCCCTGCGGCAGTAAATGTACTCGTTAATTTCGCTGGCGCGGATCCATTTGTCGCTCATATGTTCTAGATTATCTGATAATTTGGGGATTGTGTCAAGGTTCTTCGAGGATGTCTCAGTTTGATGCGGGAAACGGCCGTTTTCCATCCCCAAGCTAACAAATTCCTGTATACTGATCTCAATGGAAAGAACCGTTAAGCGAGGAAAAAATGACCCGACACTCCGAAACCGTTCCTGGGCGGCGCAGCCGGTACGTCCTAGACTTTGCCTTTGACCTGCAGCGCAAAGGCTTTTTACGCTTTTTTGAAGAAGCGTGGCATGAGTATGGTGATTTAGCCCGCTTCCAAATCGGGCCAGGTACCATGTTTCTTGTGGTCCATCCCGAGCACGTGCGCCACATTAGCATTACCAACCGCCAAAATTATGACAAAAGGGCCAGCTACGACGTGGTGCGTGAGCTGCTGTTGGGCGATGGTCTGGTCACCAGCACAGGAAAATTGTGGCGGAGGCAGCGGCGGCTGATGGCCCCATTCTTCACGCCGCGGGGTATCGAAAGCTACCATGCCCTCATGGTGGAGGATGGTTTGTGGATGCGCCAGCGCTGGGAAGAGCTAGCCCGGCAAGGGGAGCCGGTAGAGATGATTGATGAAATGATGCGAATTACAGCCTCAATCATTCTCAAAACCATGTTTAGCATGGAGTCCGACGCCGACATTTTGGAAATCAAAGATGCTGTGGAAACCATGATTCAGTTTGTGGCGACAGGTCAGATGAACCCGCTGCGCCCACCCTTGTGGCTGCCCACTGCAAAAAACCGCGCTTATTCACGGGCGCGAGAGGTGGTGCACACTTACATTAATGGCGTCATTGCCCACCGCCGCGCTATGCCGCCCTGACCATTGGCCTGACGATTTGCTGAGCAAGCTCATGCAGGCCCGCGATGAGGAAACTGGTGAAACGATGTCCGATGAGCTGCTGCGGGATGAATCCATCACCATCTTTTTTGCCGGGCACGAGACCACGGCGCGCACGCTGACCTTTCTCTGGTATGCGCTGGCGCAAAACCCAGAGGTGGAACGGCGGCTGCATGCCGAAATTGATGCGGTAGTGGGAGAGGGACCGCCAACCATTCCACAGTTGAAGGAGTTGACCTACACCCTGCAAACCATCAAGGAAACGCTTCGGCTGTATCCCACCGGCGCCCACCTACGTGCGGGATGCTTTGGACGCAGACGAAATTGATGGGGTACCGGTGCCTGCTGGATCGCGGATGATGCTTTGGCCGTACCTGACTCATCGCCACCCGGACTTTTGGGAACGGCCGTACCAATTCGACCCTGACCGCTGGGAGCCAGAACGCGAAGCCGCCCGGCATCCCTACGCTTACCATCCCTTTGCCGCAGGGCAGCGCATTTGCATTGGCAACAACTTTTCCCTGTATGAATCCCAGCTATTGGTGGCTATGCTGGCCAGCCGCTTTGCACCACGGCTGGTGCCCGGCCATCAACCGCAGCTAGAAATGGCCGGCACGCTGATCTCCAAAAATGGCCTGCCCATGACCCTGACGGTGCGCTAGAAAATTGAATAATGAGTGAGGACAACTGGAAGCGACTATACACCCATCAGGCTGATTTATATGAGCAATTGGTGGCTCATGAAGACGTGCAGGGCAACCTGCTGGCTGCTTTGCAGGACATTTGCCCGCTGCCGGGAGCCACGGTGGTGGAGTTTGGCGCGGGCACGGGGCGGGTGACGGCGCAGTTATTGCCGCTGGCGCGCCGCGTTTGGGCATGCGATTTGACGCCCGGTATGCTGGCAGTGGCGCGACAGAAGTTGGAAAAACGGCCGTTCCACAGCTTCGGCCTCATCCAAACCGACAGCCGCGCCATGCCTTTACCTGCCGCCTGCGCCGACGTAGCCATTGAAGGGTGGGCCTTTCTGCAAATCAAGGTGTGGCATCCTGACGATTGGGAAGGGGCGCTGGATGAGATGCTGCGGGTGCTGCGACCTGGGGGAACGGCCGTGATCATTGAAACTTTGGGCACCGGGGAAACCACGCCCAATCCGCCGCCCACCTTTGTGCCTTTTTACGACTACCTGGAACAGGTGCGCGGCTTCACCCGCCGCTGGATACGCACTGACTACCATTTTGCCAGCCGCGCTGAAGCTGCAAAGATTGTGACGCCCTTTTTTGGTGAAGAGATGCTTAAAGCCCTGGTCCCCGCCGCCGGTGGCGTCGATTTGCCAGAATGCACCGGCATCTGGTGGCGATCAGCCTGACCGTACTTTTAGGGCCGCAGCAAGATTTTGCGTACTCCGGGTTGGGCGGCATGGGCAAAGGCTGCCGCACCTTCGCGCAATGGGTACTCCCCATCTATAAGGCTGGTCACCTCGATGGCGCGCCGCGCCAGCAGCCGCACTGCCGGAGCAAAGGGGCCGCAGCGGGAGCCCACCACGGTGATTTCCCCTACCACCAGCTTGGTCAGGTCCAGGTTGGCGGTTCCGGCATAGGTACTTTTGAGGATCAAGGTGCCCAACGGCCGTACCAGGCGCAGCGCCGTGGCAAATCCAGCCTCATTGCCCGTGGCCTCCACCACCAAACCGAAGCTGTCATCTGGATAATCGGCGGTCAGCCCGGTGGACAGCCCCCAGCGTGCGGGTAGGGCTAACGATTCGGGGCGGCGGCCCAGCATGACAACCGGAGTTCCGGCCAGGACCAGCACCTGCCCTACCAGCAGCCCCAGCCGGCCTGGCCCGATAACGGCCGTTTCCGTTACACCACTCACCCGCACCTGTTCCCGTATGCGCAGGGCGGCGGCCAGCGGCTCCGTAAAGACGGCCGCCTCGTCGGGCACACCTTCAGGCACAGCGTGCAAATTTTCAAGGGGAAGGGTGAGGAATTCAGCAAAGGCGCCGTCCTTGCCATGAATGCCCAGCGCCTGGCGATGGGGGCAGTGCTCCGGGCCGCTCTGGCGGCACACCGCACAAACCCCGCAGCCGATGTTGATGCTGCCAACCACGGAACGGCCGTGCCAGTTCGGATTATCCGCCTCCACCACTTCGCCCACAAATTCATGCCCCGGCACGCCATGAAAACCGGGCACGTATCCGCGTAATATTTCCAAATCGGTGGCGCAAATACCTGCAAGCCGCACGCGGATAAGCGCTTCCCCCGTCTGGCGAATGGGCATGGGGTAATCGGCCACAAAACGCAACTCATGATTCAGTAAGGTTAATGCTTGCATGGCAGTCTCCGTCTTTTGGTGGAGCTCAGCACTTGACGTCCCCTTTATAATTGGTTTTATAGCACCAGCACACCTTAAGCCAGATGTAAGTTAGGTGCAACCTTTAACGGCTTAATGCGTAATTGTGGGTGTGTGTAACAGATTTGCCTGACGCAGTCTGGAACACCACACAAAGCATGAAGGTGGAGAGGTGTAAACCTCTCCACCGGACCCCTTAAGGCAATAGCGAGTGAGACAAAATTGTTTCGCTCGCTATTTTTTTGGGTCGCAGGATTGGAGTTTTTAGGGAGTAGGCGTGACACCCACTTCCAGCGTTGGGGTCATTTCTGGTGAGGCGGTTGCTCCCGGTGAAGTTGTGGCTTCAGGGGTGGCACTTTCTAGCCCAATGAGCTGGTCGAGCAGGGCGTCTAGATCGATTACGGCCGTTTCCGTGCCTACCCAACGTCCATCTAGCACCCCCAAGGGGCCGCGCACCAGCAAAAGGGACGCCCCTTCTGGCTCGTCCTCGCTAAAAAAGGTGGTTAAGCCAGGATTTACCAACCCGCTTTCCAAAAGGGGGGTAGTCAGGCTGATAATTTGGGAGGAAGAGAGGGTGGTGGTGTAAACGGCCGTTGCTGCATCTTGGGCCAGCGTCAAACCGTCCTCATACACTGTCAGCCGCGCTCCATCAGACCGCTTGTAATCCAGCAGGGCGGTGAGGGGGAATCCGGCGGGCGGGCGGCTAGAAACCACGCTGCCGGCAGCTTCCAGCTTGGCGCTCAGCGCCATGTCCAACGGTAAATAAAGAGGCAGCAGCGTATCGGGCAGGGTGTACTCGGGGCAAGCGATGTCGATGGTTATGGCTTCTGTACCCTTGACCAGGCTTAAGGATTCCAGAGGGACTCCGGGGCAGTTGGTTTCGTAGCTGCCGGCCAGGGCGTCAAGTTCCAGGTTTTCGAGGGCGGAGCGAATGTCGGCAACGGCCGTTTCCGGCAAAGGTTCGCTAATTTCGGCCTCGGTAGCCAACCACACCCACACCTGCCCATCGGTGGTAAGGGCGATGGTGTGCGCCGGGGCATAAGGCGAGGCGCTGCGGCGCAGCCCTACGAGGGTGTCTGGTGGAAAATGTGGTCCCAGCACCACAGCCAGCAAGTTTTCTACACTGGCCAACAATATCGGGTCTTGCAGCCAACCGGCTCCGGTCTCACCAGATGCGGCTAACGCATACTCCAGGTAGACGCAGGTATCACAGCCTTCCGGCAGAGGCTCAAGAGTCAGCCCTGGCAGCACTTGCTGCAGCTCCAGCAAAACTAGGCCCTGGTTGCTGCGCTGCAAAATGAGACCGGAAGCTTCATCGGCAAAAATAATCTGGCTGCCAAAAGTGCCTTGCAGCCGCCTGTCTAGCCCTATTGCGGGGATGCGGTAGCGGAGCTCCACGGCCGTTTCTGCAAAATTCACCGGCGTTTCTGTGGGCGGCGCGGCGGTAAGGGTTGGCCGTGGCGTGGGGGTCACGAAAACGGCCGTGCTTTCTGGCGTGTACGTCACGGGTAGGTCCCGGTTGCTGGCGGTTGGCAGAACCACTGGGCGAACAGGGGTAACTGTGCCATCAGCGAGTGTGCTGCAGCCCGCTAAAAAAACGAGAACTGTTACCAACACCAGCCAAAATCTTCTCATAGAAATCACCAGCAATTTGTTACCGGCCGTCAATAATTAGGCTGACTGGCCCACCAGGGGCAGTTCCTCTTTTTCCCAGGCGACCAGCAGGGGAACGGCCGTAAAAATGGAGCTGTAGGTCCCGCTGAGCAGGCCCACAAACAAGACGGCGATAAATGGCTTAATCGACGCACCGCCAAAGAGCAAAATGGCGACCATGACAAACATGGCATTTAGCTGGGTCGCTAACGAGCGGTGGATGGTTTCGAGTATGGAGCGATTGACCACGGTTTCGTATTTTTCTGTCGGACGTTTAGAAATGTTTTCACGAATGCGGTCAAACACTACGATCGTATCTTGCAAAGAAAAGCCGGCCACCGTGAGAACGGCCGTTAAAAACAATGCATCCACTTCCCAACCTAACAGCACGCCTGTAATAGCCGCAAAGCCAAAAATAACAAACAAATCATGAATCATCGCTGCAACAGCACAGGTTCCGTAGCGGAAGGGATTAGGCACCTGGCGAAAGACAAACATGATGTACACCAAAATAACCATTGCAGCCACAAGGACCGCGACGATGGCTGCACGGGTTACCTCGGCTCCCACCGATGGGCTGACGCTTGCTACTTGCAGCGTACCTGGCAGCAATGGGGATAGCTTATTTAGCGCCTGTTCGATGGCTTGCGCCTCTTCGGGTGACTTAAATTCAGTCCGTATTTGCCAGGCATTCTGCAAATCCTCACCGCGCAAGGCCACAACGGCCGGGTTGGTGACGCCAAACTCGGCATACACGTCTTCAATTTGGGCTTCTGTGACCGGCTCGGTAAACTGCACCTCAAAGCGCGTGCCTCCGCGAAAGTCCACACCCAGACGAAACAGCGCTCCCGTGCTGATCAGCGAGTAAATCATGGCCGCAATGCCCAGGCCAATGATGATGCCAGAGAGAATAAAGTAGGTTTTACGTTTCTCAACAATATTGTACATAGATAGCAATCCGTGAATGGTGACTGGTGTGGTTTAAACGCCTAACAGCCATTTTTTCCCGCTTAGCCATGTGGTGGCGTTGCCCATCATGATGCGCACAAAGGTGCGGGTGACGATAACGGCCGTAAACATACTAATCATCACGCCAAGGGCCAACGTAATGGCAAACCCCACCACGACACTGGCCCCAAAGCTGCGACCAAAAATCAGCAAAATGCCGCAAATAACCAGCGTGGCAATATTTGAGTCGCGGATTGAAGACCATGCTTTGCTGAAGCCTGTTAGAATAGCTTCGCGCAGCGTGGCTCCCTTGCGGAGTTCTTCCTTCATCCGCTCAAAGACCAGAATATTTGCGTCTACGGCCATGCCGGTGGAAAGCAAAAAGCCGGTAATGGCCGGCAGCGTCAGCGTAACGCCCAGCAGTTGAAAAGCGGTGACGTTCAGTAAGGCATAAACCAGTAGCGCCAGGTCTGCCAAAAAGCCGGGCAGTCGATAGTAAACCAGCATAAACAACAGCACGATAGCCAACCCGATAGTTCCGGCACGCAGGCTAGACTCGATAGACAATTCGCCCAAAGTTGCCCCAACCTGGCGCGTGCTTTCAATGACCAGCGGCACTGGCAGGCTGCCGTAACGCAGTTGTAAGGCCAGGGTGCTGGCTTCCTCGAATGAGAACTGGCCGGTGATAGTGCCCTGCCCGCCATCAATCATGCTGTTGATGCGTGGGCTGGAGATCACCTGCTTGTCCAGGACAATCGTTAAAAATTGCCCCACATTGTCGCGGGTGTGGTTGGCAAAAACTTCCGCTGCGTCAGGCTGCAGCGAAAAGCTGACCAGCACTTCGCCAAATTGGGTTGTCTCCACTGCAGCCGTGCGCAGGCCCGAACCGGTTAGAATGGTTTCATAGGTAGCAGCCGGAAACCCGATAGGCGCATTGGGATCCTCTGGATCTTCTTCACAGCGAGATGGTTGACCATTGTTTAGGGTTGTGCGCACGCAAGTGCCCTCCACCAGAGGCTGGCTGCCGGTATCAATAAACTCTAACAGCGCAGTCTCCTGAATCAAGGAAATTGCTTCCTGCGGGTTTTCGATGCCCGGAAGTTCAACCACGATGCGGTTTTCTCCTTGGGCTACTTCCACCAGAGGTTCCGTCAGCCCCAGGGCGTTAATGCGTTGTTCAATGATGCTGGCGGCCGTATTCATATCTTCGGCCGTGACCTCTTGTTCCGGCGCAGGGTCTGCTTCCAGCAGCACTTGCAGGCCGCCTTGCAAATCTAGCCCCTGGCGTATGGGAAAGTCGGGATTGGTGACAACCCAAATGCCCCCAGCAACGATGAGCAAAATGGCAAAGAGCCAAATGTAATCTTTTCTACTCATATTCTGATCCTATTGGCCTTCGTGATAGGCGTAATGATAATTTACACAGTATAGCCGCGACCTCCTTTTGGCGCGAATGCTTTCCGAAAGGATACCGCGGCTAAATAATCCAAGAATTTTTAGAATAACAACGAAACGTTTTTTTGGCAATTTGAACTGCCGGGCAAACTGCTGAAAGTTAGAAGCCAGTTACTTTTGTGGCCATTCTATGCCCCGAACCTTGGCAAAAACAAGCGTGTCGCGCAGTTCATGAGTAAGGTGATGGCGATCATCTCCGCGCAAGGTTGCCTCGTGGGTAAAATCAAGGCGGAGGGGGATGGCCGCACTGCGTTTATTTAAAGCATCGCAGCGAATTTCTACACGTTCGGCCTGGAGAACGCTGAAAGCAAATTCGGTGATGGCGGCGACGGCTTCAGTAACATAACCCTGGCCGGTGTAAGCTGTGTGCAGCCAGTAGCCAATTTCAAACTTGGGCACGGTCCAATTGATGCGGTGCAGGCCGCTGCCGCCAATGATTTTTCCGGTTTCTTTGAGGACCAACATCAGCCAGAGATCTTCGCGGGCGAGAAATTTTAGCCTACCCTCGCGGACCCGTTCCTCGTACTCTTCGGCGTTGGGAATATTGACAGCCCAAGGGAGCCATTGGCGAAGTTCAGCCTGGCTTTCGAGCACGGCCTGGTGCAAAGAAGCGCCGTCTCCAGGCAGGGGGCTGCGAATTATGAGACGTTCGCTCTCAAACTGGTCGGGGAATTCGCGAAGTATGGGTTTCATGTCGCGTGAAGGGCTAATTCCCCATGGATTCTACGAGGATATACGGCCGTCCCCCAATGGGGTAGAAAGGAGCCGGATAGACGGCGAAGGGGTAGGGATTGCGGTTTGTGGCGCCGGGCAGTTGAATGTTGTAGACACCATTTTGCGCGGTAATGGTTTGGGTGGTGCCATCGGCGGCCACGAGAAGGGCGGTCCCAGTGGGGCTGGTGGCGGGCAGAACGGCCGTTTCGTTATCGCCGCACAATGTCCACATGCCTACAACCCGCTTGCCTGTACTCGCCTGCTGGAAGCCAATGATTTCTATTGGTTCGACAATTTGCCCATTAAACGGACCAACACATTTAGGCGCTCCCTGGCGTTGGCGCAGCAGAGGGGAGACATCTTCCATGTAGGTAGTAAGTATCTGGAATGCCGCCAGATTAGGCCGGGCAGTGCCAGCCTGCGGATGCTGCGTAAAGCAGGTGAAGCTGGGGTCATTGCTGGGGTTGCGGAATAGGCCGTTGGCGTCACCGGCGCATGGCTTGGTGGGGTCTGTGGTGAGCATGCCATCCAGTGTGCAGAGGTCGCCATTATGCGGGGGAAAGTTGGTAAAAGCGGGTTGGTTGCCGCAGCCATCAAAAAGTTGGAAGTGGAAAATGGCATCAGCACCGGCAAAGGTGGCGTACATGGCGCTTTGGATGACATAGCTGGCCTGTTCGATCATGGTGGCGCGCAGGCTGCTGGCGGGGTCCCAGACTGGCCCAGGGTAATCATTCCAGGCGGGTACGCCGGATTCGTTTAGCCAAATAGGCTTGGCCAACCCGCGATTGCTCAAAGTGCGCCCGGCGCGCCAGACGTGATACCAGGATTGCCAGGTGGTGAAATAGCTGTGAGTGGCAAGGATGTCGTGGAAATAGCCGTACTGCGACGCTAATGGGTCGGCATCATACAGGGCCATGACGTCATTGTAATAGTTGGGAAGGCTGCTGCTGTTGGCCAGTGCGCCAAAGATGACCTGGGCGCTGGCATCGGCTTGTTTGGCGGCCAGGTATCCTACTTTTTGCAGGCGGGCAAAATCGGGGAGGCTGCTGTTCCAGAAGATGGTGAGGTCAGGTTCGTTCCACATTTCCCAGTGGGTAATGCCGATTCCGGCGGGCCAGCCGCGCTGTTGAGCGAGGATGCCACCGGGCTTGTAGCGAGACACGGCCGCATGCACGTAAACGGCCCACTTGTTGGCGGGGTTGATTTGCTTACCTGGGCCAGGCGTGTCGCTACCGTCGCTGAAGACAGAGGTATACAAGCCTTGAGGAGTGGCGGCATTGATAGTCTGAATCTCAAATTCGTTGCGGCGAACGACCTGGTAAGGGTTTTCCATGGCAGCCAGACCGGTGGTGTAAAAGCCGGGTGTACCCAGTAAAATGGCGTTGCTCTTCAATCCGTGGGCAATGTCGCCGACAACGGCCGTATCGGTGTTAGGCGCGCCGTCGCAGCCAGAAATAGTCGGATTCCAACAAAAAAGACCGGCGCTGCGCTCTACGTTGAACCAGTACATGGGCCAGCGGTTCCAGGTAGCGCCGGTGGACAGCCCCTTCTGATACTGTTCTTCATTGGCCAGGCGTTCTGGGGCACTGATGAAGTTCACGCCATACAAAGGGCCAGTAGCCGCCGGAGCCGGGGGCAACGGTTTGCTGACGATGGGAAAGTAGTAGGTGTAAGGCTCTGCAGCGCGGGTCTGCCAGACCAGCGGGACAAGAGTCAGGAAGGCTAAAAGGAGTAGAGGTATGAGGAACGGCCGTTTCGCTCCCCGATTAATAATTGGTAATTTGCTCATACCTGGTATGGTAGCAAGTTGCACGCCAAGATACCATAGACAAGCAGTGAATTGGTGGTAAGCTGACTGCTTACCCAACAATCAAAGGAGAATACAAGTATGAAAATAGCCTTATTTGGTGCCACTGGCGGCACCGGTTCCCACGTATTACGGCAGGCATTGGACCAGGGGCACACCGTTCATGCCCTGGTGCGTAACCCGGCGAATTTTGCGCAATCTCATCAAAATCTTGTGGTGTTTCCTGGAGATGTGCTGCAGCAAAAACCGGTCAGTGACTGCATGGCGGGTACGGAAGCAGTCATTTGCGTTTTAGGCACCCGTCAGGGCGATGATCCGGTAGAAGCAGAGGGCACGCGCGTCATTCTGCAGGCCATGCAGACCCTGGGTGTACAACGCCTGGTTGTCGTCACGTCTATCGGCGTCGGTGACAGTAAAAACCAGGTGCCCACCTTCTTTAAACTGTTGATGAAAACGGCGCTGCGCAAGGTGATGGCGGCCAAGGAAGAGCAGGAGCGCCTGGTGAAAGACAGTGGACTAGACTGGATCATTGTGCGCCCTGCCGGCCTGACCGATGGCCCGGTAACCGGAAACTATACTTTTGGCGTCGATAAGTCACTTATGGCTGGGCAGGTGTCACGAGCAGACGTGGCGGATTTTGTGCTAAAGCAGCTAACGGATGATACCTTTCTGCACCAAACCCCGGCCATTACCTAGTTTCAATTTATTGAAAGTCAGTAACCAATAAACAGTAACCAGTAAGCAGTTATCAGTTAGTAGTAGTCAGTAGGTGTGGCTTTTGGTTATCGTTTCCTGAAGACTGATTACTGGAAACTTATGACCGAATACTGGATATTGTCCTTTACTTGAGGCTGACGGCCAGGGAGCGCAGGCCCGCGCTGATGCGCTCCAGGGAAAATTGGCGCACTTCACGCTGAAAGCGAAACAGGTCAATTTTTAGAGGGGAGAGCAGCGCGTCGGCAATGTAGGCGATGTCCAGGTCCGGAGAAATTTCACCGGCCTGCACGGCCGCTTGCAATAACCCGCTGACCGTCATATGCTGCCAGAAGTGGGGCAGGGAGAGGTGACTGCTGCTGGCAAACCGCCCTTCCCGCTGCACTTCGCAAAGTAAGGGTTGGTGAACGGCCGTAAAATGCACCAACGCATCCAAAAACATGTCCAACTGGGCCATGTTCGGTTCCCCATCCGCCGCCATTTGGCGCATGCGCAGCAGCATAGCCTCCTGAAAACCTGCCAGTTGTGCATCCATCAGAGCCAGGCATAATTCACCCTTGTTGGCAAAGCGGCGGTACAGCGTGCCCTTGCCCACCCCTGCGGCTTGCGCAATGTCAGCCATGTTCACATGCTCAACCCCACGCTCAGAAAACAGGGTTTCTGCGGTTCCCAACAGCAGCTCCCGGTTGGCGGCTGCATCACGCCGTTCATGCCGCTCATCGGTGCCCGTTTCTGAAATATTTCCCAATTGGATTGGTTTGCGTTCTGGTGCCATTGCTTTGTTCCTGATGACTCGCACAGGGATTTCTCATTTTTGTTGACAAGTGGACTTGAGTCCGTTATTATGATAGCGCAAATGCGGACTTTAGTCCACCTAGACCCAAAAATATTTAACTATAGGAGATTATAACAAATGACTTGGCAAATTGACTTCGCTCATTCCGAAATTAACTTCACCGTGCGGCACATGATGATTTCAAAGGTGCGCGGGCAGTTCGAATCCTTTTCCGGAACCGTTAATTTTGATGAGCAAAACCCAACCAATACCACTGTGGACATTATCGTGGAACTGAACAGCATCAATACCAGGGAAGAGCAGCGGGATAACCACCTGCGTTCGGCCGATTTCTTTGATGTCGAAAATATCCGGCAATGACCTTCAAGAGCAAGCGTGTGGAGCAGATTAGTGAAAATGAAGGGCGTTTGGTAGGCGATTTGACCATTCGTGGGATGACGAAAGAAGTGGTGTTGGATGTGGACTATGCCGGGCAAGCTGCCAGCCCGTGGGGCACCACCAGCGCCGGTTTTTCCGCCAGCGGCAAAATCAACCGTAAGGATTGGGGTCTGACCTGGAATCAGGCGTTGGAAACCGGTGGCGTGTTGGTTGGCGAAGATATTAAGATTGACATTGAGCTGGAGCTGGTGAAGCAGGCGGAGACTATGCCGGCGTAAATAATTGGGCTGGGGTATTTTTATCTGCCCTCACAATTGGGAAAGAATGTGGAACGGCCGTTTTCTGAAATGGCCGTTTCGCTTGAAAAGGAACGTCTATGCAAACCAATATTTACACCAGCGTCATCAATGACCTGGCCCCTGCCAGCGGCCTTACTTACTACCCTGCCGACAAATTTCCCACTATTCACCCGGTGCATTGGCTTACCTCCCACTTTGCCGTGGGTGGGTGGAGCCCTTTGCAGCGCCTCAGCGGCATGCTTACCGCGCACATGACCCAGATTGCCCCGCGCAATGGTTTTACCTGGCATCCCCATCGCGGGCTGGAAATTTACACCTACGTCATCGACGGCACGCTGTACCACGAAGACACCACCGGCGGCAAGGGCGCGATCACCGCCGGGGAAGTGCAGCGCATGTTTTCCGGCAACTTCATCCAGCACCAGGAGCTGAATCTGACTGACGAATTTACCCGCGTCATCCAGATCTGGTTTGTGGCGGAACCGCAGTACCGGGGCTTGGCGCCTCATTACGAGCAGGTGCGGCTGGCCGACATGCCGCCGCGGCAGGTGGGTGATGGCGTGGTGCGGGAGATTATTGGCCCAGACGGGGCGACCGATTCCCACGTGGCGGCGCGGCTGACCAGCACCCTGGTGCCTGCCGGCGGCGAAACGACCCTGGAACTGCCGCAGCCGGGGGAGGATTTGTTTTTGTACGTGGTGAATGGCCACGGCCGTTTCCAATCCACCCAGCAAGACCAAAGCCTAGACCTGTATGACGTCATTTTGGCCACCCCCCAGGCCGAAACGGCCGTTTTGCAAGCCACTGAACAGCCCCTCAACTTTTTATCCTTCTACCTGAAGCCCTTTATCGAGGTGTGACATGAGAACCGAGAACGGACACCAAACCGACACCGTACACATTTTGGGGTTTGCCGGCAGTCTGCGCCAGAAGTCCCACAACCGCGCTTTGCTGCGCGCCGCCCAGGAAATGCTGCCCCCTGGCGTCACCATGGAAATCTTTGACCTGGATGACATCCCCTTTTTCAACAGCGACGTGGAAGCTGAAGGCACGCCAGAACCGGTGCTGGCCTTTCGTGCGGCCATGCAGCGCGCCGACGCGCTGCTCATTGCCAGCCCGGAATACAATTACAGCGTCACCGGCGTGCTGAAAAACGCCCTGGATTGGGCCTCGCGCAAAGGGATCGGACGAACGCCCGCCGCTGGACGGCAAAGTGGTGGGCATCATGGGTGCGGGGGGCGGCTTTGGTACCATTCGCTCCCAACTGCACCTGCGGGAAATCTTGCAGCACAATGACCTGTTTGTGCTGCCGCGTCCCCAGGTAACCTTGGCTCGGGCTGGAGCCCATTTTGACGAAAACGGCCGTCTAGTTGACGAACGTTCGCGGGCTAAGGTGCAGGCTCTTGTAGATGCCCTGCACCAATGGGTGATTAAACTGCGCTATGCGGAACAAGCCAGCTTGCAGCCTGCACCCACCTGGTAATTAGCAGCCCACCCGAAAAAGAAAAAAAGCCGCCAGTAAAAACTGGCGGCTTTTTGGTTTTATACCCGGACCACGTTGGGCAAAATCACCGGTCGTGATTGGGTTTTATGGTAGAAGAAGTTTTGCAGCGTTTCGCGCACGGTGTCTTCGTGATTACGGCCGTTACGCTGTAACTCCCGCTTTAATTCGTGCCGTGGCCGCATCCATTAAACCTGCTGACGTATCCATGCGCATAAAGCCGCGGCTGAGAATGTGCGGTTCGCCGGCCAGCTTGCGCTGCTTGTTGATCGGCACGTACACCACCACAAAGCCATCCTGCGAAAGCCGCTCCCGGTCGCGCATGACCAGTTCGCCAATTTCGCCCACCAGATAGCCATCTACGTACACATCTTCTGCCGGAACGGCTCCATCCAGCCACGCCTTCTCGCCATCTGTCGACCCACATCGCGCCATTTTGCAGAATGAACACGTCCTCGGCGGCCAGCCCATTTTCTTGGCGCCAGCCGGGCGTGCAGATGCTGATGGCGCGATTTCGCCATGCACCGGGATGAGAAAGCGCGGGCTGCACTGTTTCCAGCATCATGCGCATATCTTCGCGGCTGCCGTGGCCGGAAACGTGCACCGTCGCCAGCGGCCCGTAAATGACGTTGGCGCCGCGCGCGAACAGATTGTTCAGCATCCGCGCCTACATCTTCTTCGTTGCCGGGAATGGTGCCGCCGGAAATGATGATGGTGTCGCCTTCGATGCACCTGCACTTGGCGGTGTTCGCCTTTGGCCATGCGGTTCAACGCCGAGCGGGGTTCGCCCTGGGAGCCGGTGGACAAAATGACCAATTTGTCATCCGGCACGTTGGCTTTGATGTCTACCAGCAAGCCTTTGGGCACTTTCAGATAGCCCAAGTCGCGGGCCAGCTCCACGTTTTGCTGCAAGCTGCGGCCGGTGAGGGCCACTTTACGGCCGTATTTATCCGCCAAGCCGCATAATCTCTTGCAGCCGGGCCAGCACCGAGGAGAAGGTGGCAATGATGATGCGCGAATCTGTCGCCTCGGCAAACAGCTCGTCCAACGTATCGGCCACCAGCTGTTCCGTGGGCGTGCGTCCGGGCCGGTCGGCATTGGTGCTGTCGGCCAGCATGGCCAGCACGCCGTTGGGCGTCAGTTCTTGCAGGCGTTTCAGGTCGGTGGTGCGGCCACCGGTGGGCGTTTCATCCAGTTTGTAGTCGCCGGTATGCACAATGGCGCCGACCGGCGTGTCAATGACCAGCCCCACCGCAGCCGGGAATGGAATGGGCCACGGCAAAGGGGCTGATCCGGAATGGCCCCAGGTGCAGCGTTTGCTTGTCGTCAATCATTTCCAGGTGGCGCTTTCGCAGCACGTGTGCTTCTTCAAGCTGCCGCTCGACCATGCCCAGCGTCAGGGCGGTGCCGTAAATGGGCGCGTTGACGCGCTCCAGCAGGTAGGGCAGGCCGCCGATGTGGTCCATGGTGACCGTGGGTGAGCACAATGCCGCGCAAGGTGTCCTGGTTTTCGACGACGTAGTCGAAATTGGGGCAGCACCAGGTCGATGCCGTACATGTCGCTTTCGGGGAACATGACCCCACAGTCGATGATGATTTGGTTACGGCCGTATTCCAACAATGTCATATTCTTACCAATTTCCCCCAGGCCGCCCAGGGGAATGATTCTTAAATTTTTAGCCATAAGCTTTTTTATAATTCTATCCTTTTCCGTTTTGGAACCGCTAGCGCCTGGCCATTTAGCTTGTCAGCTAATCAGCCGGTGCTTTGAGTAGTCTTGTTGGCCGCGCCAGAATGGTTTTGCGCAGCCTCATTTTGTAAACAGCCACAGACAACCAGCAGAGCTGGCGGGCTGTGGAAAAAGTTTAACCTTAGCGAAAATCTGTCAGGTGGGATTACCAGAAAAATACTGCAAAAGGCACTTCATGTTTCTTAACGCTGTGTATCATACCACAAAAATATAAAAATGGTATGAGAAACGGCCGCGCCATTACCAAAGACCAGTTTTGGGATTGCTCCCATTTAACTTGACGTTACACTTTGCACAAATAATAGAAGGATTTAGGAAGGAAAGTTAAATATGACACCCCCATTTATGAGTATTGGCCAGGTTGCGTTAACCGTAGCTAACCTGGATGCTTCACTGGCTTTCTACCAGCACCATATTGGCCTGCGCCTGCACCGGCGGGAAAATGGTGTGGCTTACCTGGGAGTAGGTGAGGCAGACTTGCTGCGGTTAGAAGAGAAACTGGGGGCACGCCGCGCCATGCGCACTACCGGCCTTTATCACTTTGCGCTGCTGCTGCCCTCCCGGTCTGACCTGGCCTTTACGCTGCGCCACTTTGCTGAGATGCAGACCATGCTCAGCGGTATGGCAGATCATGGGGTTAGCGAGGCGCTGTACCTGTCTGACCCGGACGGACATGGCATTGAGATTTACCGGGATCGGCCAAGAGAGGAGTGGGAGTGGGGAAACGGCCGTCTCAAAATGGTCACCGAACCGCTAGACGTTGCCGGCTTATTTGATTCGTTGCTGCACGTGCCGTGGCAGGCTTGGCAGGGACTGCATGCGGGCACGGTCATGGGCCATATTCACCTGCACGTCGCCCACATTCCGGAAGCCGAACACTTTTACCGCGACCTGCTGGGCTTCGAGGTGATGGCTCGCTACGGCGCGGGGGCCAGCTTCCTGGCTACAGGCGGGTATCACCACCACCTGGGCCTCAACACCTGGAATGGCGTTGGCGCGCCGCCGCCCCCGCCCGGCAGTTTGGGGTTGCAACGGTACGAGATTCGCGTAGCCCAGGAGTATTTACCGCAGCTTTTGCCGCGCCTTGCCGCCGCTGGCATCCCGGTACGAGAAAGTGGACAGGGCTGGCATTTGGCTGATCCATCGGGAAATGAGATTATGCTGGTGCGGTCAAATCTCTAATCCCCTAATCTCCAATCTCTCCCCCGCTGCACCGTGGCGAAGACCGCGCCAGAGCAGGGGCATATTCTTTTGGATGATAGAGAACACAGATATCCTAACAATAATTTCATGGGGCTTACACGCAATGCGACAGGCGAAGATTATATCACAGATACTCAAATAGAGATTTTGCGACGCACTATCGAAAACAATCCAAGCTATTTGGAGTGAGAGACAGCATTAATGAGTAAGAACGCAAAAATCTGTTCCTTAGTGTGGGTTCTAATAATAGCCTTGGTTTTTTCTATGTATTCGTTCTCGTCAGGAAAAAAATCGGAACAAATTCTAGAAAACTCAAGTGTGGCGATGACCCTCCAGCCCGTTGATTCAGGCAAAGATCAGTACACAGTAGGCGATCGTATTGTATTTCAGTTACGAGTCAGTAATTTGACGGAAGCACCAATTGAGATTGATAATCCTATATTTTACCAATATACGTTAGATATTTTCTATCCGAACGAAGTCCATCTGATAGATCCAAATGGGGAGGATTTATTCCTCCCATACCATTACTCCCCCCCACAAGAGAACGAAGCAAAGCATATTCAGGTTAAAGCCCATGAAGAGACATGGTTCCATTTTCCAATATCGAGCTATCTTCTCTTGGACCAACCAGGCGAGTACATTTTCTGGGTTAAACTTGTTGATAGTCTGGGAAATGCGTACACTAGCAATCAATCAACTTTTTCTATTACCAAACCGGTCTCTACAGTTTCACCTGAACTTCTTAGTCTTCACATACAGCCACAGGCCACAGTGGTTTCTAAACGAGATGTCATTAGCATAACGGTTACGTTTAGGAACAACTCAGGACAAACAGTCAAATTCTTGCTCCCTCAAGAAGGTTCCTCCCAAGGCTGGAGGAATCCTATCTATTGGTTCACTGTAATAAACGAAGAAGGACACGCCTTGATCCCACCCCTTTCAGAAGCAATTTATACGGCTCCAGTATATGACGATACAACTATTTTTACCCTCTATCCGAATACAGTCCATCAATTTGAAGTAAGAATAGCACGTTTTGCTCAAATGCAAGAACCCGGCCAGTATAAAGTTCAACTTTCCTATATTGTTAGTAAAACAACTTGGGAGGGCCAACCCATCATATGGCCGGAAAATGTGTTTGTCGGACTACTTACTTCAAATGAGACATTCATTGAAGTTGTTGATTGACCCTGATTCTAAATTTCCCCGGCTGTGGCAAGGTCTTTTTGGAGGGCTGTGGTCGGTGTTTGCACCGTACCACTCCTCCTCTTCGGCTTCCAGCCGTTTTCCTCTATGGTGCTGGGGCAGTTATCTGTTTGGCAAGCTCAATGCAGCCCGTAAAAGCTGGTACCCCGTTCGCATTTGTCTAAAATAGCAGCGATTGATTTTGATAAAGAGCGCCTGCACCGCACGCTGCGCGATATGCGCCAGTTTACCGGCTGGCTATTGGCTGCTTTCTGCCAGCAGCGAATGCCGGATGCGTTCAAGCAAGTTATCAACGATCCGCAGCGTCCAGACAGAGCGCGGCAGTTCTGGCAGCAATGCCACCATCCGTTGGCGATTTTGTCAGAATCTTTTTGGGGGTCGAAATTGAATTGTTTGCATGACAATCTGCGGCGCAAAGGGCTAGTGTTGGTGCAGAAACTATGAATAGCGGGTTGTGAGATGCTATCATGTATCCATTGGAGGTTGATATGGTTGCTATTGAAAAACCGCCCAAAATGGTTTATGACGATGCTGGTCATCTGGTTGAAGTGATTCTGACGGCTGAAGATTATATGGCATACTTGCGCACAGTCGCTGCGGAGGCGGATTGGGACAAATTGCCCGCTCATTTACAGGATGCCATTGATCGCCTGCTAATTGATGAAGTGCGCCCAGAAAAAGAGGCCGTTTTTGATTTAGGCGAAATTCTCGCCGGTGATTTAGATGAATGAAATATCGCGCCGTCATTGACGAAAACGGCCGTTAAAGAACGCAGCCGCCTTGATCAGGTTAATCGTGAGCGTGTTGATCGTGTATTACTTGGACTGGATAAAGACCCACGCCCATCCGGCGTTAAAAAGCTGTCTGGAAGCAAATAGGATTGGCATGTTCGCGTGGGGGGACTACCGGATTTTGTATGAGCGGACGATGAAGCGCAAATCATCACGGTCTAGCGCATAGCTCATCGGCGGGAAGCCTATCGCTGATTACAAACCATCCCCAAATATTAATCATCTAGTGTTTCAAAAATGCGGCGGTATGCCGGAGACTGCGCCATGAGCGTGTCGTGGTCGCCGCACGCCTCTAGCCGCCCTTTGCGCAGCACCAGCACCAGGTCGGCCCAGCGAATTTGCGACAAACGATGGGTAATCAGGAAGGTCGTGCGGTTAGCGGCTGCTTCCTGAATCGCCCGTTGAATCATATCCTCGGTGGCGCTGTCTACGGCGCTGGTGGAATCGTCCAGCACGAGAATGTGGGGGTTGGTGAGGAAGGCGCGGGCCAGGGCCAACCGCTGCCGCTGCCCGCCGGAGAGGGTGACGCCGCGTTCACCAATGACGGTATCGTAGCCGTCTTTGAAGTTGAGGATGAAGTCGTTAGCCTGGGCGGCTTTGGCCGCGCCAATCACCGCCTCGCGGGTGGCGCCGGGGCAGCCAAAGGCGATATTGTCGGCAATGGAGCGCGAAAAGAGGAAGATGTCCTGTTCAATGATGGAGATTTGGCGGCGCAGGGCGGCTAGATTCCACTCGCGCACGTCGATTCCATCCACTAGAATGCACCCTTCTTGAATGTCGTAGGTGCGACTGATGAGCTTGGCCAAGGTGCTTTTGCCGGAACCGGTCTGGCCGACGATGGCCACCGTCATGCCGGGCTGTACGTCAAAGCTGATATTTTGCAGGACAGGCGACCCAGCATTGTAGCTAAAGGTGACGTTTTCAAAGCGGACTGACCCCTGGATGCGCTGCTCAACGCCAGTGCTGTTTTCGTCGAGCAGGGTTTCGCGTTGCATCAACTCCAGGATGCGCCGCGCCCCGGCGAAACCGAGGGAGACGCGGGAGTAGGCGGTGAGGGAGATGAAGGTAGGGAAGCCGAAAAGAGCCAGGAGACCCATGTAAGCGACCACGTCCCCAATGGCGATACGGCCGTTCTGCGCCAAAATTAATGCGTGGGTAAAGCCTGCGGCCTGCGTCACGCCCAGCAGCAGCAGCGGCAAAAAACGCGCCTCAATCCGCCCCTGGTCCACCGCCCCATCCCGATAAGTCGCCGCATTCTCCGCAAACAGGTCAATTTCCTGGGTTTCTTGGGCCGCACCCTTCACCAGTTCAATGCCGTCAATGGCCTCCGCCAGGCGGCTGTTCAACACGCCAAAGCTTTGCCGCACCCGTTCTGTCACCGGGTCCAAAACGCGCAGGTAGCGCACCAGCGCCAGCACGTAGGTGACGATGAAAAAGAGCGGGGCGGCGATGAGCGCCCAATCGTAGCGCGGGGCAAAGAGCAGGGGCATGATCATGAAATTAGCCGAGCCGACCACAAGGTTGATGCCGGGATTGAGCATGAGGTTGACCTCGTGGACGTCGTTGGTGGCGCGGGCCATGGTGTCCCCCACGGGCTGCAGGTCGTGAAAGGTCATGCTTTTGCCCAGCAGGCTGGCGTAAAGCTCCTGGCGAATGTCGCGCTCCAGCCGCTCGCCGATGAGGGCGCTGGAGAAGTTGCGCCCCAACTGCAAAAAGGCGCGCACCGTCTGGCTGATGATGACGCCTAAAGCGGCCGTGCCGATAACGGCCGTATTGATAGGCGTCGCTGTCACCCCATCAAAAGCCAGGCCAATGAAAACGGGCACCAGGGCGGCCAGGGCGGCATTGCCCACCGCGCCCAGGAACATCAGCAGCACATACCGCTTGTGGTGGCCGATGTGCGACAAAATCCAGCGCAGAGTGCTTTGCTGGTCGGTGGTGAAGTCGAGATTGACGCTGAATTCTTGCATAGGAGCAATTAGCAATTAGCAATTTGCAATGAGCAGTGAAGGGGCGGTTGTTGTTAATTGTTCATTATTCATTGTTCAATCATTGTTTTCCGAGTAGGCTGGTGTGCCGCGTGGTATAAAGGGGACCGCTGGGGCGGAGCTGGCTTTCGATGAGATGTACGGCCGTTACCGGCACAGCCAATTCTTTTACCGCAGCTCCCCATTCAACCCCGCGCAGCAAACGGCCGTCCTTCACCCGGCCCAAGGTCAGGTGGGCACGAAAGGGCTTATCTTCTGCTGCCCAACCCAACCCTTGCACAGCCTGCTCAATGTCGGCTTGCAGCTTCTGAGCGGCGGGTAAATCACCGCTTAGCCCTGCCCAAATGACGCGGGGGCGCTGGCGGTTGGGGAAGCAGCCCAATTCGGACAGAGTTAAGGTAAAGGGTGCATGGTGGGTGGCAATCTCATCCAGGGCTGTGGCGAGAGAGGGGAGGTTGGCAACGGCCGTATCCCCCAAAAAGCGCAGCGTCAGGTGAATCAGGTGCGGCTGCACCCAGCGCACGCTGCGTGCGGGCAACTTGCCCGCCAGCATTTGCCCTGCCAGTACGTGACTGACCTGCCCCAGCTCTGCCTGAACGATTGGCGGCAGCGCAATCGCCATAAATACCCGAATAACATCCTCTTTGCCGCTCATCATCCTGATTGTATGACACCCCTGGCAATCCGCAACGAATGTTCATAATGCCTTGCCTGTGCCGCCAAAATTCCAGATAAATTGGTATACTGAACATGGCATAGGTGACTACCACAGCCTTGTTACAAAACGTAATGGAGTAAGGGTGGGGAAATGGGCGAAATTATGGCTTTGCTGCGCAAAGAAAGCGACCCACAGCTTTCCCCCTTAGATTAACAAAGGAACGAGTTATGAATTACCGATATTTAGGAAAAACCGGCCTGAAAGTGAGCGAATTATGCTTGGGAGCCATGACCTTTGGTCGTGAAAGCAGCCTGGAAGAAAGCTTGCAAATTCTTCATGCTTTTGTGGCCGCAGGGGGCAACTTCATCGATACGGCCAACGTGTACACCCAGGGTGTGTCAGAGGAGATTTTAGGCCGCTGGCTGTCTGGGCAGCCCCGGGACAACCTGGTCATCGCTACCAAGGTGCGCTTTCCCATGGGCGAGGGACCGAACGAGGCTGGCTTGAGCCGGAAACACATCCTCGCCAGCGTCGAAGCCAGCCTGCGCCGCTTGAGTACAGACTACATTGACCTGCTGCAGGTCCATGCCTGGGACCCAGGCACGCCGCTGGCAGAAACGCTGCGCACGCTGGACAGCCTGGTGCAGGCCGGCAAGGTACGCTACATAGGGGCAAGTAACTTCGCCGGCTGGCATTTGCAAAAAGCTGTAGACCTATGCCAGCGGCACGGCTGGGAACAGTTTGTCGCGCTGCAGCCTCTGTACAATTTGCTGGACCGCACCGTCGAATGGGAATTAGCGCCCATTTGCCAGAATGAAGGGTTGGGCATCATTCCCTGGAGCCCCCTGCGGGGCGGCTGGCTGACCGGAAAATACCGGCGGGGCATGAGCGCGCCACCGCAGAATACGCGGGTGGCCAAGGCTGAGGCCGAAGGGTGGAGCGAGTCCTGGTCGGCTTATGATAATGAGCGGACCTGGTCTATTCTTGACGCCCTTTTTGCCGTTGCTGCCGAATTGGATAAGTCCCCGGCGCAGGTAGCCTTGCGCTGGCTTTTGCAGCGGCCTGGCGTAACGGCGCCCATCCTGGGCGTACGCACCCTAAATCACCTGGAAAGCAACCTGGGAGCAACGGGATGGCGCCTGGAGGAGGCCCACATGACGCAGTTAACGGCCGTTTCCGAACCCGCCAAACCTTACCCCTACAGCTTCATTGAGATGTACCGGGGCAACCGGTAACCTCTAAGCCGCACAAATCCATGCTTGACAACTGCTATCCACTCATATTAAACTAATGTGACCGGTCACGTGACCGGTCACATTTCCCGAACGCAAGCCCACAGGCTCTGGCCTGCCTGTACTTTAGAGAGGATCGTATTGTCTCGCTCCCGCGTCACCATTCGTGATGTTGCCGCTCATGCCGGCGTTTCTCACCAGACCGTTTCCCGCGTCATTAACGGCAGCCAGCGCGTGCGTCCCGAAACGCGCATGCGGGTCGAGGCATCGATTGCGGACTTGGGTTATCAGCCGAGCGCCATTGCTCGTTCTATGGCGCGGGGCCGTACGGGAATCCTGGCCTGCATCGCCCCCAACCTCACCGACTACACCTTTGCCAGCCTGATTGACGGCGCGGAAACGGCCGTTCGCGAACAGGGGTATTTTCTCCTCTCGGCTTCGGCGCAAGATGAAGAGACCTTTACTGCCCTCATTGCAGAGCTGGTGCCCAGCAACCGGGTTGAAGGGCTCATGATCATCAATCCTTATGCCGACGGCCGTTACCAGCACCTCCCCCCCCATTTTCCTACCGTTTTTGCCGGAGCGCGCCCCCGTGAAGATGCCACCAATTCCGTAGCCCTGGACGACGTTGCCGCCGCCTGCATTGCAACCCGCCATCTTTTAAACCTGGGCCACCGGGAAATTGGCGTTATTACCGGCCCATTAGCTGAAGATTGCTCCCAGGATCGCTGCCAGGGTTACGAGGACGCCCTGCGCGAATACGGCCTGGTGAGTGCGCCGGAACTGGCGATTGAGGGAGATTGGTCGGTACGCTCGGGTTACGATGCCCTGATGCAGTTTGCGCAAATGGGTAATTTGCCCTCGGCCATTTTTGCGCAGAATGACCAGATGGCCGCCGGCGTCCTGCGTGCCGCGCGGGACCTCGGCATGCAGGTGCCCCAGCGGTTGTCGGTCATTGGTGTGGACGATATCCCGCTGGCCGCGTACTTTGCGCCGCCGTTGACTACCATGCAGCAAAATTTTGCCGCCATTGGCCACGAAGCGGCTCGTCTGCTTATTCAGGCAATCTTGGAACCGGATCATGCGCCACAACAACTGCGCCTGCCCGCCAATCTTATTGTGCGCAGCTCGACGAGTGGTTATGCCAATTGAAAAATTCCGCAAAAAGGAGGTGATTAAAGAGCTATAGAAAATTCTGAACGTAATAATCAATACACTGTTAAGCAAATCTTTTGACATTTGTCATGCTGAACGCAGTGAAGCACCCCGACCAAGTTGCGTGAGATTCTTCGTTTTACTCAGAATGACAAATGGGTGAAACTTTGTTAACAGAGTAATCAAGCTGAAAAATTTAAATCCTAAACATTAAATTCAGATGGAGAAGAAAATGAAAACGAAACAATTAGGAATGTTATTTATTTTGGTGCTGGCCTTAAGCCTGTTTTTGGTGGCCTGTGGTGGCAATAATGCGGCTGAGGAAACGGCCGTCAACGAACCAGCCACCAATACCACCAACACTGTCAACACCGCCGAAGAAACGGCTGAGGAAGTGATGGAAGACGTCACTCTCCGCTGGCGCACCCGCCCGGACAACCAGGCGGAAATTGAGCTCTATTCGTCTATCAGCGACGATCTGGACGCTCAGCTAGACGGCATTACGCTCATTTATGAACCAGGTGGTGCTGAAACCTCCAGCCTATCAGGATGTGCTGAAGACCGAACTGGCAGCGGGCACCGCCCCCGACGTCTTTTGGATTCCCGGAACCGACGTGGCTGACTTTGCCACGCGCGGCCTTGATTCTAAACATGCGCGACATGGCTGATGCCACCGCTGGTTACAGCGATGCCGACTTCTATCCTGGCCCGATGTTCCACCTGACTTTCAACCCGGAAACGGGCAACAGACGGCGAAGCCCTGTGGGGTCTTGCCGCGTGACGTGTCTACCTTTGCCCTGTACCTGAACCTGGACCTGCTGGCCGAATCTGGTGCACCAGACCCCCGCGAACTGGCAGCCAATGGCGAATGGAACTGGGATACCTTTGTGGAAGTCGCCTCCGCCATTGATGCGTTTGGGCGACGACATCTTTGGCTACGGCCAAAATGCGTGGTGGGGCCCCTACGGTTACTGGATCAATGCCGCTGGTGGTAGTTTCTTCAATGAAGACCGCACCGCTTGTGCGCTGGACACCGCCGAATCTTTGGCCGGTCTGGAATTTGAACAGCGCATTTACAAGGAATTCGACGTTGCCGTGCCTTACGGTGAAGACAGTGAACCACCATTCCTGGCGGGCAAGGTTGGCATGTTCCAGAACGGCCGTTGGGCAACCCCCGGCGCTCGTGCTTCTGCCAACTTCAACTGGGACGTGGTGGAACTGCCCGATGGACCTGCTGGCCCAAGTCAACTGGCTCTTCTGGGGCGCTTACGTGGTAAATGCCAACACGGCCGATCCTGAAGCAGCCTGGCAACTGGTGCAAGCCCTGACCACCGCCGAAACCCAGGGCCAAGATTTCTGAACTGGGCGCCAACATCCCCAGCCGCGTCAGCCAGGAAGCGCTGGATGCGTTCCTGACCTTCACGCCGCCGGCCAACAACCAGGCGTTCTTGAACGGTCTGGCGCGCAATCCCGCCACCGAAGGTCCGCTGTGGGCTGGCAACTGGCCGGAATACGATGCCATTATGGGTCCCGGCGGTAACGGCCGTTCTCAATGGTGAACAGACCATCGACGACTTCGCTGCTACCATCTGCGACGAAGCCAACCGCACTTTCGACCAGTAAGCGGTAATCTGTAAGCAGTTAGCAGTGAGGGGCGGACGTGTTTATTAACGCCGTTCGCCCCTCTTTTTCCCATTCTTTTGTTTCTTTGTCTCTTTGAATTAAATTCTTGAGGAGCGGCCAATGACTACTGTCACGATGAATTCTCAAAATGCGCCGCCTGACCAGGGTTTGCAGACCTGGCTGCGCTTGGTGATGGGCTGGCACGGGCTGCTAACCGTGGGTGGGTTGGTAGGTATTGTGCTGGTATGGGGCAGCGATGCGCTGGCACTGTGGCTGCAAATTGTGGGCACGGTGCTGCTGCTGGCTATGGCTCTGGCCAGCGGCTTTACCTTGCGCACCATTCCACAACGGGTGGCGAACGGCCGTATCCTTTCTCTGGCCATAAACTATCTGGTCTTTCTCTTTTGCCTGTTTGCGGGGTTACAGCGCCTTAACGCCTTTGCCGGCATTGACAGCCTGGCCGATACCTTCGCTCGGGGGCTGCCATTTCTCGGTCTCATTATCATTGCCTACTTCATTGGCGCCGCCGCCGATCGTTACGTAGGCCAGCCCGCCCGCCAGAAATCGCTGCGACAGGTGCGCAAATGGTTGGTGATCATCGGCCTCATTGGGTTTCTGCTGGCGGTTGGCATTTTAACAGCGCTGCTCACCTTTGCCACCAACCTCACCGATTGGGTGCTGCTGGCGCTGCTTGTGGGGGGTGTAGTAACGGCCGTTATGCTCTGGGTGATGTGGCGGCAAAACATGGCCGACTATTTCAACACCACCAATGCCCACACCGAGATGCTCAATGGCTATCTCTTCCTCTCGCCCAACCTGCTGGGCTTCCTCGTCTTCTTTGCCGGGCCCCTCTTCCTATCGCTTTATTTCAGCTTCACTAACTCCGACGCCTTTGGCAATGCCGAATGGATCGGCTTCGACAACTACGCCGAAATCCTCAACCTCGACGTTGCCCGTTTGGACAGCCCCGACCAGCTCGCCAGTGAAGTCATCGACACCACCCGCTACAGTGAACTCAACCGCCTCACCATTTTCGGGCAGAGCTACGTCATCGGTGCGGAAGATTCGCTGTTCTGGATTGCCTTGGGGAACACGCTGCAATTTGTGCTGCTGGCGGTGCCGCTCAGCGTCATTCCGGCGCTGCTGCTGGCTAATTTGCTCAACAGCAAGATCCCCGGCATGAAATTTTTCCGCGCCATTTATTTTTTGCCATCGGTAGCGGCCGTTGTCGGCATCTCTCTCGTTTGGCAGTGGCTCTACAATGCCACCATCGGCTACATCAACTACGCTATCACTCTAAGCGTCAATTTTCTTAACACCATCGGCCTCGTCATCACCGATCCACAAATTCGCTGGCTGTCGGAAAGCCGCACAGCGCTGCTGGGCGTCATCATTATGGCGGCATGGCAGTGGATTGGCTTCAACACGGTGCTTTTCCTGGCCGGGCTGCAAAACATTCCCGGCGAGCTGTACGAGGCAGCCACAGTGGATGGCGCCTCGCCGCGGCAGCAGTTCTTCCGCGTCACGCTGCCCCTTCTGGCGCCAACGACCTTCTTCGTGGTCACGACGACGGTTATTCAAGCCATGCAGGTTTTTGAGCAAATTTTCATCATCATGGGACAAAATCCGGCCGGGCCGGGCAACTCCACGCTGACCATGGTGCTTTATCTGTACCAAAAAGGCTTCCAACGCTTTGAGCAGGGGTATGCCTCGGCTATTGCCTGGGTGCTCTTCTTGCTCATCTTTGGGGCTACTTTGTTCCAATTCCAGCGGCAGCGCAACACTGGCGCTGTGAACTAAGGGAGAAACGACCATGTTTAAATCTTATCGTTTCATACAATTTACCCGAAACACGGCCGTTTACCTCATCCTCGGCTTCTTTGCCTTCCTGATGATCTTTCCGTTCATCTACATGCTCACCACCTCATTCAAGGAGCCGAAGGACACCTTTCGCTACCCGCCGCGCCTGCTGCCGCGCCTGCAGCTCACCAGCACGCTGCCGGGCAGCGACGAACAACTGCCGCTATACTATGGCGACATCAACGGCGAGCAGCGCGAGCTGGTGCTGGTGGAGAGCAACATTCGCATTGGCGTCTTTGTCGACCCCACCAACCCTGACGTGACCTGGGAACGGCCGTTAGCCGACGCCGAACCCAAAGGCGGCTTCACCAACCAGGAAAAAGCCACCGTCAACGGGGAAGAGGTGCCCGTTTACATCGTCACCATCGACGGCCAGCCCCGCGAACTGGCCTTAGTCAGCCAGACCGCCCTTGGCCGCCTCGTCGATCCCAACGACCCGGGCGTGGAGGTGCTGCAAAACGTGCGCCTCAGCCAGCCGGTGGAAGAACTGACCGCCCGCCCCGAAAACTACACCGACGTCATTGAGCTGCAAAACATGGACCGCAGCCTCACCAACACCATTCTGGTGACCGTTGTTGTCGTTGTCGGCACACTCACGACCTCTGTTCTTGGCGGTTACGCCTTTGCCCGCCTGCGCTTCCCCGGCCGCGACAATCTTTTTGTCTTCTACCTGGGCACCATCATGATTCCCTTCGTTGTTTTGGTTACGCCCATGTACCAGCTCATGGTTTTCATCGGCTGGGTGGACAAGATTGCCAGCCTCATCATTCCCTGGATTTTTAGCGCCTACGGCACCTTCCTCATGCGCCAGTTCTTTATCTCTATCCCCAAGGAAATTGAAGAAGCCGCACTGATTGACGGCGCCAACCGCCTGCAAATTTTGCTGCGCATCTTTCTGCCCGCCAGCACCCCGGCGCTGGCCACGCTAACCACCTTTACCTTTTTGTATGCCTGGAACAGCTTTTTCTGGCCACTGGTGGTCATCAACACCGGCAATACCGATAACCACGTGCTTACCCTGTCGCTCAACGTGCTGCGCGGCCGCGCCTCCGACAGCCCTAACCTGATTCTGGCCGGCGCCGCCATCGCCATCTTGCCGCCGATGATCATCTACATTCTGGGCCAGCGCTTCTTCGTGGAAAGCGCCACCAGCAGCGGCGTGAAAGGCTGATTAATTGTGAATTGTCAATTGTGAATTGTGAATGATGAAACTTTACGACGCCTATATTTTTGACCTGGACGGAACGGTTTACCTGGGGGAGGCGCTGCTGCCGACGGCGGGGGAAACGATTACCCGCCTGCGGGAAATGGGCAAGCGCACCGTATTCCTCTCCAATAACCCCACCCATACCCGCGAGGAGTACGCCGCCAAGCTGACGCGGCTAGGGCTGCCCACCCCGCCAGAGGACGTGATCAACTCTTCCTACGTGATGGTGGATTTCCTGCGCCGCCGCCACTCGCAGGCAAAGTTGTTCGCACTGGGCGAAGCGTCGCTGGAAAACGAGCTGCGCCGCGCTGGTTTCACCCTCACCGAAGATGCCAGTGAGATCGATGTGGTGATTGCCAGCTTCGACCGCACGTTGGTCTACCGCAAGCTGCAAATCGGTTTCGATGCGCTGCGCAATGGCGCGCGCTTTTACGCTACCAACGCCGACAAATATTGCCCGGTCCCCGGCGGCGGTGAACCGGACGCGGCGGCCATTATTGCCGCCCTGGAAGCCAGCACCGACCGCAAAGTTGAGGCGGTAGTGGGCAAGCCGTCGCAGTACATGGCTGACGCAATTCTGGGGCTGCTGGGCATGGACCCGGCGCAATGCCTGATGACGGGCGACCGGCTGGAAACCGACGTTCTAATGGGGCTGAACGCGGGCATGGATGGCGCACTCACCCTGACCGGAGCAACCAACGCCGAAATGGCTGCGGCTTCACCCATCAAGCCAACCTACACCATTCACGCCCTGGAGGAGCTGATCCCGTGATCGGTAACCGGTAAGCAGTGAACGATAAGCGGCGAGCAACACCGCCCCACACTGCTCTTTGAATAACTGATTACTGCCCACTGTTCACTGACTTGCCATGACCACCTATCTACTCGGCATCGACCAGGGCACCAGCGGCAGCCGCGCCCTTATTCTCAATGACAGGGGCGACGTCTGCGGTTACGCTTATCGCCCGCTGGCTGCACTGCATCCGCAGCCCGACTGGACGGAGCAGGACCCGCAGGAGGTGGCCACGGCCGTTTCCACCGTTATCAGCGAAGCCACCACCCAGGCCGGCATCGACCCCGCCGCCATCGCCGCCGCGGGCATTACCTGCCAGCGCAACACCGACTTTGTGTGGGACGCAGAGACGGGACGGCCGTTGGCCAACGCCATTGCCTGGCAAGATTTGCGCACCCGTTCCCTGCTGGTCGACCTGCACAGTTGGCCCCACTTCTCCGAAGCCCGCCATCGCCTGGGTTATGCGCCTGGCACCTACATGACCGCCCTGCACCTGGGCTGGCGCATGCAGCACGAAACGGCCGTTCGCGAAGCGGCCCAATCCCACCGCCTGCGGGTCGGTATGTCGGCGGCATGGCTGGTGCAAGCGTTGGGCGTGCCCAATGCCCACGTGATGGACCATTCGCTGGTACAATCCACCGGCCTCTATGATTTTCGCTCTGGCGACTATTGGCAGCCCTGGCTAGACCGCTTGGACGTACCGCGCAGCGCCCTACCGCAGCCCGTGCCCACGCTCCACGACTATGGCACGCTGACGGTGACTGCCAACGGCCGTTCCGCCCAAGTTCCCGTCCGCGCTATGATTGGCGATCAGCAGGCGGCGCTCTTTGGTCACGGCTGCACCACCCCTGGCGACGCCGAAACCACTCATGGCACAGCTTCTTTTTTGAAGGTATTTCTCGGTGGCGAAGCGCCCACCCAGGACAACGTCAACGTTTACTACGCCTGGGATGTTGGTGACGGGCAAACTTACTGCCTGGAAGCGCCCACCACCGTCATTGGCGCCGCCATTCGCTGGATGCGCGACGAAGCCCGCTTCCTGGATGATTACAATGAGGTGGAACGTCTGGCAACGGCCGTAACCGACAGCGGCGGCGTGGTCTTCGTGCCCGCCTTCACCGGGCTGGACGCCCCTTACAACGACCCCGGTGCTCGCGCCACTATTGTGGGCATGTCGCTGGGTACCACCCGCGCCCACATCGTCCGCGCCTTTCTGGAAGCGCTGGCCTTCCAGCTACGCGCCATCAAAGAGACCATTGCCCGCGATGCTGGCATCGACATGCGCCAGCTTCTGGTGGGCGGCGGCGTTTCCGCCAGCGACATTGCCTGCCAACTGCAGGCGAATATGCTAAGCATTCCGGTGATACGGCCGTCTTTCACCGAAACCACCGCCCGCGCTGCTGCCCTGCTGGCCGGGCTGAGCGCCGGCGTCTGGTCCAATGTGGCCGCGCTGCCCACCCTCCCCGATGGGGACACAACCTTCACGCCGCGTCCCACAGCCGACAATGATGCCGCCTACACACGCTGGCAAACGGCCGTTAGGCTGGTACAGCAGTGGAGCGGGGGGAATTATGAATTGTGAATTGTGAATTGTGAATGCCGCTGTTACCTGTAACTTGTAACCTACATTGGAGCTTTTTATGAACTTTGGCGTCTGCTACTACCCTGAACATTGGCCGGAAGCGCGCTGGGCGGAGGATGCCCGGTTGATGCGTGAGGCCGGGCTGGATATTGTACGTATTGGTGAATTTGCCTGGGCGAAGATGGAGCCGGAAAACGGCCGTTACGACTGGGCATGGCTGGACCGCGCTATTGATACGTTGGCTGGCGCGGGCTTGCAGGCGGTGTTGGGCACTCCCACCGCCACGCCGCCCGTCTGGCTGAGCCGCGCCCACCCCGAAATTTTGCGTCTGGACAGCAACGGCCGTCGCCGCAATCATGGCACCCGCCGCCACTACTGCCCTAATTCTCCCACCTATCGCGAATACAGCCGCCGTATCGTCGCCGCCATGAGCGACCGCTACAGTGCCGACCCGCGCATCACCGGCTGGCAAATCGACAACGAGTTTGGCGGTGGCAAAACCGCGCGCTGCTATTGCGACCACTGCGCGACCGCCTTTCGCGACTGGCTGCGCGCCCGCTACGGTGTCATCGACATATTAAATGAGGCCTGGGGCACGATATTCTGGTCACAGACCTACAACGATTTTGACCAGATTAACCCGCCAAATGATGAGGTGAATTACAAAAACCCCAGCCACCTGCTCGACTATTTTCGCTTCTCGTCCGACAGCTTTGTCACCTACCAACAGGAGCAGGTGGACATTTTGCGGCAGGCTAACCCGCAGCAATTCATTACCCACAACTTCATGGGACTGTACCGCGACCTGGACCAGTTTGATCTAGCCGCCGCGCTCGATTTTGTCACCTGGGACAATTACCCCACCGGTAACCCCGACCGCTGGCGGCAGTTGCTGTACCCACCGGGCGTAGATTGGAGCCGCACCGACCCCACTTACGCCTACGATGTGGGCGACCCGCTGATTACGGGCATGGCCCACGGGTTGACGTATGGGCTGAAGGAGGCGCCATTCTGGGTGATGGAGCAGCAGTGCGGCCACATCAACTGGGGGGATGTGAACCCGTGGGTACGGCCGGGCACACCGCGGCTGTGGGTGTGGCACGCGGTGAGCGAAGGAGCGGACGCCCTTGTCTATTTCCGCTGGCGGGCGACGCTGCTGGCCCATGAGCAGTACCATTCCGGCCTGCTGCGCCATGATGGCAGCGCCGATGTGGGCTACTTCGACCAGCTTAAGATGGCGCAAGAAAAGGCGCTGCTGGACGAAATTGCTGCCCAACCTCTTGCGGCCGATGTCGCCATCCTTTTTGACTTTGCCGACCTGTGGGCGCTGCAAATGAATCCTCACCGCAAGGATTTTGACTATCTGCGGCATGTTTTTGTCTTTTACGCGGCCCTGCGGCGGCTGGGTATGGGCGTGAAGCTGGTTTCGCACCATGCGGACCTGTCGGCTTACAAGCTGGTGATTGCGCCATCGCTGCACCTGGCGGATGAGGCGGCTGCCAGCACCTTGCACGATTACGTGGCGGGCGGTGGTGCGCTGCTGCTAGGCGTGCGCTCTGGCTTCAAGCGGCCCGACAACCGCGTAACGGACGCGGCTCTGCCTGGCGCGCTGCGGGCATTATGCGGGGCCACCGTTTCAACCTGGCGCTCCCTGCCCGCGGGTGTCACTATGCCCTTTCGCGGTGAGATTGCCGGGCTGGATGGCGCAGCCGGTTACTGGGTGGAAACGCTGAATGTGGACACGGCCGTTTCGCTGGCCGCGTACGCCGACGGTTCCGGAGAGGCGCTAACGGCCAATGTAGTGGGCAAAGGCCGCTGCCTCACCCTCGGCTTCTACCCCAAGCCAGAGCAGGCTGAGGCGCTGCTGCGTCACCTGGCTGGAGAATTGGGCATTGCTGCCACCCTGGATCTGCCGCCGGGGCTGCTGGCTTGCTGCCGCGGACAATACGCGATTTTGCTGAATTTTACCGATGAGCCGTTAACGACCGTTATCGCCAACCAGGCCATCACGGTAAAGGGTCGTGACGTAGCGGTCATTTCCCAGGTACAATAACGCCATGTTTAATCCAACCGAACATCCCCATCGACGTTTGAACCCACTAACCGGCGAATGGGTGCAGGTATCGCCCCACCGCATGAAACGGCCGTGGCAGGGCCAGGTAGAAAAAGCCCCGCCCGACGCGCGCCCGGCTTATGACCCCGTCTGCTACCTCTGCCCCGGCAACGCTCGTGCCGGTGGCCACCAAAACCCTGAGTACGCCAGCACGTTTGTCTTCACCAACGACTTCGCCGCCCTGCTGCCGGACACACCGCCCTCCAACGTGCCCGGCCATGAATTGCTGCAGGTGGAGGCTGTGCCGGGCACTTGCCGCGTCATCTGCTTTTCGCCGCGCCACGACCTGACGCTGCCGGAAATGGCCCTGCCCGACATTCGCGGCGTAGTAGATATCTGGGCGGCGCAAACGGCCGAACTCGGCCAAACCTACCGCTGGGTGCAGGTGTTTGAGAACAAAGGCGCGGTCATGGGCTGCTCCAATCCGCACCCCCACGGCCAGATCTGGGCGCTGGACACGCTGCCCAATGAGCCGCGCAAGGAAGACGAGCGGCAGCGAGCGTATTGGCAGGAGCGAAAACGGCCGTTGCTGCTGAGATTACTGGCGCTGGAGCTAGAGCGAGAGCAAGAGGCAGATTCACGAGTAGTAGTGACTAATGATCATTGGGTGGCGGTGGTGCCATACTGGGCCGTGTGGCCCTTTGAGCTGCTGCTGCTGCCCCGCCGCCACGTGCTGCGCCTGCCCGACCTGGACGACGGCGAACGCGACGCCCTGGCCGACATCCTGAAGCGGCTGCTCACCCGCTATGATAACCTGTTTGAAACATCGTTTCCCTACTCAATGGGCTGGCACGGTGCGCCGTTCGAGACCTCCGAGGTTTCGGTAAATGATGAAAGGGACCAACTCGATGGAAAAACCTCGGAGGTCTAATGAGCATTGGCAACTGCACGCCCACTTTTACCCGCCGCTGCTGCGCTCCGCCACCGTGAAAAAGTTCATGGTGGGCTACGAAATGCTGGGCGAAGCGCAGCGCGACCTGACGGCCGAACAGGCCGCCGCCCGCCTGCGCGACCTGCCTGAAACACATTACAAAGAAGCTAGAGGATAGTGCGAGAGATAGAGGTAGGGAATTGTACTTTAATCGGTAAAACATGGCCGTAAAACTCCAATCTCTAATTTCTGATTCTCTCAAGGAGTGATCGATGCTGAACACCCTTTTGCCTGCCTTCCACAAACATTCCAAAGCCAATTCAGCTATCGTGGTGCGCGCGCCGGGGCGGGTCAACCTGATTGGCGAGCACACCGACTACAACGACGGCTTTGTGCTGCCGATGGCCATTGACCGCGCCACCTGGATTGCGCTGCGCCCTCGCGACGACCGCCAGGTGGTGGTGCATTCGCTGGACTCTGGAGGACACGGCCGTTTTCCACCTGGATAACCTCACCAAAGGCAGGGGCTGGGTCGAATACATCAAAGGCATCGCCTGGGCGCTGCAAGATGAAGGGCTACCGCTAAACGGTTGGGAAGGCGTGATGGTCAGGCGATGTGCCCATTGGCGCCGGGCTTTCCTCGTCGGCGGCGCTGGAACTGGCGCATGGCGCGGGCCTTTTGCGCCGTCTCCGGCTTTGCGGAATGGCCGCCGGCGAATGGCCAACTCAGCCAAATAGCGGACAATCAGTGGGTGGGCGTCAAGTCCGGCATCATGGACCAGATGATTTCGGCCGTCGGGGCAGGCAGGTCACGCCCTGCTGATTGACTGCCGCAGCCTGGAAACCAATCGAGCTGCTGCCGCTCCCGCTGGATGGTCGGAAACGGCCGTTGTCATCCTGGACACCGCCACCCGCCGTGGCCTTGGTCGATTCCGCCTACAACGAACGCCGCCCGCAGTGCGAAGCCGCTGCCGCATTTCTTTGAGGTCAAGGCATTGCGCGACGTGTCGATTACGGAATTTTTGGCCGTGAAGGGCAGACTGGAGCCGCTGACGCGGCAGCGGGCCAGACACGTCATCACCGAAAATGTGCGCACGTTGAACGCCGCTAAAGCAATGCAAAACGCCGATGCCACGCTGCTGGGCCAGTTGATGAATGAAAGTCACGTCAGCCTGCGAGACGATTTCGAAGTTTCCAATGATGCTCTAAATACAATGGTGACGATTGCGCAGCAGCAGCCAGGCTGTTTTGGGGCACGGATGACCGGAGCTGGCTTTGGCGGCTGTGCGGTGGCCCTGGTTGAGGCTGCCCAGGCGCCCACCTTCGCCCAAACAGTAACTGCTGAATATGTCAAAACCACAGGTTGCCAGCCACAAATTTACATAACCATCGCTGCGGATGGTGCAGAGGTCGTGGCCCAGCCGTAGGGCAATTGGTCTGCTGGCAAGGTGCCGTTATTGCCGTCGCTAAGCTAAACTGACCAGACTTGTACCCGTAAATGGTTTTCCTGGTCACCGAAGGTAGAAATAATTTGGGGCCAGCGAATCACAGTGTGCGGAAAACGCATAAGCATTATGCAAAAGGGGTAATACAACTATGAAAATTTTAGTAACAGGCGGCGCAGGCTACATTGGCAGCATCACCGTCGAAAAACTGATAGAAGCAGGTGAAGCGGTTGTCGTGTTTGACAATTTATATCAGGGTCATCGCGATGCGGTGCATCCTGACGCCGTGTTTGTGCAGGGGGATTTGGCCGACAGAACGGCCGTTGATGCGGTCATTGCCGCGCACAAGCCAGACGGCATTATGCACTTTGCCTCCTACACGCTGGTAGGCGAATCCGTGCAAAAACCATTCATGTATCTGCGCGATAACATTGTCAACGGCGCTAATCTCATTGAGAGCGCCGTGGAGCACGGGGTGCGCCGCTTTATTTTGTCCTCTACGGCCAATTTGTTTGACGACCCGGAACGCATGCCCATTGCCGAAGATGAGCGCATTGTGCCGGGCAGCCCGTATGGGGAATCGAAGTACATTTTGGAGCGCTACCTGTACTGGATGGACCGTCTTTATGATATTCGCTACGCTTGCCTGCGCTACTTTAATGCGTGTGGGGCCACGGAAGTGCGCGGAGAAGACCACGATCCGGAAACGCACCTGATTCCTCTGGTATTGCAGGTGGCTTTGGGGCAGCGGGAGAAAATCGCCATTTTTGGCGACGATTACAACACGCCGGATGGCACCTGCGTGCGCGACTACATTCATGTGGCGGATCTGGCCGATGCCCACATTCTGGCCATGCGGGCGCTGGACCAGGGCAGCCGCAAGTACAATTTGGGGAACGGCCGTGGCTTCAGCGTCAAAGAAGTCATCGAAACGGCGCGGGAAGTGACCGGGCATCCCATCCCAGCAGAGATTGGCCCGCGACGGCCTGGCGACCCGGACATTCTCATTGCCAGCAGCGAGACCATCAACCACGATCTTGGCTGGCAGCCCCTGTATCCGGACTTACGCACGATTATTGAGATGGCCTGGACGTGGCACCTGAAGCACCCGCATGGTTACGAAAAGTAGCGAAAAATGGAGCCAGTTTCCTACTCGCCCCATTTTTTATGGCGCCACAGTAAAAGACAAAAGCACGACTTCTTCACCGCTGTTCAAATCCATTTCCCGAATCAAGCCAATTCCGGGTGCATAAAACTTATGCTCTCGGAGGTCAGGATCCAACGCTGAAAAATCGTAGGTCTGCACCACATTTTGGAAAGCACCGTATGGAACCGAAACCGTTTCTATGGTGCTCATTACCTGGCCCTGGTCTTCTGCTTCTCCGGCATAAAATTCCTGGTAGTAAGTTTCTTGGAGATGCGCACCTGGATCTGCCCACATGATGACGCCGGGTAACGCGCCATCTTTTCCCCATTCCCAAGAACCGGAATGATCGACCAACACCCCATCTTCATAGTTGTCAACGTCCTCACCCAGGTACCACACATTGCCTTCCCCGTCTTGAGCAAACCAGTCGAACGTTTCTTCTACAAGCTGCCCATCCACAAAGACGGAATCATGTAAGATAGTGGCCCTGACGCCATTGACGAGGCGCGTTTCCTGCAAGATTTCTAGCTCAACACGTTCTGTTGTCCCGTCGCCCAGCCGGGCCTCATACACCTATCGTGAGCCAGCGGTCAGGGGGTAATAAGCATTGTTGATGCCTTCCACAAAGTCGGTGGCTGTGACGTTGACGCTGTATGCGACAGTTTTTCCACCACAACCAATGAGCACAAGTACGGCCGTTAACATGAGCACCAGAAATAGTTTGAACCCTTTCATCTTATATTTCTCCTCTAAATGTGCAAGCAAAACTTAGGTTACGCTGTCTAGAAGATTAACGACGCGGGTTAAGAAATTGATGAAAGGAGGGTGTGGAAGCTTCTTAGGAAAAGAAGTGGTTGTCCGACAAAAAAAAGATGAGAAGCACCCGCTTCTCATCTTTTCACCAAGGTCAATCAATATGTTGTACTATTCTTCTTCGATGCTCAGCACCTGAAAGGCTTCGTCGAGATGGACATCAACCTGACGGCCGTTTTCCCGCGTAATCTCCACCTCATAATACCCTTCCTCGTCCCCTACTTCCGTTTCCGTCACACGGCCCTCGCCGATATGCTGCAGGGCGGCGGCACTGGCTTTTTCCAGGGCGGTGCCGGTGATGGGCACGTCGGGTCCTTCGGCTGTATCCTCGGCGTCTTGATTTTCCACTTCGCCAGCGACATCGTCGCCATTACCAGACTGCGCCAACACGGGCGTCCCGTTAAAGGCCATCGCCCCTGCAACCATCGCACCAAGTAAAAGGCCAGCCAGAATGATCAGCGTAACCCATCGTCTGTTTAACGCAATCTTTTGCATCATGAACACCTTCCTTTTGTATTTAGCGGGAGACTTGAGTGGTCTCGCCATGTCGATTACATGGTTCCAAGGTTAATCACCGACATTAAGAAAATGATGAAGTGAGTTTATGAACTGTGCGGTAATTCGACCGTGAAGGTTGTTCCTCGCCCCAATTCACTGTGGACGGCCAAACGGCCGTTATGCTTGCGCACAATTTCGTGAGCAATGGCCAACCCCAACCCGGCGCCCCCTTGATGACTGCGCCCCCGGTCGCCCTCGGCCCGGTAGAAGCGCTCAAAGAGGTGCGGTAGGTGTTTTGGGGGAATGCCGGGACCGGTGTTGCTAATGGCGATAGTCAGAATTGCGTCTTTCTGTTTGCCGGTGAGGGTGATACGGCCGTTTTCCGGAGTAAACTTCACGGCATTGTCCAGCAGGTTCAAAAAAAGGCGGATGAGTAAATCCATATCGCCATGAAGGGCCAGCCCTGTAGGTATGTCTTCGGTAAACGTGATGAACTTGGCCTGGGCTAACGGCCGTACCTGGTCCACCACCGCCCCTAAAAAATCACCCACGTCAATCTGCTCTACCTGGCGCACCATTGCGCCCTGTTCCAACCTGGCCATCAACAGCAGGTCATTGCTAAGGTGAATTATCCGGTCAACCTGCCCCTCCATCTCTTGCAAAGTTTCCACATAAACCTGCGGCTGGCGGGGTTGCCCCAACGTTACGCCAATGCGCCCCTTCAATGCTGCCAGCGGCGTGCGCAATTCATGCGCTGCATCACTGGTGAACCGGCGCTCGCGCTCAAATGCAGTTTGCAGCCGGTTGAGCATGCCATCGAAGGTATGAGCCAGCCGCCCCACTTCGTCGGCCGGTCCTGCATAGGCGATACGCTGGTTCAAGTCACTGACCGTGATAGCCTGTGCTGTGCGCGTTATCCGGTCAATGGGGTGCAAAGCACGGCCAGCCATAAAAAAGCCGCCTATCCCGGCCAAGATTAAAGCAAGCGGCCCACCTACCAACATCAACGCCAACAGCCTGTCCAGGGTGTCGTTGATGGGATCCATGTCGCCGCTAATTTGCAGCCACCCGTTCAAGCCGGACACGGTCACTTCCTGGCTAAGAACCCGCCAATTGTCATCACCTGTCAATACGGTTGTTATTCCAGCAGTTGGCGGCCAGAATAGAGGCTGGCCAGTGGCAAGACCAGCCGTATCCCAAACCTCCCCGTTTGGGTCAGCGAGGTAAAAAATGAAGGCATTGCTCGCTGTTGAAGGAGAATTGGCAGGATTGGCAGCTTCCTGGAAGGTCAGCTGTTCGCCTGCATGGTGGATCTGGATTTGCGACGCGACAAGGTGTAAAGAAGCATCCAATTGGTGGAGCAGGCTCTGCCGCATTTGCAGGTACAAGAAGGCGGTAAACAGCAACAAAATGAAGCTTAACGTGAGTAAGTACCACAGGGTCAAGCGCCACTGCAGAGGCAGTTGGAAGAGCCTTTTGAGGTGAAAAGTTTGTATTTTGGGCCTATTATCGCCCATCAGTGAATTGTTCACTTTTCACCGATCCGGTAGCCAACGCCGCGAATGGTGGTTATGAGCGATTGATCGCTCGCCTTATCTAATTTGCGGCGCAGGTAGCCAATATAAACATCGACTACGTTGGATTCATTGTAAAAATCAAAATTCCAAACGTGCTCGCCGATTTGCGTGCGGGTGAGCACCTGGTTCGGATGGCGCAGTAAATACTCAAGCACGGCATACTCTCGCGGACTGAGCTCAATCAACGCGCTGCCACGCCGCACTTCCCGCCGCGCTGTGTCCATGGTTAAATCGGCTACTTGCAAAACGGTTCCGCTTTGCAAGGGTGGGCGGCGCAGTAAAGCCCGCACCCTTGCCAGCAGTTCGGGAAAAGCAAAGGGCTTTACCAAATAATCGTCGGCGCCGGCGTCCAATCCGGCAACGCGGTCGTCAATTGTGTCGCGGGCTGTGAGCAAAAGGGTTGGGGTTTTGCTGCCGCGAAGCCGTAGTTCACGCAGTAAATCAAGGCCATTCATTCCGGGCAGCATGATGTCGAAGATGTAGACGTCGTAGTCTGCGGAAAGGGCATAGTGGAGGGCGGAACGGCCGTCTTCTACCAAATCGACTGCGTATCCTGCTTCTGTCAGCCCTTGAAAAATAAATTTGGCAATGCCGGTTTCGTCTTCAACAACTAGTACGCGCATAAATCCTCTCAATGAAAGACAAGTGTACCATTGCCCTTTAAGAAAATGATGAAATTGCTTATCGATTATGCGATAAAATTGGCGCAATCTTAAGAACGATAGCCTAGAGAGCGGCAACAGGATATGAATGGTGTTAATGAACGAAGCAAATCAGTTCCCGCATACAACAAACATTGAGTTAACTTTCCACGATATTGATGCCATGGGGCACTTGAATAATGCGGTTTATTTGAGTTACCTGGAAACGGCGCGCATCAAGTTTATGCTTGCTCTGCTTGATGTGTCAGACTTGAAGCAGCTGCCGATTATTTTGGCAGAGATGACGATTCGCTACCAGGCGCCAGCGTTGTTTGGCGAGGTGCTCACAGTGGGGTCGGGGGTTTCACGCCTAGGGAATAAAAGCTTTGACATGGTGCACGAAATTGTGGGGGGAAACGGCCGTATCATCGCCACAGCCCGCTCAGTATTGGTCGCGTACGATTACAACGCCAGCCAGACAACCCCCATACCGGAAAGCTTTCGCCAGAAATTGGCGGAACTGCAAGAGAATTGGCAGCCACCGGCCAGGTGATTCCCCGATTACTTCTTCAAATGGATAGCAGTACCCTTACTGGCTTTCACTAACTCGTCCGGGGCAATGGCAAAAACAGCAAACGGCGTGCCTGCTGCTGCCCAAACCACATCAAATTGCAATAAATCCTCGTCCACGAAAACAGGCAAAGAGCTTGCATGGCCGAACGGTGGAACGCCGCCGATGCTGAAGCCTGTGACAGCTTTGACCATATCGGCGTTCGCCCGCCGGACCTGTTTGCGCCCTATGTTATGCAATTGCGCCAGCTTGCGCTCGTCAAGCTGATTCGCCCCTGAAACAAGTACCATAATGGGTTGTTCGCCTACCACAAAACAAAGACTTTTTACGATTTGTGCCACGCTACAGCCAATGGCATTGGCTGCTTCCTGTGCAGAACGAGTCGTTTGAGGAAATTCGATAATTTGCAGATCAAGATTAAGCTGACGCGCAGCATCGGCCACTTTTTTGGCAGATGGGTGCATGTGAAAACCTCCCTACAGCCCAAAAAGGGCGGCCACAGATGTGTGCCACCCTTCTTGGATTCCCACTATTTCCCACTGAACCGCGCATTTCAGCGCAAGCCTGTTAACAGTATAAAGAAAACCCAGACTAAACCATATAGACAAGTTGCTAGAAATAGCAAGGTCCTCTTTTGTTAGATGTATACAACAATGGTCAATCGCGACCAATTTTTCACCCATTTCTCCGATTCCAGATAAAATCACATATAATAAAAGCCAGAAGTGAACAAATCACTTTTGTGAAAATTTAAAGGAGTTAACTATGAATGGTTTATTTACAGGGTTGCTTCCCCTCCTTTGCTTCGTAGGCGTTGCCGCCATAGGCTTAATTGCTGCATCGATTCGTATTGTTCAAGAATACGAACGGGGCGTCATTTTTCGGTTAGGACGAATTGTTGGAGCTAAAGGGCCGGGCCTTTTCTTCATAATTCCCATTATTGACCGCATGTTCAAAGTGGACTTGCGCACAGTAACGCTGGATGTACCCGCCCAAGAAGCAATTACTGGTGACAATGTAACCGTGAAAGTCAATGCAGTTGTCTACTTTCGTGTGATTAACCCCGTAGACGCCGTGGTGCAAATTGAGGACTTTCGGCGAGCAACGTGGCAAATTGCCCAGACCAGCTTGCGTAATGTCATTGGCCAATCTAACCTTGACCAACTCCTCCAAGAGCGCGAGACAATCAACGAAACATTGCAGCACATTATTGATGAAGCTACGGAACCCTGGGGTGTCAAAGTATCTATCGTGGAAATTAAGGACGTTGAGCTTAACTCTCAAATGGTGCGAGCTATGGCGCGGCAGGCTGAGGCCGAGCGAGAACGCCGAGCCAAGGTGATTCATGCCGAAGGTGAATTACAAGCATCTGCCCAGCTTGCTGAAGCAGCCCGGGTCATTTCTTCTGAGCCTGGGGCCATGACGCTGCGCTATTTGCAGACGCTGGTGGAGATTGGCGTGGAGCAAAACACGACCACAATCTTCCCGATTCCTCTGGATATGTTAGGAGGAATGTTGGGAAATGGAAAAACTAAAGAGTAGAGCGTTAAAGATTAGAGCGTTGAATGTAGACGAATAAAAAAAGCCCCTGTCATTTTTGCAGGGGCTTTTTGATCGGAGGGGTGAGAGTTACTCGTCTGCTGTAATGGTTACAGAAATGCCCCCGGTGTCTTCTTCATTGATGATTAAATTCAAGTTCGGACCTTCTTCTTGGGTATAAACCAGAATGGCAGAACCCGTCATTACGAATGAATCATCCTCATTTTTGGTGTAGCCTAAGTCCGCTAGCTCCAAGTCGTAAAATGCAACAGCTTCGTCCACAGCTCATTTCAGACTGGAAATTAAGAATATTGCCAAAGGAGGTGACTTCAAAGGCGTCTGGGGGCATCGGATAATTGGCACCACTGGCTGCTTCTTCACAGGCTGCGGGGATGGCAATGTCCAAGGCTTCGTTAACGCTGACGAGTTCATACTCAAATGAACTGGCTTGGTTTTCGTTTTCGTTTTCTTCGCCAAAGAGATTTATTCCACTGCCTTCCAGATTCATTTCCATTTTGACCAGGAAGCCACCATCTTCAGCTAAGTAAATATGGCCCTCGGCATTTTCGTATTCCTGCCCTGGAGTGGCTCCAGCATTGAGAAGTTCTTCATCAAAGGTGTAATGACGCACTTCAAAGCCATTAATGGTCTCATTGGGGCGTACGCGCCTGACCTGGGAAACATCTAGCTCTTCAAGCAGAGAGTCAGGTGAAAAAGAATCGTTGAAATCAGCAAAGGGGTTCTCGCTGGTTGCAGGTGCAGTTATGCAGCCAAATCCCGGGAAGGTGGTGTATGTGGTATTGTCAATCTGAATCAATGAAATTTCACCCAAGCCACCCATGTCACCCATCTCTTCTTCAAAGCCTTCCATATTGAGCACAAAACTGTTGGCAGGCGGGTCAACGGAAAATTTTATGTCGGCTGAGATAGTTTGAACTGTTTCTTCATCGTTAGAGTTCCTTGTTGTGGCACTCATCGAGAAGAAGTAATAATAAGTGTTGAAGTCTAGTTCACCAGCAATAGCGGCAACGTCAATCTCTTCAATCTCTTCATTTGGTTCTTCTGCAGTTGGTTCTTCTTCTACAACCGGTTCTGCCGTTGGCTCATCAGTGGCCTGTTCTACTATCGCGGGCTCTGCGGGGGGTTCTTCTGGGGCATCTGCTGCCGGTTCGTCATTTGCTGGGGCCGGTTCTGCGGCTGGGGCTTGATTCGTTGTGTTGTTTGCGGCATTTTCTTCGTTACTCCCGCCACAAGCTGCTAATAAACTCAGCAGTAAAATGATGAGCACAAGCAAGAGGCTTTTTTTAGACATGATTCACTCCTTTAATTTTCGTAAAAAAATAAAGGATGAAGCAAGAGGCTTCATCCTCAATAAGGGATATTAACATCACAGTTTGGGATGTGTCAAAGAGTATAGGATTCCTCAGCTTGAAGGACGACGGGGGTCGCTTCGGTTTCGGCGCGAACGCGATCAGCCCAGGCATGGGCGTTTTGTTCGATGGGCGGCCAGGTGTTGTAATGGCAGGGTATGACTGCTTTGGGGCGCAGGAATTTGACGGCGAGGAGGGCGTCATCAGGCCCCATGGTGAAGTTGTCGCCAATGGGCAAGACGGCCAGATCGAGGCCCGCGTCGCCAATCAGCTTCATGTCAGAGAATACGGCCGTATCCCCTGCAAAATAAATCACCTTATCTTGAATGTACAGCAAGAAACCACCCGGCATCCCCCCGTAACTGCCATCGGGCAAGCCTGACCCATGCAGGGCCGGCGTCATTTTTACGTAGCCGATGGGATGGTGGAATCCGCCACCTAAATGCTGAGCGTGAGTCTTTTCCACCCCTTTGCCGTTGAGCCAGTTGGCGATTTCAAAGTTGGCAATTACCAGGGCGCCGGTACGCTTGGCCAACGGCACCGTGTCAGCGATGTGGTCGCCGTGGCCGTGGGTTTGCAAAATGTAATCGGCGGCAATCTCTACGGCCGTTTTTTGTGCAGCAGGATTATTTGGCGCAAAAAAAGGGTCAACCACAATATGCGTACCATCTACATCTAGCGAAAACGTTGCATGTCCGTGAAATGTGAGTTTGATAGACACCAAAAACCTCCTTGTCTTGGGCTAGAAATGGGAATATTGACTATCAGGAATCTGTTTTGCCGGTTGGCGAAAAGAGCAGATCCTGAACACAGTATATGCCGCCACCTGCGGAGCGTCAACGGCAGATATGGGTATAAAACAGCGCCAAACAGCTTATGAGAGTGGTTGCGAAGAACCTCTCACGAAAGTAAACTCTTACACACAATTTAGACCGTTTCAGAGCAAAGGAGCATTTCAATGGAGTATCGTCGTTTAGGAAAATCTGGATTAAAAGTGAGTGCCCTATCATTTGGCGCTTGGGTTACGTTTAGCAATCAAATGGGCGTGGATAAGGCGCTGGAAAGCATGAAAGTGGCTTACGACGCGGGGGTCAATTTTTTTGACAACGCGGAAATTTATGCCCTGGGCGAAGCCGAAACCATTATGGGCGAAGCGCTGCAGAAAGCGGGCTGGCGGCGGGATTCGTACATTGTGTCGAGCAAGGTCTTGTGGGGGGCTGTGCCCAACGCCCTGCCTACCCAGCGTGGCTTAAGCCGCAAGCACGTGGTAGAAGCATGCCACCAGGCCTTGGAACGGTTGCAAGTTGATTACCTGGACCTTTATTATTGCCACCGCCCAGACCCGGAAGTGCCGATAGAAGAGGTGGTGTGGACGATGACAAACCTCATTCAGCAAGGCAAGGTGTTGTATTGGGGGACGTCGGAATGGTCTGCGCAGCAGATTATGGAAGCGCATATGGTGGCGCGCCAGTACAACTTGCTTCCGCCGACCATGGAGCAACCGCAGTACAACATGTTCCACCGCCAGCGGTTTGAGGTGGAATACGGCCGTCTTTATGACACCGTTGGCTTGGGCACAACAATCTGGTCTCCCCTGGCATCCGGCCTGCTCACCGGTAAGTACAACGATGGGACACCTGACGATGCGCGCGTAAACCTGCCCGGTTATGAGTGGCTGAAGGAAATGTTTGAAAGTGAGGAAGGGCGGAATCGCCTGGCTAAGACCCGCGAACTTACAAAACTGGCTGAAGAGATTGGTACCAGCATGGCGCGTATGGCCATTGCCTGGTGCCTCAAGAACCCCAACGTCAGCACGGTCATCACAGGTGCGTCGCGTCCTGAACAAGTCGCAGACAATATGCAGGCTTTGGACACTGTAGCAGCTGCTGACTGACGACGTGATGGCGCAGATTGAGGCGATTCTGGACAATAAACCAGAAGAAATTCCATTTCAGTAAGGAATAGTTTATCGGGAGGCGGTCGACTACGCATTACCGCCCCCATTTTGAACATGGCAGGACAAATTTTACCGTTGACAGGTTTAGAAGTTGGGTAAGTGCATCCGGCTGTGCTGGTTTGCGGTGATCCGGACCGGGCCACGCGCATTGCGAACAGGCTGGCGGACAGCACTTTGCTCAGTGAAAAGCGGGAATATCGGGCGTATAACGGCCGTTTCCAACATCTGCCTGTTACCGTTTGCTCCCACGGTATTGGCGCGCCTGGGGCAGCCATTGCTTTTGAGGAACTGATTGCCGCCGGAGCACGGCAAATTATTCGCGTAGGCACCTGCGGCGCACTCCAGCCACACATTCAGTCTGGAGATATTGTTGTAGCGGCGGCGGCGGTGCAGCACACCGGATACGGCCGTGAAAGTGTGCCCGATGGCTATCCTGCAGTGGCTGACCCTGACCTGACGATTGCTCTGCGACAGGCTGTTAACAACCAACGAAGCCACGTAGGTATTGTGCTGACCCGTGACAATTTTTATGCCGGCGTGCCCACCGCGAATACGCCCGATTATGCTATTTTATCCCAAGCCCAGGTGCTGGCAGTCGAAATGGAATGTGCGGCGCTGTTTGTGGTAGGCAGCCTGCGCCGGGTGCAGACAGGGGCGGTGTTGGTGGTGGATGGCAATGTGTTGCAGCAAAAAGAGAGCATGGCTGCTTATCGACCGGATCGCCAGGTGGTTCAGACGGGAATTGATACAGCCATTGACGCGGCGCTGAAGGCGCTGCAATTGGTGGAAGCCAGGGCGGGGAAATGATGTCTTTAGATGAGGCGCGGCGAGCAATACGGCCGTTACTAAATCCCAACCAGCCCCGCGATGCCATGGAGGATTATTTTGCCTATTACCACTCCGAAGGGCGCACCCGGTTGGTGGCCTGGCCTGAAGGTGCCGCCGTGGCCGCCGGCTATGTTGCTGTTTCCCGCACGGGCATGGACTTGTTTCGCCCTCTGGTGACACTGCGGCTGCCCCCCCAAGATATGGGCGGCGCAGCTGACATGATTTACCACGCGTTAGCCCCAGGAACGGCCGTTTTCCTCAGCGCCCCAGAAGCTTATTTTCCACTTGTTCAAGCCTTGTTTGACATTGAAACCGAGGAGCATCTGGCTATATTTGCTCTGGATCCGCAGCAGTTTAAACCTGTTATCAATGTGCTGGTAACCCACAGTCATGGCCCTATATGATTTGCCCCGTTATGCGATTCGTTCCGAAGCGGCCAACCAGGAAGTGGTCGCATCTGCTCATTTGAACTGGCAATCGCCACGTTTTGCCGAAATCGCCGTGAACGTACAGCCGCAATTTCGCCGACGGGGATTTGGCCGCAGCGTGGTAGCGGCTATGGCGCAGCATTTGCTGGATAACGGCCGTATTCCTCTATACGCTGTGGCAGCAGACAACACCCCTTCAATTTTGCTTGCCCAAAGCATTGGGTTTACAGATACTGGGGCGCGAACCTTCATGCTCCAAGCCACCCTTCGCCCCCGGCCATAACCTTCCATTTTTACCCTTATCTTTCACGCCAACTTCATGGACACTCCCCATTGCCCATGATACCTTATACCCAGATCTTGAGGTGTAAAGGTATTAGTGAATAGTTAGTATTGGTATTTGCTCCAGGAAGAGGCACCATTCCCTTGAATGGTGCTTTCTCCTATACAGGTGCCATCGGCTGTTCTCCCGCGTGCAAAAGAAGTGGAGGTATTGACAATGGAAAAGCGTACCGGGATTGTAAAATGGTTTAGCAGGTTGAAAGGTTATGGATTTATAAACCCTGACGATGGTGGTCAGGAAGTATTTGTCCATTACTCGGCGATTGAAGGCGAAGGGTACCGGAATTTATATGAAGGAGACCGCGTCGAATTTGACCTGGTTGACCAGGGAAAAGGACCACAAGCGCAGAACGTCATTTCCCAGCGAAGTTTTGGTCCTATTCAGTAAAGACAAAAGCCTGCAACATGCAGGCTTTTTTTCTAAAATCAGTCACTACAATTTTGTTAAGAATATTTGCGCCAGTTGGCTGTTCTCTTTAAGTCGCTTAATGAGAAAATCTACGAGAAAGGGAAATCTTAGCAGCGTGCGCTGAATGTTAAACGAACGAATCATGCCCTCCCACATGGCTTCGTGGCAGGCATGTTCATAGCCCCGCATCGCCGCAAGAGACGTATCCCCACTGGTTAGTGCTTCATGGACGGTCTGCGCTGCCAGTTTGGCCGACAGCAAGCTGTTGTGGATACCACCACCAGTAAGCGGGTTAATAAAACCCGCAGCGTCCCCTGCTAAAATTGCCCCTTCGAAAACCTGCTGTAAATGTTTCTGGGAGCCGAAATTAAGCTGCCAGGTGGAAATATCGCGCAGTTTTCCCCCTTCTTTCAGCCGGCTTTTTACGGCTGGCATGTCTAAAAATTGCTGCAGCATTGCTTCCAGACTTTGTTTCCTTTGCCGGAAGTGGTCCAATCGCATACCCAGGCCAATGTTGGCGGTGTGTGGTCCGGTAGGAAAAATCCACGCATAGCCGGGAAGAATTTCTTTGTAGAGGTAAAATTCGACTTGATGGGGAATTATTTCGATGTCATCGATGTAGGCGCGGAGGGCGACGGCGCGGTGCTTATCGACGTGTTGGGTAGGCTTGGGTCGTAGGGCACGGGTGATGCTGGAGGTAACTCCATCGGCACCAACCACAACCTGGCCATGAAATGATTCGCTATGGCCGTTGACTTTAGCCATGACCCCCGTAACACGGCCGTTTTCCAGGATTGGCGCCGTAACCTGGGCTTGTTGGAAGGTAGCCCCTGAGGCAACTGCGTGCTGCTGAATAATGGCATCGAAGTAAAGGCGGGGGGCAACGAAGGAGTCGGTTCCCATCTCGTTATTGTGAAACCTGGCTTCCAAAGTGTATCCCTTAGGAGAGACAAGGCGCATGCTATCTAGGGGATACAGTTCACCGCGGGCAACGGCCGTTTCCACGCGTTCCTGCATCCCCAACTGGTACATGATGCCAACGGCCCCCGCTGGCACGGCATCTCCGCAAGTTTTATCCCGTGGAAATGAGTGCCGGTCCAGCAGCAGGACATCGTGCCCCTGTTGAGCCAGTATTGTGGCTGTAGTAGCGCCAGCAGGCCCCGCCCCCACAACAATGACATCATGTTTTCGTTCCATTCTCTCTCCTTCAATATTAATCGCTGAAAAAATTTTACGCAGTATTATGGTATCTACAGGTTTTTATCCAACCTGGTTTATCAAGGTTAATAACACGACTATTACCCAGACGTTGCCCGGCATGAAAAATCACCTCATAAAATTGATTGCCTTAAGATTGGAAAAAGAGAGCCGGTTAAATGCCGTCTGCAGAGCGAATATGTGCCAGCAAACCCCGGCAGCCATCTTCCACAAGCCGGTATACATATTCAAAATTGCCCGTGTAATACGGGTCGGGCACCTCGCGCACGTTTGTTTGAGTAGCAAAATCTAATAGGCGGTAGAGTCGAGGGTGGTCGCCAAAGCGACGTCTGAGATCGTTCAGGTTGCTCTGGTCCATGGCTATGATGTAGGTTTGAATATCCATGTCGGCATCCCTAACCTGACGGGCACGACCGTCATAGGGAATGCTATGCTGCTGCAATATGCGGCGCGTACCGCTGTGCGCTTTTTCACCCACATGCCAGGAGCCGGTTCCGGCAGAATCCACGCTGATTATTTGGCCCAGGCCAGCGTCATCGACCAGTTTTTGGAAGACAGCCTCGGCCATGGGCGAACGGCAAATATTGCCCAAACAAACGAATAGTACACGAATCATAATGTTGAATGATGAACGAGGAATGATGAAATGGTAATTGATTCCGCATTCATCATTCCACCTTTTGAAAGTTACCAAGCTGGCCTATAAGCCGCATTCTGTACGCGTTCATGCTGCCATGAACGCCGATGATCATCTATCTGGGAGTGCCATTGCTGGCACCCTCGTGCAGCCTACCCGGACGTTAGCCGGGCGAGCAGCCCCTCTGTCCTGCTTGGCCTTGCTCCCGGTGGGGTTTGCCTGGCCAGCGACATTACTGCCACTGCCGGTGGTCTCTTACACCACCGTTTCACCCTCACTGGCGGAAGCAACCGCCAGCAATATGCCTCTCTGTTGCACTTGCCGTCGGGTCACCCCGCCCGGCCGTTAGCCGGCACCGTGCTCTGTGGAGTGCGGACTTTCCTCAACAGCGTGCCCACGAGCACGCTGCCGCGATCACCCGGCCAGCTTGGTTCTGTAATCGTAGCGAGGTACGGTGGAGGATGCAAGTTTGCATAGATGTAAATGTATTCGCACCTACGCCCCAAAGGCTACACGCCTGGTCAGTACGGCTGCCATTTGGGCACGGTAGGCAGCATCACCGCGAAAGTCGCCGGGGTGGGTAGTTGCCTCACTGGCGGCAGTGGCGGCCTGGTCAATGGCTGCGGGTGTCATACCCTGGCGGAGGTGCTTTTCGGCCGATGTCAGGCGAAACGGCCGTTCCGCCAGCCCGGTGGCGGCTAACCGTGGGGGCTTCATTTTGTGGCTGCCAAAGGGTGATAGACACAATAGGATAATCTCGTGGCGTGCGGGCAACGCGCTCACTGGCGAAGCGCCCAGCTTGCCAGGGAATGGTGATGGCGGTGATGAGGCCAAACGGCCGTGCCTCTGCTCTCAGGTAATCGGCGATATTCACTTCCAACAGCTCCGGGGTGTGCAGCGCGATCGTAGCTTCCAGAACCAGCAGCGCGGCGAGCAGTTCACTGTCTGGCAGGCGGCTGGCAATAGTGCCACCCAGCGTGGCTGCATTGCGGTACGTATTGGGCCCCGCCTGGTGAATGGCCTGGCGCAGCAGCCCGGCCGGTGTTGATTTTTCCGCATGCCCTTCCAATGCGGAAAAGACCTCTGACAATGGTAATGTTGCGCCAATATTGAGGCGTTCCTCTGTTTGGGTTATTTGATTCAAGCCCAAATATTGCAAATCAACGACAGCGCTGGCGACATCTCCCGCCAGCAGTTTTGTGCCGCCGCTCAGGGGCAAGGTGTCCGGTTGGGCCAGGAGTTGCAGGGCTTCAAGCAAGGTTTTGGGGTGGTAGATGGCAGTGGGTGATTTGGGCATTTTAAGCTCCTCAGAATTTATGTCAACGTAACAGTTGTTCTCTCAATTCTCGTGCTTTCATATGCTATAATCCAGCACATTGGTTATTGTACCGTTAAAAGAGCCCCAGGAAAATGCCCCAGGTGAATGAATGACTGCAGATAGCAAAACCATGAAGCAAGCGATTGGCGAACAGTGGCATAAACCGCGCGTGCGGCGCTGGGGAGTATTGAGCATTGCGGTAGCCACATTAGTCTTGATGGGTTTTTATGCCGTAACGGGTGAAGCTCACCTGTCACAACATATGCTTTTGGATGGCGCTGATTGGCTGGGCTATGCGGTTTGCCACCGGATTACGGAACGTTCTTTCATCGTTGCCGGGCGGCAGTTGCCGCTGTGTGCGCGCTGCACGGGAATGTATTTAGGGGTGGCAACGGCCGTTCTCTATTTCTGGCTGAGGGGGCGGATGCGCCATACGGAGCTGCCGCCTTGGCCAATTTTACTTATGCTGTTGGCTTTTATTGGGCTGATGGGAATTGACGGTGTGAATTCGCTGCTGCATTTTTTCCCCAATGCGCCCCACCTCTACACCCCACAAAACTGGCTGCGCCTGCTGACAGGTATGGGCACGGGATTGGCTATGGGCAGCTTTGTGTTTCCGGCGCTGGCGCAGACGCTGTGGCGGCAATACATACCCCGATCCATGCTGGGGAGCTGGCAAGATTTGTTAGGCTTAATGCTGGCTGCGGGATTTGTGGCCCTGTTGGTGCTGAGCAACCAACCGGTGGTTCTGTACGTAATGGCCCTTGTAAGTACGGCAGGTTTGTTGGCAACTTTAGGCTCAGTCAACGTGATTTTGAGCCTTATACTACTAAAACGGGATGGACGTGCGATGCGCTTGCGGGAAACGGCCGTACCCCTTACCCTGGGAATCCTTTTTGCTATCATCGAACTCAGCGCTATCAGCATTATTCGCTTCAGTCTCACCGGTATAATGACCAGCCTTCCCGGTCTGTAATTTGCAAGGAGTGTGACAATGATTCAAGCCATCGGCGGAGTGGGGGCAGCCTTTGGATTGGCCAGCAGCGCCGGCCTGAATGCTTACATACCGCTGCTATTGGTGGCTCTTGCCGCTCGCTTCCCGCTGCATGACCCGCTGTTGAATCTCTCGGAACCGTACAGTTACATAGCCAGTTGGTGGGCTATTGGCCTGCTGGTCATTTTGCTGGCTGTGGAAATGACGGTGGACAAAATTCCCGCTGTGGATACCCTCAATGACATCATTCAAACCTTCATTCGCCCCACGGCAGGCGCCATTCTTTTTGCCGCTAATGCCAATGTGATTACCGACATTCACCCCATCCTGGCTATCGCTGCCGGTATTTTGCTGGCCGGGAGTGTGCATACGGCCAAAGGGGTGATCCGCCCTGTTGTCACCGCCGGAACGGCCGGAACCGGCAACTGGTTTGTCAGCCTGGTAGAAGATATCGTCGCTTTCATTGTTTCCTTATTGTCTTTGCTGCTGCCGATTTTGGCGGGGGTTCTGGCAATTTTGGGTTTGGTGCTGCTGGTGCGTGGTTATCGTCGCCGCCGCCAGAAGCGAAAATTAGCTTTTTAATTCAAAAACGGAGGTTTGACTGATGGAAAATATTGATATGCAAAGCGTGATTAAGGCTGGAGCGGCTGCGGCTGGTGTAGCCATTTTGTTGGGATTGCTTTCACTCATCCCATTTTTAGGGCCGGTTGTAGCGATTTGTCTGGCTTGTGCCGGGTTCCTCATTCCGGTAGGGGCGGGAATTGGCTATGGCTATTTGGCCCCTGGCGAAGAAGATATGGCTACCAGCGCCCTGGGTGGGGCTTTGTCGGGTGGAGCCAGCGGCTTAATTTTAGGTATTTTTTCAGGTCTTTCTTCGGCAGTATCAACGGCCGTTTATTCCAATGTGGGTGATGCCCTGGCCAGCGGTACCGTGGCCACCCTTTTGTGCGTGTGTGGTTTTGGGCTGGGCGGGCTGGCTTTTGGGGCAATCGGCGGCGTCATTTGGCCGCTCATTCAAGGACGCCGCGCCGCATAAAACCTGAATCCCTTTTAAAACCAATGGCAGGTTTGGTATAAAAAAAGCCCGGTTTTGGCCGGGCTTTATCTCAGGCAGTTACTTTTTCCGATTTTAGCTGCGCCTGCAGGCCGATGATATGCGCTTCCAACTCCACAAGTCGTCGCGCTGCGTGCCGATTTTGTCCTGTTCGGCGCGGACGAAGCGGGCGAAGGGGGCGACCGTGTCTTCGATGCGCTGCGTGCCGCGCCGCATTTCGCGGTCAAACTGCTCCGTCAGGCTGCTCACCAGCTTGTGGCGCAGGTCGGCCAGCTTCTCTTCCAGTTCTCGCTTTGGCTTTGCGGCGGCGGGCGGGCAAAATGAGCAGGCCGATGGTAGCAGCGGCGATGCCGGCCAGAATGCCGGTCACATCCACCCAAACGACGTGGGCGGCGATGGCGATAGCCACGCCCAGCCCGACGCCCACGCCGCCAATCCGGTGTTGACCACGGCCTGCCGGGCCGATTCGGCCATTTGCTCCGCTTCTCTGTTCTTTGTCATAGCTTTCGACGGCGCGGTGGGTGGCTGCGCCGATGGAGTCGATGAGCCGCTGCCGGTCGTAGGCCAGCGTGCCTTCGCGCGGGCCACCTTCGCCGACGATGCGGTTGTCGTGGTCTTCTTTGCGCTTGGCCATGTGGTCGGCAACGGCCGTCCACTGGCGCAAATCCTGCTCCACCATCCAGTCGACCAGTTCGCTGACCCGGTGTTCGATTTGCTGCGGCGTGTCGGCGACCACTTCTTGCTCAAAAGCGCGTTCCACGCGTTTGGCGCGCATCAGGTCGGGAATGCGGCCAAGGCGCATCATCTCGTCGAAGAAATCGTTGCCCCGCTTTTCCATGTCGTAGAGCAATGTTGTCGATTTCGCTGAGGCGCGCCTTGAAATTGCGCTGCATATCTTCGTCGTAATAGGTCATTTGCCGCTCAATGTCGTCCAGCAGTTGGCGGTCGTCTTTGCAGCGAATCCAGGTCGTCTTCCACGCAGTCCAAGCTGTTTTTGACCAGTTTGTGGCCGACGCCCAGGGGATTGAGCAGTTTGAGGCGGAAACGGCCGTCATCATCCAACGTGTCGTGAATAAACTTTTCCAGCGGCTCAAAGCCGCTGAGCGGCCAGAGCTGCGGCTGGCCCGCTTTGGCTTCTTTGCGCCTGTTTGGCGGACACGGCAAAAACGGCCGCAATCTCACCCACCAAATTACGCGCCGAATCGGTGACAAAGTCAATCACCTGCTCTCGGTCGGCTTCGCTCGCGAGAATGTCGATTTTGTTCACCACCAGGACAATTTTCTTGCCCCAGTCACGAATTTGGGTCAGAAAGCTGCGTTCGCTTTCGGTAAACGGCCGATCGGCCGAGGTGATGAACAGCACCAGATCGCTGCGGGGAATAAATTCGGCCGTCAGCGCCTCATGTTCGCGCAAAATGGCGTTGGTGCCTGGCGTATCGACAATGACTAATCTTTTTGCAGCATTTCGACCGGCGCGGTTTGCTCCCAGACCCCTTTTTCGACCGGCTTTTGCTCCGCTTTGTCGCCATATTTCAGCAGGTAAATCTGGCTGGTGGTGGGCGTGACCCCTTCTTCCAGCAGCTGCTGGCCGAGCAGGGCGTTGATGAAAGAGGATTTGCCGGAGTTGAACTCCCCGGCCAGGACCAGCAGGAACAGTTCGTCCAACTGGCGAATGGATTCGGCCAGGGCGGTGCGGTCTTCGGTGGAAGCGGCCGTATCGCGCCAGCACATCGCGCAGTTGGCCCAGCACGTCGCGGGTGCGTTTGAGCAGTTCTTCCTGTTCAGAATTGAGAATGTTCTCCATGATGTTTCTCCACACCTCTGTGTATTCACATTCTACACAGCGGATTGACCATGAAGTATAGCATATCAGGCAAGAAAGAGGGTTATGGGAATCCTGGCTTTTTACGTATCATTTGTGGACCGTGCCGGGACTGCATTAGCCAGCGGGGTTTGCAACAAGGGGACATTTTATCAACCCTTTGCCCTTTCAACGTCAATCGCCCGGTTCGAAGCTGATGCCCGCCTCATCCAGCGGCGCATTCGCTCCCACTCCGGCATGTCGCCGTCGGCCCCGGCATCTTTAAGCACCATAATTTGGCGCAGTTCCATAATCTGGTCGCGCAGCAGGGCCGCTTTCTCGAACTCCAGCGCTTGCGCCGCCTGCTTTCATCTGCTTTTCCAGTTCCTTAATCATCTTGTTCAGCTCCGCCTTGGGCAGATCGGCCGTGGTGGTGTAGCTGCCTTTGCCTTCGGCCAGGGCCAGATCTTCTTTGTACTGTTCGGCGATGTCGTCCGGTCAGGTCGTGGACCGCTTTCATGATGCTTTTTGGCTCAATGCCGTGTTCTTCGTTGTAAGCTGCTTGCTTCTCGCGCGCGGCGCGTTGGTCGTGTCCAGCGCGGCCTGCATGGAGCGGGTGATTTTGTCGGCGTACATGATCACCTTGCCCTCCACATGGCGCGCGGCGCGGCCAATCGTCTGGGTCAGCGATGTTTCCGAGCGCAGGAAGCCTTCTTTGTCGGCGTCCAGAATGGCTACCAGCGACACTTCCGGCAGGTCCAGCCCTTCGCGCAGCAGGTTGATGCCCACGATCACATCAAAGACACCCATGCGCAAATCGCGCAAAATTTCGGTGCGCTCAATGGTATGGACTTCGGAGTGCAGATAGTGGACTTTGACGCCCATTTCCAGCAGGTAATCGCTCAAATCTTCGGACATGCGCTTGGTGAGGGTGGTGACCAGCACACGCTCGCCCACGTGCCGTGCGTTTGTTGATTTCGCCCAGCAAATCATCCACCTGCCCTTTGACCGGGCGCACTTCTACTTCGGGGTCCAGAACGCCGGTGGGGCGAATGACCTGGTGCACAATCTGGGCCGAATGTTCCAGTTCATAGGGCCCGGGCGTGGCGCTGGTGAAGATCACCTGGTTGATGCGCTCCTCAAATTCGTCGAAATTGAGCGGGCGATTGTCCAGGGCGCTGGGCAGGCGGAAGCCATAATCGACCAGCGTTTGCTTGCGGCTGCGGTCGCCGGCGTACATGCCGCGCACCTGGGGCATGGTCATGTGGCTTTCGTCCATGACCAGCAGGTAGTTGGCGGGGAAGTAATCGAGCAGCGTCCAGGGCGGTTCGCCTGCTTGGCGCTGATCCAGATGGCGGCTGTAATTTTCGATGCCGGAGGTGAAGCCGACTTCGCGCAGCATTTCCAGATCGTACATGGCGCGCTGCTCGATGCGCTGGGCTTCCAGGAACATGTTGCGCTCTTTGAAGTAGGCGATGCGCTCGGTCAGTTCCGTTTCGATGTCGTTGATGGCTTGGGCCAGCTTGTCTTCGTCGGTGACGAATTGCGTGGGCGGGGAAGATTTCGACGTTGGCCATGTCCAGCAGCACTTCGCCGGTCAGTGGCATCAAATTCGGCTGATGCGCTCCACCTCGTCGCCCCAAAATTCGACCGTGTAGGCCGTTTCGGCGTAGGCGGGGAAGATTTGCAGCGTATCGCCGCGCACGCGGAAGGTGCCGCGCCGCAGTTCCAGGTCGTTGCGGTCGTACTGGATGTCGACCAGACTGGCGCAGGAGCGTGTCGCGGCGGTAGTTGTTGCCCCGCTCGATGTCTGACGGTGACTTTGCCCCATGCTTCGCGGGTTGCCAATGCCGTAGATGCAGGAGACGGAAGCGACGATGATGACGTCTTGGCGGCTCAGCAGGTTGGCCGTGGCCTGCAGGCGCAGACGGTCGATTTCTTCGTTGATTTGCGTCTCTTTTTCGATGAAGAGGTCGTGGCGCGGCACGTACGCTTCTGGCTGGTAGTAATCGTAGTAGCTGACGAAGTAGCTGACGGCGTTGTTGGGGAAGAATTCGCGGAATTCGCTGTAGAGCTGGGCGGCCAGGGTTTTGTTGTGGGCGATGACCAGGGTGGGCTGTTGGGTTTGCTGGATGACGTTGGCGATGGTGAAGGTTTTGCCGGTGCCGGTGGCGCCGAGCAGGGTTTGGAAGCGGTCGCCGCTGTTTCAGGCCGTCGACAAGTTTGGCGATGGCCTCGGGTTGGTCGCCCATCGGTTGGAAGTCGGATTGGAGTTCAAATTTAGGCATGAATCACCTTTTACGTAAGGATGCAAAATGAGGATAGTAGAGTAGAACGGTAGTTCCGAATTGTATCACAAGGGGGGTGGGGTGGAAACGGCCGTTGCGTCTTTTCTGCTCTATTATTCAGGTTTATGGCGCAGCGAAAACCGAGGTTATGAAGTCCAAATACAGATAGGTGGCTTTTCCCCTCAGGGGAATGGTCCACGCAATACCTTGGGTTTCCGCGAGCGCTGGAGATTGAGTGTTGCCGGATTGCTCCATTGTGGGTGTAAGTGCTTCCTTACTGGCCTGCATCTCGATATGGTAAGTAGCACCGTTGTTAGCCAGATCGCGAATGATGATCTCGTACTGCTCATCTCCCCCCTTAAATTCCAGGTTGGACAAGATTAAACGGCCGTTTTCATCCGCCTCATTTGCGCTAATCATCAACCCGCCGTCGGATTTATAAACCTCCAGCAAAGGCTGTTCCGCTTTAGTCATTTCAACAATAATATCGACCCGGGCCGCTTCGTCGCCATAGAGAAATTTTTCCGGGTTCGCGCCGCGGATCTCGCCACCGTAAGATCCACCAGGCCAAAGATAATTCCACTCGGATGGTGTGATGGATAGAGTGTATTCCGCGCCATCATTTTCCGTTTCGTCAACCACAATTTTCATGTTCTCTTGCAGGTCATAATACTTCAGCAATTCGCCTTCCCCTTTGCCGGAATAATCGATATAAGCAGCCTGTCCACCATCCTGATAGGCGAGAATGAGGACAAAGGTATCCTCGGGCCCGCCGTCTATCCGGATGTCTACTTCGGCTCGCGAACCGGTGTAAGTCCAGGTTTCGGCGCCTGCGCCTGAAATTTTGCCGCGGACTGTCTGGTTCAGGTCAATGGTTTGGCCATCTGTGGGTGGGGAAACGGCTGTTTCCCCATTACCAACATTCGTTTGTGGCGTCTCGCCTGCCCATGGCCGCCAAATAACCAAAATCACCGCCAGCAGCACTAGCCCGGCAGCCCCCCAAGCCCATCCAGGCACGCTAACCGCAGATTTTACCCGCGGCGCACCCGGCGCCTGACTGGCAGGTTGGGAAGGTGCCTCCAGCGCCTGCACAAACGCCGTTGCCGACTCAAAGCGATCAGCTTTGTCTTTAGCCAGCATTTTCACCAGGGCCCGGGCTGTGTCATCGGACAATTCGGGGCGCAGCTCTTGCGGTGGCGGTACAGGCTTGTATTCATGGGCATACAGGGTGGCTGAGGTGTTACCCTCGAATGGCACCCGCCCTGTAAGCATCTGGTAGGCTACAATGCCCAACGCATAGCGATCCGTGGCGGGACCAATCTCCTGCCGCCGGGCGGGATCGGCCTGCTCCGGGGACATGTATTCTGGCGTGCCCAAAGTCACACCCAGGGAAGTTAAGTCTACGCTACTGTCCATGGCCTTTACCAGGCCGAAGTCAAGCAGGGTGGTTTTAAGGCGCGTACCGATTTGCTGCACCATGATGTTATTAGGCTTAATATCCCGATGCACCATGCCCTGCTCGTGGGCGTAGTCCAATGCATCTGCAATAGGTTGCAAAATCTTGATAGCTGCAACCAATGAGACAGGAGCGTTGTTCTCCAAGAACTGACGTACAGTTTGGCCGTCGATGTAGGCCATCGTGATGAAGAAACGGCCGTTCATCTCCCCCCGGTCAAAAATTGTCACAATGCCGGGGTGATTCAGCTTGGACGCGCTGCTGGCTTCATTGTGGAATCGCTCGATGTTTTCCGGGTCCCAACGCAGATGCTCGTGGAGAATCTTGATGGCTACTGTGCGATCCAGCTTTTTGTCCCTGGCCTTGTAAACGGTGGCAAAGGCGCCTGAACCTAGCTCTTCCTGGATGTCATAGCGGTCTGCCTGCTGGTCAGCAACAGAAGGCCAGCTAATCGTTGGTCGCTGCTGTTGGCACAATTCCACAAGCTCGGCCAGACGTTCGGATCTTTTGCAGTAGTCCACCAACGATACGGTTTTGGCGCGCCGGTTACGGCCGTTGAGGTCCTCGTATTGGATGTTCAGCAGAAACGCGAGCTCTTTGAGTTCATCCTCATTGAAGGCTTGGAGAATTTGGTTGAAGAGCTGAATCTGTGCATTTTTCATGTTAGTACCTTGCTCCCCAACTCAATTCATTATACGCCAGGCGTCAATTTATGGTAATCGATGTGGTTGCTTAGGACGATATTACCATTATGTAAAACAAAGCTATCTGTTTTTGCAACTTAACCATGTTTTGTCATAATGTTAGGCTAATATCCGAAGTAGGGGTAAGGAACATGGAATCAACCCGCTTGCCAGAGCATGGCAGTTGTTTTGTGTGTGGTAGTGAGAACAGCAAAGGAATGGGCTTGGTGTGGTACGCACAACCTCATCCTGAATATAACCTGTTGGTCTTTGCCGATTTTCAATTCTCGCAGGCCGAGCAGGGGCCTCCCGGGTACGCTCATGGAGGCGCAACAGCAGCAGTCATTGACGAGGTCATGGGTGCAGTGGTCTGGCGTTCGGGGCTAAAGGTAGTTTTAGGAAATCTCAACGTGAACTATTACAAACCCGTTCCCTTGAATGTGCTTTTGCGAGCGGAAGGGTGGGTGGAGAAAACCAGCGGCAAGCTGGCCCACGCCTTTGGACAAATTTTGCTGAACGATGGCACGAAACTGGCAGCGGGAACCGGCATGTATGTACATGCGCCGCAGTTATTTTCATTTGATTATTACAGCTGATGAGGAGTAATTGGAGATTGGAGATTAGAGATTGGCAAATCTCAATCTCTAATCTCTCATGAGGTGGAGATGGCGGGAATCGAACCCGCGTCCGAAAAATTCAACCTCTGAACGTCTACAAGCTTAGTCAATCTATTTGCTTTCGCCGCTATGTCCCCGGCTAACCGGGTCTGACGCTGCTAGCCCATGGTCCCCGAAAGGGCCCTTACCCACCGCTATGAGCGTCGCAGTGGCGCACGTTGGCTTTATGACGCCCGACTCCAACCGGCCAACGAGCGACGGCGGTAGACGAGGCGCCTTTTTAGGACGCTCCGCTACCTCACTGTTTATGCAGCGAGCGGAAGAGCGGAGTAGTGCTTGTGCGGTTTGCACTTATTTTTTTGCTTCCAGTTTTACGAGTTGAAAAGCATGCTCGGCTTGCAGTCCAGGATCAGCCTTTCCCGTCGAAACCTGTCATCCCCGTTGTTAAGGTAATCTTAGGTGTAACGCACTTACCCCTGAGTAAATAACCCCAAAGTTTTTAATTGAAGTGCGTTGCACCTCATTACACCGGTATTATAACATGTGGATAAACGGCCGTCTACGAACCCTCATTGCATTCCAATCGAAAACATGCTCTCCAGGTCGTGCTGCGAATAAACGCGGAAGGCGATCAGGGTTTCGGAGTTGAGGATGCCGTCAAACTGGTGCATCTGCTCGGTGACCAGCGAGGCCAAGTCGTCATTGTGGGGCACGCGAATCACGGCCACCAGGTCATATTGCCCGGCGACGGAATACACCTCGGAAACCCCCTTGAGGGATGCCAGCCCCTGGGCCACCTCATTAATGTGCCCACGTTCAATTTGTAAAAGAACCACTGCGCTAACCATGAAAACCTCCGCGTAGGCTGAAAATGATATTTGACACAGGATTATAGCATGGCTGGTGGGGAACGGCCGTTTCCCTACCTTTTATTTCCGCTATAATAGACGCACCGGCACAAAAACCATACAAAACGGAGCCTGCAACTTTGCAACTCTTTGAATAATTGAACGAGGTGAACTTATGAGCAAACTATTCAAGACCATTTTGGCGCCCGCGCCAACCTGCCCGGCACCGACTCTTACTTATTACCAACTGGACAAATTGGCCGAATTTGGCGACATCGACCGACTGCCCTTTTCCATCAAAGTGCTGCTGGAAGCGCTGCTGCGCACCTGCGACGGCTACGAAGTCGATGCCCGAAGACGTGACAAAACTGGCCGCCTGGGACGCCAAAAACGTCGTCAAGAAATGAACTGCCCTTCAAGCCAGGCCGCGTTATTTTGCAGGATTTTACCGGCGTGCCGGCCGTTGTCGATTTGGCGGCGCTGCGTTCGGCGATGGCCCGGCTGGGCGGCGATCCCAAGAAAATCAACCCGCAGGTGCCGGTCGATCTGGTCATTGACCATTCCGTGCAGGTAGACCAATTTGGCTCCAAATTTGCCCTCATGTTCAACGCCGAGCGCGAATTTGTGCGCAACCGCGAGCGGTACGAGTTCCTCAAATGGGGCAAGGAAGCGTTCGAGAACTTCCAGCGTTGTGCCGCCAGCCACCGGCATTGTGCACCAGGTCAATCTGGAATACCTGGGCAAGGTGGTCATGAGCAAGCCAGAAGGCGACGATACCGTTGCTTTCCCCGACAGCCTCGTCGGCACCGATTCGCACACGACGATGATCAACGGCCTGGGCGTCGTGGGCTGGGGCGTGGGCGGCATTGAGGCCGAAGCGGTCATGCTGGGCCAGCCGATTTACATGCTGACCCCCGAAGTGATCGGCGTGAAGCTGACCGGCAGTCTGCCCGAAGGAGCCACCGCCACCGATCTGGTGCTGCGTGGTGACCGAACTGCTGCGCAGAAAGGGCGTGGTGGGCAAATTTGTTGAATTCTTATGGCCCTGGCCTGAGCAATATGACGCCTGGCCGACCGGGCGACCATTGCCAATATGTGCCCCGAATATGGCGCGACCGTGGGCTTCTTCCCGGTAGATGCGGAAACGTTGAACTACATGCGCAACACCGGCCGTCCGACGAAGCAGATTGCGCTGGTGGAACAGTACACGCAAGGCGCAGGGCTTGTTCCGCACCGATGATATGCCTGATCCCGAATTTACGGATGATGGTGGAGCTGGATTTGGGCACGATTGAACCGAGTTTGGCCGGGCCAAAACGGCCGCAAGACCGCATCCGCGTTGCCGACATGAAGAACGATGTACAAGAAGACGCTGCTGGCTCCGGTCGGGCCGCAGGGTATTGGGCTTGAAGGAAGAGGATTTGGGCAGAACGGCCGTTGTCAGCAATGGTCACGATGCCGAAATTGGCCACGGGGCCGTCGTCATTGCCGCCATCACCAGTTGCACCAACACCTCCAACCCCAGCGTCATGCTTGGCGCGGGGCTGGTGGCCAAAAAAGCAGTCGAGGCAGGGCTGAAAATGCCGCCCTACGTCAAAACCAGCCTGGCTCCCGGCTCCCGCGTGGTCGAAGATTATCTGAACAAAGCCTGGCTTGATGCCCTATCTGGAAGCAGCTGGGCTTTCACATCGTCGGTTTTGGCTGCACCACCTGCATCGGTAACTCCGGCCCGCTGCCGGAACCGGTGGCCGACGGCCATTGCAGGCGGGCGATTTGGTGGTTTCGGCTGTTCTCAGCGGCAACCGCAACTTTGAAGGGCGCGTCATCCGCTGACCAAGACCAACTACCTGGCCTCGCCGCCGCTGGTGGTGGCCTATGCGCTGGCCGGACACCACCGACATTGACCTGACCAACGATCCGATCGGCACAGGTAAAGATGGCCAGCCGGTTTACCTGAAGGATATCTGGCCCACCAGCGCAGGAAATCAAGCGAGACCGTGCACGACTTCGTTGACGCCGGAGATGTTCCGCGAACAGTATGGCAACGTGTGGGATGGCAACGAGACCTGGAACGAGATTCCGGTCAGCGGTGGCGAAATTTATGAGTGGAATGCCAGATTCGACCTACATTCAGGAACCGCCCTTCTTTACGGACGCTGACGCCGGAAGTGAAGCCGATTGCCAATATTACCGGAGCGCGGGTGTTGGTGAAGGTGGGCGATTCGGTGACGACCGATCACATCTCCCCGGCGGGCGCGATTTCGCCCAAAGCAGTCCGGCGGCACAATATTTGCTGGAGCAAGGCGTGGAGCCGCTGTAGTTTCAACTCCTACGGTTCGCGGCGCGGCAACGACCGGGTGATGACGCGCGGCACCTTTGCCAACGTGCGCCTGCGCAACCAGATGGCCCCCGGCACGGAAGGTGGCTGGTCAACCTACCTGCCCACCAACGAAGTGATGACGATGTATGATGCCTCGCTGAAGTACAAGGCAGACGGCACGCCGCTGGTGGTGCTGGCGGGCAAGGATTACGGCATGGGCAGTTCCCGTGACTGGGCGGCCAAAGGTACGCTTTTGCTGGGCGTGAAGATGGTGATTGCCGAGAGCTACGAGCGCATTCATCGCAGCAACCTGGTGGGCATGGGCGTGCTGCCGTTGCAGTTTAAGCCGGGCGAGAATGCGGCGGCGCTGGGGCTGGACGGCACGGAAACCTTTAGCACGGTGAATCTGACCGATGATCTGAAACCGGTGCAGGAAATCACCGTCCAGGCGGTGAAGGGCGACGGCAGTGTGACAGATCACTTCCAGACGACGTGCCGCATCGATACGCCGGTGGAGGTGGATTACTATCGCAACGGCGGCATTTTGCACACGGTTCTGCGCAACTTCTTGAAGGAGTAAGGGCGCAGGTTTATAAAGATGCTGAACGGCCGTTTCCCACACAGGAAACGGCCGTTTTTCTTGAGTCAGAGTCAGAATAATTGATGAGTGTTGTTCGATGAGAAAATTATGGACGATAAGAGAAATCTACCTACTGAGATTGAGGCAATATTCGAGAGGTTGCGCTCAGAAATTATATGGTTGCACGGTAGATGGATCGTTTTTGAGCAACTTTATGCCACCTCACCAGAAAGAATAGGCTTGTTAAATGATTCAGCACCATCTTATTTCCGAATCATCCAACAAGTTCTACTCACTGATATTGTGATATACATCGGACGGCTGACTGACGAGCCCAAGATGGGCAGAAACAAAAATCTTTCGCTGGGACAAATAAGCGAGCGATTGAGGCATTCAGCAAACTATAATGAACTGGTTACCAATTTGGATGAAAAGCTAAAGAGGGTTCAAATTCTGAGTAAAACTGCTCGTCAGTATAGAAATAAGCTGTTTGCTCACAAAGATTTTGATTTGGCTCTAGAAAAAGTCGAGCCATTACCTACGGTTACGATTGATACGATAAAATCTATACTCGAGGCAATTCGGGGTTATATGAATGAGTGTGAATTGTTCTTTAAGGATAGCACGACTGCTTATGAACTCTTTTCAATGAAAGCGGATGGTAAAGCTTTAATTAGTCGATTAAAGAAAGCTGCTGCATACGACGAATTGGAGAAACAAGGTGTGATTGAAAGGGGATATTGGCGAAAAAAATCAAAACATAAATTAGTATTCGATTGCCTAATTGTTTCAGGCGAATGTGGATATCTGTGCTCGCTAAATAAACCATGAAACCAAATATCCATAGCCCAACTCCAGGTGGTTTGTTAGGTTGCTGCCTATGCTATAATTACCTTGCCTAACTGTTACCGAGTGTGAAACCCGCAGCTAACATTTGATCAAAGACAAATCGGCTATCGCAGGATATGAACAAGAAAAAACTGCTCGAAAAGATTCTGTCTGGTTCAAAAAATATTCGTTTTAACGATTTTGTCACGCTGGTTGAAGCGTTTGGGTTTGAGTTATCGCGGATACGTGGCAGCCATCATATCTTTGAACATCCTGATATTCCCGAAATCTTGAACCTGCAAAACAGCAAAGGGCAGGTAAAGCCATATCAAATTCGCCAATTTTTGCAGCTTGTTGAGCAATATAGCCTGGAGTTGGAGGATTAAGATGCAAGATTACTTTATTAGCATTTTTTACTCAGAAGAAGATGGTGGATACATTGCCGACATTCCAGACCTGCGCTTCTGTTCCGCCTTTGGCGAAACGCCAGAAGAAGCCTTGCGCGAAGTGCAGGCAGCGAAGGAAGCGTGGCTGGAAGCTGCTCGCGCCAGCGGCAAACCCATTCCGCAGCCGAAATATCGCCCGGCTATCTATCACCTATCTGCACCCCTGGCATTTTCAACAGCGTCATAACCCTTTCATTGACTACTTCTCTGTCCCGACTTTGAACAGGGCAGCAACGGCCGTTTCCCCAATAAACCATGAAACCAAACATCCATACCCAACTGCAGGAAATCTGTGACGGTTTAACGGCCGTTTTGCCTTCCACGCCCTCATTTTACACAAAGGCCAATACAAAATATCAAATATCTTCACTCCCTAAATAGTAGCGATTAGCTTATGGAGCAACTTGAGAAAGCAGCACATCCGCTGCAAAAATGGCTGCATGGAATCTGGCTGCTGATTGCGCTGCTGACGCCCTTATTCGTAAATTTATGGGTTGAGCAGCAGTTTGAAGCGTCAAAGGTGTGGCTGCTGCGGCTCCTGGTGTGCATGCTGGTCTATTGTGGCTGGTTGGCTGGTTGGCGGCCTCTCCGCCCAACGCTTTCCCGCTCCCATCCGCAATCTCATCATTGCCCTCATTCTTGTTCTCATCCTCTCAACATTGCTCAGCACAAATCAAACCATTGCCATCTTCGGCTCACTTGATCGCGCCAACGGCGTTCTGACGCAAATGAGCTATTTACTGCTCTTTTGTTGTGCTGCCACCCAATTAAATGCGCCAAACAGTCGGCAACTGCTGCGCGTGATTATCTTAACGGCCGTTCCCATTTGCCTGATGGGTCTGGCCCAGGCGGCTGGGTGGCAGCCCTTCCCCGTTCTCACCGATGCCCGCAGCCTCTGACCACCACGCTGGGCCGCGCCAACTTTACCGGCGCATACCTGGCCCTGCTGCTGCCGCTTACCCTCACCGCTGCCCAATTGGGCAAAAACAGTTGGCAGCGCATCGGCTATGGGGCATTAGCCGTTCTGGAACTCATTGTCATTGCCCTGACCCAGGCGCGGGCAGCGTGGATTGCCGCTGTCGTTGGCATCGGTGTGCTTTTGTGGCTGCAAGCTGCGCCCCAGGTCACGGCGGTTTCGTTGGCTCAGTGGGCTGGGCGGGGTTGCTTGTTGGGCGGGGCGCTGCTGCTGATTTTGCAGCGCGGCATTGCCGCCGGCGGCTCCATTGCGGCCCGCTGGACGATTTGGCAAGCATCGCTCCGTCTGCTGTGGCCGCGCTTATGGCTTGGCTACGGCGCTGATACGCTGGAGCTGCACTTCCCGTCCGTTTATCCGCCGCAGCTTGTCTACTATCAAGGGCGCGGTGTCGTTGTTGACCGCGCCCACAATTGGCTGCTCGATTGGTCGCTCAATTATGGCGTTGTGGCGACAGTCATCTTTTTGCTGCTCGTCACATTCATTTTGCGGCGGGCTGGCAGCGAATAACGCGGCTTCACCCACAGTGCAGCCAGAGAGCAAACTGCGTCTTGAGGCTCACTGGTTAGCGGCTTGTATGGCAGCTGTTTGTGCGCAGCTTGTGGGTAATCTGTTTTTGTTTGAGGTGGCGGCAACGGCCGTTGTGTTTTGGCTGCTGTTGGCGATTGTCACGGCGAAGCGACCGCCCATCAATTCACGGGCTGCTCCCATAACCATGCCGCACTGGGCCAAAGGTGCGGTTATGGTGGGCGCGGCTTTGGACTTGGCTGGGTGGTCTGGCTGGGCAGCGCTGGCCCGCTGCTGGCCGACTTGCACAGTTGGCGGGGGACGCAGAGCGTTAGGGCAGGGAAATCCTCTGGCGGCGCTGGTTGAATATGAAACGGCCGTTGCCCACCAACCACGATCGCGCCGCCTACCACGCGGCCCTTGGCCTGACTGCCGCTCAATTAGGCAGCTTTGAGCAAGCTGAGGAGGCGATGCGTGAGGCAATTGCCCTGCGCCCAACTGATCCCGTCCTGTATACCCAGCTTGCCGCCATCTATGCGCAGGAGGCAGTTGAAAACCCTGAAAATAATAAATGGCCTATGCGGCTTATGAACAAGCAATTGCTCTTGGCTCCGACGATTGCCCTGACGTATCAACAATACGCCGATCTTGCGCTGCGATCAGGTGATGGAGAGACGGCGCTCACGCAAGCCCAGCGGGCAGTTGATCTCGATGCCACCGATGGCATTGCCTTTGGCATTTTAGGCTGGGCGCAGTTGCAGGGTGGCAATCTCCAGGCGGCGCAAAGTGCCTTTGAGCAAGCGGTGAAGTGGCAGCCTGATTCGGCCGATTTTCACCTCGGTCTGGCCACCGTCTACTTCCAACAAGGCCGCTTTGATGCGGCGCGTCAGGCGGTGCAGCGCAGCTTGTCGCTAGACCCGACCTACGCGCCGGCATTGACATTGCAGTTACAATTACAAGAGAGATAACCCCAGGTCTTTTTGACCACTACTTGTTTGTAGGCCATTCCCAATACTAGTGACCGGATCCCCACCGGACTACCATCGCCAAGCCTACTTACCCAAAAGGAGAAAATATGAAAACCAAAAGTCACCTGTTCTATGTTTTATCCATGGCCGCTGCCCTGCTGCTGCTCGGTGGCTTGGGCGGGTATTGGCCTGCCCTGGTTGGCGCTGATTCGCCCGAGTCTCCTTTTGCCCCAGTGGCCACCATTGGCGATGCCATCACCTATCAAGGTTATCTCACCGACGAGAATGACGTGCCGCTCAATGGCACATTCACGATGCGCTTTCAAATTTATAATGCTCAGGCGGGCGGCGCATTGCTCTGGGATAGTGGCAACACCAATATTGCTGTGAAGGATGGCCTTTTTGAAACGCGACTGGGCATCACAACCGACATCTTTAATGGTGAAGAGCTGTGGGTGGCGCAAACTGTCAATGGCGAATTGCTCACGCCGCGTCAGGAGATTTTGCCGGCGCCGATGGCCCACACGCTGCGTCCGGGCGCCATTGTGAAAGGCACAGCCAATGCCATCCCCAACAACTACGCTGCTCGAAGTGCAAATGAACAACGATGTCTTTGCCTTTAATCGTGGCGCCATTACAGGGCAAACGACAACCGGTAATGCCATCTATGGTCTGGCCGAAAACGGCCGTGCCATCTATGGGCAAACGCAAGATGGCTATGCCGTCTATGGCTTTGATGGCGGCAGCAATGCCAATCGAGGCTATGCCGGCTACTTCTACAGCACCAACGGCATCGGCGTCTATGGCTACAGCGGCGCGAATCGCACCCATCCCAATATCCTTGCCCCAGGTGTCTATGGTCAAAGCAATCAGGGCGTGGGCGTTTACGGCCGTGGTGATACCTCCAACAGCTACAGTTTTTATAATGAGGGTGGCTACTTTGAAGGCGGCAAGGGTCTTTATGCCCGCGGAACCGACTCGATTGGGTGAACAAGGCTACGGCGCACGCATCTTCAGCGACCAATATCGCGGCATGTATGTGCAAGGCAGCAGTGGTTGGTTCGACGCCTATTTTGGTGGCAATAGCTGGAATCAGTACAAATGGCATTGTCGATCGCTCGGCTGCCGCCCAATCTCTAGTCGTCAATCTGGGTAGCTACAACCATCGAGCCGGGTGATTTGGTAGCGATGGTTGGCGTCACCGCATCACCTGAAAATGGTCAGCCGATGCTGGCAGTGGCTAAAGTCGATGCCAGCAACCGCAATGCTGTCATTGGCGTGGCCAAAGAGGCAGTTTCAGCCGAAACCGTTGCTTTTGAAGATGGCAGCGAATACGTCGACTTTGCGCCGACTGCCGGTGTGATTGCCCCTAACAGCTATCTCGTCATCATAACCGATGGGTTGGCCCCAGCCGTCAATGTGTCCAGTTTGGCGCTGGTGGCAAACGGGGAGATTGGCGACAAAATTGCCCTTTCGACGAGTGGCGAAATGAGGACTAGCCAGTCAGCCAGGTCGATGGGATTGTGGTGGGAAAAATGGCTGGTCCAATCGATGAAGAAAACGGCACAATTCCCTTGTTTATCGATATTGATTAGGAGGTCAACGATGATGAAGCGTAAACTTTTACTTCTTTGCCCTAGTTGTCCTGTTCATTTCTGTTGGGATGGCGGTGGCACAGTCGTCAACCAATTTTGTGATGCAGCGCTTTGTGATGGTGAGTGGCGGCACTGCTGATTCTGCTCAATACAAGGTTAATGCGGTCATTGGCCAACCTGCTGCAGGAGTTGTGGATAGTGCAAACCTACAAAGGGTCGATCGGGTTCTTGTTTCCAGAATCGGGATTTGAACTATATCTGCCACTGGTTATCAGGTAAATTGCAGCCAAGGATTTGCAAAAAAAGATGAGATCTCTCTGAGGCTTATTATGCGGAAGCAGGAGAACTATAGTGTGGCACATTAAAAATACTCGCCTGCTTTCACCTGAATAATCTGCCGCTTATTTTGAAATGGGGATGCTGATGATGAAAAAGAACCTTGTTTCTCAAATGCATGCGCTTTGTGAAGCGTTTAACGGCCGTATCGCCCTCCTTGCTCTGAACCTGCAAACCGGCGAAGAAGTAACTGTTAACGATGCCGACGAACTGTACCCCACGGCCAGCGCCATCAAGCTGGCAGTGCTAACCACCCTGATGCAGCAGGTGGCCGACGGCCAATACACCCTGGAAGCCCCGCTGATGCTGCGCCGGGCCGACCACATCGAAGGCAGCGGCGTACTGCGCTACCTCACCCCCGGCCTGACCATGCCTCTGCGCGATTGGGCCTTCCTAATGATGAACATTTCTGACAATCTGGCCACCAACGTCCTTATCGACCACGTAGGGCTGCAAAACGTGGGCAACTGGCTGGCTGAACACCAGTTTGAGGGGGTGCATTTGCACCATAAGCTGGAATTTGGTGGGGTGCGCGCAGATCAAAACCACTTCGGCGCTGCTTCACCACGCGGGCTAAGCCGCCTGCTTACGGCCGTTTTCCGCCACGAAATCGTTACCCCTGCCCTCTGCGACGAAATGCTGCGCATGATGGACAAGGTGGGGCAGGACCGGGTGGGGCGCTATCTGCCCTGGGAGCCATGGGAGGCAGAGGAGCCGCCCGAGGGCAAGCTGCGCCTGGCCGGGAAAACCGGCTCTTTTGTAGGCACGCGCACGCAAACGGCCGTGATCTGGCGCGGCGACCGGGCTAACATGCGCGGCTTCGTCCTCACCGTCATGAACCGCGACAACCCGGAACCAGAAACCTGGAGCGTAGACGCCCCCGGCACCCTCATCATTGGCCGCCTCGCCCGCGCCCTCTATGACAATTGGCTTGACCGATAATAATTGTCAATTGCCAATAGCCAATGGTCAATTGCCAATGAAATAATTGCTAATTCGACTTTCTCCCACTCTTTCTTGGGCGCTGGTACTGCTGCTCATTGGCGCTTTGCCGGTATGGCTTGTGCTGGTTTGGTAGGCTTTGTGCGCCAATTCTTTGCTTTGCGCTGCCCCTCTATGGCTCCATAAGACTCCAGCCCAAATTTTCGGCCGTGTTCACGCCATCTTCAGGAACTTGTGCCCAAAAATGCAGGCTGGTGGGGCAGCCGCACGCCTGGCAGACCGCCAGAGATGCTGTGTGGGGCTCTTGTACTTCGATTCCCACTCCCTGCAGTTCCGCCACTGCATCAGACAGAGTTGGTAATTCGACCTCGCCGCACTGTTCACCCGCCGCACGCGCCATCCACACAAACCCTTCCACAATTGGGTACGCCTGGGCACTAGGCTGCGTAAGGATAACCGATGGATAGCCTTCTTCGGCTGCAGCGGGTGGAGGTGGTGGCGGATAACTTTCAACCGTTTCTGATTCAACAGGTGCGGCTGGGGTAATGGTGGGGCGTGGTGCACTGCTAGAATCCGTGCTGCCACCCGGTTCGGTTGAATTTTCGGGAAGCTGATTCGCGGGCGCTGTGTCGGGACCGTTTGCTTCGGGCACGGTTCCGTTAGCATCTCCTCCGCAGCCGGTCATCACCAACACCAAACTAAAAATTAGAAAAAACAGCCACTTATTTTTCATTTTCACTCTCCTGATTTCAGGTAAAGGCAAATCGCAGACAGAATTGAATAGTGCGAAACCGATGCCATACCTTCGTGATTTGTATTGGGAAAACTGGGGGTTCTTGACTCTCTCATTGACTGACCTCTCCCACTTTCACCAATCATCTCATCTATCACAGACTATTTAGCCCACAAGCGGTTGTCTGATAGAACGTGAAGCATTTTACCTTGAAGAATGTGAACGTGGTAGAATGCTTTGCTACATCACATTTTTGGAGAAGGTGCATGAAAAAATTACTCATATTGCTGCTAATGCTGCTGTTAGTAGCCTGTGGCGCAGCAGCCCCCCCCGATGTGGAAACTGAAACAGGCGGGGTCGAACAGGGCGCAGTCAGTGACACGGCCGGATACAACGCCAATGAAGAAGCTGCGGCAACGGCCGTACCCCTCGCTGAATCCCCGGTCATTGAGGGTGACGCTAAAATCACCCCTGCCACAACCCCCGCTGAAGCTGCTCAGGTGCGGCCACAAGACTGGGCAATTGGCGCAGATGATCCCTTGGTCACCATCATTGAGTATGGCGATTTCCAGTGACCGGGCTGCGCAGGGTTTGCCCCCCTGCTAAAGCGTCTGGCAGACGCTTACCCCGAATATGTTCGCATTGTTTACCGGCACTTTCCGTTAAACCAAATTCATCCAAATGCCCAAAAATCCGCCGAAGCCTCCGAGGCGGCTGGCGCCCAGGGCAGATTTTGGGAGTATCATGACCTGCTCTATGAACGCCAAAGCCAGTGGTCAAGCTTGGGCCAGGCCGAAGCACGCCAATATTTCATCGATTTGGCAGAAGAACTTAGCCTGGATGTAGACCGCTTCACCTCCGAGCTGGACGGTGATGTTTATGCCGCTTATGTTTCCGCCTTGGAACAGGAAGCAATGAACTTGCAGCTTCCAGGTACCCCTGCGGCTTTGGTGGATGGGCAAATTGCTGCCGGTGATGGGCTGCCCCGCGACTACACAGTGTGGGACAATTACGTCAGCTCCACCGTTGCCGTAGCTGAATTAGAGGAGCGTCAATACGACAGCGCTCCTGCAATGTCCATCGACGAGAGTAAAAAATACTTTGCCACAGTGCAAATGAGCAACGGTGGCGAGTTTGTTATTGAGCTGCTGCCACAATCCGCCCCCCAAACCGTGAACAGCTTTGTGTTCCTGGCCCAGGAAGGGTGGTTTGATGGCGTAACCTTCCATCGCGTGCTGCCGGATTTCGTCGCCCAAACAGGGGATCCCTCTGGCACCGGGCGGGGCGGCCCAGGTTACACCATCCCTAATGAGATTGACCCAGACCTTACACACAGTGAGGTAGGCATGGTGGCCATGGCCAATTCTGGCGCAGACACCAACGGCAGCCAATGGTACGTCACGTTGGGCGATGCTAGCTTCCTGGACGGTGGCTATACAATATTTGGGCGGGTAATAGATGGCCTGGACGTGGTGCAGGCCATCACGCCGCGTGATCCTCAGGTTGACCCTACTGCCCCCCCCGGTGATACAATAGAACGTATCCTGATAGATGTAGTGGAACCTTAAAGGTTGTCCTATTCAGACCCTGAGAGTTTCCGAAAATCCTCAGGGTCTTTTCAACAAAGGGGTGCTGATATGAGAACCAGACGGCAGTTTTTTGGTTTATCTCTACTATTGGCCTTGGCACTATCGGCCTGTTCGGTTTTAGTGCCTGGTCTGGTTGGTAATTCTGGTCCTGCGCCTACACCGACACCCTTGGGGGACACGCTCTCCTTCAATAACCCAGCTTTCACTTACAGCCTGGCGCCCGGTGAATTTATTCCCGGTACGCAGATGCAGTACGTAGAGCGTGAGGGAGATGCGTACAAAGTGCGCATCGATGGGCAAGAAGCGCTCAAGCGCACGGGCGATTCCTTTATCTGGAATGGCGTGCTGGCCCCTGGCGTGTATGGCAACTATAACCTGCGCCTCACAACAATCATCCTGGGTGGTTTACCGGTAGCTGGTTCGCTGGAGGTGACGGTCTTTTATCCCAATCCGGTGCAGCTAGAGACTTTGCCTGACCGCAGTGCGGCCTTGACATTTAACAATGCCGTCATCAATTATCTGATACCTGCCGGACGCCAAATACCGGGCACGACGTTGGTTTACGAAGGTATGATCGAACAGGGGGTCGGAGATCAAACAACCCGCCAGGCACAGTTGTCCGGTATGACCGGTTACCCTTACCTGGCTGTGGGCGATTCGTTGCGTTGGCAAGGAAGCTTGCTGAATAATGTGTACATTGCCTACAGTTTGCGCGTATTGGGTATTAGTGAAGATGGGCTGCGCCTGACGGGCACGGCCGATTTATGGGTGGCCCAGTAAGTGTAGAGATGGGGTGTGGAGAAAGAGGTTGATCTCTATCTCTACACGCTACGCTCTATCTTCGGAGGACAACATTGAGACATACAACATCGCCCCGCCCGGCTGACCCTCTGGTAAGCCAAAATCACTTTCGCGCTGCCAGCTACAATGCGGCCCCGCTTCCTTCCTTTTCGGAAGCGCGTTCCCGTTTGCCAGAACCAGTTTTGCCCGAACACCCTGTTTGGGTAGAAATGTACTGGCGGGCGTGGGAATTAGCCTGGGGGCACCTTAAGCGCCCAAAGACGGATGGTGGATTTATCGCGAATTACCTGAGCTCAGCGGGCAAACCGCACATTTATATGTGGGACACGGCCTTTATGCTGCAATTTGGCATGTACGGCCGTCGCGCTTTTGACTTTGTGCGTTCTCTGGACAATTTTTATGCCCGTCAGCATGAGGACGGTTTCATTTGTCGCGAAATCGACCCTGAAACGGGTCGAGATTTTTACTATCCTTTTGACCCAGATGGTACCGGACCCAATATATTGGCCTGGGCCGAGTGGCGTTATTATCGCGTTACGAACAATGATCAGCGCATTGCCCAAATTTTTTGGCCGCTTCTTGCGTATCATCGCTGGTTCCGGTCGAATCGTTCGTGGCAGAATGGCTTGTTTTGGGCGACAGGCAAAAGCAGCGGCATGAGCAACCAGCCGCGGGTGCCGGACAGCCGTCACCACCACCGCCACTGGAGCTGGGTGGATGCGAGCATGCAGGCGGCGTTGAACTGCCGCATGCTGGAACAGATGGCTGTGCTGCTGCAGCAGACGGAGTGGGCGCAGGCGCTGGCGGAAGAGTATAGTCGCCAGGTCGCCACAATTAACAAGCAATTGTGGAGTGAGGAGACGACTTTTTACCAGGACGCAGATGCCAACGGCCGTTTTGGTCAAACCAAAAGTATTGGCGCTTACTGGGGGCTGTTGAGCAAGACCCTGGTTCCCGAAGAGCGGCTGACTCCTTTCGTCCAGCATTTACGTGATAGCTGGGCGTTCAACTTGCCCCACCGCGTACCCTCTCTCTCGGCGGACAGTGACGGCTACAATGCGCAAACAGGCCACTATTGGCGGGGTGGCGTTTGGTCACAGACCAATTTTATGGTGTTGAAGGGGCTGCGTACCGTAGGGCAGTACAAGCTCGCTCATGAGATTGCTCTAAACCATCTGGGCAACGTAGCGGAAGTGTACACGCATACGGACACGTTTTGGGACAATTATGCGCCGGAAACGGCCGCTCCCGGCGAGCCGGCCAACCCCAACTTTGTGGGCATGACCGGTTTATCGCCTATATCCATGCTCCTGGAAGACGTGATTGGCCTGACCGTAGACTGGCCCCTGCGCCGCGTGGTGTGGGACCGTCGCCTGGAAACTGACCAGCCATATGGCGTGCGAAATTACCCGCTGGGGGATGAAGGAGTATTGGAATTGGTGGGCGACCAGGAACGAATAGCGATTACGTCTGACGTGCCTTTTACTTTGGAGATGCGGGAGGTGGACGGGCAGGTGGTGCAAACGGCCGTTTCTCCCGGTACCATTGAAATTGATTTAACATAATCAAAAATGACCCCCTTCACCGTAGCCACCATCAACCTGCGCAACCGCGCCGACCGCTGGCGTGAACGGAGGCATTTGTTGGTGGCGCAGTTGATGGACGCCGCCCCTGATTTAATTAGCTTGCAAGAAATCCATTTTCCTATCGGTCAGGGGCGCTGGCTGCGCAATCAAATCAATAACCGCCTTACCGGCACCTCTAAGCTGCCCTACCAACTTATTCAAAAGCGCAAGGCGCACATTGTTAATGGTTATTACGAAGGAATTGGCATTCTGACCAAGTTGCCAGTGCTTTATACTGACGCCATCAGCCTCGGTTACGGCGGGCGGGTTGCCCTACGCGTGAACGTGGAGCTGCCTGATCGCCAGGCTTTGGACTTTGTGGCGGTGCATTTGCACCACGTTGCCCATGACAAGGAAGCCCGTTTGGAGCAGGTGATCAAGATGGTGGGTTGGGTAAACGGCCGTCGCCACATTCCCCGTCAGATTATCGCCGGAGACTTTAATGAGACCCCCGACGGTCCGGCAATCCAGTACATGAAACATGGTTTTCGCTCCGCCTTTGCCGCCAAATGGGGGCGTGAACCACTGGCAACCTTTCCCACTGCCTTGCTGCCAGAGGTCGACTGGGCAGGCTGTCTGGATTATGTATTCCTTTCGCCTAACGTAGGCGTTGTGCATAATGCCCGTATATTTTGCCAGCAGCCCGCTGAAGATGATGACACCCTTTACCCCTCAGACCATGTTGGATTACTGGTGGAACTGAGTACTCATCTTTGAGCGTGCAGCCTTAGGGCGCGCGCTTCCCGTGCGGGGTGATATAATCCTCCCTTGGTGGTGTATAAAACATGATGAATGATAAACCGACAATCACAATAATTGCCCCTGTTTACAATGAAGAACCGGTGCTTCCTGAACTTTACCGGCGCATTAGTGAGGTCATGGATGCGACTGACGATTCTTGGGAACTGCTGTTGGTAGATGATGGCAGCAGCGACCGTTCGGCTGAAATCATTGCGCAACTGCATGCCAAGGACCCACGGGTTAAAGGAATCAGTTTTTCCCGTAATTTTGGCTTTCAAGAGGCGGTAACGGCCGGTTTAGACCATGCCCTGGGAGATGCCGTGGTGCTGACTGACGCCGATTTACAAGACCCGCCCGAGGTTATTCCGCAAATGATAGCCAAATGGCGCGAAGGGTATGACGTGGTGTACGGCGTGCGCGAAAGCCGTGAGGGGGAAACCTGGTTTAAGCTGCTTACGGCAAAGCTCTTTTACCGCATCATCCACCGCATCACCAGCGTAAACATCCCTTTGGACACGGGTGATTTTCGTTTGATGGATCGTCGAGTTGTAGATTCACTGTGCAATATGCGCGAACGGAACCGTTTTTTGCGCGGCATGGTGCCCTGGGTGGGTTACCGCCAAACCGGCGTGCATTTCAAGCGTGCACCGCGCTTTGCCGGAGAGGCCAAGTACAATTCTTTCCGGCGCATGTTTAAGTTCGCCATGAATGCCATCACCAGTTTTTCATATTTGCCCCTACAAATAGCAACCTATTTAGGTTTTATTATTGCCGCCGTGGCCGGCATAGCAATCTTGGTGGTGGTGGGTTTGCGTCTCTTTGGCCCGCACCCGGCGCTGACCGGGCAGGCTACGACGCTGGTGGCGGTGCTGTTCCTGGGTGGCGTGCAGTTAATAAGCCTGGGAATTATCGGGGAGTATTTAGGCCGGATATACGACGAGGTGAAAGGACGGCCGTTATACCTGATCGACAAGACGTGGGGTGTAGAGCAATAAGGAACTCTGCCTGCTGTTTACCCACCTATTTCAGACATGACGCGGTTCAGGGGAATGACGTTTTCTTGCAGGCCGTGCCCCCAGGGTTTCCACCAAATGCCTTCGAGGATGATGTCTTGGAGCTGTTTGTCACTGGCCCCATTGCGCAGGGGATCCATGAGGTTGACTTCTTTTTCACGTAAGAGGCAGAGGCGTAAACGGCCGTCTGCCGTTAATCTGGCTCGCGTGCAACTGGCGCAAAATGGCTGCGTCACCGAGCTAATAAAACCCAGCGTGCCCATGCCATCTTCCAATTGATAAACCCGGGCTTCACCATCAAGCTCCCCCTCATTAATCACCGTAAGTGGTCCCAAAGCTGCCGAGATAGTCTGGCGCAGTTCTTCTTCGCTCACGACGCCGGCCTGCTGAAAGTCCGCTACGTCGCCAAAAGGCATCATCTCAATAAAACGAACTTGCCAGTCATGGTAGAAAGTAAGCCGCGCCAGATCAACCACATCCTCTCTGGTCATTATAATTACGCACTACCACGGCATTGAGCTTAATTCCTAAGCCGGCCTCCTCAGAAGCGCGAATTCCTGCCCAAACATCCTCAACCTCCCCCCAACGCGTCAGCTTCTTGAATTTTTCTGGGTTAATCGTGTCGATACTGATGTTCACACGGTGCAATCCAGCCCTGGCAAGAGGCACGGCCAATTCATCGAGCAGCAGGCCGTTGGTGGTCATGGCAACCGTTTTTACTCCTGGCGTTTGGGCTATACGCCCTACAATGTCCACAATATTGGCGCGCACAGTCGGCTCGCCACCGGTTAAACGAAATTTTTGGAAGCCCAGCCCAGTAAATATGCGCACCAAACGATGAATCTCATCATCTTGCAATAATTCCGCCCGTGGCCGAAAAGTCATGTCTTCAGGCATGCAGTATACGCAGCGCAAGTTACATTTATCTGTCAAAGAGATACGCAGATAGTTTATGTTTCGACCGAAACGATCTAATGCCATGATGTGCTACCCTCAATCGAGAAGTTGATTATCCTACAATAAAGTCATGCTTACCTGGATTTGCAGATTATCGTCTTTTTGTTTGGTAACCAAGATATTTGCTTTTTATTTTGGTTCACCGATTATAGCGTGAAAGAGGCTTTTTATGAAGTTTTTCTTTTTAATTGGTTATTCAGGCTTTGTGATTGATGATAAGTAGGGCAATCAGTGACCATTCACCCTGTCAACTAGCAGTTTAACGCTATAATCGGCGATTAGCACGTCAGCCTTATGCTGAATTGCTAACAAGTAACAAGGAGCATGTAATCTTGAATAAATCAACCCGATCATTATTACCAAACTGGTTAAGCCTGGCATTATCTATTGCTTTTGTATTTTCCAGCATTGCCGTCATCATTTTTGCCTATTTAACTTTTGACATCATCTGGAACCGGCCAATTAATCCTGTAGAAGCGGCAGCCGTGGAAGTAGCTGGAATTGGCCTGGAGATGGAGCAGGTGGGACCAGCTGAGGTGCCAACGCTGCTGGCTGGACAGCCCACGCCCACGCTCATTCCCACGCGAGAAGGCCTGGAAGACTCTAATCGCATCAATATTTTATTGATGGGCATCGATCGGCGTCCTGGTGAGCCGTTCATCTCGCGTACAGACTCTATCATGGTTATTTCCGTTAACCCGGATACCGAAAAAATATCGATATTATCGGTGCCCCGCGATTTATACGTCGTCATTCCGGGACGGGGCCGGGACCGTATCAATACGGCTTTTGTCTATGGCTCAACTGGAAACAACCCGGCGGGCGGGGCGCTGCTGGCTATGCAAACAATTGAGTACAATCTAGGTATTCCCTTGGACCATTATATTTTGGTGGATTTTAGTGCGGTGATAAAAGGTGTTGATGCCCTGGGTGGTATTGACGTGTACGTGCCTTATGATATTTATGATCCGACGTTTCCTGATATGAATTATGGGTATGATCCGCTCTACATTGCGGCAGGACAGCAGCAATTTGACGGCCTCATGGCTTTAAAGTATGCACGTACCCGCCATGCAGACAATGATTTTTATCGAGCACAGCGGCAGCAGCAGGTGGTGTTGGCAGTGCGGGATAAGGCCCTCGGCCTGGGCATTGGTGGCTTGATTGGCCGGGCGCCAATTCTGTACCAGCAGTTAGAGCAGGGGATACGCACCGATTTGACCCTGGATGAAATTATGCGCATCGCGACGACGGTCAGCCAGATTCCTGATGAAAATATCCGCAATGAGGTTATTGACAGTAATTTCGTGACCAGCCACACGACGGAGCAGGGGGCAAGTGTCTTGATATTAAACAATGAGAAAGCGGGAGATTTAGTTGAAAGTTTGTTTTATGAAGATTAGGGAGTAGAGAGGCAAGCGTGGGAGAAAGAGAGGCATTCCGGGAACGATTGAGTAATAGGCCGCTGTTGGTAGATGGAGCCATGGGCACCTTGCTGCATGGGCAAGGGATTGCTATTGACGAATGTTTTGACGCGCTGAACATACGCAAACCGGCCCTGGTAGCAGAGATTCACCGGGCATATATTGATGCCGGGGCTGACGTGATAGAGACAAACAGTTTTGGTTCGAATCGTTTCAAACTGGCCGAGCACGGATTGGAGGAGCAGGTTGAAGAAATCAACCATGCTGCAGTAAGCGTAGCGCGTCGCGTTATTGATGGTTCCTTTAAGCCAGTTTTGCTGGCGGGTTCTGTGGGGCCGTTGGGGGTGAGGCTTGTACCGCTGGGCAGGGTAACTGTGGAAGAGGCCGAAGCGGCCTTTAGGGAGCAAATTGCCGCTTTGGTACATGCTGAACCGCAGGGTGTAGATTTGTTGATAATTGAAACGATGTCGAGCGTGGTGGAGGTGGAAACGGCCGTTTCCGCTGCCCGATCCATTGCCCCAGACCTGCCCATCGTGGCCAACACGACCTTCAGCCGCGACGACCGCACCATGCTGGGTCTAAAGCCAGATGACGTTGCGGCTCGTTTGGCAGCCCTGGACGTCGATGTGATTGGCGTCAATTGCAGCAGCGGGCCAGCGCAAGTGCTGCGCCTGATCTCCGTGATGCGTCAGGTAGCGCCGGACAAGCTGATCGCTGCCGTGCCCAACGCCGGTTTCCCGGAACAGTTAGCGCGGGGACGGGTAATGTATCCGGCGACACCGGCTTATTTTGCCGATTATGCCCGTGCCTTTATCGAAGCTGGAGCAAGTTTGATTGGTGGCTGCTGCGGTACCAATGCGGCCCACATCGCTGCCATGCGCCAGGCGCTGGATGTGCCTGCGCCCAGCGTCATTCCGCAGCCGCGGGTGCTGGTGCTGGAACGGCCGCAGCCGGGTACGGCCGTAGCCGATGAGCCTACCGAACTATTCGAAGCATTGCAGAACGGCCGTTTTGTGGCCACCGTAGAAATGAGCCCCCCCAAAGGCGTGGCCAGCCAGCGCCTGCTGGAAGGCGCGCACATGCTCAAAGAAGCCGGGGCGAACTTTCTCAACATTGCCGACAGCCCGCTGGCGCGCATGCGCATGAGCGCCTGGGCTGCAGCCTTCCTGGTGCAAAAAGAGGTGGGCCTCGAAGCCGTGCTCCATTTTCCCACCCGTGGGCGCAACCTGCTGCGCATTCAAGGGGATTTGTTGGCTGCCCATGCCCTGGGTATTCGCAACCTCTTTGTGGTGATGGGCGACCCGACGCGCATTGGTGATTTTCCTGAGGCCATGGACAGCTACGACATTGTGCCAACCGGCCTCATTCAGCTCATCAAGCAGCAGCTCAACACCGGCGTAGACAAATCCGGGGAGTCCATTGACCAGCCCACCAATTTTGTTGTGGGCTGTGCCTTAAATTTGACGCCTAGCGACGTTGAGCGGGAAATGAAGCTCTTGCGCAAGAAAATAATGAGCGGAGCTGACTTTGCCCTGACCCAGCCCATTTTTGACTCTGCAGCCGCCAAATCGTTTGTTGCCCGCTACGAGGAAACTTACCAGGAGCCAATATTACCCGTCATTGCTGGCATTAAGCCGCTGTTTAACAGCCGCAATGCGGAGTTTTTGCACAACGAAGTGCCGGGTATGGTCATTCCCGACCCACTGCGGCAGCGCATGCGCACTTCCGGCAACCCGCAGCAAGAAGGGGTCGGCATTGCCCAAGAAATTTTAGCGGCGATGCGATCCGTGGTGCAGGGGGTATACATGATGCCCGCCTTTGGTCGCTATGACCTGGTGGCGGACGTGCTGGATATTTTGTAAGGACAAGTTTGGCATTCTGCCAGAAGATTGCTACAGTTTCATATCTTTGAAAAAGGACGGTCAGCCGCGGGTGGGCTGGCCGTTTTGCTGTGGAGGTAACGCAATGAGCCGGGTCTGGCCAAGAATAAAGGGGTGGTTTGAGCGCCACCAAATTTTGTTTACGCTGCGGGATTACGGGCTGGTATTGGTAGGAACGGCCGTTATGGCTGCCAGCCTACACATTTTTTACATTCCCAACCAGCTAGCTACCGGCGGGCTGACCGGTTATGCTCAGCTCATTAACCGTTATACGGGCTGGCCCATTGGCGTCATGGTTTTTTTGGCGAATGTACCTCTTTTTGTGATTGGCTGGCGCTATCTGGGCGGCCGCCGATTTCTGGCGCGTACAATTTTTGGTTCTGTCGCCTTTTCGGTCATTTTAGACATGCTGCCCCTTATTGCACCAGCACAAAAATTAACTGATGATTTTACGCTGAACGCCTTGTACGGCGGTTTGTCTATGGGTGTCGGGGTAGGGCTGGTGCTGCGCGCTAAAGCCACCACCGGGGGAACAGACATCCTGGCGCGATTTTTGAGCAAGCGTTACGGTGTGCCCTTGTCGCGCAGCTACCTTTACACGGACACCCTGGTGGTCTTTTTAGCGGCCGTTGCCTTTAGCTGGGAGCATGCCCTGTACGCGATTCTGGCCCTGTACGTAACGGGGCGGGTAACCGAGGTGACGGCAACAGGCGCAAACGTGGAGCGAGCGGCGTTGATCATTACCGATGCGCCCGACAGGGTTGCGCAGCATATTTTGCATGACCTGGCGCGGGGAGTGACTGAGTGGCGGGGTACGGGGAAATATACGGGCCGGGAACGGCCGATTCTGCTTTGCGTGGTCAGCCAGGCCGAGGTGGTGCAGTTAAAGACCATCGTGAACGAATCAGACCCTGAAGCTTTTGTGGTGATAGGACTGGCCAGCGAAGTCTTGGGTGAAGGGTTTCGGCCGTTGCTGGACGTCTAAGGCAATAAAAAAAGCCTGCCAGAAGAACCGGCAGGCTTTCTTGTCAAAGGGCGGGCTTTTATTGGGTCTGCATTCCCTTTTTGCGGCGCAGGATGAGCAGGCCGCCGGTAACCAATAAGAGCAGCCCGCTGGCCAACAAGCTGGCCTGCCAGCCGTTTTGGTGGGCGGAGATGGCTTGCATAGAAACGGCCGTGGGTACGCTCTCTGCAAGGACAAACGGCGAGAAATTTGTTACCCCACTCACCGTGACGCTATTCAATGGACCGCTGCAATCTCGACTTACGAGGTTGAGAGCCGATGATTCCCACGTGCTTGTGGTAATGTCGTAATGGAAGGCATCGATGTCAGCACAATTCATGCTGCTTGGTATTTCAGAGTCGGCAAAATAAAAGGTTATAGAAGCTCCGGGGCTGGATGGTGCTGTTGTCGGTTCAATATCGAAACAGCGGAGGACGGCTTCGTTATTGTTTGTAGTGCATTGTTGGTTACCTTTTATTGTAACGGTAGTCACACCCATATTTGCACTAACTGGATCTATGGTGACGCCACCATAACCGCCAGTGCCGGCGAAATTAACAGGGGTAGCATTTACGGTTTGCGATTGTTGGATACGGCCGTTATTCAGTAATGTGCCGCTTGTAGTCAGATTCCCTCCAGTGATAGTGTCAATTGTAACAGTGGCATCTGAGGAAATGGTAAGGTTGTTTGCCGTCGCAGCTGTGGTAATAACTGGTGCATTGCTGGCTAGATAATTGATTAAGCCGACATTGTGGCTGCTTGTCGGGACGGCATAGCGGCTCCAGTTGCCGCCGCTGGCCCAATCGCCGCTGTCCCCGCCAATCCAGGTGTTGAAGGCAGTAGAAGCAACCCAGGCGCTAGCCGGAGCCATGTTGACCATAGCGCCGTTATGGGCAGTCGCGGGGGTTTCCGCCGCATCATAGACCGTTGTCACTGTGCTATCATTCTCTTGATCCATGCGGTAGTAGGCTGCTAAATCGGCTGCATTATGGGCTACCGTGGCAAACATATTGTCCTGAATCTCTGTTTGGGTGCGGGCATCCCGCCACAGTCGCACTTCGTCAATTTCGCCATCAAACAAATCGCCGATGAGCAATGTTGTATCGGCATTGGTGCTTCCACTGGCAATGCTGTCAACTTGCACACCATTCTTGTAGGCGATTATAGAGCCGCCATAATGGACCAGGGCAATATGAACCCATTCGCCACTGGTGTAAGGAATACCGATGCGGTCTTCTCCAGCGTCATTGTTGTAGACCCAGAGACGATCCTCGGCATCAATCTCTGCATGAGCAATCCCCCAGTTCCCATTGCCGATAATCTGGTCGCCTAGGGCGGCACCATTTGGCGAAGTGATGGGTGGTGGTGTTCCGGTGGGTTTTACCCAAACCTCAGCCGATTTCGTGCTGGCCCAACTGCTGCCTAAAATGGTATTCGAGTTTGTTCCCAAATTCACCTGATCGTCCACACCATCAAAAGCCAGCGCATTGCGCGGTCCGGCAAAAGCACCAGATGTAAACCATCTCGGATTAGGATGGACATCAGCAAGATTGCTACAATTTTGTGTACTCACAATTTTACAAATTGTTCCATTATTATTAAATTGACTGTCATCACTTAAAGTACTCCCAGATCCATCAGACATTTGATAGTAGGCTCGCAAGTTGTTCCATAAAGGATTGCTGTTTGACATTGTTCGATTCATCAGAGCTTGAATATCTGCCTGAGATAATGCAATGTCCCAGATCCCCACCTCATCAATTTGCCCTTCAAATTTTGGAGCACTTCCAGACCCTGATCCACCTATAGAGAGATATACGTTTGAATTAGTTAAGTATCCTGGTGGAAGGGCTGTTGGACCACTACTTTGTGTTCCTATCAAAACACCATTTTTGTATGCAAATAAAAATCCCCCATCATGTACTAGCACAATATGAGCCCACTCTTCAGGTTGAATGTCGAATATAATCGCATCTACTCCATTGGCATCACGGTTCCAGACACCTATTTGAGTTGCTGTACGTGAAATCCCAAACCACCGTGGATTATCAACTACAATTGGATCCGCATTACCGATATCCGTGCCATTAACTGGCCCTGTTCCTAGGGGCCTTACCCAAACACTAATGGCCTTTGTCTCGGTAAATAAGGAGGTAGACCCAAAAACAACACCTGGATGTGGTAGCCTAACTAACTCATCAACCCCATTAAAGTCCAAAGCGTAGTCTCCGCCGAACGCGTAAATAGGGGTTTCGTTTTGGGCAAGTAGAAGTAGTAATAATAACAAACTAAGTATTGGAAGTGAAAGGCGAAAGGTTTTGTACATAAACTTGGTCTCCCAGAGGTTGATTCGAGATTAATTTCGTATGAAGTTTAGGGGCAGTTCGTTTCATATTAGCTTACGAATGGCTAGAAATGGCCGTTTTTCACAATGTTTTTACGATTAAAACCCCCCAACCGGTTCCGGCTGAGGGGTTGAATGGTGTTACATTAAATAGTGTTACATAATGTTCGATAAACTTTAAAATGTAAAAATGTTCTAATCCCCAAAAGCGGTTGAGGGAATCCAGTTGTGATCTCCCATTCCATTGGACAAAAGACCGTTGGGTCCGCTGCCGCTGTCATCACTCAAGGTGACGCCGCTGCCATTGCTCATCTGGTAGTAAGCGGCCAGGTTGCCCCACTGTGGGTGGGCGGCAGTCAGGGGCGTGCTCATCCAAGCCTGCATGGTAGCGGCATCAATGGCTGTATTCCATAGGCGCAGCTCGTCGATTTCACCGCCAAATGTGTAGTCGCGGCTGCCGATGATGGTGCCACCAAGATATAACACTGGCTGGCCGCCGGTATTGGGCTGGGCAGTAGCTCCGCTGGGGATGCTGGCGACTTCTACACCATTGAGATAAGCGCGCAAGACACCGTTATTGTGAACCAGTCCTATGTGGACCCATTCACCAGCAGTGTAAGGGAGGCCAATCATTTGGTAAGAGCCGTCATAATTCCAGACCCAAATGCGATCGTTTCCGCCAAATATCCCACGAGAAACACCCCACCAGCGGGGCCGATCGCCAAAAATTAAGTCCAGATGTGCCGGCGAGGGGCCGGTAATGGCCGCGCCAGTTGGTTTTACCCAAAGGCTGACGCTCTTTTGGCTTTCCCAACCAGGAGCGAATGTGTTGCTGGTTTCAGAGAAGACCACGTACTCGCTGCTGCCGTTGAAGGTCAGGGCAAAACCGGCGTCTCCAACGGGGAAAGGGGTAGGGGTGAGGGTTGGAGTAGGAGAGGGTGTTGGCGGTAGGTTGGTGGGGGTTGCCGTAGCCGTGGGCGGAACGGCCGTTGGCGTATTAGTAGGCGGAGCGGAAGTGGGTGTAGCTGTTGGCGCGTCCGGAGTGTTTGTGGGCGTAGCAGTTGGTGGAGCAGGTGTCGCTGTAGGTGGTGGCGTCCCGTCTCCAAAAGCTGTGGAAATGACCCACTGCGGCGGCATGCCATCCGATGGGACACCACGGGCACCATCGTATAACGTACCTGTGTGACCATGGCCGCTATTGTCTGTCAATGTCAAACCGCTGCCATCAGACATGGCGTAATATGCGGCCAGGCCCGGTTCGCTGCCGTTTAGCGGTTGGTTCATGCTTTGTTGAATATCTGCTGCTGTGCGGACTACATTCCAAAGACGAACTTCGTCAAGCTGCCCGGCAAAAGTCCAGTTGCGGCTGCTGTTGTTAATCACACCGCCCAAATGCAAAATTGGAAGGGCGCCGGTGTTGGGCTGAACGGTTGCGCCGCTGTAGATATTGGCAATTTCTACGCCATTTTTGAAGGCGCGCAAGATACCGTTTTCGTGGACCAAGGCTACGTGAACCCATTCGTCAGGCGTATATTCGATGGCGATCATGTCATACTGCCCATCGTAATTCCAAACCCAAATGCGGTCGCTGCCGAAAAGAGCGCCGCGGGAGATACCCCACCAGCGCGGCCTGTCGCCTAAGATGTTGTCACACCAGGCCGGTGTTTCCCGGTCACATATAGCCCCGCTGCCCGTGGGCTTCACCCATAAACTAACTGATTTGGTGGTTTCCCAACCGGTAGAAAAAGTCTGAGCCGTTTCTTTTAGCTCGACGAAATCGTTGTTTCCATCAAAGGATAGGGCAAAACCCGCATCACCGGGTGGCAATGGTGTATTTGTGGCTGTGGGTGTGGCAGTTGGAGGTTCTGGCGTATTGGTTGCTGTGGGTAGCGGTGTATTCGTTGCCGTAGGGGGGATGGGAGTTTCCGTAGGCGTGGGAGTGGGAAGATCGGGCGTGTTTGTGACTGTCGGTGTAGCTGTGGGTGGTTCCGGCGTATTGGTCGCAAGAGGTGTTGCTGTAGGGGGTGCGGGTGTGTTGGTCGCGGTAGGTGGTTCTGGCGTAGCCGTAGGGGCCGGTTCGCCAAAAGCGCCAGACGTTACCCAGGCTGTTTCGGTCATGCCCGCTGAAAAGAGACCCACCCAGCCGTGCCCACTGTCGTCAGAAACGGCCGTGCCCATGCCGTCAGACATCTGGTAATAAGCGGCTAGATTGCCCCAGTTGGGGTGAGCATTCGTTAGCGGCGTGCCCATCCAGGCCAAAATTGTTGGTCCATCCAACCCGCCATTCCATAGGCGTACCTCATCGAGTTCGCCGGCCATGGTGTAATCTCTTGAGCCAACAACTGCGCCGCCCAAGTGCAGCACCGGTAGACCTCCGGTGTTGGGTTGTGCGGTCGAACCGCTGGCAACGCTGCCCACCTCAACGCCGTTTTTGTATGCCCGGAGAAAACCATTCTCATGCACCAGGGCAATGTGCATCCACTCGTCTACGACGTATTCAACGCCAATCCGCTGGTAATTGCCGTCATAATTCCAGATCCAGATGCGATCTTCGCCGCGTACATCGCCGCGAGAGATGCCCCACCAGCGAGGTCGGTCGCCAAAAATGAGGTCAACGTGGGCAGGAGAAGGTCCGCTAAGAGCGGGTCCAGTAGGTTTGACCCACAAACTAACGCTTTTGGCGCTTTCCCAGCCGGGAGAAAATATGGCGCTTGTCTCATTCAAAACCACGTAATCGTCGCTGCCGTCAAAAGCCAGGGCAAATCCAGCGTCATCAGCCCGCGTCTGGCCAACAATAAATAAACTAACTGCCAGCAGCAATAACAAGATAAACCCTCGCGGGGCAATTTTCCATAATGTTTGATGCTTTTTTAAAATCAACCCAAAACCTCCTAACCGATACACGCTACACCATTTCACCAAGAATTCTTCCTAACCGAATATGTATTGATATACGGGCCGTACTTGCTTAACTCGCGATAAGCGCTCCATAGTCAATATGGGAATCGTAAAGCCCAAAATAAACATTAAGGGCATAAGCAGCAGTTGAAATTGCAGTATTCCCGGCGCTAGACTGGCAAGGATAAAGAGCAAAAAATCAATCAATGTAAAATGAATGAGATATAGACCATATGACCGCTTGCTGACCTGTTCAATGCGGCGGACCTGGGGAATGGCTGTACGCTGGATGAGGGGAGTGTAGAACAAGGTTATGGCTGCTGCCAGATATTGGATTATGGGCGCACGGATGACGCCGTAAGCATGAAGCAGGTGAATGCCAAATAGGGCAATTATAATGATGAGCAACGGCCGTTTCCACTGCTGCAGCCGCGGATTAATTACTTTGGTATTCATGCTGTACACTACACCCAGCGGGAAATACACTGCGTATTGGGCCAGCGTCCGGCCGATAATCGGCACGTCATTGGGTACCCAACCTGGAAAACGAAAACCTAAAATCCCCGGCGCCTCAATATTCATAACCACGAGCTGGACCAACCCCACACTCAAGACCAACAGCAATCCTCGCCGCCCTTGCGTCCAGCGCACCAGAAACGGAGAAACCAGGTAGAAAAAGAATAACAACGGCACAAAGTCAAATGGAGAGCCAATGATCAGCTTCTTGATGTATTCCGTTATTGAATGGACTTCGCCGTAATGAAAATATACTTCAATGTACAAAACGGCCGACCAGAGCAAATAGGGCCAAATCAACCGCTTGAGCGCGTTGCGCACCACCGTCCAGGACACGGTCGGTGGGTCACCCTTGGCTGCATAGGCTAGAAACGCCCCGGAGATGAACAGGAAAAGCGGCACAGCGTAAATGCCTAGTTCGTAAAATGGCGTCACAATAGCCGCCCCTAAGCCAGACAGGGGGGCATATCCTGCCCGTTCGGCAGCCATCTTGGTCAGATCTACCGCGTGATGCAGCACAACTAATATCATGGCAATGCCCCGTAGGGCGGCGAATTGTCGGTTCATAGTGAATAGCTTGTTGGGTGGTTTGTTAGTTGGATGGTTGGCGAACCAACTAACAAACTGACTAACCAATCACAACGGCGGCGTCCGTAAATATTCTGTGGTGCGCCGCTTTTGCACAATGTCGTCATAGACGCGCTGCACCTGTTCCTCAGCTAAATCCATTTCTGCGGCCACCACCGCTGCCGGAACGTCGTGGTCCAGCCCATACCAGATCAGGTCCATTGTTTCAAAATCCAGGCGGAAGAAAAACTCTTCCTGGGTGCTGCCTGCGCTGTAGGTGTCTGAGGTAGGTGGGCGTGTGCGGATTTCTTCCAGCACCTCCAGGTGCTCCGCCAACTGGTAAACCTGCGATTTGTACAGGTGGCCAATGGGCTTCACGTCCATCGCCCCATCGCCATACTTCACAAAAAAGCCCTGGTCGTGCTCGTTACGCTGGGGCGTGCCGATAACGGCAAAATCGCGCAGTTCGGCATGGTAGTAAAGCATGGCCGCGCGGCTGCGCTGCTTGAAATTGGTGGCGGCCACAATTTGGCGGAACTGCGCTGGCCGCAGTCGCTTCGTTTTTTCCGTGCCATCTGGGGCTACGATGGTGGCGCTAAAGAAATTGAGGGTGCGCCCCTCCATCAGCCCGCCGGGCAGGGTAATCTTGAGCTTGTAGGTGCTGTCGTATTCGGGAAAAATTTCGCGTACGGCCGTATCTCGCCGTTGGTATGCGCCAAAGCCAATCAGCGGCCCGGTCACGTCCTCCACCAGAGGCGTCACGCCATATTGCTGGCAGACGGCATGGCCCAGGCGGGCGCTGTCCGGGCTGGACTCCATTTCCGGCAGCAGCAGCGTTACCAGCCGCTCTGGCCCTAAGGCGCGCACAGCCATCGCCAGCACCACGGCCGAATCTACGCCGCCGCTGATGCCCATGACGCCCCCTTTGCGTTTTAGAACATCAAAAGTATCGCTGCGCATCTTTTCGCAGATACGCGCCACTTCTGCTTCTGCATCCAACTTCAAAATGTCACGGTTAAATTCTTTGGTCATAGTCTCTTATCAGTGCAGAGATTAGAGAGGAGAGATAGAGGAAAACCTTCTACACACCAACTCTATCTCTATACTCTATCTCTAACCTTTACAACTTCCTTAATGTCGTCGCCAGCGCCGATGGGTGGCAAAGGCGCAAAGTTGGCCACGAACTGCTGGTGTACCAATTGGGTCGAGAGCAGTCCGGCCAGGGTCATGTCATCCGTTTCGCCTAGATGATCGAAACGATCAATTTTCTTCATGAGGCTGGAAACGGCCGATCCATTGAAATACCCTGCAGCTTCAATAGTCTGTGGAGACAGAATGTCCGCCACCCACGGCAATGGCTGCCCATTGGGGAAAAAGCTGCGATGAATAGGGGCGCGGTACGGCCGTTTCGGGCGATTCCAGATATTCTCGGGCAGTAAATCGCGGAATGCGCGCTTGAGAATGTGTTTTTCGTCCAGGCCGCGCAGCTTGTAATGGGGCGGTAGGCGGTTGGCGAATTCGATCACCCGATGGTCCAAGAAGGGCACGCGCCCCTCCACCGAATTGGCCGCCGCCATGCGGTCCCCCTGCGACGAAAGCAGGTACTCCGCCAGGAAAATGGTGATTTCCAAGTATTGGGCGCGCGATTGCGGGTGCCAGTCGGCAAAATCGGGCGGCAAATTCAGCGCGTCCAGTGGATTTTCCGGCTGGCTGGCAAGCTGGCTCTGCAGCGCCGGGCTAAAGATGCGCTTGGTGCGCTGGTTATTGCGCCAGCGAATGGCGTGGGAATAGTCCAGGGCGTCCACGTTGGTCAGCCCTTTGCTAAAGAATTTTTCCAGGTAGGCTGTGTTGCCCTGCGACAGGTCGCCAATGTAGCCGTAAAGCTTGCTCAGCAGCAACGGCCGTATCTGTGAATTCGGTTGCCGTGCCCAAAAACGACGAATCTTCGCCTCTTTGAAAATGTTGTACCCTGCCAAAAACTCATCCGAGCCTTCGCCCGTCAGTACCACCTTAAAATCATGCTGCCGCACCAGCCGCGACAAAAGATACAGCGGTGCCGGCGACGTGCGCATAATGGGTGTTTCCGTATGCCAGATTACTTCGGGGAAAATCTCGCCAATCTCCTCGTGGGAGGCGGTGACAATGTGGTGGTGCGTGCCCAGGTGGGCGGCCATTTGTCGCTGGAAAGCGCTTTCGTCATACGCTTCGTCGGTGAAGGCGATGGAAAAAGTTTCCAGGCGGTTGCCCGTGTAATGGCGAATAATGGCCGTGATGGTCGAGGAATCCAGCCCGCCGCTGAGGTACGCCCCCACCGGCACGTCGGCCCGCAAGCGAATTTGAGTAGCGTCCACCAGCAGCTCGCGCAGTTGCGTCGCTGCTTCATCCAGGCTCATTTGCGGCGGCAGCAGTTCGCGGGCGGGAGGAAAGGTAGGCTGCCAATATGGCTCGATGCTCACGTCGCCATCTTGCGCCAGCAGCCAATGGCCGGGTGGCAAGGTGTGGATGTTCTTGAAGGGCGTGCGCGGGGCCAGCGGGCTCCAGTAGGTGAAAATCTGGTCCAGGGCGATGGGGTCAATTTCGGCCTCCACCCGCCTGTCCACCAGAATCGTCTTCATTTCGGAGCCGAAAATCAGCGCGCCTTGCTGGATGGTGTAGAACAACGGCCGTATTCCCACCCGATCCCGCGCAATAAACAAACTGCGCGCCCGTTCATCCCAAATGGCAAAGACGAACTGCCCAATCAGGTGTTCAACGCAGGCCGGTCCATACTCCTCATAAAGGTGAATGATCACTTCCGTATCTGAGTCGGTTTTGAATTGGTGACCCAGCTTTTCAATTTCCGGGCGCAGCTCCACGTAGTTGAATATTTCACCGTTGAAGACAATCCACAGCGTGCCGTCTTCATTGCTGATGGGCTGCTGCCCGCCGCCCAGGTCAATGATGCTCAGCCGCGCATTGCCCAGGGCCACGCCGCTGCGCTCATCCTCAAAGGCGTAGACGCCAAACTGGTCGGGGCCGCGATAGCGAATGGCCCCCAGCATACGCCGCATATCCGCCGGGTCGATGGGATGCGGTTGAGTTAAATTAAGCGTGCCTACAATTCCACACATAGTTTTCAGGGGGTTAGTAATCAGTGGTCAGTAACCAGTAATCAGTAACCAGTCTACTGAACCCTGTTTACTGAATACTGATTATGATAAATTCTTCTTCGTAATCTTCCCGCTGCTCGTCTTGGGCAGCGCATCGCGGAATTCGATAATTTGCGGGACCATGAAGTCTTCCAGGTTGGCGCGGCAGTGACGCAAAATATCTTTTTCCGTCAGGCTGCCATCCTGGGTGACGACGAAGGCTTTGATGGCTTCGCCGAGAATAGGGTCTGGCACACCGATTACGGCCGTTTCCACCACACCTGGCAAGTCATACAACACATTCTCCACTTCCTTCGGTGCCACCTTCTCGCCCCGGCTCTTGATGATGTCGTCGCCGCGCCCTACAAAGTAAAGGAAACCCTCCTCATCCATGCGGAACAAGTCGCCGCTGTAGCAAACACGCTCGCCGGGAATGGGGCCGGGCCGATACCGCTTCGCCGTCGCTTCGGGATTCTCCCAATAGCCGCGCATCACGTGCCCGCCGCGAATGACCAGCTCCCCAATTTGCCCAGGGCCGAGGCGCTTGCCTTCGCCATCCTCAATCCACACTTCCGTGCCGGGAATAGCAATGCCCACCGAGCCGGGGCGGTTCTTTAACTGCGCGGGCGGCAGGTAGAGGGTGCGCTTGGTTTCCGTCAGGCCATACATGGAATACATGGTTGCCCAGGAGAAAATCTCGCCGATTTTCTTGATGTGGCTGGGGGGTAAGGCGGCAGCCGTGTTGGTGATGTAACGCAAGCTGCGCAAATCGTGGGCGCTCAAATCCATGTTAAGCAAAATGGCGAAGATGGTGGGCACGCCGGGGAAGCCCGTGACCCGCTCTTCTTCCATGCGTTTGAGAGCCTGCGCCGGGTAGGTGAACCCTTTCTCCAGCACCAGCGTGCCGCCAAACTTAAAGACCATCAATAGTTGATACAGTCCATAATCAAAAGAGAGAGGGGAGAAGCAAATAACAATGTCGTCGGGTACGTTTTCCAGGTAGGTGATGATGGATGAGGCGGCAAATACCACGTTGGTGTGGGCTGACATGACCCCTTTGGGGTCGCCGGTGCTGCCAGAAGTGTAAATAAGGCAGGCCAAATCCTGGTCGATAATCTGGCGCGGAGGGCGGGTGGTCGGGTATTCTGCCTGAATGGCCGAAAAGGTGGTCGCCTGAAAGCGATGGGCTGCTGCTTCGTCAGCTCCTTTGTCGGTAAAAATGGTATATGCTACCGATGGGGTATTTTCCAGCACCCCATCGACGATATTTGACTGCCTAGCACGGGAGACAAGAGCCTTGGCGCGGCAGTTGTTCACCATGTAGGTGAGCTTGTCTTGCTTGGTTGTGTGGTTGGCGACCACAAAAACTGCATTGGCTTTTAGCGTGGCAAAAACACCTACGACTAATTCAATGCTGTTAGGTAGATAGAGAACAACGCGATCCCCCCGTTCTACGCCATTAGCGCGCAAGGCGTTAGCCATGCGGTTAGCCTGAGCATCTATGTCGGCGTAGGTAAGCTGCTGCCCATCACAAATGAGCGCGACCTTGTCTGGAGCCAGGGCCGCGCTATTTTCCAGGAAGTCGTTAACCAGTAACATGTATTGTCAGCCGCTTTTCCGCTGAATGTAAGCTGCCAGTTGATTTACAGAATCAAAATTGTCAGGGACAATTTCTTCATCAGCAACAGCAACACCAAAATTGTCTTCAACAAACAGCACCAATTCCATAACGCCAGTGGAATCAACAACCTCTTCTTCAAGGAATGAGGCGTCGTCATCTAGCTTGAATCCATCGTCGCTAAACATAAAATTCTCGGCCAGATATTGTCGAATTTTCTCCTTAATATCCATGTCTATCCTTCTATCTGAGTATGTGGCGATGTAGTCTTTGTTTGGGCAAAAGCACGCTAGGCGGCAAGGTATGCCCTAAGGGGAAATCTTAAGGTCCTTATCTTGCGATTCGGCTTACGTCTACGGCCGTTAATAGATGTGTCGCCTTAGACTGCAGAAAAACTGTTACCACCTAGCTGCTGCTCTTTACTAACAACATCATCCAGGGTTTGCTGCTTGGCCCAGGCTTGGGCCGTTGAAAACAGATTGCTTTCAAACTGCTCCTTTGCCTGTTGGGCATTCTCCCGCACTTCCTGGGCGGTGGCTTTGTGGGCTAGCACAAAGGCCAACAAGCGGGCTGCCCGGGTTTCCTGCTGCTGGGCCTGGCTGAGTCGGCTGAGAACAGCCAGTATTTCTAACACCAACTTGACGTCGCCACTTTTGTGGGCTAGCGTCAACGCCTCGGCCAGTTGTTCTTGCGCAGTAGTGTAATCCTTTGTGGAGATGGAGACGTCCCCCAGACCAACTAGCGCAACGGCCGTTCCGCGTTCATCTTGCATTTCCCTTTTGAGAGCTACGCTTTCGCTCAATAGGGACTGGGCTTCGGTAAAATCCCCCAGCTTGGCCGCCAGCCGGCCCGCATTGGCTAGGGTTGTGGACGCGCCATGGGTATGGTCATGAGCTTTAAACAAACGGCTGCAAGTTAAGTAATATTCCTGGGCTGCAGCAAAATCGCCCACAGCCTGCGCCGCGTTTCCCAAATTGTTCAGCACCATCGCTTCGCCCAACTCGTCACCAAGCTGGCGACACACAGCTACAGCCTGCGTAAATCGGGTTTGGGCCAGGGCGTAGTCGCCCTGGGCTTTGGCGCAGCTTCCCAGAAAGTTATAGCCGAAGGCCATACCATCTTTGTCACCCGTTTGCGAGGCCAATTCGAGGCTCTGCTGCGCCAATTCTGTCGCCCGCACAAAGTCCCCAGCATAAAAAGCAGTGATGGCCGCATAGCCCCGGATGGAAGATAAACGAGTGGGGTCATCCACATGTTGCAGATATTTCAGCGCCGTGTCCAGGTCGCGATTTGCAGTCTCTAGCTGCCCAATGTGGATGTGCATGCGCGCTTTGCGGCCCAGCAATTCACTGCGCGTCTGAGCTTGGACGGTCGTCATCGGGGTGGTATCAGATAACTGTTCCAGCGCAAATTGAAAGGCGTCGATGCCTTCACGGAACCAGCTCTGCACGCTGTAAAAGTTGTGCAGGGTGGGGGCTGATTTTAGGAGTACGTCGTATTGCTTTTGAGCGGCAGCCCAGTGCCAGGCCGCGCGGACGTTGGCCAGTTCCGTTTGAATGGTGTGTCGATGGTCTGAATCCTCGCCGCTGCCCTGTCCGGAAAGAAGGGTGAGATAGAAAGCGGCGTGCAGCTCTTGCACATCTTGCTGCGCGGCAGGGTCGTCTTGCAGTTGTTCGGCAGCGTACTGGCCGAGCATGGGGTGCATCGTGTAACGGCCGTTTTCCTGCCGCAAAAGTGATTTATCCACCAGCACTTCCAGGACAGCGGCGTCTGCTCCAGAAACGGCCGCTGCTGCTTGCGCGGTGAACCCGCCGCGGAATTCGGACATTTTGGCAAAGACGCTTTGGGCATGGGCGGGTAGTAGCTGCCAGGCATAGCCAAACACCGCGCGCAAGCTCCGGTGGCGTTCGGGGACGTTGCGAATGTTTGTTGCCAAAAAATCCAACCCGCGCTCAATTTCTTGGGCAATTTGCGGCGGGGGAAACTGGCGAATCCAGGCGGCGGCCAGCTCAATGCCCAGGGGCATGCCTTGCAGCAGGCGGCAAATGCGGTTGATTGCCTCTTGGTCGGCAGGTGAGGGCGTGAATTGCGGGTGTAAACGCTGCGCAAATTTGAGGAATAATTGCACAGCGCTGGAGTCGGTAACGGCCGTTTCCCCACCCTCGACTGTATCCAATCCGGCTAAATCTACCAGCCATTCTTCCATCAGGTGCAGGGGCTCTTGCGAGGTGACCAACAGCTTCACCTGGGGTGCCGCAGCCAATATTTGCCCCAATAGCTCAGCCCCATCTGCCAACTGTTCAAAATTGTCTAGCACCAGCAACATTTCCCGCTCGGCGACAAAGTCCAGCAGTTGTTGGGCCGGTTCATTCTTGCCACCCAGCATCATTCCCAGCGATGTGGCAATAGATGACGCCAGCAGCCGCCCATCGCTTAGGTCCACCAGCGGTACAAACCAGATGCCGTGCAAGAACTGGCCGGGCTGATTCTTGACTATGTGGCGCACGGTTTCGATGGCCAGCCTCGTTTTGCCCATGCCGCCGGTTCCCAGCAAGGTGAGCAGGCGGCAGGCGGGCTCGCGCAGCTTGACCAGTAAATCGGCCTGCTCCTGGTCGCGCCCTACAAAGTGGGGCAGCGGCGGCGGCAGTTGGGGCGGGGGCGTTTCACGGGCGGTCAAAATTTGGGCGTGCAGCGCGCGAGTTTCGGAAGTAGGGTAGACGCCCAGTTCCTCAGAAAGAATTTGGCAGCACAGCTCATAATGTTGCAGAGCGGCGTTGTGCTGCCCGGTGCGGGCCAGCAGCAGCATTTTTTGGCGGTGGGCACGCTCGCTAAGGTTGTCTAACTGTAATAGGAGGTTGGCGCAGCGCAGCGCATTAGGGTAGTCACCCTTAGCGCTGTGTTCGTGCACAAGCTGCCAGAATAGGGAAACGGCCGTTCTTTGCAGCCGCTCTCGTTCAATGAGGGCCCATTCCTCAAATCCGCGGCTGTCGCGTAAATAAAACCCCTCCAGAAAGTCACCACGATACAAATCCGTCGCTTGCTGGGCTTGGGTCCAATCCACAGCGGCGCTTTGGGCAAATTGGTGAAATTCGGCCACATCCAACCAGTAATTACTGCTATGGTTGAAGCCAATAGTCTGGCGAGTAATGTGCAAATAAGGCTTCAACGCGCGCCGCAAACCAGAGAGAATGGAGCGCAGGTTAGCCAGAGCTTGCTCCTGAGGCCGATCGTCCCACAACAATTCAGCTAAGAACTCGCGCGAAAACGGCCGTTCGTGAGATACCAGATAGACCAGCAAGGCTTCCGCTTTGCGGGTGGGCAGTTCGGTGATGGCTTTACCCGCCAATTCCAGGTGAATTCCCCCTAACAGGCGAATTATTAACTGTTCCTTGCTCATATCTCAGACTTGAATGACTCCGAAACTGCTTGCCGATTTGCCGGCCAAAGGATTTGCTTAATGTTAGCATTTTAGCCTGACTTACCGAAATGCTGAAGTTGAGAATGGGTGAAATCCCGCATTGTCTCATAATCCATTTTGATAACGCCCTTTTTTATTTGCCACAGCGAGTTTATCATGGAGACATGACTTATTCACAAGGACGGAGGTTTGTCATGCGTGCGTGGAAGGTGATGGTGTGGATAACGGCCGTTTCTATCTTACTTGCGGGCTGCAGTGGGCGCCCCAAAATTGAGTATCGTATCAGCGGTTCGGCCAGTGATGTTGAGATTTTCTACCGGGACTATCGCGGCGACATGGTCCAGGAAAGGGTGGAAATCCCCTGGAGAACCAGTTTTCGCGGCTCCGATCCTTTCCAATTTGAGCTGAATGCCTACGGGGACGGTCGCAGCGGTACGGTCGGCTGCACAGTGTGGGTCAATGGTCAAGAAGTGGGCAGCGTCGCAGGTAAAACCTATGCAGAATGTTTTGGCTCCTACGAACAGGGCGTGTCCAGTTTTAAGGGCAGGTTTGATGAATAACGCCACAGATTTACCAGCGTGTGCTCTTAAGTGGTTCGGCCGTTACCGTTTCTCCCGCTTTTTTATTTGGCAGAAAAGCGATGCTGGTTATACTTTTCCCTCGAAAGGGTAAGCGGCAAAGCGTGGCAAACAATCCCGCAAGGTAGCCACGTGATACCATCTACCGCTTATCATTGCCGTGATTGACCACGGCCATGGAGGTATGCATGACCTTAGTGATGAAATTTGGCGGAACGTCTGTAGGCAGCGCCCAGGCTATGCGCGATACGGCCGTTCTGATTCTGCAAGCGCAAAAAGAGTGGGGCAGTGTAGTTGTGGTTGCTTCGGCCATGGGCTCCACGCCGGTGAAGGTGACGGATTTGCTGCTGCGCGGGGCGCATTCCGCGGCTGCTGGCGACAGCGAGACCTTTAAGCGCGTGGCCGATGAGCTGCGCCAGATTCATTATGAGGCCATCGACGGCCTGTTGGAGCCGGAAGGGGAGCGCCAGCGCGCCCTGGCGGAAAACGTGCAGTTCATCTCGCGATACGAGGATTTGTGCCAGGCAGTGCTAGTGCTGGGTGAACTAACCCCCCGCGCCCTGGACGCCATCAGCGGTATGGGCGAGCAGATGAGCGTGCGCATTTTGGCCGCCTACCTGCGCCAGATTGGCCTGCAGGCGGAGGCCATTGACGCCACGGAGCTGATTGTCACCGACACCAATTTCCAGTCGGCCATGCCCCTGCTGCCCCGTACCAAGTCAAAAACGCGCGTACGTGTACGGCCGTTGCTGGACCAGGGCATCATACCCGTGGTTACCGGCTTCATTGCCGCTACGGAGCAGGGCATCACCACTACCCTGGGGCGGGGTGGCTCCGACTACAGCGCGGCCATCTTGGGGCAGGCTTTGGAAGCTGACGAGGTGTGGATTTGGACCGACGTGGACGGCGTCATGACTACCGACCCACGTTTGGTGGAAAATGCGCGCTCTATACCCACACTCACCTACCGCGAAGTGTCTGAACTGGCCTACTACGGCGCGAAAGTGCTGCATCCCAAGACCATGCGCCCCTGCGTGGAAAGCGACATCCCCCTGCGCATTAAAAATACCTTTAACCCGGCTCATCCCGGTACGGTCATTGTGGCCGATGACCAGAATGGCAACGGCGGCATCAAAGCGGTGACGGCTATCAAGAATTTGAGCCTGATTACGGTGGAGGGGAAGGGGATGATGGGCGTGCCGGGCATTGCCGCCCGCACCTTTGGCGCGGTGGCGCGGGCAGACGTCAGCGTGCTGCTCATCAGCCAGGCTTCGTCGGAGCAGTCCATTTCCTTTGCCACGCCCGATGCCTCTGCGGAACAAGTGCTGCAAGCGCTGGAGACAGAATTTGCGCCGGAACTGCAGCGGCAGGATATAGACCGTATCTGGGCGCAGCATGACGTGTCTATTGTTACCGCCGTAGGCGCTGGCATGCGCGGCACGCCGGGGATTGCCGGGCGCATTTTTACGGCCTTGGGGGTGCAGGAGACCAACATCATTGCCATTGCCCAAGGCTCTTCGGAGTGCAGCATTAGCATGGTGGTGGATGGCGTGGACATGGGGATGGCCGTTGCCGAAATTCACGCCCTGATTTAACCCCGGTTAACTATAAACTTAATACCAGCCTGATACTTGCTTAACGGCCGTCAATTTCCGACTTAACGAATTGGGTGGAAATGTGCGGTGCATTTGCGCATACTCAGTGTGACGTCCATCATGTTGCTACACGCGGAGAGAACTATGATGCGAAAATTGAGCACAATTTTCTTGTTAACCCTGCTGTTGACAGCCTGCGGTGCTGCGGAAGAGGCTGAAAACGACCGCCTGGTGATTTATTCCGGGCGCAGCGAAAGCCTGGTGCAGCCCATCATTGACCGCTTCCAGGAAGAGACCGGCATTCAGGTAGATGTGCGCTATGGCGGTACGGCCGAATTAGCGGCCACGCTGCTGGAGGAGGGCGCTAACAGCCCGGCGGACCTTTTTTATGCCCAGGACCCTGGCGGATTGGGGGCGATTGCCGCAGAAGGCATGCTGGCTCCGCTGCCTGAGACTATTTTAGACAAGGTACCAGCCCGTTTTGCCGCAACGAGTGGCGAGTGGGTGGGCATATCCGGCCGGGCGCGGGTGGTGGTGTACAACACCGACATGCTGGCGGAAGCTGATCTACCCGCTGATTTGTGGGGCTTTACGGAACCAGAATGGAACGGCCGTATCGGTTGGGCACCCACCAATGGCTCTTTCCAGGCCATGGTCACCGGCATGCGCGCCATTTGGGGTGAGGATGAGACCCGCCGCTGGCTGGCGGGCATTCAGGTCAACAACCCGGTGGTCTACGAAGGCAATACACCCATTGTTGCCGGCGTTGGCGCAGGCGAGGTGGCCGTCGGTTTTGTGAACCATTACTATCTTTATCGCTTTTTGGCCGAAGAAGGAGAAAGTTTTGCTGCCCGCAACTACTTTTTGCCCGGCGGCGGGCCAGGGTCTTTGATTATGGTATCCGGGGCGGGCATTTTGCAGACGGCGTCCAACGTCGCCAACGCCCAACGCTTCATCGAGTTTCTGCTGAGTGAGGAAAGCCAGCTATATTTTGCCGACGAGACTTTTGAGTACCCGGTAGTGGCTGGGGTGGCCATCAACCCGCTGCTGCCCCCCCTGGCGGAGCTTGACGCCGAAGCGGTGGTCATTAGCCTGAGCGACATGGCCGACTTGCCGGGCACGGCCGCTGTGCTGAGCGAGTTGGGTATATTGCCCTAAAGTAAATAGCCAGTAATCAGTGACCAATGTTCAGTGGATGTTTTTGGAGGTAGATTACTTCTAAGAACTGGAAACTGGCAACTGAATACCGATAACTGATAATCAACAATTATCTATGACAACCATTGCCGTTCACTGCCAAAATTTAGCGAAAAACTATGGGGACTTTTCGGCCGTTTCTGAGGTCAGCTTCACCGTGGGGCGGGGGGAGATTATGGCCCTGGTGGGTCCCAGCGGCTGCGGCAAAACCACCACACTGCGCCTCATGGCCGGGTTTGAGCAGGCGGATAACGGCCGTATCACCATTGGCGGGCAGTTGGTTGATGACGGGCGCACCGTGGTGCCCACCGAAAAGCGGCGCGTAGGCATGGTGTTTCAGGATTACGCCATTTTTCCCCACCTCAGCGTAGCCGACAACGTGGCTTTTGGGTTGAAGGGTGGGCAGAAAAGGCAGCCGCAGCGCGTGGCGGAGATGCTGACTTTTGTAGGACTGGCCGGGTTGGGGGAGCGCATGCCCCACGAGCTGAGCGGCGGGCAGCAGCAGCGGGTGGCTCTGGCCCGTGCTCTAGCTCCGGAACCGGCGGTGCTGCTGCTGGACGAACCTTTTTCTAATCTGGATGCGGCTTTGCGCCACGAGGTGCGGGCCGAGGTGCGCAATTTGCTAAAACGAAGCGGCGTAACGGCCGTTTTCGTTACCCACGACCAGGAAGAGGCGCTGTTTATGGGAGACCAGGTGGCGGTGATGAATGCGGGGCGGCTGGAGCAAATGGGGCCGCCTGAAGTGGTCTTCCATCAGCCGCGCACCCGCTTTGTGGCCGAGTTTTTGGGCCAGGCAGACTTTGTGCCGGGCACCGTTGTAGCAGAGGGGGTACAAACACCTCTGGGACTGCTGCCCCAACTGGTCTCTGCGCCTCCGGGAACAACTGTGACCATTGCCGTGCGCCCGGACGACATTTTTTTGCGCGTTGGGCAGGTGGATGGCGGTGCGAACGGCCGTATCCTGGACCGCCAATTTTTGGGTATCGCCTACCTGTATGCCATTGGCCTGCCCGATGGCACGGTAGTACACAGTTGGCAGCCACACACGGTCAATGTACCCTTGGGAACGGCCGTGCAGGCTGGCTTGCGGCATGAACACGGGTTCTCTTGCTTTGTGGAGGGAACGGCCGTTTCTTGCTAGCAGTAATGTAAGGGCGAATCATTAAACTGCAGGCTTGAGGATGGTGACACACCTGCCACAAAAGACGACCTTTTTTAGATAGCTGTGGGAGCGGGAGCTTTTAGGCAAGGCATTGACGGCATAAGTAAGTGGAGTTAAATTCATAAAATCTCCCGGCGCGGAAACCCCGTAGCTTTGCGATACTGTTGGCGAATTCGAAATTAGAGTAAGATGCCCTTCCAATAAAAACAAACGTGGAGGTATTTATGTCTCTGAAAATGACCGAAACACAGAAAATTCCAGCAGAAACCGCACGGGTTGTCAAAGCCGCATTTCCCCAAGGCAACACCTACACAGTTTTGCGGGATGAACTGGGCAGCATATTTACTGATAGCCACTTTGCGGAATTGTATCCATCTCTCGGCCAGCCTGGTGTGACGCCCTGGCGACTAGCACTGGTGACGATCATGCAGTTTATGGAGAACCTAAGCGACCGGCAAGCGGCAGATGCCGTGCGCGCGCGAATCGATTGGAAATACGTTTTGGGGCTTGAATTAACCGATGCTGGATTTAACTACTCTGTCCTGAGCGAGTTTCGCGACCGTTTAATCGCCGGAGAAGCTGGGCAAAAGCTACTCGACGAGATTCTATCTCTACTCCAAGAGAAAGATTTGTTGAAAACAAGGCAACAGCGCACGGATTCGACGTATGTGCTGGCTGCTGTGCGCCAATTGAACCGGTTGGAAACAGTAGGTGAAACAATACGAGCAACCTTGAATCGTTTGGCTGCACTGGACCCAGAATGGCTGCGTGACCAAGTTAATCCAGAGTGGTTTGATCGCTATGGCGCGCGTGTGGAAGCTTACCGCTTGCCGAAAAAGAAAACTGAGCAGAAAAGGTTGGCAGAAGTCATTGGCCGGGATGGGTTTGATTTACTGGCAGCGGTCGACAGCCCTCAAGCACCGGCCTGGCTGCCAGAAGTTCCAGCCGTGCACCACTTACGCCGGGTGTGGGAACATCAATATGAACGATTAGAAAATGGCGAGGTTCGCTGGCGCAAAGCAGCGGATGGCCCAGCGGCAGCCGAGAGGAGTAACTCTCCCTACGACCCTGAAGCTAAGTATAGTGTCAAGCGCTCGACGCATTGGTTGGGATACAAAGTGCACCTGACGGAAACGTGTTTAGCAGAAGAATTGCATGTCATAACCAATGTAGAAACAACGGCGGCAACTGTGCAGGATGTGGCTGTGACGGAAAGCATCCATCGCTCTCTGGAAAACCGGGGGCTGTTGCCAAAAGAGCATTTTGTAGACAGTGGCTATGTTGAAGCGAGTCTGTTGTTGGACAGTCCCCAAACTTATGGGGTCACGCTAGTTGGCCCGGTCCAGGAAGATACCAGTTGGCAAGCACTTGCTGAGCAGGGATACGACCTCAGCCAATTTATCATTGATTGGCAGACTTGTACCGTAACCTGCCCCAAGGGAAAAACTTCAACGAAATGGAACCCTTATACAGAGACAGGTAGAGGTAAGGCCATTTTTGTTGCTTTTGCTCCTGAGGATTGTCAGGCTTGTACGGCGCGCTCCTTGTGTACCCGCGCAAAAAGCGGGCCGCGAAGTCTTAAATTGAGGCAGCAGGCTAAACATGAAATTTTGCAAGAGACTCGCCATAAGCAAAAAACCGCACCATGGAGGGAAAAATACAAAACCCGAGCAGGCGTTGAAGGGACGATTTCACAAGTCGTACGCACATCGGGATTGCGTCAATCGCGTTACGTGGGTTTAGCCAAAACACACTTACAACATATTGCTATGTCTGCAGCAACGAACCTTGTTCGAACTGCCAAATGGCTTCAAGGGATTCCCCATGCACAAACCAGGTGTTCACCATTTGCTGCGCTGGCTTCTATTTGAATTCGCCAACAGTATCGCTTGCCGCGGGGTAGTTTATAAATTTGAAGAGAGTATATCTATGCAGGTGTGACACACCTGGATCAGGGTGGGCCATACCAAACTCCATTGTTGAAAATGTGCCGTATTTCAGATACTTGCTAGCATAAGACGGCCATTCTTATTTGTGCGTTATGTTAATGAGAAAAAAACATGCCTGGCCGCTGTTTGTTTGGACAATATTTCTAATTTTGTTTTTTCTGCCGATTTTACTGGGGTGGCAGCGGTTTCCAACCAGTGATTTTTCGGAGCAGTTTCACGCATTTGCTACCTTTCAGTCGCGAGAGATGTTGCGAGGTCATTTACCTTTGTGGTCGCCGCATAGTTATGGGGGTGTGCCATTTGTTGCGGATCCGCAAACGGCCGTGTTTTACCCACTGCGCTGGCTAACCATTTTTGCTTCCGCCCCGTGGGACTTTCCTCTGTATGCGCTGGAACTTGAAGCTGTATTGCATATCTGGCTGGCGGGTGTCTTTACCTACGTGCTGGCCTATGACATGACACGCAGCCGGTTAGCTGGGCTCTTAGCGGCTGTTACCTTTGGTTTGGGGGGTTATCTGGTTTCCTACCCTCTGCTGCAGCTTGCTATTCTAGAAAGCATTACCTGGCTACCTCTCATTTTGCTGTGCATTCGGCGAGGCGTGAATCAGGACGCCTCAAAAAGTCCGGTGCCCTGGTTTGTGGGGGCAGGATTAGTGTTGGCGCTAAGTGCAACGGCCGGACATCCACAGACACTTTTGCACGTTGCCTATTCGGCCGTTGCTTACTACCTCTTTCTTGTCTGGCAGGCACGCTGGTCATGGAAATCTTTGTTAGGTTTAGGAAGCGTCATTGCCTGCACTGGCCTGATGGCAGCAACCGCTTACTGGCTACCGCTGCTCCGTTTTCAGACCCTTACCACTCGCGCAAATGTAGATTATGGCTTTGTTTCTGTAGGGCAGCCCCTTCTACATTACTTACAGGTTTTGGTTCCGGCTACCCTCAGCTTGTGGTCTCCTGAGTATTGGGGCGTGGCGGGGTTTGTTCTTGTGGCGGTTGCCTGGTTAGCCCGGCGAGACACACAAAATACGCAAAAAGAAACGGCCAAACTTACTTTTTGGGGCGTCTTCATAATTACTATGGCCTGGGTTGCCCTCGGCGATTCTGGAATCTTGTTCCAACTTGTTTTTTATATCGCTCCCGGATTTTCCCTTTTTCGCCAGCAAGAGCGGCTGTTGGGGCCGGTTAGTTTGGCTTCGGCCCTGATGGTTGCCCAGGGGTTGGCGCTTTGGCTGCGGCTGCAACCAGCCCAGCGCCAGCGTTACATGCAGCGCGTCGCCATTATCACAGCTACTTTTTTTGCTTTTATTCTGGTTACCTTCATTGCCACTCGTTCCCGGCCCCAACCTGAATGGCCGGGCATTTTTCTGCGGCAGTTGCTGATAAGTGTTTTGGTATTGGCCTGGTTGTGGCGCAAGTGGAGACCGCGCTTGCAGGTTGTTTTGCTCATCGTTTTGCTGGTGGGCGATTTATTTGTGTCCTTAGATTCAAGCATGAATCGGTATGATGCTCCGCCAACCGCTTACTGGCAGCAGCCCGATTGGCTGACGCCAATTTTGTCCGCTGCGCAGCAAGATTCATTGCTTCGGGTGGACACGCGGAATGTTTTTTGGGCGAATGTGGGCGAGGCGTATGGCTGGCAAGACATCAGCGGTATCAGCCCTCTGAAGCCTCAGGCGCTGGCAAAAATGGAGCGCGTGCCCCGCCAACGCCGGTGGCAGTTGCTAAATGTGGGGTACGTGGTGGATACTGAACCGCTGCCAGATGAGATCTTGACGCCGGTTGGCGAATTTAGCAGTGGCGTGATTGAGGATCGCCCGGTGGCGGGAGTGCTGTATCAGGTGGATGAACCTTATCCGCGGGCATGGATGGTGTATGATTCGGTTGTTGTGGCGGATGAGGTTGCGGCGCTAACTTTGCTCAGTGATCCTGAGTTCAATCCTCAAAAGCAGGTCATTTTGGGAGTGGAATCGGACGTTTCCGCCTCAACTTCTACGCCCAATCCCGCTCAAGTCCACGTCATATCCCCCCGTGCCGGTTGGTTGAATATTGATGTAGAGACCACTGCTGCCGGATACCTGGTCATAAGCGAATGGTATTATCCGGGCTGGCAGGTGTGGGTAGATGGGGAACCTGCACAGTTACAGCAAGCAAATGTGACCTTACAGGCGGTGGCGCTAACGGCAGGTACGCATTCTGTGGCGCTGCGTTTTCAGCCGATTGAAGTACCCATTAGTATAGCGATTTCTTTACTTGCGCTGTTGGGTAGCTTATTTTTGGCGTGGCGTTGGCGACCTATGGTAGAAACGGCCGTTTCTCGCCGCCCCATACTCATACCAAAACTTCCTGCGTTTCGCTGGCAACCTGTGGGGCTGGTGAAAAGCCAACTCTACCTTCCGCTGATGACAGGCATTACCTTTGTGGCTTATGCCCTGCGATTGTTTCGTTTGGACCAACAAGAACTACGCGGAGACGAGGGGTTTAGTTATGGCGTGGCTGTGAAGTCATGGCTGCGAATCATTACCCTGCAGCGGGATTTGGGCGAACCGCACTCCCCTTTACACTATCTTCTCTTGCGAGCCTGGATGCTGCTAACAGGCGACAGCGAATTTGCCATGCGCTACAGCTCACTGATTCCCGGATTGTTGATTATGCCGCTGGCTTATCTGGTAGGACGTCGCCTTGTTCATGCTCGATTTGGCCTGCTGTTAGCTGCTTTGCTAACCATATCCCAATCGCTCATTTGGTTGAGCCAAGATATTCGCAATCAATACACGCTGGCGCTTATGTTTTCATTGATGGCGACCCTGGTGTTTTTGGCGGCCCTGCGAAGATGGCGATGGTGGTTGCTGTATGTGCCTCTGGCGGCATTGACTGTGTACGCCCATACCTATGGCCTGTTTGCACTGCTGGCTCATGGTGCGTACATCCTGGCGCATCCGGTTTATCGGAGGCAGGGCTGGCGCTGGGCATTAAGTGGTGTAGGGGCGGCGCTACTTTTTTTGCCTTGGCTATCCTATTCGCTGCCAACCATGGTTTCGGTTGGTGGTCATTTTTCCACGCCTTCCATGCCCAACTTGGCGAAGCATTTAGTAATTTGTGGGGTGGAATTGAGTGCGGGATCGGGTATGGCGCTGGCAAGTGGACGATGGTTGTTTTTGGCACTGTTTTTTCTGACGATAGTGGGCGGGCATCATTTGTGGCGAGAGAAACGGCATGTAGCCATTTTCTTGCTGGCTTGGCTCGGAAGCGCGGTGTTGGGTATGTATTACGTGCGTTATAGTCGCGAAATTTTCAACCCCTTTTACGTTGCAGTGGCCGCGCCAGCCTGGTGGGCATTGGTGGGAATGGGACTGTGGACATTGTGGGCTAAACGTTCAGACGATTCTCGCTGGTTAGCTGTTGCGGGGGGTGGGGTGGTTGTCCTAATTGCCATGGTCAGTCTTACCAACTATTTCTTCGATCCTGATTATTACCGCGATTTGGGTTACAGAAAGTTGGCAGGAGTGCTGGAAACGGCCGTAAAACCCAGTGACGTGATTGTGCCCAATTACCCAGATCCTAGCATAACATATTACGTGCGCCACCTGGACACCCCCATCGAAATGCAGCCAGCTACTTACCAAAACGCGGATGGACGGGCTGAGGTGAATCTAGAGACTTTGGCGCAAACCTACGACCGTCTATGGTTTTTGCCGGTGCTTGGTTCTACTTGGGATCCGAATAATGTGGCTTTTCGCTGGCTAGATTACCACACGCTGCTGGAAAGTGAGCAGACCTATGGCAGCCTTACCCTTTCGGCATATCGCCCGGTGCCTAATGGGGCAGCGCAGGTGATGGTGCCATTAGATGAGGCTGTTAATGGTCAAATGGTATTAGCCGGTGCTTATTTAACAGAAGGTGGTCAACCACACCCCCTGCGGCTGGCCGAACCGATTAGCTTACAACCTGGGGCTGAACTGGAAATGAGTCTGCTGTGGCAAGTTTTGGCGGAAATGGACGCGTCTTACACGGTATTTGTGCATGTGTTGGATGAAAACGGTCGTCTTCTAGCCCAACATGATGGCATACCTGCTTTTGGTACGCGGCCCACATCAACGTGGCAGGTCGGGGAGCAAATTCTCGACAAGCACCGTTTGACCATTCCTGCAGAATTTGCTGGGGCAGCGGGCCAAATTGTTGTGGGGTTGTACAACAGTGAGACCATTGAGCGGCAATTCTTTGCCAATGGGCAAGATTATGTCTGGTTAGGCGATGTGACCGTTGATGTACGGTAAGCCTGGCATCTGAATCCAGAAATTCGTGGGTAGCTATTCACGTGTCCTTCCTCTGGCAAAGAACTGCTTTGCCGGACTTCTGAAAGCTGATTTCTGCCTGTTGCATGCTGATCTTGAGTTTTTAAGCCCCAAATGGGGCGCACCTCACCAATCCTGCAATTGAACCCCGGTTAACTTTTGTGTGAACCAATACTTAATGACAATCGTCACAGGCAGGGCTGACAAATGTCATTGCGACAGGTTATCCTGTTTTGTATGATATAGTTGCGCTTAAAATTAAAGTATTAGGTTTACCTTAAACACTAGATGAAACACGAATCTTTTAACGAAAGCATTGAAATGTACCTCAAAACCATCAGCGAACTGGCTGAGGATGATGCGTTGGTTCCCATTTCTGGCCTGGCAGAGCGGTTGGGCGTTTCCACCGTTTCGGCAACGGAGATGGTTCACCGCCTGCGCGAACAGGGCTTATTGGACCATACACCGTACAAGGGCGTCATCCTTACCGAGGACGGCCGTCGCCGCGCCTGCCGCGTCATTCGCCGCCATCGCCTTTGGGAACGGTTTTTGGCTGACTACTTGGGGCTGCCCTGGCAGCAGGTGCATGATTTTGCCTGCCAGCTCGAGCACGCCACGGCCGATGAAGTGACTGAAGCCCTGGCAGCCTTTTTAGGTAATCCGCAAACTTGCCCTCACGGCAACCCCATTCCCACAGCCGATTGGGATTTGCCTGACATTACCGACCAGCCCCTGAACGAATGGTCTCCTGGGGATGCGGGCACCATTACGCGCATTCACCCGGAAAGCATTTTGCTGCTGGATTACCTGGCAGGCCGCGGCATTCAGCCAGGGCAGCAGGTGATTTTCAACGAAGTTGCACCTTTTAATGGACCTTTGATGATGGAAATTAACGGGCAGACTCATGCTTTAGGCAAGGAAATAGCTGCCCACATTTTTGGTAGACGTATCCATGCGTGAACACCAACTCTCGAAGCGCGGTTTGTGCCCTTTAACCATGGCCCCCATCGGCCAGGATGTACGCTTATGTAAACTTTGCGGCGGGCGGCGCATGGCTCACCGGCTGGCGGAATTGGGGCTGACACCCGGCGTTTGCCTGCGTATTGTGCAGGACGCGGGTGGTCCGCTGCTCATTTCCGTACGAGACTCACGAATCGCATTAGGGCGGGGCATTGCCAGCAAACTGCAGGTGGAACTGGTGTCTGGAGAATAAGGCTCCAGACTAATGCTGATGAGATCGATACGCCTTGCCCTTGCCGGAAATCCCAACACAGGAAAAAGCACAATTTTTAATGCCCTGACTGGCGCCAACCAGCGTGTTGGCAATTGGCCGGGTAAGACTGTTGTCCAAAAGCTGGGCTGGTTCATTTACCGCGACGTCCGTTTTGAAGTGCTAGATTTGCCCGGGACCTACAGCCTTTCAGCCTTTTCTCCTGATGAGCAGGTTGCTCGCGATTACATTGTCCGTGAACAGCCAGACCTGGTGGTGAATGTGCTGGACGCGACAAATTTAGAACGCAATTTGTATTTGACAGCGCAAATAATGGAGACTGGTGTGCAGCTACTGCTGGTGTTGAATATGCAGGATCTGGCGGCGCGGCGGGGGTATAAGGTAGAAGCGGAGAAACTGGCGCATTTGTTGGGGGGAGTGCCGGTGGTGCCAGCGACAGCAGCCCGGGAGGAGGGGCTGGACGCCTTACGAGAAGCGTTGTACCAAATGGCGCAGCATTTGATGCCGCCGCCAGATTTGTTTTCTGGTAATGTCAAAAATGAGGAATCCCATGCCCAGCGTGCTTTATTCAGCTCCCACTGCCATTAGCTACAGTGGGCCCCTGGAAGCGGAGATTGTGCGGCTGGTAGGGGTGATTACTGCGCTGCCGGGGGTAAACGGCCGTTTCCCGGCGCGCTGGCTGGCCATTCAACTGCTGGAAGGGGATGATTCTCTGCTGGCAGAATTGACGGAGGAAGAGCAAGGGGTGCTGGCAACGGCCGTTTCCCACAGCACCCAACTATTAAAACCCTTCTACGGTGACGACGTGGACCTGGCTATTACCGACGAACGCTACCAGTTTGTCCACAAGCTTGTGAGGCAGGTGCTGACCGCGCCGCAAGCCACCTGGAGCCTCTCAGACCGCCTGGACCGCATCATTACCCACCGCTGGTTGGGCATACCCATTTTTTTGGCGTTGATGTACGTCGTTTTTAGCCTGGTGCAAAACGTCTCGGCGCCCTTCTTGGACTGGGTGGATGGGGTTGTCGGCGGTCCTGTTACCAATTGGGCCGTGGCGCTGTTGACCACGCTCCGCGCTCCGGGCTGGCTGACTTCTTTAGTTACAGATGGGATAATTGCCGGGGTGGGCGGCGTGCTCACTTTTTTGCCGGGGCTGCTGGTGATGTATCTAGCTCTGGCTGTACTGGAAGACAGCGGCTACCTGGCGCGGGCGGCTTTTGTGATGGACCGCAGCATGAGCAAGCTGGGGCTGCACGGCCGTTCCTTTGTACCCATGATTTTAGGCTTTGGCTGTAACGTACCCGCCATTTACGCCACGCGCACTATCGAAAGTAAAAGCGCACGCATTCTCACCGGACTGCTCATTCCCTTCATGTCCTGCTCGGCGCGGCTGCCGGTGTACGTCATTTTTGCGCTGGCGTTTTTTCCGCGCAACGGCAGCCTGGTCATTTGGGGTTTATACCTGATTGGCATCGCCATTGCCGCTGTTGTGGGCTTGCTGCTGTCGCGCACGTTGTTTAAGAACGAACCGGCCGGCATTTTGTTGATGGAGATGCCCGCTTATCGCTGGCCGGCGGCCAAAAGGGTGCTGGCTTACACCTGGGAAGAGTCAGCTTCCTTTGTGCGCAAGGCAGGTTCATTTATTTTAATTGGTACGGTCGTATTCTGGCTGCTGCTGAACATGCCCTGGGGCGTGGCTAATCCGCAGGAAAGCCTTTTTGGGAAGGTGAGCGGCGCAGCAGCGCCGGTGCTGGCTCCGGCAGGCTTTGGCGAATGGGAGGCCACGGGGGCCTTGTTAACAGGGCTGTTGGCGAAGGAGATGGTGGTTTCGACTTTAGCCCAGGTATATGTGGGTGAGGCGGCGGATAGCGCGACAGAAACGGCCGTTCCTGTTGACGTGCTGGCCGATTTACAAGGGATAGGACTGGGATTGGGAACGGCCGTTTTCGAAGCGGGCAAGCAGCTCCTTGAAACCTTGACGCCCGGTATTAACCTATTCCGCGAGGGAGCAAAAGAGGGTGACACAGCCCTCACTCAAGCCTTGCAACACGCCTTCACCCCCCTGAGCGCTTTTGCTTTTCTCATCTTTGTGCTGCTCTATGTACCTTGTATCGCTACCATTGGCGCGCAGGTTGCTGAATTTGGCTGGCGCTGGGCGGCGCTCTCGGTGATTATCACTCTGCTTGTCCCTTGGATGCTGGCAACAATGGTGTATCAGGTGGGCAGTTGGTGGCTGGCAGTCAGCAGCTAAGAATTAACAACCTTACCATGTTACAGGAAATCCTTACCCTCTTCCGCCAAACTCACGGCATTCCTATTTCTGCTGAAGTGGTGGCGCGGCAGCTAGACTTGCCCTCATCTGTGGTGGAACACCTGCTGCACACCCTGGTGCAGCGTGGGCGGCTGGTGCTGGTAGACGAAGGCTGCACGGGCTGCACCATTTGCCCGCTAAAAATTGTGTGTGCTGGCGCGCCAACCATCCCGCAGCGTGGTTATATGCTCAAAGAGAGGAGTCGTGAGTAGAGATTGGGATTTGGCGCAGTGCCACCTTCTGATCCCTAATTCCCAATCTCAATGGTTTTCTGGCAAAAATTAGTGCGTTTTGGTTTCCGCTTACTCTACCATGAGCTGGCCTGGACGTATGACGTGGTTAGTTGGGTGGTGTCCTTGGGCGAATGGCGGCGGTGGCAGCGGGCGGCTTTGCCCTACGTGCAGGGGCCGCGGGTGTTGGAAATCGGACACGGCCCTGGACACATGCTGCTGGCTTTGCAAATGAAGGGCTGTCGGGTGATGGGGCTGGATTTATCGCCACAGATGGGGCGGCTGGCCCGCAAACGTGCGCCGTCTGTACCATTGGTACGTGGCCGGGTACAGGATTTGCCATATGCGGAAGGTAGTTTTGACACGGTTCTGGCAACCTTTCCTACCGAGTACGTGGTGGATGCGCACGACTTTATCCGCCGTTGCCCGCGTGTTGGAGCATAACGGCCGTTTTCTCATACTTCCTGAAGGCCATCTTACCGGCGGCGGTCCATTGCAACGCTTTATCGAGTGGTTGTTTCAAATTACGGGGCAGCAGCAGAGTACAGACCCCGCTCAATGGTCGCCCTATCTGACCCGTCTGCGCGCCGCAGGGTTTGCGGTAACGGTGACGCAAATCACATTTCAGCGCAGTGCGGCCACCATGATTGTGTGCCAGAAGCCGGTGGGAAGTATTTAGTATGCGGTATTCAGTATTTGGTAAACCCTTCACGAATTACTGATTCCTGGCAACTGACTACTGGCGGCTGAAAGCCGATTACCAAAAAATGAGCGGTTCTCGTCCCTGGTGGGTCAGACTGGTACAATGACCAGACATGAGCAACCAAGCCCTATCCACCGAAAAGAACACCTTTATTCCGGCCAGCCTCAGTGAAAAGACCGTGCTGTTGGTAGTAACGGCCGTTGTGCTGGTATTCGATCAGTTTAGTAAATACATCGTTGAAGCCCACCTGCCCCTGTACACCAGTTGGACCCCCTGGCCGGCTTTCTCCCATCTCTTTCAATTTACCCATGCTACCAATACCGGTGCGGCCTTTGGCCTATTCCCTGGCGGCAGCCTGTTCTTTACAGTGGTAGCTGTGATCGTCTCCCTGTTCATCCTCTTTTACAATCATACTTTGCCCGGAGGACAGCGGGTTTTAAGGCTGGGGTTGGGTTTGCAGATGGGTGGCGCTTTGGGCAACCTCATCGATCGCCTGCGCCTGGGGCACGTCACTGATTTTCTCGATTTTGGCCCCTGGCCTGTCTTTAATCTGGCAGATATGGCCATTGTGACCGGCGTTGTCGTGCTGGCTTTGTTAATGCTGCAAGAGTGGCGGGTGGAAGCGGCGCAAAAGCGCCAAACGGACGATACGGAGCTTGTAGATGAGTGGTCAACCCATTGATGTGGAGCTGACCCTGGACTATCCTGGTGAACGGTTGGACAAGGCGCTGACGATGGCGATGCCCCAGCTTTCGCGGATGCAGTGGCAGCGCTTAATTGAGGAGGGGATGGTGCGCCAGGGGGAACGGTCGTTAACCAAAGCCAGCCTCAAGCTGGAGGGGGGAGAACAGGTCACCGCCACCCTGCCTGAGGTGCAGCCTACTGACCTTTTGCCTGAAGATATTCCTCTGGACGTACGCTATGAAGATAGTGACATTATCGTCATAAACAAACCGGCAGGCATGGTGGTCCACCCTGGAACCGGGCACTACACCGGCACCCTGGCCAATGCCGTGCTGCACCGCTGCCCCGACATCCGCGGCGTGGGCGGCGAAATGCGCCCCGGTATTGTGCACCGCCTGGATAAGCAGACCTCCGGCCTGATTGTGGTGGCCAAGCATGATCAGGCGCTGTGGTACGTGCAAAAGCAGTTCAAGAAGCGCACGGTCAAAAAGAAGTATCAGGCCTTGGTGGAAGGACAAATTCAGCCACCCGCAGCCCTCATCGATGCCCCCATTGGCCGCGACCCCACGCAGCGCAAGAAAATGGCTGTCATTCGGCCTAACACCAGGCACTCTCTCCATGCCCGCCCGGCGCAAACGCAGTACCGTACAGTGGCGACTTATGCTGATTGCACCCTTATTGAATGTGATTTGTTTACGGGGCGTACACATCAGATACGCGTACACCTTTCATACATCAAGCATCCAGTGGTAGGAGACACGATTTACGGCCGTCGCAAGCGCAAATTTGACCTGCACCGCCACTTCCTCCACGCCTCAGAGCTAACCCTGAAACGGCCGTCTGACGAGCAGGAGATAACATTGCAGGCTGAGCTGCCGCCCGAACTGCAAGCTATCCTCGATTTTCTCGACAATCAATAAAGGGAGTTACGCTTCCCCATCTTTAGCAACGGGGATGGAGATGTAGAATGTGCTGCCCTCACCAAGTTCGCTTTGGCACCACACCCTTCCCCCATGTTTTTCAGCAATTGATTTGACCAGCGCCAGGCCCAAGCCAGAACCCTTCTTTTTCTTATTATTTTGCTCGGGATCGCGGTAAAACTTCTCGAAAACGCGCAGTTGTACCTCTTTGGGCATGCCCGGTCCCAGGTCTTTTACGCTGATGACTACTTCGCCATTTGCCTGTTCGGCACGCAGGATCATCTTGCCGCTGTTTTGCGCATACTTGATACCATTGTCCAGATAATTGGTCACCGCCTGGCGCAGCAGGGCCACATCTCCAAAAACTGGGGAGAGGCTTTGAGGCACATCTAGCTGCAATTGAATACCGTTCATATGTGTGTGCTGCCAATATTGTTCGGCAATATCGTTGAGCAAGGGTGCTATTTCGACCCGTTCAAACAACATGGCCACACCAGCTTCAATACGCCCCAAATCCAGCAGGTCGTTGACCATTTGCGCCATGCGGTCGATGCCCCCCAAAATTTTCTCGATGTATTCTTTTTGGGTTTCATTTAGCTCACCCATCATAGGCAGCATGGTTGTATAGCCGCGCATGAATGTGAGGGGGCTGCGCAGGTCATGGGAAACGGTGGACACAAATTCGGATTTCAATTGGTCCACTTCTTTATAGTGCGTGATATCTGTGAGTACCGCGACGCGCCCCAGAGTTTGTTCATCGTTATTGATGATGGTCGAAGTGTTGGCGTAATAAGTACGCTCATTCACAATGATTTCTTGCGCGCTTGCTTCCAGGTCATTGCCAGTGAGAGCCTTAACCAGGGGTTTGAAGCGAATCACGTCAGCAACAGAACGGCCGATTACCTCGTTGGTTTTTAGGTCAAACACCCGCTCCATATTGCGATTGATAAGCAGCACGCGTTCGCTTTGATCTGTAACGATAACGGGTTCCGAAGCGCTGGCCAGCACTGCTGCCAAACGCCGCCAACCGCTGTCAGCCGTTGCGTAAAGTCGGGCATTGTCCACCAAAAGAGAAGCCTGGCTGGCAAGCGTGCGCAGTAAATTCCGCTCGGCCGGGCTTACCCGATGGGCTTTGCGGTAACCTATCCACAGAACCCCTTGCAGCCTATCTTGAGAATAGAGGGCAAAGGCAACCAGAGCCGGAATGGGCAGTGGAGTGCTCTCTGGGAGGTCGAATTCCTGCCGAATTTGCTCAGGGGAGGCCAGGGCAAGTTCGGTGCTGGTGCGCATGCGCAGAGCTATTTGGCGGTCCAGGGTATCCATGGTGTGAGCAGAGGGCCCTTCACCAAAAGTTAGGGGCATGCCCCCGCTGGGGTTAAAGACGATGGCCCGCGCTCCGGCTGCACCGGTGCCGCGCAGGACGCCGCGCAGAAGGGCGGGCATGCTGTGATTGATGTCCAGGCTGGTGGCAACGTCATGGCTGACGCTAAGAAGCAAAGAAAGTTCATCCAAACGATTTTTGAGGGAGCGCTGCATGTGGGCGAACGCCTGATGAAGTTGGCCCAACTCATCATCCCGATGGGTGGTAGGAGCGGTGCTAAAGTTGTAGGTGCCACCGGCGGCAATGGTTCGGGAAGCCTGGACGAGATCGACGATGGGTTGGGTCAGATTATGGCCGAAAGAGTGCAGCTTGACGTAGAAACCGGCCGTTAACACCGTCATCACCAACGCCAGCGGCAATCCGATGCTCATGGATAGCCGCAGCACGACTTCGAAGGGAACGGTAATTACCGTAGTCCAGCCGTGAAGCTCCCCACTGCGGTAGTAGACGAGTTCGCGCGCATTGGTACTTCCTTGCCGCCCCTGGTAATGGACCCCCTGGGTGGCCTCGGGGCTGCCCAGGCTGGCATTTTGGATGGGCGGCGACCAGATTTCATGCAAACGGCTGCTGTCGGGGTGGGCAATAATGCGCCCATTTTCGTCGACGACAAAGCCTAATCCCTGACCAACAGTACCCTGCAAACCCACAATCAGGCTGTTGAGAGACAGTTCCGGGACGCGCCCTACCAGAACGGCCGTTGCCCGACCGCTGTCACTCAAAACCGGCACCATGAAGCTGAGCACATGTTCGTCAGAAAGATCTTGCGTTGTGGCAATATCCGGCGCATTTGTGGTTAAAACGTTGGCAATAGCCGCCTGTTCCAAATCAGTAAGGCTTATGTCCGCGCCATCCGTTGGGTAATAAGCGGATATCGTTTCATCACCATTTACTAGCAAAATCCGGCGGTACATTGGATTGGAACGGAACATCTGCCCCAAAGCTTTTTCACTAGCTTCAGAGTCTCCGCTTAGCAAAGCATCATCTTCGCTAAATTGCAGCAGCATATTTTGTAGGCGGGCCTGGAATAGAGGGATTTCCGTGGAGACCGATTGCACATCATGGGCCATTTGGTTGACGACAAGCTGGGTGCTAAATAAGGTAGTCAAGGCGAAGACCATGACAATGATGGCAAGGCCTAAAATGGCAGCGTATCTTAAAAATGTGCCAAGTAAATTGCGTTGCAGGCTTGTACTTTCGGGGGATGGACGGAGGTTGGCCCCAGGCCGCAAATCGGGGGCCAAGCGAAAAATAAGGGTAACCACGAATCCACCAATGAGCCCCTCAAGCAGCAGGGGAAGCAGGTTTGCTCGCGAGGTAGAAAGACCCAGGTCTAATGCCGCAAGGCTGCCGGCGGATGATGCTTCTGCTCCGGCAAAACTCCCTACCCCGGTTAACAGGGCGACAATAATCAGGCTCAGGCTTCCACTAATAATGGGTTGGCGGAGCAAGCGGTAGTACCAGCCAGAATAACTTTGCCGCAGCCAGGTTCCTGCAAGAAGCCCGGCCAGGCCATAATGAAAGATGTCGAAAAATTGGTGGGTTTGGCCCAGGCTTTGACCAAGGCCGCTGAAAAGGCCAGTGATCAGGGCCGCTATGGGATTGAGGGTTGCCGCGGCAAAAACAAGGGGAACGGCCGTTAACAAGGTTAAAGTGGTCACCGGATTTTGGGCTACGCCCAGCGGCGCAAGCTGGGAATCTGAGGCGATGCGAATTGGGAAAAGCTGGCTGGTAACAAATGCCGCCCCCCACAAGGCAACCGCCACTGCCCACTGCGATTTTGTTAACTGGCGAAATTGTTGGCGATTGTGGTATAGAGCAAAAAGCAAGGAAGCAACGTAAACTAAAAGAAGGGCATTCCCCAAGGGACGACCAGGTAATCCTATCTCATAGCTGCCTGTTGCACCCCATACCTCAAAAGGCATACTGTCATTTTCCTATTACGGTTACTTTTGCTCATGGTCGCCAACTACTTTACCATAACAAATTGATCTTGCTGGGAATTATAACATGGGCTAAATGCCAGGGCAATCCAGCAGGAGGAGCCACCTCTAGTACATTTGTCTTTTATGTCATTCTCAACTATGATTCCCCCATCCAACATTTAGGTCTGCGCTTCAATAATTTAGACCTATTTGCAAAGCAATTCCGCACCATGAACTCAAGCCGCCGTACGTATTTCATCTTATTAGGCATCATTTTATTGACCATACCCTGTTATTGTGTAGGAATTGCCGCCTTGTTGGCTGCCGACCGTACAGGAGGAGTTGATGCAGCCCCCACCTTGCCGGCAGTTCTTTCCCCCACGCCGACGGCGCCAGCAGAATCTACCCAACCGGCCGTTCCCACTTTTACGCCGCTTGCCACAGTAACTCCTGGCCCACCTACCGCTACGCTCTTGCCAACCCCAGAGCAATTTCAAACCAATACACCCATACCTGCAACGTCTACCTCTACCCCAACACATACACCTACTTCCACCCCGACGGCAACAGGAACGGCGACACCAACTGCTTCCTCGACCAGTACGCCCACCGCTTCCCCCTCAGCTACAGCAACAGCTACCATGCAGCCGGTGGCAACGGCGACCGCCACGCCGACAGTAGGGGTTACGCCCACCTTGACTCCTACTGCTACCGAAGCACCGCCTACGGCTACCCCTACGGAAGAGGTTCAGCCGGTCCAGACCAACACACCGACCCCAACTGCTTCCCCTGAACCATAAAAGAGAGTAAATGAATGAAAACGTTCAAGATTTTACAAACATTAACTGAGACCCCAGGTCCATCAGGTTTTGAAGAGGAGATTGCCGGCGCCATTACTGGTCTGTGGCAACCCTTCGCAGACGAGTTTGTTCGAGATCGGGTAGGTAATCTCATAGCGATTAAGTATGGTAATGGTCCGGAACCACGTCGGCGGTTACTGTTAGCGGCGCACATGGATGAAATTGCCCTGATGGTGAAGCAAATTGTAAGTCACAATGGTCAGGGCTTTTTGCGCATAACGCCGGTTGGGGGTGTGGATCGCCGCCATTTATACGGGCAGTTGGTACGCGTACACGGCCGTTCCACCTTAAGCGGGGTTTTAGGCAGCCTGCCTGGCTGGATGCTGCCTCCAGAACGCAGCAAAAATGCCTTTAGATACGAAGACCTGGTGGTAGATTTGGGTCTGCCATTCGCAGATGTTGAGGCCAACGTTTCCATTGGTGATTTTGTCAGCTTTCGCCAGCCGCTGCGTAAATTACAGAGCAAGCTGGTTTCGGGCAAAGCGTTGGACAATCGGGCGTCGGTTACGGCCGTTACCCATGCGCTTGAGTACCTGAAAACCCGTTCTCACAGTTGGGACGTCGTCGCTGTGGCCACCTGCCAGGAAGAGACCCGCCTGCTTGGCGCCTACACCAGCGCATTCTCCCAGTATCCGGACGCGGCCGTCGCCATCGACGTCGGCTTTGGTAAAGGGCCGGGCGCTAACGGCGAAAACATCTTTGAACTTGGTTCTGGACCGATTCTCGACATTGGCCCCAACGTGCATCCAGGCATGGTTAAAGCCCTGCACGACGCTGCCGAAGCGCTGGAAATGTCCGTCAGCGTCGGCACGCACCAGCGCGGCAGCGGCACCGACGCCTATGGCTTGCAGGTAGCCCGTGCTGGAATTCCCACTGGGCTCATTTCCATTCCCCTGCGCTACATGCACACCATGGTCGAAACCGTTCACCTGGCTGACGTTGAAAGAAGCGGCCGTTTAATGGGCGAATTTGCTGCTCGCCTCGATGACCAGTTTCTGCAAAAGTTGACCGATGGCATGATGGATGACGACGAAACGGAGTCGAAATGAACGAATTACTGAAAGATTTAACCGAAGCTGTCGGCGTCTCCGGTGAAGAAAAAGAAATACGCCTGCTTATCCGCGAATTGATTGTAGACCACGTAGACGAATGGCACGTTGATGCTTTGGGCAACCTGATTGCCACTAAGAAGGGCACTGGCGCTTCCAACCTGCGAGTAATGGTTGACGCCCACATGGATGAAGTTGGCTTGATGATTACCGAAATTGGCAGTGACGGCATGCTGAAATTCGCCCCGGTGGGTGGCTTTGATGACCGCGCTTTGCTGGGCAAAGTGGTGCAGGTAGGACCCAAAAAGCTCACCGGCGTTATTGGCGCCAAGCCCATTCATCTGCTTGAGGGGGGTCAGTACGACAGCGTGGTCAAAATCGACGCCATGCGTATCGATATTGGCGCGAAAAACAAAGATGCTGCCAGCAGCAAAGTAAAAATTGGAGATCGTGCCGCCTTCGTGACAGAGTATGAAGAGCTAGGACCCACGGCCATCGGCAAAGCATTCGACAATCGTGCAGGCTGTGCAGCGTTGGTTGAACTGCTGCGCGCTGAGCCGTACCCCTTTGACCTGATAGCCGCTTTTACCGTGCAAGAGGAAGTGGGGCTGCGCGGGGCACAGGTGGCGGCTTACGGCGTGCAGCCTGATGCCGCGCTGGTTCTGGAATGTACCCCGGCTTACGACTTGCCCAATGAAAATGATGTCAGCCCTAATGTGGCCTTAGGTAAAGGACCGTCCATTTATGTGATGGACCGGGGCACCATTCAGGACCCGCGGCTAGTGGGGCACATTACGCGCACGGCCGCAGCCCATGATATCCCGTACCAAATTCGCCAGCCTGGCGGCGGTGGCACCAACACGGCCACTATTCAGCGAGCCGGGGCGGGTATTCCCGCGGCAACCATTGCCGTGCCGGGCCGCTATGCCCACACGCCAACCATGATGATCAACCTGGACGATTACGCCAACGTGGTGAAACTGGCTGAAGCGACGCTGCGCAGCCTGACGGCCGATGTGGTGAAAAGAAATTAACAATGAATAATTAACAATGAACAACGAACAGCGGGCGATTGCTAATTGTTCATTTTTAATTGTTAATTGTTCATCACTTTAGAGGTGATAATGAACGACTTAATCCAAAAATTAGTAGAAGCTTACGGGCCCTCGGGTTTTGAGGATGGGATGCGAGCGCTGATTCGTCCGGAAGTGGAACCTTATGCCGATGAGGTAACAGTGGACGCCCTGGGCAACCTGATTGCCCTGAAAAAAGGGGACGGCAGTGGCCTGAAGGTGATGATTGCCGCCCACATGGATGAAATTGGCGTGATGGTGACGCATATTACCAAAGAAGGCTTTTTGCGCTTCACGAATATTGGCGGGGTGCGGCCTCATGGTTTGTGGGGCAGCCGGGTGCAGTTTGCCGACGGCCGAATTGGCCTGGTTTCCTGTGACCGCATTGAGGATCGCAGTAAGGTGCACGGCCTGGATAAACATTTCATTGACGTGGGCGCAACGAGCAAAGAGGATTGCCCGGTGGAAGTGGGGGCGGCGGCAGGGTTTTTACGGCCGTTCCACGCCAACGGTAAATACCTGTCCGCCAAAAGCATGGACGACCGCATTGGCTGCGTCGTCGCCATCGAAGCTTTGAAGCGGCTGCAAAACACTCCCCACGACGTTTACTTTGTCTTCAGCGTGCAGGAAGAGGTAGGCGTGCGCGGCGCCTTGACCGCCGCCAACGCCATTGATCCCGATGTGGGCATGGCCCTGGACGTCACCACCACCGGTGACGTGCCCGAGGCGCAACCCATGGCCGTCAGCCTGGGCAAAGGTGCGGCCATCAAGGTGAAAGACACCGGCATGATTGCCCACGCCGGGCTGGTGAGGCTGATGCGGCAGCGGGCCGAAGAGGCGGGCATTACCTATCAACTTGAAGTGCTAGAGGGTGGCTCTACCGACGCGCGCTCCATCCAAATTTCCAACGGCGGAGCAGCGGCGGGCTGCATTTCCATACCCTGCCGCTACGTCCATTCCCAAAGCGAAACCGTGTATGCCGATGACGTAGAGGCTTCCATACAATTGCTGGTGGAGATTTTAGCCAAGCCGATTGAGTTGTAGCGAATAAGCTTGTCAGGCGGTCAGCTTATCAGCTTGTCAGGCAGTCAGCTTGTCAGGCTGAAACGCTGACCCGCTGAAACGCTGAGATGCTGAAAAGCTGAGATGCTGAAAAGCTGAACTGCTGAACCGCTATTCCAGAGGGACCTGCGGGAAGAGGCGCACAAAGATCCAGCACAAGGTCATGGTGGGGATAGGCTGGGTGAAGGGGATCAACGCTTCAACGGCCGAAACCCCACGCAGCGCCTTTAGACCCAGGCGATCGAGGATGATCCAGGCAAAAGGGGCAGCCAGGAAATCCAGTGCAAAGTCCAGCAGGTCAATGAAAACCACTACGCTGAAAGGCGTGAGGCGTAGAGTTTCGCTGAATCCGGCGCCAGGCGGCACGTTGATTTTTTTAACCTGACGCAGCACAACGACCAGCAGCAGCATAGCCAGCAGGAAGGCGACGAGCATGCTGCCACCCAGGTAAAGGGCCAGGGTGCGGAGGGTTTCGGCGGAGGTCATGAGCAATTTCCTTGTCTCAAAAACAAATTTGGAGATTGGAGACAGGCGCAATCTCTAATCTCCAATCTTTGGTTAGAGGGTGAGCACGCGAATGACGAAGATGATGAGAATGAGGATGCCGCCGCCAGCCTGAACGGCCGTTGCCACACCCCAGCTTGCCAAGCCGCGCAAGCCAGTCTTTTTAGCCATTTCCCAATCCCCGTACTTCTGGTATTCACCGAGAATGAGACCGCCAATGTAACCGGCGACGGTGCCGACAATGGGTATGGGCAGCAAAAATGTGCCCAGGATGGCCCCCAGGGTGCCGAAAAGCATGGCCCGCCACGAGGCGCCACCCGTTTTTGCTCCCAGCAAAGGCAGCCATAAATCGGCCGTGCCGGTGACGAGGGCGATGAGGGTGATGAACAGGAAGGGGCCTGTGCCAAAGGCGGCCAGGCCCACGTGCCACACGTAAACGGCCGTACCCAACCAGATCAGCAGCGTGCCTGGAATGACAGGAATCAGCGTGCCAATAATCCCCACCAGGATAAAAGCCACAATCACGCCAAATGTAATTGCTTCAAAAACCAGTGCCAAAGGGAACTCCTTATAACTGCTTAATATCAGGTTCAATCGTCAAGTATTACGCAAAAAACTGTGAATAGTTCTAAATTGCTGCGTGCGTTTACGTATTTAGAGGGTACGGTAAGCCTGCAAAAATCTGGCGAAGGCATCTTGCAGGTAGGTGCGGTAGCCGATGATGGTTTCAAAGCGCGTGCCCACTAGCTCCTGATCGGGCAGGCGATTCACTTTTTGCCAGGTGTAAGCGTTGGGCATTTCGGCGAACCAGGTAGCAAAGTGCGGAAACCAGGTGAGCAGAATGTGCAGGCAGCGGGCCGCAGGAATAGCCTGCCGGAAGGCGCGGGCATCAAACTTCTGCCGCAGCCGGGTGCGCATGAGCAGAATGTAGCTGTCGATGAGGGTTTCTTCGCTGGCCGGGCTAGCCTGCCGGGTGGTGATGTGCCAGGGCAGGTCGGGTTGGTACACGACGTCGAACTGCTCTGTAAAGCGTACCAGGTCGAGAATTCCGGGACCGGTGCTTACGTCTTGCCAGTCCAGCAAGCGCGGGCTGCCTAACAGAGAGGTGCGCCAATGGCTGTTTTGCACATTGCCGTGCAGCAGGGTGACGGGCAAATTGCCGAGACGGTCGAGCATCAGCACCGGATCGTCAAGCAGGTCGGCGGCAGCAGCCAGGTGGCTTTCGCCGAGAATGCCGGGCCAGCCGCCCAGGCTGCGCATGACGGCCAGGCCATTGGCTGCTTGCAAAAAGAGGGGAGCCAGCCTTCCCGCGTGGTGCAGGGCATGTTCAGAGAGGATCGCCGCAGGACCTTCTTGAAAGTATTGGGCTTGCTGCTCGTGAAGCTGTTTCCAGGTAAACGGCCGTTTCTGCCCCACAAAATGGGCCAGCCAGGGGTGGTGCCGGGTGAGGGTAGCGTCGTCCCAAAAAGCGGCGTGCAGGCGGGTAAGTCCCTGCACCAGATCCAGGGCATCTTCCGTAGACCAGCGCGCCGGGGGAATGTCGTCAGGGGCGTCATCTAAAATCACCCAGCACTCTTCCTCGCCCAATTCGTAGAACCAACAGGGCGGGGCTACGCTCAGGTTGGGGGCCAGGTCCCGGTAAAAAAGGGTTTCGGCCTTGTTGGTGCGCTTGCCAATGCAGGTGATGGGGTCGCTATGGCCTTGCAGGGTCAGAGTGTAGCGCAGCAGGTGGGGGCTGTAGGGTTCGGCTTTGTTGTTGAAGACACGCTGGCTGGCAACGGCCGTTACCCGTGGCAGTTTTTCTCCCTCATCACCAAACCGGCGTTGCAAAACGGCCGTCCAGGCGGCGGGATCCTTTTGGATAAGCTGCGTTACATCCACTTGCGGTTTCGCCATAACGGGGCCATTGTAAAGCGTGGCGCGGGGGATGGCAAGGGGGGAGGTTGCACGTTTCCGGTTACAGGTTACATAATGCACATACCCCGTTACTTGTAACCTGTAACCCGTCTGCAATGGAACCAAACCGGGTACAATATCGTCACTCATACAATTTTAAGGCGCCGAAGGAGATTGATGATGTCAAGCAAGGAGAAGATGCGATGAGAATAAAATCGTGGTTATGGGCAACAGCCGCTCTGTTTGCCGCGCTGCTGGTGCTGGTGGCCTGCGGCGGCAGCGAAGCGGCAATGGATAGAAGTAACGCGGGTGGTTACCGACATTGTTGTGAAAGAGGGTGAGGTTGTAGAGGTGACGCGAGTTGTTATGGGGGCTGCTGATGATGCCGTGGCGGGTGCTCCGGCGGCGGAGGCGCCCGCGCCTGAGCCCATTGTGCAGGCCACGCCAGCAGCTAACAGTGCAGCCAGTGGCCAGACTCAGCAGCGGCTGATTATCAGAGATGGGCGCATGGTGGTGACGGTGGTGGATACGGAAACGGCCGTTAACAGCGCCACGAATCTGGCTGTGGGGTTAGGCGGCTACATCATCAGCCAAAACATGTTCGACGACGTCCAGGGCTTCACCTACGCCAACATGCGACTGGCCGTGCCCGTCGACCAGTTTGAGTTTGCCCTGCGCGAGCTGCGCAAGCTGGGCGAAGTTACCGACGAATCTAGCTCTGGCGAGGACGTGACCGACGAGTACGTCGACCTCAATTCGCGGCTGACCAATTTGCAGGCCACCCAGGAGCGGCTGCTGGAGTTCTTGGACGAAGCGGAGACGATTGACGAGATTTTGGAGGTCAACGAGGAGCTGACGAAGGTAGAGGAAGACATCGCCGTCATCCAGGGGCGCATTAACTTTTTGCGCGACCGGGCCGCTTTTTCCACCATTGACCTGACGCTGAACCCGCTGCTGCCCACGCCCACGCCGTCGCCCACGCCAACGGCGACGCCGCTGCCCACGCCGGAAAGCTGGCTGCCGGGCGACACGGCCGAAACGGCCGTGGTACAGCTGCAAAACACCGCGCAAAACGTGGCCGACTTCGGCATTTTTTACGGCATTTTGTGTGGACCCTGGTTGGTAGTTTTACTGCTGGTGCTTTGGGTGACGCTGCGCCTGCGCCGCTGGTGGCGGGGACGCCGCTCGTCAGGGGAAACGGCCGTTTCCGCCCCCACTGTCGCTGCAGAAGAAGAAGGAGGGGCGAACGATGAAGCGTAAAGGGCACCTAGTTTTACTGCTGAGCGTGTGGTTGTTGGTGTTATGGGGTTTGTGGCGGCTGGCCGTGCCCGCTGCCGCGCCGGTGGTCGCCCAGGGCGACGCCCAAGGCGGACGCCTGGTGATGAAAAATGGCGAGGTGACGGTGCTGCTGAATGGTCAAGGTACAGAATCGGCCGTTTCCCGCGCTATTGATTATGTTAACACATTTGGTGGTTACGTCCTCAGCCAGCGCACCTGGCTGGACGGCGAAGGATTCCGCTACGCCACCCTCACCGTGGGCGTGCCCGTAGGCGAGTTTGAGGCGCTGCTGGGTGCATTCAAGGGATTAGGCCAGGTGCAGAGTGAAAGCATCAGCGGGCAGGACGTTACCGACAGTACCGTGGATTTAGGCTCGCGCATTGGCAACCTGACGGCCAACCAGGAGCGCACGCGAGGCTTCCTGGACCAGACGACTTCCATCACCGAAACCCTGCACGTTTTCCAGACCTTGCAACAGTTGGAGGGACAGGTGGGTGATTTGCAGGGGCAGCAAAACTTTCTGACGGACCGCTCGGCGGTGGGTACCATTACGCTGACGCTGCTGCCCGCCATACCCACGCCCACGCCGACTCCCACGCCAACAGCGACACCTTTGCCCACCCCCGAGGGTTGGCGGCCAGGGGATACAGCAGAAACGGCCGTTACCCTGCTGCAAAATAATGCTCAAGATACGGCCGATTTCTTTATCTACAACAGCATCGTCTGCGGACCATGGCTGGTGTTGCTGGCGCTGCTGGGTCTACCGGCAGGCCGCTGGGCGTGGCGGCGCAGACCCCGCCGGTAAGCGCAAGGGAGTAGAGGGGCAGGGGAGCAAGGATGTAGGGGCGCCGGGGTGAAGAAAATCCTTCCCGGTGCCCCTGTTTTCGCTTTCCAAATGATATGAATTCGTGTTACCCTCTGATGGAAATGTAGTTCTTTGGAAGTAGGGGTTAGACGAAGCGGGATAGACTACCCTGCAGCAAAGCATCTTTTCTCCGCATCGTCTCCCCCATTCAGGCTTTTTTTAAAGGAGGGTTCCCATGCGCAAAGCCTTGTTTGTGACCGTTTTTCTGGCGCTGGTGGTTTGGGCGGCGGCTGCCACCGCCGTGGCCGAAACCGGTGACGTGACCCGCGTCAGCGTACGCAGCAACGGTGACCAGGCCAACGACCCCAGCTTCAACCCCGACGTATCGGGCGACGGCCGTTACGTCGCTTTTGCCTCCCGCGCGACCAACCTGGTAGATGGCGATACCAACGGCATCATGGATATTTTCGTGCATGACCGCCAGACAGGGCAGACGACGCGGGTCAGCCTGGATTCTGGCAGCAACCAGGCCAACTTCGACAGCTTCCGCCCGGCCATTTCAGACGACGGCCGTTACGTGGCCTTCTGCTCTTACGCTACTAACCTTACGTCCAACGACAACAACAACGTCGTTGACGTGTTTTTGCGGGATCGCGCGGCCGGTTCTACGGTGCTGGTCAGCCGCAGCATTTTCGGCACTTCTGGTAACGATGTGAGCTGCAAACCAAACGCCAGTCTGGCACGGGCCATTGGGCCAGACATAACCGGAGATGGCCGATTTATCGTTTTTGAGTCCTTTGCCAGCGACCTCATCGGCAATGACAACAACGGCGCGTCCGACATCTTCCGCTATGATCGTAATTCGGGGGCAATTGTGCGGGTCAGCGTCGATTCTAACGGATTCGAAGCCAACGGCAGCAGCAGCTATCCGGCCGTTTCCGTCGATGGCAACATCGTCGCCTTCCAGTCCGACGCGGCAAACCTGGTGCCTGGCGACGGCAACAACTACACTGACGTGTTTGCTCGCGACATTGGCGCCGGACTCACCCGGCGGCTGAGCGTGCGCAGCGACGGTACGGAGGGCAATGGCGACAGCTTTGAGCCAGCAATTTCCGCCAACGGCCAAAACGTGGCCTTTGCCTCTTTTGCCACAAATCTGGTTGCGGGAGATACCAATTTCTACCTGGACGTCTTTTTGCATAATCGCGGCAATGGGCAGACAGAGCGGGTGAGCTTGGCGACCAACGGGGCGCAGATTAACACTTTTGCGGATATGGCGCGACCGGCATTGTCAGGAGACGGCCGTTTCGTGGCCTTTCAATCTCGCGCTACCAGCCTGATGCCTGGCGATCCAGACGATGCTACCTGGGACGTTTTTGTGCGTGATCGCCAGGAAAACACTCTGGTGCGGGCCAGCGTCAGCACTAGCGGCGGCGCAGGGGACCAGTCCAGCGGTGAGCCGGCCATCTCCACCGATGGTTTTTACGTCGCCTTTTCATCCAAAGCGACCAATCTCATCAGCGGAGACACCAATGGTGATGAAGATATCTACCTGTACCAGAATCGAGAGGAGACCCCACCCCCACCCCCACCAGCGGTGGTCACCGTCAACTACACTACAGGCGCGCCGTCCAGCTATTTCCGCTTTATGGGAATCCAGTACGCGGCCAATGAGGTGGCTGCCGTGGCGGTGAACGGGAATTTTTTGGGCAATATGGGGGCTGACGCAGATGGTAACCTGGCCTTTACCATCCGCACCTTTTCCGGCAGTCAGGAAGGCGCTTACTACGTGTCAGCGACTGGTGTAGAAAGCGCCGCCGCCACCGTGTTCTTTTTGAACGCTGCCGCGAGCACTCATCCCCTGGTCGGCAGTGATACGATTTTTAACTCTGCCAGACGACATTGCCCTGACGGAAATGCTATACTTACCCTTAGTGGCGCAAAATTGAGATAGTTGGTCAGCTAATCAGCCGGTCAGCAAATCAGGCAAGACTGCTGACAAGCTGAACACTGACAAGCTGAAATGCTTCCAGGAGGAACAATCATGAAGTCGCGTGTGCTGGTTTTGTTGTGGGTGTTTGGGGTAGTCATGGGGGCGCTGACCTGGGTGATGGGCGCAACGGCCGTTGCCCAACCAACCCTATCTCCTGCTGCCCCCCAGGCCGATCCCGATCTGGTTGTTGAGATGTCTTTGCTGGGCGAAGCGGTTGTGCCCGTAGGCCAGCCATTATCCTTTCGCATGGTGGTCACCAACGTGGGCGCAGCCAATGTAACCACCACCGTGCCCATAGGGCTTTTTGTCAATCCTTACGCCGTGCTGACAGATGAGGTGGATGGGGTGATGGTGGGGCAGGTAACGGCCGTTTCCCCCACCATCAGGCATCTCCCAAACCTTTACCCTCACCACCCGGCTCATGCTGGGCATGGGTGACCACCAGTTCTATGCCTTGGCCGATCCTGAGCGCACTATCACCGAGACAGACGAGACTAACAACATTGCCGGACCAGTCATGCTGACCGTCAGCGGCGAGCCGTCTCTGACCCGCCTGGACCCCGGCGGCATTTACGCCAACCGCCGCAGCGATAGCGTTTTGAATACACAAAACCTTATGGCGATGGGGCCGGAAAGCTGCACAAATATGGGCGATGCCTTTTCACCGGCGAAAAGTCCCTGGGATAATGGTCTCTACACCTACACCTACCGCATTCGCATTCCCGCTGACTACCCCCATGACGTAGTGCGCGTAGAGTTGTTTGATCCTGACTCCATCAACCAGCCTACCCAATCCCACACTATCTAGCATACGGAGCTGGCCATTGACCAGGGTATGCCCTATCCCGAACGCGGTCATGCAGCAGTTCGCAGAGCTTTACCCCTGTTTGATTAGATACGGATGAGGATAACTTAGGGTTTCCCGTTGATGACATCAACCTGTTCTGGTTCGTGCGCATTGATGGTAACCGTCATCGGCACCTATGACCCTAACAGCGGTTGCGGTTATACCGCTAGCTTACACTCCGGCTTACAATACCGCAGACTACCTTCAGGCTGTACTACCTGGCATAGCAAAATCCACAGCAGGAGTTGAGCCCGTATGAATGTGGCCGCCTACACAGGGCAGGTGGGGGATGGCGTGCGCGATGATGGCAGCCACCTCACGGACATGCAGTGGGTGTCGCCCGGTGCGCCGGACAGCGTGGGGCAGCCCGTCAGCGTGCCCACCGTCTGCGGCAGCCCCAACGGCGGCGACTATGACCCCGTGACCTGCCCCGGCGGCACGCCCCCCGGCACGGGCAGTGGCTTTGAAGTTGACCTGACCCAGGAAGTGCCGAACATAGTCCCCGTCCCGGAGAGCGGCGACCGCTTCCTTTACCTGGACGTAACGGCCGTTAGTGGTGCGTCGGAGAACGGCTTTGCCATCTGGGCCGGGCCAAACAGCTACGTCAATGACGTGACCCAGCGACGTAAACCTGCGCAACGTGCAGATTCTCGATAATTGGGGCTCTCATTCCTCTGCAGGGGTGACCGTTTATGCCCTGGATTATTTGCCGCTGAACAGCAACGTTCGTTCCCGCATGGACATTCCCCTCATGGACCTGGGGCCGGAGTACGCCGGGGAAACGATGGAAGTGGCACTGTTTGAATCGGATTCTGGTTCTACCCCCCCAGCCCATTTTTATGTGGATACACTGGCCTTTGACGACTGGCATTGGACCACACCTATCCCTGATGAGACCGGTCGTTGCCAGATTGGTTCTTGCAATGATAGATGGCAGATGCCCCCTTACACTATCACCCTGCCCAATATTGTCCAATGTGATTGGCTTAATCCTGACCCGCAGACGTGTACGCCCTTCTACGGCGGGCGGCTGATGGTCAGTTATTTTGGTGGTGAACATGATACCTATGCCTGGCACGTTGCCGGGCCGGACGCCCCACAAACTGACCCCACCACAAGCTGCGCGGCCATGCCCACGGCCGTTTCCCTATTCTCCCACTCGGTAATTTCATCTTCGTATCCCGCTGCCAATGAATTCACCTACCCCCTCAACCCGCCAACATACAGCGACTTCCCCAATCACCGGCCGGACATTCCGCTGCCGGATGCGCAAGAGGGTGACGTTTACCTCTTTTCCTCTGGGCTTTGGCGCGGGCAATTTTGGTTGGCTGGCGTGGAATGAGGGGATTGCCGGCAGCGCCTCAACCTTGGCAAACAGCCTGACCTGGCCGGGAAATACGCTGGATTACGTTGACCATGGAGACGTGGGCTCCCCAGCGACACCCCTTTTCCCCTGGGTGGTGCGCGGCTACGTCAACCCCCTGAACATTACTGACGTGAGTCTGCAGGTTGGGGATTGGGTCAAGGCTCATACTGGCGTGGTCAACACTCCTACCGTACAAGTGCCTTTGAATGAGCATATTGATTTGGGTAGACAACTGCGCCTGCTGGTTTGGGACGAGGCGGCAGGTGGGGCTAACGGCCGTTTCCACACCCAGCGCTTTGCCATTTTCAAAATTGTTGGTTACCGCATGGATGCGTCCGGCGCTTGGCTGCTGCTGGAGTTTGTGCAGTGGGACGATTCCTGCGGGCAGGCCCCGGCTCCGGAAGTCGTGACGATAGCCGGGCCGGAACAGGGAGTTGTGATGCAGCATTACACTTTTACGGCCGTTATCACCCCCACATATGCCACGTTGCCCATTACCTACACCTGGCAGGCCAGCGGCATTACGGAAACCCTCACCCACACCGGCGGCATCAGCGATACGGCCGTTTTCGGTTGGCCTGAGGTGGGGCAGCAGGTGGTCACGGTAACGGCCGTTAATGCCCAGAGCATGGTCAGCGACACCCATACCATCACCATTCTGCCGCCTTTGCCCGACCTGCAAGTGAGCGCCCCCGCCTTGTTGGGCACAGGGCCCCTCTTTACCGGCCGGCCTGTTTCATTCACCGTCACCGTGACAAACGCGGCCACAGTGGACGTGAGCGAGGAGTTTTATGTGGACCTGTTCCTTGACCCAACGGAGGTGCTGTCGGACAGCATTCCCGTTGCTCAGTCTGCTGGTTTTGTCACTTTGTCCGGGCTGGCGGCGGGGGAGAGCCAGGTGGTGACGGTTACAGCTGCCGCCGGCTTCAGCAGCGGCCCCAACCCGCACCAGGTTTACGTCATGGCCGATTCTGCCCGGAATGTGGACGAAGCTGAGGAGCAGAACAACGTCTCGCCACCTCTTCTGCTGGACGTGGTGGAGCCGGTGCCCATTTCCGCGCTGGCGGTGACCGGACCTGAGGTGGTGCAGGTGGGCGAGGTGTATACGGTAACGGCCGTTGCCGGCCCTCTCAGCGCCACCCTGCCCATCACCTACACCTGGCATCCCGCCGGACAAGACCTCATTATCAAAACGGGTGGGTTAAGCAGCACTGTCACCTTTATCTGGCATGAATGGGGAGAATTGGAATTAGCGGTAATGGTGGATAATGCGGCGCATCAGCCGGTAACGGCCGTGCATCCCGTCACCGTGCGCCCCCGCCAGCTTTACCTGCCCCTCATCTACAGCCTTCAATAAAAAGACTGGAGACTGGAGACTGAAATTACCAATCTCCAATCTCCAATCTCTATTCTCCAATTTACGCCAAATGCGCCTTCACCGCCTCCGCCACTTCCAGCGGAATACCCGGCACCGAGGCAATCTCCTCCATCGTCGCCTTGCGCAAATCATCCAGCGAACCAAAATGCGTCAGCAGCAGCTTGCGCCGCTCTGGGCCAACCCCCGGCACGCTGTCCAAAATCGAAGCTACGCCCACCTTGGCCGCCGCTTGCGGTGCCCCTCGTTGGCAAAGCGATGCGCTTCATCCCGCACCCGCTGCACCAGATACAGCGCCTCCGAGCGGCGCGACAGCAAAATCGACTGCGACTGACCCGGCACAAACAACTCTTCTTCCTGCTTGGCCAGCCCCGTCAGCGGCACCTCATTTTCCAGCCCAAACTCTCTCAGCACGTCCATCGCCATCGACAACTGCCCCTTGCCGCCATCCACAATCAGCAAATCGGGCAGCAAATGGCCCAGGCCGTTTCTTTTTGCTGCCTTGCCAATCTGGCTGGGGTCGTGCAGTTCGCCCGCCTGGCGACTCTTTGTACCGCTGGAAGCGGCGCGTCAGCACCTCTTTCATCGCGCCGTAATCGTCATTGCCCACCGTCGCGCACGTTGAAGCGGCGATAATCGCTCTTTTTCGGCGCACCCTGCACAAACACCACCATCGAGCCGACCGTTTGCGCCCCTTGCGTGTGGCTGATGTCGTAGCATTCAATGCGGGCGGGCGGCGTGGGCAAATTGAGCGCTTCTTGCAGTTCCGCCATGGCCGTCACGTGCTTGGAGCGGTCGGCCGCCCACTGCTGGCGCAGCGTGCCCAACGTGTCTGGCGCATTGCGTGTGCGCCATCTCCACCAGCTCTTTCTTTTTGCCGCGCTGGGGCACCTGCAATGGTCACTTTGGTGCTGCGCTTTCTGCTTCAGCCACTCCTCAATGACCATCGCCTCGGACACTTCATGGGGCAGCAGCACCTCTTTGGGAATGTGGGCCGCTTCGTCGTAAAACTGGGTGAGGAAGTCTTGCAGCACTTCCTCATCACTTTCGCCTTCGGTGCCTTCCAGCAAGAAATATTCGCGGCCAATCAGCTTGCCGTAGCGAATGAAGAAGACCTGCACGCAGGCGTCTCCCTGCTCGCGGGCAAAGGCAATGACGTCCTGGTCGGCGTTGGCGGCCGAGATCACTTTTTGCTTGGAGACCACCTTGTTGACCGCCTTGAGCTGGTCGCGGATATTCGGCCGCTTTCTCAAACTGCAAGATCTCTGCGGCCGCTTTGCCATCTTGCGCTCTTCCAATTGTTGACGATGTGGTCTGATTTGCCGTTGAGGAAATCCATCAGCTGCTTAATCATGGCGCGGTACTGCTGCTGGTTGACGGCGCCGATGCAGGGGCCGTTGCACAGCTTGATGTCGTAGTAGAGGCAGGCGCGCTCATCTTTGCCGGTAATGGTGCGGTCGCAGGTGAGGTAGGGGAAGATTTTGCGCAGCATGTCCAGCGTTTGGTGCACGGCCCAAACGGAGGTGTAGGGGCCAAAATAGCGCGAGCCATCCCGCTCCATGCGCCGCGTGACGGTCACTTTGGGGAAAGCGTCATTCCAATGGACTTTGATGTAGGGGTAACGCTTGTCATCTTTGAGGCGGACGTTGTACTTGGGCCGGTGCTTTTTGATGAGGGTATTTTCCAGCAGCAGCGCTTCCAGCTCGGAATCGGTGGTGATGATTTCGATGTCGGCGATTTCGCGGCGCAGGCGCTGGGTTTTGATGGAATCGACGTTTTTGTGGAAGTAGGAGCGCACCCGGCTGCGCAGGTTGATGGCTTTGCCCACGTAGATGATGGTGCCGTTTTTATCTTTGTGTAAGTAAACGCCGGGAGTGGTGGGCAGCTTTTTAAGGATTTTCTGGACGTTTTCCGGTGGTGTGTAACTCATAGAGGTGATTATAGCCTCAGGAAGCGATGCTTTCCATGTAAAAATTGTTGGGGTAGGTGCGGCGAAGAGTGCATCTATTGCTGGCGGCCTGGGCAGCAGGTGGTGGTAGTAACCGGTATTAAGCCGCCAAATGGCCTGGAAGCGAGGCCAGGTCCACAAGGGGCCGCGAATGAGCAGCGTTAGCTGGTCGTAATAGGCGGCGATTTGCGGGTCGGCAATCTGGTTTTGCCCAGTTTGCAGGGTTTCAATGTAACCGGCAGGCGGTTCGCGGCGCAGATGGCCAATGCGCCAGTCGTTGGGGTCTTGCACGGGCAGGCGGGCCAGCAGGGCGTCGCTGAGGGCGTAGTGGTCGAGAATATAGGTTTGGGGGCCGACGAAGTAGCCGAAGAAGCCAATGTTGCCTCTCTTGACAAAGGTTTGACCTTCGCTGCGGGCAATTTTGGCCTGCTCGATCCAGGGTTGGGGCTGGCGGGGGCCGAGGAGGCCGGTGTGAGGGTAGTAGAAGATGCGCTCGTCGGCGATGTCTACGTCGCGGGAGTTTGGTTCGTAGGCGGGCAGTGCCCCGTAATCTTGGCCGCTGAGGAGGGTAGGGTAGTTGGCCTGCCAGCCCAGCCAGATGATAGCCACGGCCGTTCCTGCTGTAACCCACCAGCGGTTCAGGAAACGGGGGGGAAAGTGGATGAGAATGAGAACGGCCGTAAGCAGCGGTGCGGTGAAAAATCGACCGGTCATAAAATCTCCACCAATACGCACCACGTACGCTAAGTAAAGAAGGATGCCCAACGCCACCGCCAAAGCGTGCCGTTGGCGAGTTGTCAGGGCACGCAGCACGCCCAGGCCAATCACCGTCAGGGTGAGGGGGTCCCACTGCCAGGAATTACAGCAGATACAGCCAGCCTTGTTCGGCGAGAGCGGCCGTTGACAACCCCGTATTGAAGGCTTTTGCATAGGCGGTGTTGGGGAAGGGAAAGCCAAAATAGACCAGGGAGAAGAGTTCCCAGGCAATGAGGGGGGTAAGGCCGAGGAAGAGCGGTCGGAAATTATGAACAATGAATGATGAATGATGAATGGTGAATTTGCCGTTTTGGGAGGTGAGGTAGGTCAGGGCCAGAGGTGGGGCTAAAAGGAACAGGATGTCCGTGCGGGTAAGCAAGGCCAGGCTAAAGAGTAGCGTAAGAGGCAATAAAGGTCGGGTTGCGGCGGCGGTTTGCCAATTGGCCCAATAGAAGTAAAAGAAGAGGATGATGAGCAGATGGGTGAGGGGGTTTTCCAGCCCGGAAGTGGCGTAGTCGATGTAGGCTTTGGACAGGGTAAGGATGAAGGCGGCCAGAATAGCAACGGCCGTATTTCGGGCCATGCGCCAGCAAATCCAAAAAACGCCCAAAAAAGCCAGCCCAATAGACAACGCTAAACTGCTATAATACAGTTCGCCGCTGGCCAGACGGGCGAAAATGAGCAGTCCCAGCCACAGTGGGTGAGTTGAAACTTGGACGCGTTCACCAGGATTCCAGGTAAGACCAAAACCTTGCAAAAAATTTTCCACCACGCGAAAGGTGATGTATGCATCATCATTGAGCCAGGCGGTGCGTACTACCACAATGCTGAAGAGAACGGCCAGCAGGGCAGCCAGCGGCCAGGGGTTTATTGCGCCATTCTCTTGTTTGTTGGAAACTTCTTTTCGGTATAAGATTTTTTCCCGTATAGAGAGTTTCATGGTTCGTAACCCCTTCATTCGCATAAGCCTCCTCATTATAGCGATTACCCTGGTGGCCTGCTATTGTCTGGCTTTGGCTTTTGATTGGCCAGAGTGGATTAATGGCGCCAATTGGGAATGGGTGTGGCGCGCGCCCCAGCTTTTGGCGCAGCGGTGGGGCTGGCTGGCTGCATTGGCGCTGGCCATTGGCCTCACCTGGTGGTGGGTTGGGCGCAAAGAAGTGTGGAACGGCCGTAACCTGACCATCCTTCTCCTGTGGGTCGGGATGCTGACACCTGCCGCGCAGCTAATATTCGCCTCTTTACACAGCCCGCAACCTCTCATGGTGCAAGTTTCCATGGAGTCTGGTTTTTACCAGGAGGGCGTGCGCTTAGAAGAACCCCTGGAATTTGCACAGGTGCATCTGCAAGAAATGCCAAAGTACCGGGACGTGCATTTGCGGACCCAGCCTCCCGGCTGGATTTTAACCTATTGGGCGTCAGCTCGCTTTTGGGAGCAGTTCCCCGCTGCTGCCGACTGGGTAGGCATGTGGCTGCTGCGCTACGACTGCCTGGATTTTGAATTACAGGGACTTTCTACCGCGCAGTTAGCGGCAGGCAGCTTGCCTATCCTGCTCATGTTGCTTACCGGTTTGGGCGTCCTGCCGTTTTATGGACTGGCCAGCCGGTTTTTGGGTGAGAGACAAGCCCGGCGCGCGCTGCTCCTTTACCCATTGTGGCCCGGATTATTGGTGTTCACAGGACGTTTTGACACTATTTATGCTGTGCTGGCCTTGGGGGCGCTGTGGCTGGCCCAGGCGACGTTATCGGGCCAGTTTCGGGGCAACCCGCTAACCCGGCGAATGAAATGGGCCTTTCTGCTGATTTTTGGCGCGCTTCTGGCGGGGGGCACCTGGTTTGGTTTTGGCATATTCGCCATTGTTTTGCTCATTAACAGCTCGCTCCTTACTCAAGTTGTTCTCGGCACTGTGGAAAGACGCCTCGGTTTACTGCGCATTGTGCAACTAAACATTAGTTTTGGCGGATTCTTAATGATGTTGTGGGGAGGTCTATGGCTGTTTCTGGGCATTAATGGGCTGGAAATGTTCCTGGTTAGCCAGCGACTGCACACCAAGTACCGGCTTAGCTATCCGGTCTGGCCATTGTTCAACTTGTACGATCTGGCCGTGTTCATGGGCATAATTTTGTTGATTGGCAGTTTTGTGGCGGCTGGCTTGGCGGTTTTACGCCGCAAAACGTGGCAAGGGGGAGATGCCCTGGCGCTGGGGTGGGTAACGGCCGTTCTGCTGCTCAACTTATCGGGTCAGGTGCGCGCCGAAACAGGGCGGCTGTGGCTGCTGCTGATGGGGCCAGGGCTGCTGGCTGGCTTGTGGGGGTGGCAGAGGCTGCTGCATGGAAAGAAGTGGTGGGAAACGGCCGTTTTTGCCACATTTTGCGGGCAGGCGGTGGTGACGGCCTTGTTCCTGGGCGGGCGCATGGGCGAACCCAGCGTGGTTCCTCCCCTGTGGGCGATGCCTGACGAGGCAATCCCTCTCAACTACCAATTGGGTGACACGCTGGCTTTGCGCGGATACACTTTGCGCCAGGACGACGAGGGAATTTATGCAATGCTATATTGGGAAGCCCTGGATTTCCCTCGTGCTGAATATTCCGTTCTCACCCATTTAGTGGACGGTGATGGCGATATTTTGACCCAAAATGATGGCCCGCCGCGCAACAATGAACTACCCACGTGGTGCTGGATTCCAGGGGAAATTGTCCCTGATGAACGAACACTTTCACTGGCAGAATCTGGGGAACGGCCGTATCAAATTCTGTTTGGCATGTATGATTGGCGCACTGGAGAAAGGCTGCCAGTTACCCCACCCGTTGCCGACAACGCGATTCCTATTTCTGTACCGCTTGAACTCTTTCCCTAGCCAGAACCACCGTGGTTGCGAACTCGTCACACACAAAGCGTTAATTTCCAGGGGCGGCCACCTATCTTGCTTACCGTTCAAGCATAAACCCCTGTTCTACAAGGAAATGCCACACGACATCAGCCAAAATTGCGTTGCCTGCAGGGTTCAGATGGTTGTCTTCCTTATAAAAAATTTGTTTCCCTTCGCGGGCGGCTGATGTTAAAGGCCCGGTTGCATCCAAACACAGAAAATTTTCAGTGATGCAGAATTCATTCATACGCTGTCGACCTTCTCTGGTCGACTCAAGTACCGCTTTGCCTAGAACAGGCTCTGTCAAGTGCGCATACACCTCTTCTTTGGTGGGCAGCAACACGATTACGAGCGGCACGTCAGCGCTATCCAGAAATTCCCGCCCTTCGCGGATGGCCTGCTGGCCAAGCTCAAAGCCAACCTGGTTGCGTGGCAGGCTAAGGTCCTGGCTTACCAATGTCACCTGCCGACCAAATTCAATATCCACAGCGCCATCGGAAACGTGATAAGGATCAACAAATCGAGTGTATTGATACCGCTCGGCTTCTGAACTGCGGAAAAAGTCGCCAATGACGTACAGGGCGGAATTGGCGCTCAGCCATTCTTGCCAGGGGGAACGCGGGGCACGAGCAGGCTTGGGCGTAGGTGGTTCGACAGGTTCCAAACCCATGTACGTGGTTGCCATACCGTAATCTTCGTTGAAATCGTTGCCGTACCACTGCCAGACTACAAAACGCGGCTCATTGAGCAGGCCAAACTTGCGCAGCAGGTGTAATTGGCCAATGCTGCCAGTAGCGCCTTGTCCCAAATTCACCACACTCATGCCATATTTATCGTCTAGAATTTGCACCCAACAATCTTTATATTCGGTGAAGCAAAATGTAAATGAATCACCGATAAAAATGGCGTCTACCGGCCAGCGGGGTTCCCAGTCTGGGGTGGGAACGCGGAAACCCACGTGGGAATTGGGATCGAGCCAATTGTGGGTGGTGACGTGGATGGGTACGTCGGGTACAAAATATTGCAGATCGTTTACCGCATTGTTGCGGGTGACGTGCTGGTAGTCGCGATCGTCGAGGATGATGGGTGGCGGCAGAAGCTTTTTGTTGCTGATGGGGGTGGCGTAAATTTCCCGTAGCGGAGCTTTGAGGATGAAGGGCAAAGCGGGGTAGAAAAGGCGAAGCAATATTTCTAAGAGCAACCAACCGGCAAGCAAGCCTAAGAAAGATGGCTACGAGCCGTCCTCCCACCTCGCGGAATAGTTTAATCATTGAAAGCATAATTGCTACCCAGCAAATAAGATAATTTTATGCAAGCATAGCAAGTTTTCGGAACGAATCAAGGCAAATTATGGGCATTTTCCCTACAAAACAAAACGCCCAGGTTGTATAAAAACCAAGGCGTTTGCTTCAACGTGGATGATTGATCAGGAAACGGCCGTTTACTCTACCGTGTGAGGGTCAATTCCCGCCGCTTTCAGAGCCTTGTTGTACTTGGATCGTTCCTTGGCATTCTGAATGCGCGCCTTACGCAAGTCGTCAGGCGCCATATCATCCGTAATCTCAATGTAATCCGGCTTGGGGATTCCCGCCAGCGCAGCGCTGTCAGCACCTCCAGCAGGGGCAGGGGCAGGTGTGGGTGCGGTCGGCTGCCGCAGGGGCTGCCGCAGCCGCTGGCGCTGGTGTGGAGGCGCTGGGATCAATGCCTGCTGCCTTGAGCGCTTTGTTGTACTTGGAGCGCTCTTTGGAAGTTGTGGATGCGCGCCTTGCGTACATCGTCGGGCGACATGCTGTCAGTAATCTCAATGTAATTTGGCTCTGGAACTACCTACAGCCACAGGAGCAGGGGCCGCAGCGGCGGTTGGCGCGGCGGTGGCGACAGTGGCAACTGGGGCTGCGGCTGGTGTGCCAGCAGCTTTAGCCGCTTTCATCGCCTGTGATTTAGCTTTGGCGTTGGCGATGCGTGCTTTGCGTTTATCGGCCGGACTCATGTCGTCGGTAATTTCAATGACTGGGTAATCTTTGCCGGGCACTAACTCGATTTCCCCGCTTGGGGCAGGAGCCGCCCCTGCTTTGGCGGCAGCCGGCGCTGGGGCAACGGCCGTTGCCGCTCCAGTACCAAGCCGAACTCCATCCCACCCATGAACGGCGGCTATCTTTGCAGCCGTCCATGGGTCTTCCTTCGCTCCCTTAAACGCTGTGCGTAAATCGGAGGGCTGCCCCAGGCGGCCAATGCCCATGTTTCCTCCCCGGGGTAACGCAGCAGCCTGTTGAGCGGCTAACCGGCGTGCCTCTTTCACCTGCTCTTCTGGATCGGCCGTTGTTTTGATAGAAAATCCCATAGTTAAGGCGGGATTGTAATCCTGCCCCCCTTTTTCTTGCTCAACTTTTGTTTGTTCTACAGCGCGGTCAAATCGGGCAATAACGAAAGCCAGGATTGCCCCAACGATGATGATTCCAATGATAATCCCTACAGCGATGAGAAATATGGACATGAATGTTTCCCTCTTGTGATTTTACGTAATTAGCGCACCCATTATACAGTTTGCGGGATATTTCTCAAACAAGAGTAGATGAAGAATTGCCCCAATAAAAAAGCCCAACCCGTTGCAGGTTGGACTTGTTTACATGCCGAAGGTGGGATTCGAACCCACACGAGCGTAAAGCTCACTACGCCCTGAACGTAGCGCGTCTGCCTATTTCGCCACTTCGGCTCAGGGAGATGGAAATTTTATCACTTGGAGATTAAAAGTCAATTATTTGCCTGATTATGGTAAAATGCAGTTTAGGAGTTCAGGGCAAAAAATTCTTTGAAAAGGGCCGCAATAGATTTGACATAAAAGCATATGCCGGCCCCAAAGAACCAAAAAACAAGGACACAAGGAGGACAATATGCCGGTAACTACCGAACTGTTTAAGCGGGTGCAACTTTTCAATGGGCTAAGCGAGCCAGAATGGGCGGACATTGCAGCTATTTGCCGCGAAGTAAAAGTTGGTTCCGGAGAGATGATTTTGGAGCAAAACACCACCGGCACGGAAATGTATGTTGTCGCCCAAGGCTGCTGCTGAGGTGTTTATTCAAGGCCTGGAAGATGCGCGCAGCCTGGTCGTTTTGGGAAAAGGGCAGGTCATTGGCGAAATGGCGCTGATTGACCAGGGCTATCGGTCTGCTTCGGTGCGGGCCACCAAAGAGGGGGCAACCCTTTACCTCATCGAGAGCGATGATTTTTATCACCTTTGCCAGGAGAATAACCACATCGGGTATATGGTGATGCGTAACATGGCCATTGATTTGTCTTTTAAACTGCGTCATCGTAATTTAGCGGAATTATAGGAGTTCATGATGAGAGAAGGGGTTTCCTACTACAAAGTTAGTTATGTGGTATTGGGAGGCAAGCACCCGGGGGCGATCATGAATGTGGATGAAGAACCAAAGGTGGGGAGCGAGGTCAGCTTTGATGGCCGGGTGTTTGAGATTGTGGAAGTGATGGAACTCATGCCACCGGTGGGTAATTTGCCTTTTTGCATGCCACCTGCCGCTATGTCCGAGATGTAGAGTAATCAGAGCAAACTTGGACGGCGTTTACAGCAAGTTTGGCTGCTTCTGCCAGGGCTGGTGACGGCTCTGGCAGTTTTTTGGCATTGATCCAGCGAATGGCATAATTGGTTGAGTAGTTGATCCAGGGCTTGCCAAAAATCGGCATTGGCAATTGGCTGCCCATCCTTTTTTTGCCAGCCGCGCCGACGCCAGCCGTGAATCCACTGGGTGATACCCTGGTAAACGTAATCGGATGTGGTGAAGAGCTGGACTGAACTGCCGGCGGAAGCAACAGAAGGCCTTCGATAACGGCCGTTACCTCCATGCGGTTGTTGGTGGTTTTGAGGGCGGACCCGCTAGCCTGCTCCGTGTCTCGCCCTTTTCTTCCAGCACCACACCCCACCCACCGGGACCAGGATTTCCTTTGCAGGAGGCACGCACGTAGAGGCGGGGAATGTTTTCGTCTGGTTCAGCGGTGGGCGTAATTTCTAGCCGTGCCTGGCGAGCCAGATCGTCCACCCGTTCGTTTAGCGGATCCCCGGCGTGCCCTTTGACCCAATGCCAGTTGATTTCGTGCTGCTGCACCAGCGGCCATAATTCCTGCCATAAGTCCGCATTGGAAACGGGTTTGCCACCCTTAGCTGCCAGTTCTTGGCCGCCCACTTCTCTATCCATTCGGTGATGCCTTTGCGCAGATATTCGGAATCGGTATAGAAATTCGATGGAACACGGCCGTTTCAATGCCTTCAGCGCGGAAATTGCTGCCTGCAGCTCCATGCGGTTATTTGTCGTGTTGGGATCATTCCCCCTCAATACCTTTTCGCGTCTGCCATAGCGCAAAACGGCGGCCCAGCCCCCAATTCCGGGATTCGGGTCTGCGCCGCCGTCACTGTAAATGGTTACGTCCATAAAATTATTTTGCACGATACACTTGGAATGCTGATTTTGGCTGCTTCATTCCGCATGCAGCGTCCAGCATTCTTACTTGCCCAGGGCGCGCAGCATCTCTTCTACACCGGTAAATTTAACCCGCGGGCGGCCCTGGGCTTCGCCTTTGGCTACTTCAATCTCATCCAGCTTTTCCCAGTCAGCATAGGTGAAGTAGTGTGGCTGCCGTTGGGCGATGAGCGCCTCAATGGTTTCTGGTTGAGGGTGTGTGGGCTGCAGCAGGCTGCCGCTTTCAAAATCTTCCAGCAGCTGGTCAACAGTGGATACGGCATCAGGTTTGTTGGTGCCAATAACGCCGCTGGGACCGCGCTTGATCCAGCCCGCTGTGTATTCACCACGGACTGGCTTTTTGCTTTCCGGATCAATGACGCGCCCGCCATCATTAAGAATGACACCCCAACTATCATTGAAGGGCACGCCTGGTAGAGGTACACCCAGGTAACCAATGGAACGAAAAACCAGCCCCACATCCAGCATTTCGGTTTTGTCTGTAGCGCGGGGGCGCAATGAACCGGCGTCAGTCTTGTACAGTTCGTTGTGCACCAGCTTCATTGCTTTGACACGGCCGTTTTCATCCCCATACAGCTCTGTGGGCGAGACAAGAAAGCGGACCGTCAACTGGCGCGATTTGCCCGTAGGCTGGTTGCTGGCATAACTTTGGATAATTTCCACTTTGCGCAGTGTGCCCCGGTCGGCGCTGTCGGCCATGGCTTCTTCGCTGAGGGGATCTAATTCGACTTCATCGGCAACGGTAAAGACGTCTGTGTCTTCCATTTCCCCTAACTCTTTAATTTCGGGGGTGGTAAAGGCTGCCTGGGCTGGCCCGCGCCGTCCCAAAACGTATACTTCTTTTACTTTGCTATGACTCAAAGCTTCCAGGGCATAATCGGCGATATCTGTCTTTTTAAGTTCATTGGGAGTGCGGCACAAAATACGGGCCACATCCATAGCTACGTTGCCGATGCCGATAACGGCAACGCGCTCCTGTGACAAATCAAATTGGTAGTCACGGAAGTCTGGGTGGCCATTGTACCAGGCCACGAAGTCGGTAGCGGGGTGGTGGTTTGCTAAATCTGCGCCGGGAATTTTCAGGGCGCGGTCGGTCTGGGCGCCGGTGGTGTAAATGATGGCATGATAATGCTGGCGCAGTTCGGCCACGCTAACGTTCAGGCCCAATTCCACATTGCCAAAGAAGCGGAAGCCGGGTTTTTGCGCGGTACGATGGAAAACGGCCGTTACCGACTTAATTTTTTGGTGATCCGGCGCCACACCATTCCGCACCAGCCCAAAGGGCGTGGGCAGCCGGTCGTACATATCCACCTGCACCGTCAACTGCTTCTGCTTATACAAATGCTCTGCTGCATAAAATCCGGCCGGGCCGGCGCCAATAATAGCTACTCGCAGCGGATTCTCCGCAGTACCTACATTAGACATTGCTTGCTCCTTTGCTTTGCTCCCTCATTTTCGGTTCAGTGGGAAATTCTAAACTCAACTTGTGCGCCGGAGATGGTTATTCTTCACCGGCCATTAACTGTGTTTCTAAAGTGTCAATTTCGCCGCGATACTTATCCCGTTGCGCTTTCAAAACATCGCCGATGGAGATGATGCCAATTAACTGTTTGTCATCATCCAAAATGGGCATGTGGCGAAACCGCCTTTCGGTCATGGTGTGGGCTACTGACATCAAATCATCTTGGGGCTGCGCCGTGACCACGTCTTTTGTCATCACTTCACTGACGGCCATATCAAACACAGCATTGTGTTTGACCGCCTTCCGCACGATATCTCTCTCGGAGAGAATCCCCACCAATTGACCTGACTCATCAACGATAACCACCGCTCCGATATTGTGCTGATACATCAGGCTTGCTGCTTCCCGAATTGCTGCGTCGGGTTTGGCCTTGACGATACCACTTACTTTCGTGGATAAAATACTGCTTACCTTCATAACTTGCTCCTTGTCTCTGGCAAGCCCACAATGCTTGTCAGGCAGAAAGTTGAGAATCGACAGTGTATGCGGATTGTATAACTGTTAAAAGAGAGGATAAGATTCTTGGGGAATCTACTAGCGATTATAGAAAAAGTCCTCATCAACGGCAAAAAGAGAAGCAATTGAATGTGTTATTGATTATTGAGATTAGGCTTGGAGGGAAAAAATGGATGAAAGAAACCGCTGCACCTGGTGCGGGCAAGAACCGTTGTATGTGCAGTACCATGATGTAGAGTGGGGTGTGCCAGAATATGACGATCGCCAGCTCTTTGCCAAGCTCATTTTGGATGGGGCACAGGCCGGGCTGAGCTGGATCACCATCCTGCGGAAGCGGGAAAACTACTGGGCCGCCTTCGACCAGTTTGATGTCGAAAAAATTGCGCGCTACGATGAGGCAAAAATAGCTGAACTACTGCAAAATCCCGGCATTGTGCGCAATCGTCTCAAGGTACAGTCCGCGGTTAAAAATGCGCGGGGCTTCCTAGACATTCTGGAAAAAGAAGGCTCGTTCAGCGGCTTTTTGTGGCAGTTTGTGGACGGCAGTCCCATCCAGAACCAATGGCGAACATTGCAAGAGCTTCCGGCGGAAACGGCCGAATCCCAGGCCATGAGCAAAGCTCTCAAACAATACGGCTTTAGTTTCGTGGGGCCAACTATCGTTTACGCTTTTATGCAAGCTGTGGGCATGGTCAACGACCACGTGGTAGACTGCTTCCGCTACCCGCAAATTCAGGCATTATCTGGCAAATAAAATGGCGGCGATTATTGTGCCAGCCATTGGCGAATTGCCGGCATATGGTCTAAATAATGCTCGTAGGTGTTGCCGGCGATGATCTCCCACGGCCGCCAATCGGGAGGCATGTGGGCAAAATGGGCCGGGTCATGCAACTCCGCATCACTCAAGGTGGCTAAAGCGGCACGCATTTGCGTATGCGCCAGTTCTGCGTCAGCGAGGATGTCTGCTAACGGCCGTTCCCGATTCTCCGCATAAATTGCCGCATTTTGCTCATCTATCGGAAGCAGCCAAAACTCCGATCCCGCTAGCACCCTTTCGTTAATCAGCCCCGCCATCTCTTGCTCAAACCAGGTCAGATGGGCGATGACATCTTTCACCGCCCAGCCGCCGGGCAAACCGGGTTCCGCCAGCCGTGCGGCCGGAATTTGCGCCAGCAAACCTTGCCACTGGGCCCACGCCCAATCTATCCACGCCAGCACGTTGGCCGTGGTGATGCCCTGCTGCCGCAGCAGCGCCCGGCCTGTGGCTACCACAATCAGTTCGTGTTCGGCGGCGTGCATCCGCGCTTCGAAATCAGCCAGCGAATCCTCTGGCCTAATAGCAACCGGCATTGAGGCAATCACTTCCCCTGCATCCACCTCCGGAATGGCATAGTGCACCATGCACCCGCTGTGCTCAATTTCGCCTTGTCGGTAGGCGTCGAAAGCGCGCTGGATGGCGTGGGTTCCGGCAAATTGCCCTGGCAGCGCGGGATGCAGGTTAATCACCTGCCCCACAAAAAGATCGAGAAAAGCGGGGCTGAGGACGTGCATCCAGCCCGCCAGCACAATCAGATCTGGCTGGAAGGTTGCAACCAAGTTTGCAAGATCGGCGTCGTAGGCTTCCCGGCTTTTGCCCCCCTCTTTGTACGGCTTCAGGGGGAAGGTCCGTGTGGGAATCCCCGCCTCTTTGGCCCGCGCCAGCCCGTAGGCGGCCTGGCGGTTGCTGACGACTCCCACAATTTGCGCCGGTAAACGGCCGTTACTCACCGCATCAATCAATGCCTGCAAATTCGTGCCCGACCCGGAAATCATGACCACCAGGCGAGCAACTTGGAGATTGGAAATTGGATATTGTTCAGACAACATATATTTTCACTCCTCTTATGCCGGCGACCATTTCGCCCACAATCACTGCTTCCGGCACAGCCTGCCGCGCCTGCGCCACATCACCTGGCGGCACAACGACCAGCATCCCCAGCCCCATGTTAAACACGTGAACCATCTCCGCGTCGTCAATGTCACCCAGCCGCTGAATCAGGCCAAAAATGGGCGGTTCCGGCCAACTGCCGCGCCGCAGCACAGCCCCCAACCCCTCTGGGAAAATGCGCGGCGGATTGTCCACCAGACCGCCGCCGGTAATGTGGGCCAGCCCGCGCACGTCCACGCCCGCCGCCCACAGCGCCTGCACCTCGCGCAAATACGACCGGTGTACGGCCAGCAGCGCCTCGCCAATGGACTGCCCCAAGTCGGCGCGCGGTTCATGCCAATCCAGGTTTGATAGCACGGTACGCGCCAGCGTGTAGCCGTTGGTGTGCAGCCCGCTGGAGGGCAGCCCCAAAATCACGTCCCCGGCCTGAATGCGGGCGCCATCAATTATCTTCGCCCGTCCACCACGCCCACAATCGTGCCCACCAGGTCCAGCTCGCCGGGTTGGTAGACGCCGGGCATTTCGGCCGTTTCGCCGCCGAGCAGGGCGCAGCCCGCCGCCTGGCACGCTTTGGCCGCGCCGCCGACCACCGTGGCAATTTGCTGCGGGTCCAGCCTGACGAGGCCACGTAGTCCAGGAAAAAGAGCGGTACAGCCCCCTGCACCAAAATGTCGTTGAGGCAATGGTTGACGATGTCCTGGCCGATGGTGTCCCAGCGCCTCATCTGAGCAGCGACCATGGTTTTGGTGCCCACGCCGTCGGTGGAGGCGACCAGCACCGGCGCGTCCATCTCTTTGAGCTTGCTAATGTCAAACAGCCCGCCAAAGCTGCCCACGCCGGACAGCACTTCCGGGCCAAAGGTGGCCTGAACGGCCGTTTTCATCAGTTCCGTCGCCCGCTGCCCGGAAGCAATATCTACGCCAGCTTTTGCATAAGCGGAGGGGCGGAAGGGTGGAGAAGCGATGGAGAGAGCATTTTCTCCCCTGCTCCCCTGTCCCCCTGCGCCCTTGCCAATGTCCTTCCGATAATGCGCCCCCTCAAAATGTATGGCTTGCACACCGGCATAGGCCCGAGAAACGGCCGTTGCCAAATTCTGCCCCAGGGCGCTCACCGCCAGCACCCGCCCGCCGTTGGTGACAACCTGGTTGTTGCTGATTTTAGTGCCCGCATGAAAGACCAGCACATCCTGCGGTACGGCGTCGAGGCCGGTGATGGGCAGCCCCTTGGGGTAGCTGCCGGGATACCCAGGCGCGGCCATCACCACCGTCGCCGCCGCCCCCGGTTTGACCTGTACCATTTCCCGTGTGAGGGTTCCGGCAATGCAGGCCAGCATAATTTCCGCCAGGTCGCCATCCAGCAGGGGCAAAATCACCTGGGTTTCCGGGTCGCCAAAGCGGCAGTTGAACTCCAGCACCTTTGGCCCGCTTGCCGTGAGCATGATGCCGGCGTAGAGCACGCCGACGTAAGGCGTGCCGCGCTGCGCCATGCCGTGCACGGCCGGGTTGATGACGGTGCGCATGATTTCTGCAACCAGTGCGGCGTCCACGTCGGGGGGCGGGGCGTAGACGCCCATGCCGCCGGTATTGGGGCCGGCGTCGCCGTCGAAAGCGCGTTTGTGGTCGCGAGCGGGGGCCAGGGGAACGGCCGTTTGCCCATCACAGAAGGCTAGCACGGAGACCTCCGGCCCGCTCAGCCGCTCCTCGATAATTACCTCGTCGCCCGCCGCGCCAAAGGCCCGCGCCTGCATGATGTCGCGCAAGGCGGCTTCGGCTTCCTGCTGCGTGTCGCACACCATAACCCCTTTGCCCGCCGCCAGCCCGCTGGCCTTAATTACCATGCCATGGTCTGTGGGTGTTGCGTGCAGCGCCTTGAGCGCTTCATCGTAAGTTGTATGGGTGGTGAAAACGGCCGTGGGAATGCCCACCTCTTGCATAAACTGCTTGGCGAACGCTTTCGACGCCTCCAACTGCGCGGCAGCCTGGGTTGGCCCGAAGATAGGCAGCCCGGCTGTCTGAAATGTGTCCACGATACCCAGCGCCAGGGGCACTTCTGGCCCCACGACGGTCAGGTCAATCTTTTCCTCCCTGGCCCACAGCGTCAACCGGTCGATTTCTTCCACACCAATGGGCAGGTTTGTGCCGTAAACGGCCGTGCCCGCATTCCCCGGCGCAACGAAAATCTCCCCCACTCGTGGCGACTGCGCCAATTTCCAGGCCAGTGCATGTTCGCGCCCACCGTTGCCCACAACTAAAATATTTAATTTCGTTATCATTTAATCATCCGCTCCAAGGAGTCCTTCAACCTTTGCAAAGTATTTTGATCGCGGTTCCAAGGATCTGTAAATTTGCCTTTAATGATTGATTGAATGGATTCTAGATTATTGCGGTATGGTAGTGGAATAATTTCTAATGGTAAATGATTCCCTGTTATGCGATTGATTGCTTTAATTGGTGCGGTTCCTATCCGAGGGCCAGGCCCTACCCTAATCCAATCTTCCAAAGTTACGTGAATTTCGCCATGATTGTGACGTATGATTACATCAATATTTTGGGGTATATCTAAATCCATTTTTCCCCTACTGGATTATTAATTTTACGGTTGACAATTAATCGCCCCACATATCCTCAAACATAACTTTGTCCCGGTCTTCCTCGAAGAGCCAGTCGGGGATGTTGATGGGGTAGTTGCCGGTGAAGCAGGCGTTGCAGTGGCCGGTGTTTTGGCCGATGGCGTCGCGCACGGCCGTTTCCAATCCCGCAATGCTCAAATAAGCCAAACTATCTGCGCCGATGCGCTGGCGAATACCCTGAATGTCCATCTTGTGGGCGATGAGCTGCTTGTAGGTGGCCATGTCGACGCCCATGAAGCAGGGATGGCGCACCGGCGGCGAAGCCACGCGCACGTGGACTTCGGTGGCCCCGCCATCGCGGATGAGCTGCACCAGCGGTCCGGCGGTGTTGCCGCGCACAATGGAATCGTCAATGAGCACCACGCGCTTGCCCTGTAAATTGGTGGTCAGCGGGTTGTATTTCAGCGAAATGCCCACTTTGCGCAGTTGGTTGTCAGGCTGGATGAAGGTACGGCCGATATAGCGGTTTTTGGTCAGCCCTTCGGTGTAGGGCAAGCCCGATTCCAGGCTGTAGCCGATGGCGTGAGGCGTGGCCGAGTCGGGCACACCGACGACGATGTCAGCCGCCACGCCTGCTTCCTTGGCCAACTGCCGCCCCATTTGCTGCCGTACCTGGTGCACGACCTGCCCTTCAAAGTTGGAGTCAGGGCGGGCAAAGTAGACGTACTCAAAAATGCACAGCGCCTTTTTCGGTGATGGTTTGCCTGCAAAAGAGGTCAGACCGCTGCCGTCCAGGCGCACGATTTCGCCCGGCTCCACTTCGCGCAGATAGTTGGCGCCAATGGTGTGCAGAGCGCTGGACTCGGAGGCCAGAATGTGCCCGCCAGTGTCCAATTGGCCCAGGCAGAGGGGACGCAGGCCCAACGGGTCACGCACGGCGTAAATGGCGTGCCGCGTGAGTATGGTCAGCGAGTAAGCGCCTTCCGCCACCTGCATCAGGCTGCGGATGCGCGCCACCCAACGGTCATTTTCCGTGCCGTTGCCCAGGGGGTCAGCCCATGTGTCAGCGGGGGCGGCCAGCATTTGCGTAATGACCTCGCTGTCGGAGGTAGAGGAAAGGCCGACGCCGCGCTCCAGCAGCTTTTTGCGCAGGGTGAGGGCGTTGGTCAGGTTGCCGTTGTGGGCTACACCCAGCGGTCCGTACATGGTTTCGATGAGGTAGGGCTGGGCGTTGCGCAAGTTGGAGGAGCCGGTGGTGGAGTAGCGGTTTTGGCCGATGGCCAGGTGCCCCTTGAGGGGGCGCAGGTTCTCCTCGTTGAAGACCTGGGCCACCAGCCCCATGCCTTTGTGGATGTGGGCGGTACGGCCGTCGCTGGTGGCAATGCCCGCGCTCTCCTGCCCGCGATGCTGCAAGGCGTACAGGCCAAAAAAGGCCAGCCGCGCTACGTCGCGCCCCGGTGCATACACGCCCACTACGCCGCATTCATCGTGGGCTTTGTCGTCGGTTAAATAGTCTAAGGTCATGTTTTCTCCTACAGAGTTAGCAAGAGCTAAAGGAAGAATTTACTCTCGCTCTTGCTCTAACTCTAGCTTCTTTCTTGCTTCACTCACAATGTTTGCCGCTTCCGCGGCGGTGTCAGCCAGGGCGGTGATGTGGCCCATTTTACGGCCAAGACGGGCTTCGGCTTTGCCGTAAAGGTGCAGTTTGATGTGGGGGTGGGTGAGAACGGCCGTCCAATCTGGAGATTTGGGATTTGGGAATTGGGATTTGGGAAACCACAAATCACCCAACAAGTTGGCCATTGCGGCTGCGCGCAGGTAGTGGGTGCTGCCCAGGGGCAGGCCGCACACGGCGCGGAGCTGCTGCTCAAACTGGCTGGTGACGCACGCTTCGATGGTCAGGTGGCCAGAGTTGTGCGGGCGGGGGGCGATTTCGTTGAGGAGGAGACGGCCGTCCTGAGTGAGGAAGAACTCCACGCACAGCACGCCCACCACGTCCAGCCCTTCCAGCACGGCCTGGGCCATACGCACCGCTTCCCGTGTTACGTCAGGCGGAACGTCTGCCGGGGCCTGGGAGACGTCCAAAATGTGGTTGGCGTGGTCGTTGTGGATGAGGCCGTAATGGGCAAAGGAGCCATCCAGCCCCCGCGCGGCGACGACGGAAACCTCACGCTCGAATTCGACAAAGCCTTCCAGGATGGCGGGCTGGTGGTGAATGGCGTCCCAGGCGGAAGAAGCCAAAGATTGGAGGTTGGCAACCTGCGGTTGCGAGATTGGAGATTGGCGACCTGCGGTTGCGAGATTGGAGTCTGCCGGTTGACCATTGGCAATGAGCACCTGTCCTTTGCCGTCATAGCCGGAGGTAGCGGTTTTGAGGATGGCGGACGCGCCAATCTTCTCCAAACCAGCCAGCAAATCATCTAATGAACCAACTTCCGCGAATGGCGCGGTGGGCAAGCCTTGCGCGACGAAGAACTGTTTTTCGCGCAGGCGGTTTTGGGCGACGTGCAGGGCTTGTGCGCCAGGGCGAAGGGGGGCGAATTCGGCACAGGCAGCGGCGGTGGCGGCGGGAACGTTCTCGAATTCATAGGTCACCACGTCTACGCCTTGGGCGAACTGCCGCACCGCGTCTAAATCTTCATAGGCGGCGGTAAATTCCTTGTCGGCAATCTGGCCTGTCGGCGAATCGCTATCGGGAGAGAGGACGTGGACGCGATAGCCCATTTGCCGAGCGGCCTGGGCTAACATGCGACCAAGTTGTCCGCTGCCGAGAATGCCAATAGTGGCAGGGGGGAGGATAGGTTGATTCATTATGCTTCAGGAGGCAAGGTGTCACTCAACACCTTTTCTGTTTGTTCCTGGCGGTACTGGGCAAGCTTCTCACGGTATTCTGGGTATTTATTTCCCAAGATGGCAATGGCCAGCAGCGCCGCGTTTTTGGCACCAGATTTGCCGATGGCCATTGTGCCCACGGGCACGCCGCCGGGCATTTGCACAATGGAGAGCAGCGAGTCCAGGCCGTTGAGGGCGTGGCTTTGCACGGGCACGCCGAGGACGGGCAGCACTGTGTGAGCGGCGGTCATGCCGGGCAAGTGGGCAGCCCCGCCGGCCCCGGCAATGATGACTTCAAGACCGCGAGAAACGGCCGTACCCGCATACTCTGACATCCATTCCGGCGTGCGGTGCGCCGACACCACCTTCGCTTCATACGGTACACCAAACTCGTCGAGAACATTGGTGGCATGTTTCATAGTTTCCCAGTCAGACGTGCTACCCATTATTACGCCTATAAGTGGTTGATTGTTCATAAATGACCTCGTAAGAATTTATTACAAAGGGACGAAGGGACAAAGAGACAAAGGGTTTTAAGAAAGGATGTTTGGGACACGATGAATGCCATTTTTGACGGTTTTTTCGCCAAAGTTGATAACCAGGCCTAGGCGTAGGTTCATCAGACGCAAATAAGTTAGCGTTTGTGTTTCAAAGATAGGGTTGTAGCTAGTGGTTGCTTTATTTTCAACAATGACCAGCCCTTCAACCAATAAATCAACACGCAACGGCGTTGCCAGTTGATTACCTTTGTATGAGATGGGTACAGTTAATTGACGCTGCACCTTCAAGCCACGATATTGCAATTCCCAAACCAACGCCTCTTCATAAACGCTCTCTAATAAGCCGGGTCCACCTAATGTTTTGTGTACCTCAATCGCCGCTCCAATAATCTGGTAACTCAAATCATCTTCCGGCACCAATTTCTCTCTTTTCTTTGTCTCTTTCATCCTTTGTCCCTTTGTAATAAATTTTCTCTAATCCTGCCAACCACAGGCTGCTTCCCCGGTACAAAGGCATGCCCGATGAGCTTTTCGTAGGCAGTCATATAGCGAGCGGCCACTTGGGCGACGAAGTCAGGGGGCATGGTGGGGCGGTTCGCCGTCGCCGCGGTAGCCTTTGGCGGCGTACCATTGGCGCAGGAATTCTTTGTCGAAATGGGCGGGTTGGTCGAGGATGCCGCCGCCGGGCTTGTAGCTGTCGGCTAGCCAGTAGCGGCTGGAGTCGGGGGTGTGGATTTCGTCAATGAGGGTGAGACGGCCGTTTACCAGCCCCATCTCATATTTCGTATCCACCAGAATCAGCCCTGCCTGGCGTGCCATTTCCTGCCCGCGCTAGCAAAAAGCGCCAGTGCTGCTATTTCTATCTCCAGCCACAAATCCGGCGAAATGATGCTGCGGGCCAGGATTTCATTACGGGTGAGGCGCTCATCATGCCCGCCATGCGCCGCTTTGGTGGTGGGGGTGATGATGGGTTCCGGCAGCGGGTCATTTTTGCGCAGCCCATCGGGCAGCTTTATGCCATAAGGCTGTCGTTCACCATGCTCGTACAAGTACCAGAGCGACGTTTTGGTTACGCCGGTGATGTAGCCGCGCACCACCACCTCCACCGGCAGCGGTTCCGCTTCGTGGGCAATGGTCACGTTGGGGTCGGGCACGCTAATGACGTGGTTGGGCACGAGATCGGCCGTATGCGCAAACCACCAGGCGCTAAGCTGGTTCAACACCTGCCCTTTGTATGGAATCAGACCCAGCACGCGGTCAAAGGCGGAAACGCGGTCGGTGGTAATCAGCACACGCTGACCACCGCGCAGGTACACATCGCGCACTTTGCCTGCGTATTTTTCGCCCATTTCAGAGAAATCGGTGCTGCCCAGACAGTTGGGTATCGCCGCTAATAGCTCTTCGTGAGTTAACATAATTCACCTTTTTTATTACAAAGAAACAAAGAGACGAAGGAACAAAGTTATTCCCTTTGTCTCTTGGTTTCTTGGTTCCTTTGTATTAAATATTCCTCACCCCATTCACAAACAACGCCAGCCCGCTCATGCCCCGCTCGCCGCGATGGTAGTGCGGATGCTGCCAGGGGAAAATGTGATTCTCCGGGTGGGGCATCAGGCCCATGACGTTGCCTGCCGGGTTGCACAGCGCGGCAATGTCCAGCACGGAGCCGTTGGGGTTGGCAGGGTAGGGGAGTGGAGATCGGAAGAGTGGAGACTAAAGACTGATTACTGAGTACTGAATACTGGAGCGGGATGAGATTTTGTGCTTGCAGTTGCAGCCAATGTCGCTTCATCTTGCACTGCCAGGCGGCCTTCGCCGTGGGCGACGGGGCAGTAGATGGGCTCGGTTAACCCCTGGGTAAAGAGGCTGGGGCTGGCGGGATTGGGCTGCAAAGTGACCCAGCGGCACTCAAAGTGGCCGGATTGGTTGTAAGTCAAGGTTATGTTGCGGATTTTGGAATCGCGAGATTGGGGATCGCCGGCAGAAGCCCGGCTTTGACGAGGACCTGAAAGCCGTTGCAGATGCCGAGGATGGGACGGCCGTTTTCCGCAAACGCCTGCATCGCCTCATTCAGCCGGTACTGCAAGTCCACCGACCACAGCACACCCGCGCCCAGGTCGTCGCCGTAGGAAAAGCCGCCGGGAATCACCAGCATCCCATAATCCATGAGGTGGCGTTCGCCAGCCAGCAGCTGGTTGATGTGCACAATTTCCGGTTCGCCGCCAGCCATTTGCACCGCCAGCGCCGCATCGTGGTCGCGATTGGTGCCGTTGGCGTGCAGAATTAAAACTTTGGGGGACTGGAGACTAGAGATTGGCAACCTGTGGTTGCGAGATTGGAGATTGGGGATTGGAGATTTGGTCTGCTCTCCTGCTCCAAAATCCGAAATCGGAAACCCGAAATCTGCTAAATGGCCGCGCCAGGCTGCCTCCAACTCCTGCACCGGTGAATCAATGATGGCTTCGCCAGTGGCGTTAGTGATGCGTAGGGTGCTGCCGCCAATGACGCCAATGCAGTTGTGGGGCACGTCGGCTAAAATTTGGTCAAGCTGAGGCATGTCTTGGGGCGCACTTCAATCAGGAAACGGCCGTTACTCTCGCTAAACAAAATTGCTTCATCCGCGGAGTAAGACCAATACGGGTCACGGGGTACGCTCATCAGTTTGACTTCCGCGCCCACGCCTCCTGCCAGGCACATCTCTGCCAGCGCCACCGCCAGCCCGCCTTCGCTGCAATCGTGGCACGCCTGCACCAGACCGGCGTGCATCGCCTGGTGCAGCTTGCGGTAATGGCTCAACGCATTCAACACAGGTTTAGGCACGGTTTGATGCTGCGGCTGAATCGCTCCGCCCACCATGCCGTAATGGCTGCCACCCAACTCTGCGCCCGTTTCGCCAACGGCCACGAGGAAGTTGCCCGCCTGCTTCAAATCCATGCGTCACCGTTTGCGTCACATCGGGCACAATGCCCAGGGCGGAGATGAGCAGCGTGCCGGGGATGGCGTGTTTTTCGCCGTCCGCGCCGGTGTATTCGTTGTTCAGGCTGTCTTTGCCGGAGATGAAAGGGGTCTGGTAGGCGATGGCCGCGTCGTAGCAGCCCTGCGCTGCAGCGCACCAGGCTGCCCAGACGGTCGGGCAGGGTGGGGTTGCCCCAGCAAAAGTTGTCGAGAATGGCGATCTGGTCGGGGTCGGCGCCCACGGCGACGGCGTTGCGCATCGCTTCGTCAACGGCCGTCCAGGCCATGCGGTACGGGTCGAGGGCGTGTAGTTGGGGCGGATGCCGTTGCTCAGGGCGGCGCCTTTGGGAGAATTGTGAATTGTGAATTGTGAATTGTGAATTGCTAAATTGGGGGACGAGAACGGTCGCATCGAGGGGCCTTGGTTGGCGAAGCCGGTGAGGGGTTTAACGGCCGTTCCGCCCTGCACCTCGTGGTCGATAGCGGCGAATCACGTCTTCCTTGGTGCGGATGTCGGGGTGGGCCAGCAGGCGCAGAAGCGCCTGAGCAGGGGAGCAGGGGGGCAGGGGTGATGGGGGGATGCTCCTCTGCTCCTGCCGCTCCTCCGCTCCAGTCCGCCTTCAAATGCCGTCGCGGAATGCCGTTGTGCAGAAATTCCATGCTCAGGTCGCCGACTTGGCGCTCGCCGTAGAAGATTTCCATGTGGCCCGTAGCCTCAAAAGTTCCCAAAATAGTCACTTCCACGTCCTGCCCGGCGCAGATGGTTTGCAATCGCGGCAAGTTTGCCGGGGGCACAGCCAGCACCATGCGCTCCTGGGCTTCGCTGAGCCAGATTTCCCAGGGGCGCAGGCCGGGATATTTCAGCGTCACGTCTTGCAGCTGCACCCGCGCGCCTACGTGCTCGCCCATTTCGCCCACGGCCGAGCTGAAGCCACCCGCGCCGCAGTCGGTGATGGCGCTGTACAGCTTTTCGTCGCGGGCGCGCAGAATCACTTCCTGCACCTGCTTTTCCATGATGGGATTGCCAATTTGAACGGCCGTTCCCGCCATCTCGCTAGTCTGCACGTCCATCTCCATGCTGGAAAACGTTGCCCCGCGCAGGCCATCCCGCCCGGTACGGCCGCCAATGGCCACAATCAGGTCACCGGGCTGCGCTTCTGTGGGGTGAGAACCATGCGGCAAAATGCCCAGGCAGCCGCAGTAGACCAGCGGATTGGCCGTGTAGCCCGCGTCATAGCAAATGGCCCCGTTGACCGTGGGGATGCCCATCTTGTTGCCGTAATCTTCAATGCCATGCACCACCCCATCGGCAATGCGCGCCGGGTGCAGCACGCCGTCAGGCAGGTCGTCGTGGGCCATATCCGGCGGGCCGAAGCACAGCACATCGGTGTTGGCGATAGGGCGGGCGCTAACGCCCAGCACGTCGCGCACCACGCCACCGACGCCGGTATTGGCTCCGCCAAATGGCTCCAAAGCCGAGGGATGGTTGTGGGTTTCGACCTTGAAGGCCAGGTCAAACTGGTCGTCAAAGGCGATGATGCCCGCGTTGTCCACAAAGGCCGAGCGCACCCAGGGCTTGTTAATCTGCTCGGTGGCGGCGCGAATGTACGTGTTGAGAATGCCGTCTACCATTTCCACCTTGCCCGTCAGGACCGGTGTACTCAATGAGGGCTTTGAATGTTTTGTGGACGCAGTGTTCGCTCCAGGTTTGGGCCAGCATTTCTAGCTCCACGTCGGTGGGATCACGTTCTTCCTGCTGGAAGTAGGCGCGGATGGCCTGCATTTCGGCCAAATCGAGAGCGAGGCGTCGCTCGTGGCTAATGGCCAGCAGGTTGTCATCATTTGCACCGCGCACGGGAATGACATCCACAGAATTGTCTGCCTGATGGTAGGGGAAAAATGGTGGGGAAATGGCTTCGTCGATGGTGAAGCGTTGGATAACGGGGTTGGCGAAGATTTCGCGGGCTAAAGCCAGACGGGTGGCTTCGTCCAGGCTGCCGCTGAGCGTGTAGCGCTGCCCGGTGGCGGCGCGTTCCAGCCCGTTGACGCCCAGCAGTTGAGCAGCGCGGAGCAGGTTGGCTGCCGGCGGGTCGGTAACGCCGGGCAAAAGGGTTACGTCCAGAAAATGGTCGATAGTAATCTCCCGGCTGTCGATAGCCAAGGGCCGGACGTTGACAAGGGGCAGTTGCGTATTGGAAAGGGACCATTCTTCCGTAACAGGGTCTGCAAGAAGCTCTTTGGCGAGGCGGGTGGCCCCGGCTGGGGTAATGGCGCCTTGCAAAAAGACGAGACGACTGGCCTGACAGCCGGTGAGTTGAGTGTATCCAAGCTGATGAGCGGCATGCAGGTGAGGGCTGTTAGCTTCTTCCTGACGGGATCGGATTTCAATGCAAAAGGTATTTATAATCATAAGTTCCTCTGTAGCAAAAACTCCCATCAACTGTGTGAAAATTGGTTGAAGGGAGTTTGACTCGAAGGATTAATGAAATTGTTGATCACAAAGTGCGGCGCGCAGTAGGCATTTCTCCCGTTGGGAGGGAGAACGGTGTGGTTTATGCAGCGATCTTGGGGTTTTTTCATGCCGCTCCTCCTTTCCCAAGCGTAACATGCTGTCGCCTTCCTGTTTTCATCGGGCGTCATTTTACCCAAAGGTTTGTGGTTTGTAAAAATGTTTAGCTACCACTTAGCCAGGATCAGGGGGGCGATTTTTTAGGTAGTTTTGGATGATAATGTCGCCATGGTCGATGATACGGCCGTACCAATTCAGCGTAATTGCTTGTTTTTCGGTGGGTGATAGCTGCCAGGCTGCGGTGGAATCGCGCAGGCGGTTGGTCAGGTCGTAGAGGAAGAGGGCAGCCGTAACGGAAATGTTAAAACTTTGCGTAAAACCATACATGGGAATCTGCACAAAGAGATCCGCCATGTCGTGGGCGGTGTCGCTGAGGCCCTTTTCCTCTGTGCCAAAGCAGAGGGCGATGGGTTGATTCAGGTCCAGGTCGTGAATGGGGATGCTGTCAGGACGCAGGGTCGTGGCGGCGATACGGTAGCCTTGAGCCCGCAGGGAGGCCAGGCAGGTTTGCGTATTTTGCCCCTCTTCAGGCCGATATTGGTGCATGGTCAGCCATTTGGGTGCGCCTAGGGCAATGTCGCGGTTGGGGCGAAACGGGTTGCGTTGTTCAATGATGTGTACGTCTTGCAAACCGAAGCATTCGCAAGAGCGCAGCACGGCGCTGGCGTTGTGGGGCTGGAAAATATCTTCCAAAACAACGGTGAGGTAGCGGGTGCGCTGCGCCAATACTTCCTGCACCCTTTTTTGCTTTTGGGGCGTTATAAACTGGCTCAGGTAGGTGATCAATTCGGTTTGCAGTTCTGTTGTGTGAAAGTCAACCATAGTCGCAAAATTGTGGTCGCTAAGCGTTTTGGAGGCCACCGTTTGTTTCCCGTTTTAAGTAGGTTAGGCTATGATTTGCCCATGCAATGGCGTAAAAATACCCCTATTTTGTTGATATTGCTAACTTACCTGGTTTTAGGGGGGCTGTTTGCGGCGCTCACGCCAGATTGGCAAGCCCCTGATGAACCGGCTCATTATAATTACGTGCGGCAATTAGCCGACGGGCGGCTGCCGCAAATGGCTCTGGGTGATTACGACGAAGCGTATAAAAACGAAGTGGTAAGCTCGGGTTTTGCCCCACAGTATGACATTTCGGTCATTACCTACGAAGATTGGCAGCCGCCACTGTATTACCTGGTGTTGACACCGATGTTCTTACTAACGGGCGGGTCGCTTTTGGCGCTGCGGCTGGTTTCGGTGCTGCTGGGGGCCGGGGTGATTTTGCTGGCGTACGGCGTGGCGCGGCGGCTTTTTCCAGAACGGCAGTGGATGGCGTGGGGTACGGCCGTTTTCGTGGGCTTTGTGCCGCAACACCTGGCCATCCTCGCCTCCGTAAATAATGATGCCATGGCGGAGCTTTTGATTGCTGGGATTTTGTTTTTGTTGGTGGGAATTGGCGATTGGAGATTAGAGACTGAGCGGCGACGAGGGCTGCTGCTGGGGCTGCTGTTGGGGCTGGGGTATCTGACGAAGGGGACGGTTTACCCGGTAACGGCCGTTGCTGGTGCAGCCTTACTGGTACGATATTGGGGACATTGGCGGCAACTGCGGCGGGTTGGTTTATGGGTGTTTGGCCCGGCTTTGCTGCTGGGAGCGCTGTGGTGGGGGCGGAACTTGGCCGTGTATGGTGGGCTGGACGTGCTGGGCAAGGCCGCTCATGATGCGGTGGTCATTGGCCAGCCGCGCACTGCTGACCTGATAGCCCAGGTAGGGTTCGGGGGCACATTGCGCCAGTTTGTGCAAACCACCTTTCGCAGTTTTTGGGGGCAGTTTGGCTGGATGGCGCTGCCTATGCTGCACCCCCGCTGGTTATATCCGTTGTTAGTGGTGTTTACAGTGGCCGTGGTGGCTGGTTTGCTAGTTGAGTGGTTCCGTCATTATAAAAAGCGAAAATCCATTCTTTCTAATCATCAATTTTTAACCCTCTTTCTTTTATTTTTGCTGACCTTAGGTGTGCACGTTGTGTACAACTTCACCTTTATTCAGCACCAGGGGCGCTACCTGTTTCCCGCGCTGATTCCCATGGGGGTGGGGGTGATGGTCGGGTTGGAGGCGTGGATACGGCCGTTGGCCTTGCGCTGGCCCCTTTTACCCAATTTGCTGTCCTGGGGACTTGCCGTTTTCCTGGCGGGGCTGGACATCTGGGCGTTATTTCGGGTTATCGTGCCCAATTTGTAGCTTTTCAGCTTACCAGCCTATCGGCTTGTAGCGCCAATTTTGGGCACGAATGAGTACAAACGATCAGCTTTATTGCCTGACCGCCTGACTAGCTTTGTGCGCGCAATCAACAAAGAACGCCGGAGACCAGCCAATGTTGGCCTCCGGCGTTTGTAATTGATAGGGTAAAAAGTGTGTTTAGCTGCTGCGCAAGCGGCGTGCAGTTAATACCAGGCCAATAAGCACCAGGGCTGCCAGCAGGGGAACCCATACGGATTCAAAGCCTGTGTCAGGTAGTGTGTCGCCACCACCGCCAGTGCCAGAACCGCTGCCCGAACCTCCAGCTAAAGCTATGGGTGTCGGGGTGTTGCCACCGCTCACAACGAATTCGGAGGTACCCTCAATTTCTGGCTCTTCGGTTTCTTCAGCCTGGGCTACCACAGGTGTGTTGGTGGGCAGCGGGGTTGCGGTAGGCAGGGGCGTGTTGGTGGGCACCAGGGTTTCTGTGGGCATGGCTTCACGCGTCATCGCTTCTACGGTCATGGCTTCAATGGTAATGGCTACGGCCGTATTGGTCACAGCAATCATATCGTTTTCGGCGATGCGGGTTTGCACCGCGGCGTCATTTCCGCCGCCACCATCCCCATTGCGGTTGAGTAAAGCTGAACCGGCACAAATAGCGGCCAGAAGCAGCGTGACGGATAAAACGCCAACAGCGATAAAAAATGGACGACGATTTGACGTTCCTTCACTACCTTCTTCTTCGATGATAAAGTCTTCTGACATCTTGTCCTCCTTGAAAGGAACTAGAGCGATAGCATTGCTAAAAACTTAGCTGATCTCCTTTGATTTGCACTTTCGCTCTTTCTAAACGATTGTATCCAGGTTGGCGTACGGTACAAACACGACATTTCCATCCATTAGCCGTACGTCTGCACCGCGTACCCTGGGGCCAAAATCGGTTTCTTTTATCTTCTGGTAGAGATAGACGATCTCGCCTATCTGGCTTTGGTAAGGCTGCCGTAAAATCCGCACTCGCCTCCCGGCTGTCAAAGGCTGCAGGGGGTCGGGAGTGTTTGTGTGACCGGCTGTTTTTTCATGAGAAATAATTATCTCCGGCCGGTTCCCCCAATAATCTGTCTGGCGGGCAAAAAGGGCGACGTCGGCGCCCTCGTAATCGCGCAGGCAATCAAAAATATTGCGCGCAAGACCTTGAGTGCCAATGCCATCGGTGACAATGATGGGCAGGTCGAAAGCTGCAGCCTTCTGCAACACGTTGGCTGTGACGCTGCCGGCAATAAGGCCATTGGCACCCAGGCGCTGCAATCGCTGCAAAACGTCCGGGTTGTCGATGACGCCAGCTACAATGACGCCATTTTCAGCATCTGTGATTTCATCAGGGGCCAATGCTTTGTTTATGGCTGAGGTAACGAGGCGTAAACGGCCGTATCCCTCTTTACCTGAACCCCAAACACCCTGAATTTGCGCACCAATGATTTCGAGGACAATGCCCCTCTTAGGAACGGCATTCACCACCCGCGCATTCACCAATGCGCGCATCTCAAACCACTCGTACTGCTGCAAAATAATACGGCCGTTATTCAGGCCAAAAAAAGTTCCTTCAGCCGGTGACTCCAGCCGTTTTTTGCCAAGGAACTGTTTTTTTTCTAGCAAAACGTCTCCAACACCCACCGGCGTTCCCTGGCCAATGACCAGGAATTCTTCTACTTCAGCAGGGGAAATGTGCCACAGTTCGCTGGCAGGCACAATGCGAAAACGAGTCGGGCGGCGAGTGCGGGCCACTACCTGCACTGGCGACACATCCTGACCAGGACTGGCAACAACATCCCCTGGTTCGGGCAGCATCCGCTCCCGACGCAGCTTGATGTTTGTTTGAACTATTGTGGACCTTGTTAAAATCTTCATCGTTGCCTGTTACCCACCCATGTCAAAATTCCACTGCTGGATCAAGTTGCGTCTGGTTGTCTCATCTTCGGGAAACTGCAACGGCCGTCCGCGCGCATCTACCACCAGACCGACACTGCCTCTTCTCACATGTATGGTTGTTCCTTTTCCTGGCCCCAGGCCGATATCAAATCGTCTTTCAGGTTTAATGGTAACTTTTGAGCGCCCTTCTCCCAACACAAAAACTTCAAGGGTGCCAAATTCTACATCCCCTTCGTATTGAGTTGCTTCCTTTTCCGACTCAATAAGGACATGTACCGCTTTTTGACCTGGCTGGCCTTTGCCCGTAGGTACTACAACCCAACCCAAATCTGCCAGCACTTTAGATTCTAAAGCCTGCACGGCTGCCAGAGGTTCCAGAGCTGAAAGTGCACCCATGGCGGGTAATACACCATATTGATCCAGGGCAATGCCAAAAATTCCTGTAGGCTGCAGTGCATCCAAAATGGCGGAAATCACCTGCCCCGGACGAGGCATATTATTAAAGACCAACCCGCGCACCAGCATCATGCGAAATGTCGGGTTTGCCATGCTGGCTAATGGGGTATTCTGGGCGGCCACCCGGATAAGCTCGCGGGCAATTGCCTGTTCCAGGTGCAGTTCCTTCTCCGTTTGGGCAATGGTTTGCGGGTGGAGCGATTTATTATGCAAAAAATCGCGCACTTCACCTTCAGTGATCTCTTCAGGCATCCAACGTGCGATATTTGCCGCAGAAGTATGCTGCAGCAATTTTGAAAGCGCGTGCCCCATTCCTAGGTCACTGCGAATAGTTAAATCGGCAGAATCGGCCGTGGCGGTGATAATGGTTACACTTTCGGTGCCCAACTCCAGGCCCACAACCTTTTTGTTATTTTGTTGCAAGGCAGCAAAGTACTGCACAATGCTGGCGAAGGCGCGGGGTGTGGGCAAGGGGGCAAATTCACTCCAACCGCGAATCGTGTGAATGCCAGGAAGCTCTTTGATTTTAAGGTTTTCGAATAATTCGCCAATTATCTGGGCAGCGTGGTCAAACTGTTCGGTGTGCAGATTAGGTCGTACGTTATCTGCTACGTGCAAGGGGATTGTTTCGCCCATGATTTGTTTGATATGTTTACGCAAATTTTTGTTGCCGGCGTAAAGAACGCTGACCTGCTTTGCCTCCTGCAGCATTTGGACGCCCAAGCTGACTGTTTGGGCAAATTTAATCAACCGCTGATCTGCTCCACCATCCGTGCCGCCGGTAAGAAAAATGAGATCCGGTTTGTGGGCGATGATGGCGGCAACTTGTTCTTCTTCACTTCGGGGGTCTGAAAGGCTAAAAGAGTCTACCTCGTTAGTATAAACAGTGTAAAGGGCGCGGCGAGCACTGCTTAGGCTGACATCTTCGGACAGGCCCACAAGGATAGTGTTTAGGGGGGCGGCAGCGCTGACCACAAAAATAAAATGGTCGACTCCTGCGCCCTCTCGCTCAGGCGTGATGAGTTTGTTGCCGCTTAAAAATTTGCGACCTGTTATTTTTGCCAACCTCTCCACTGCCTCGGTTAACCCATCAATAATGTTGGACCAGGGGGCAATAAGAGTGGTTGGTGCGCTGGCTCGTCCTATCAGACGGTAAGCCCCCTCGACCACATCGAAGAGAAGGACAGTCGTGCGCGTATTGCCACATTCGGCAATGAGGTAGGATTCGGGCTGGTGCAGTTCTTTCTCGTTTTGAATCATGATAGCAGTTGGGTAACCTGGTCTACGAAAAAGGTGATGCGTTCGATGAGTAAAATGAAGCTGGTGTTTAGAACGCTGGCAAATAGTGCGCCAAAGGTAATCATGAGAATGCCCTGGCCAATCTGCTGCCACCACGGCCGTTTCCAGGTTCCTTCCCGGTGAGGTTTGGTTCGGAAAGTGAAGCTGAGGAGGGTTACGGCCGTTAACAGCGCCACGATCAGGGCAATCACAGGGTCAGGGTCGGCAGCGGCTGTAACCTGAGGCAGCAGCGTGCCCGTCAGCGTACCCATGAGTGCTACCGCAGCCCCAACGCCAACCAGCAGCGCAATGGTGCCAGTACCTAACCAGGCTAATCGGGGCAGCCGCTTGAGCACCAGCAGCAGGCCCAGCACAAAAGGCACAAGGCCGCCGGCCAATTCCAAAGTAGTAGGGTTGGCGCGAAGCTGCACGTACACGGGCAGGAGTAATTCCCTAACCACTACCACTGCGGCATACCCTGCGCTGACGCCGACTAAAATATGCACTGCCAACCGATAAAGGGGGTTATCACCCCAAATATAGCTGTAGATGAAGAGGGTCAATAAGAACCCGATGATCAGGCCGATGAGATTACTGTTCATTACGAAGCCTGCTTTTCCCTTGAAAATAATGCTAGCAAAGCACCGCCCAGTAACAGCAGCACGGTTACAATTTGGGCCATATGCTGAGCGTTGAGCTGGCGAGCTATTTTTTGCGTTTCCGCATTTGCCAGTTGAGCATAAACGGCCGTGTCCGGCAACCCAGCCACCACGCCTTGTAGCTGGTCAGCCGCTGCATATGGCGCAGCAATGGGCGCTAGTGCCTGGGTAACGCCTGCTACCAAAGCTACCTCACCCGGTGCGCCCACCTGCTCGATCCAATTTACAAGGCTGGCACGCTCACCCGTCAAAATGATGATCAACCCCACATTCTCAAGCATGGCTTGAGCCTCGGCATCTAAATTGTGCCCAGCCAATGAGCGGCATGAAGCTGCCCTTTCTAGGCAAGTTCCTAATTCGCGCAAGCCGATTGCTTCACCAGGTACAAAGCCCAAAGTCGATGTCAAATTCTGCTCGGTATGGGCCTTGGCCAGCGCCAAACCGGCTGCATATTGGCTTACCGTAATGACGTTGCTGCCCTGTTTGGCCAGATGTTCCATCAATAATGCTGCCTGGGTATCCAACTCGGCGGCCATTGCCGGTGTATACTCAAAGGCAACAAGAACATTTTTGCCGGCTGCAGCCTCCAGCGCGTTGTAAGCATTTTCTACGCCAGTTGGCATGGGTGCTGTTCGCTGCATGTTTGGTCCAAAAATACCCAAGAAAATGGCAGCTAGCAGAATCACAGCCAGGAGGGCTCGCACCGTGGGCGAAGTTTTAGCCACTTCTCCCAGGCTAATGGTCCGCGCTTGCTCTTGCAGGCCAGCCTGGATTTGCCGGAGTAGGGCTGCTTGCTCTTGTTGGGCAGTAGTAACGTTTAACCCTGTCGCAACAAAGCTGCCTTCCCGCGGTATGGCAACCACCGGTTCAATGGCGATAACGCCCCGAATTCCGGTTAAGGGTCCTGTTTCCTGAACGGGTTGCTCAGGTTCTGGTTCTTGGCCTTCCGGGGTTAGCTCTTTAGGCTTCATGGCCTTGATCCAGTCGGGCAAGTCTGCCTTTGCCAGCCTGGCAGCAGGGTCTCCAGCCTGAGGTAAAGCTTCGAGCAAAGCGCTCAATTCGCCAGTAACATCTTCAACATCGGAGCCAAAGATGTCTTCTGCTTTTTCTCCTTCTCTAAACTGGAGCCAATCGGGAATATCGGCGAGGTTTTGACCCCCGGAAACGGCCGTTTCTTCCAAACCGACTGCCGAGGGGGCATCTCCCAGCCAGTCAGGTAAATCGGCTCCCCCTAAGTTTTCTGGAATGTCACTGAAGTCATCTTCTAGCAGGGGAGCGGCCGTCAAACCGGGCAGGGAGCTAGTGTGCTCTTCGGTGTCAGGGCGCATGCTGGCAACCCATTCAGGCAGGTCCCCGGCGAATATCTGATCTTCAAGCGAGGGGCTCCCGCTTTCATATTCACTGGTATCAGAATCTGTTCGGGGCAATCCTAACTGAGTTAGCCATTCCGGGACCTCCCCTTCATCAATCTCACCAAAATCCAGGGGCTCTCCATCAGCTTGGTCTACCTCTGGCGCTTCCTCGTCCGAATCTTCTGCATCCTCATTAAACAATCCGGTGAATATCTCGGGAAACTCTGATAATGGTTCGTCATCATCGCTAAATGTCGGAGGCGGAGGTACAACAGATTCCGGAACGGCCAACTCTGCTTCAGGTTCTTCGTCAATGGCAGGCAGCTCTGCGGTAAAAGCATCTGGTCCAAGGGTGGATAATTCATCTAACCAGTCTGGATTTGCCTCTAACAGAGTGTCGGGTTCAATTTCCACCTCGTCTTGGGCCGGAAAATCCTCTAGATCTTCCTCAATTTCTCCACTATCCCATTCCTCCAGATTCTCCTCGACCTCTTCAGGTAAATCTGCAGCTGCGCTTTCTTGCACAGGTTCAGGTACCGGCGCTTCCAGCCAATCAGGAATGAATTCTCCTTCCCCACCAAAGTGGAAAATGTCAGATAAAGGCTCGGCCATTTCTTTTTCAGAAAGAGGTTCAGCCGGGTCAGGAAGCATGCTGGTTTGGGGTGGTCCAAGTTCTGCCAACCAATCTGGTGATTCTTCAGATTCCGGTACATTGGGGGTAAGTTGTGCCGTATAGGCTGGGCCAAGTTCGTTTAACCAGTCATCAGTCTGAGCCCTATCATCGGACTTTTGCGTACCAGAATCAGCAAAAAAATCTTCTACTTCTTCTGCTGGTTGCTCTTCTGGTTGGCTGGTAAGAGCCTGCGTATTTGCAGGTCCTAATTCATTTAGCCAATCGGAATCGGGCTCCGGGGGTTCGGAGGAAAATTCTTGTTCACCCATGCCACTGTCTACATCATCCAGCCAATCGCTGTACCCTTTGGTTGGCGACGAGACGTCTGGCTTTTCTGCTTCTTCCTCAGACTCGATGGCGCTTTCAGGCGTTAGCCAATCGGGCAGCTCGTTTTCCAGGGCATCTCGAACTTCCTGGGCAAATTCCTCCGACTGAAAAATTCCCGAGATCGACGGGACCTCCGGTTCCTCAGATTCGTCGGCATTTTCCATCCAGTCAGGTATGTCAGAACCACCCAACACATGCTCGCCAAACTCGCTCATGTCAAAAACGCCAGAGCGTGTCGCTTCGTCTTCGTCCTCATCGCCTGTTGCTGTTTCGGGCTGATCACCTTTGCTTTCGCCAAAGTCTGACAACCAATCAGGTACATCTGAACCGGTTTCTGGCTGCCCCCAATCTGCAATGGTTCCTGTGTCTTCATCTTCAAGATCGGAAATCCAGGACTCCGGTAGGCTACCGGTTGAGCCTTGCTTTCTTTTTTCTGAATCCGCTGGTTGAGGGGACAAATCATGGGCCACCTCACCCGGCGGTACGACATCTTGCAACCAATCTGGTAAATCGGCATCCGCGGCTGCCTGAGCTATTTCTTCAGGCATATCATCTTGGTCGGATCTTTCAGCCGCGTGCAATAATTCTAAGAAGCGGTCCGTTGTAATTTCCTTTGGAGGCTCAAAGCCAGGGTCAGAGGAATCTAGTTTGTCAACAAGCCAGGTGGGTAGTTCGTCGGTGGACTTTTGTAATGGGGCGATGTCTTCGAGGGTGTGAAATTCATGAACTGGAGGGACGTTATCTTCCTCTTCTTCTTGAGATTCTTCCCAATCAGGCATCTTGTCGGGGCCTAATGGCGCTGTATAGCCGGGTGGTCGAGCAGGCAGCGAAAATTTTTCACGGCCTGGTTTTTGCCCCTCTGGTTTAGGTTTTTCGGGAGGGGTTTCTTCAGACAATCTTTTTCCACAGTGGTCACAGTAGAGGTGGTTACTGGGGTTTGATTTATTACAATGAGGGCAGAGGATTATTGTTCCGGGTGGAAGACGGTTGCCGCACTTGTTACAGAATTTGCTCCCCAAAGGGTTTTCTGTTTGACACTCTTTGCAAACGATTGTGTGACTCATTTGTTGTACGGCCGTTCCATACCAAGTAGCAGGCGAATGCTCAGTGTAATGGTTCCTAAGGCGACGCCAAGCAAAATGCCGCGCATACCTGCCGTTACAAATATTCCCGAAATGGCTTCACCGATTGAGCCGAAAACATCGGCCACATTCTCCGGAACAAAGCGGCTAGTTGCCAAAACCGCGCTTAACAAAACCAGAATTGCTGACAGCAAAAATATCGCACCCCCCAGGCTGCGCTGGCGGCACAGCATCTGCACTCCCGCAAAAAGCAGCAAGAAAGCCAGCAAGGAGGAGAGCGCCGCTTCCAGGGGAAACTGCACCCAATTAAATATCGTATCAACCCCGTTTTGGGTAATACCGGCCATGTCTGTGATGGCAAATGCAAAAACTGCCACCATGCTGAGCGCCAGTACCCCGCTGTAAACATTGCCTTTTAGAAGGCGATTCAGGTGAACGGCCAGCAAGTTCAAAACACCAATTAGCAGGGCAATGGCGGTTAAGAAGCTGGCCCAACGCAGCAGAAGCCCGCTCAATTGAGGCAGGTTTAAGAGCAAACCCAGCAATGTGAGCAGGCCAACGGCTACAGCTATGGCTACGGGAATACTTCGTTTGATCATAAGGTTCAATTAAACGTTAATTCTGTTAATTTACGACCTCAATGTTAACATAATGCCAAATTCATGCAGTGAAGAGTTGGTAAACGGCCGTTCCCAATAGCACTAGCGCAATGATAAACCGCAATATGTCCTGCAGCTGCACGCTGGCTAACTGGCTGTTTTTGCCTTCCAGATAGGCGCCCGCAGCCAGCAGTTCTTCTCCAATAAGAACATTTGAGGAAACGGCCGTGGCCAAGGCTAGCGCAACCGGATCATCTGTACCAATTACCTGATCCCCATTTTGTCTTTCCGCAGCGGCGGCGATCAGCGCCAGCTCGGTGCCAAAGCGGCCCACGGCCACGGTATTACCAACCTTATCCTGGTGGATGACATTGGTCACACCTGCAGCATAAGAAAAAGGGTCAGTATCAGCAGCAATAAATTGGGCTGCCCCCGGTTCAAAGCCGCTGGTAAATTGCGCTTCATGGTAAGCACGCAGCAGGCTGGCTTGGGCGGCAGGCAGCAGTGTGCCTTCACCCACCGTGGCAAGAGGAGGTGTCCCGTTGGCACAGCCATCTTTCGCTACGGCATCGAGAATCGTGAGGGCGGCAATGCTGGCTGGACTGGCCACGCTGGTTAGGCTGGCCCTGCCCATGGTGAGGTGCAGTTGGCTGCCGCTTTCCACAGCCTTACCGACCTGGTCTTTTAACAAGGAATAGGGGAGTAACGGCCGTAATGTCAGTGATTGTCTGCTCATTCGCCATGATAAGAACAGCAGCAGGCCGGTAACAACCACAACTACACCTACTGTTAGGATAAAATCGTTCATCTAACCTAAGCCTTACTGGCCTCCAGACGGGTCTGCAACCCGTGGATCGCCTGAGGTTCTTCTAGCACGATAGCCAGACGCTGCACCAGGTCGGCTGGCAGAAACAATGAAAGGGCTGGTTGAGCTACCCACAGCAGTTGTCCACCCAAAAATGTTGCGGGATGACCCATTTGTAAAGCAAGCAGCACCGGTAACCGCAACCCATGGCGACAAATGGCATCAGCAACCTGGTCAAGAAAGGCTTCATCATCTGCTTGAGCTTGAACGCCAGTAAGCTCTGGCATGTAGATCTCTTTCTTCATAAGGTGCTGATAGACAAAAATCTAAATTTCCATCCGTCTGGTACTTGCCAACTATCTTTATGTTGACGTAACATAATATTAAGCAGGAGTATAACATGTTTGCAAAGGGGTGTAAAGAAACGATAGTAGCCCTGTAGACCTATAAAATCTGGCGCTTTGAAGGAGAGAACTATGCGGGTACAAGTCTTGTTGAACCCCCAGGCGGACCAGGGGCGAGGCCGGCAGTACAAGGCCGAAATCGAAGCATTAGCCCAACGATTTGGCGGCGCCGAGGTGTTGTTGACAGAGAGCGCCGATCATGCCCGCACCCAAGCATTGCAGGCGGCACAAGAAGGATATGATGTCGTTGTGGCCGCTGGCGGTGATGGCACAGTGCATGAAGTAATCAATGGCCTTTATCAAGCGCGTACACAGGGCATTGACGTAGCATTAGGAATCATTCCCATAGGTTCGGGTAACGACTTTGCCTTTGCCAACGGCATTTTGAGCAAGATGGAAACGGCCGTTTCCCGCATCTTCACAGGTCAACCTCACCTGGTAGACTTAGCCCGCATCGAGGACGAAAAGGGGCGCGTCAAAGTCTTTGACAACAACTTTGGCCTGGGTTTCGATGCCGTCGTTGTCATCGAAACCCAAAAAGTCACCCGCGTGCGCGGTTTTCTCATGTACCTGTTGGCCGTCTTTCGCACGATGGCTTTTTATTATGATGTGCCCCACGTGGAAATGGTTTTTGATGATGAAAAAGCGAGCCAAGACATTCTGTTTCTGGCCATGGGCGTGGGGCCACGAGGCGGAGGTGGATTCCTACTTGTGCCAGACGCAAAAAACGACGACAATCTAATTGATTCCTGTACGGTGAACCCTATTAACCGCCTGACTATGCTTTACATGATTACAAAAACTTTTAACGGCAGCCACGTCACTTCACGACACGTCACCATGCGCAAAAACCAGCGCATTGATATACGTTCCAATATGCCCATGCCCATTCATATTGATGGTGAAATGTTTTGCTATCCTAAAGATGAGATCTACGCGGTAACGGTAACCAGCTTGCCCGCCGCGATGAAGGTAATGATGTAATGCGTTCTTTAGAACAAGCTCTCATGGACCATGAACTCATTGCCTTACGGGTAATTGGTGAATGGTGGGAACAAGACCTGACCGGCCTGGATAAGGTGGCCTGCGTCAAAATTTTGGCCGAAGGGTTGGCGACGTTGAATATGCCCCAGGAAGTGCAATATTTGCCCCCGGAGGAAACGGCCGCCATGCATGAATTAGTCGCTGCCGGGGGGCGTATACCTGTGGCCACCTTTAGCCGGGCTCATGGCGAGGTACGGCTGATGGGCCCTGGTTGGCTGGAGCGGGAAGAGCCGTGGCTGGACCCTGCCAATGTGGCTGAAGCGTTATGGTATCGTGGGTTTTTATATCGTGGTTTTGACGAAACGGCCGAAGGTGTAATCGAGTTTTACTTTTTACCTACTGAAATGATGGCGCAGTTTAAAAATGAAGCGTCGAGCACAGCAGCTCTGCCCACAACCAGCACGCTACCACCTGCTACATTGCCACCCGTTGGTCCGGAAACGGCCGTTTTGGACGCTGTAGATGACCTCACCACCATCCTGGCTCTGGCGCAGCGCTACGGATTGGACGCCAAGCCGCGCGCCCAACTGTCCCCCTATCTCATGGACAGCAGCCCCGACCGCCTATCTCTGCTACTGACCCTGGCTTATGAGATGGGATTTTTGCGGCAGGGTGAAGCCGGGGGCAAGCCAACGAAAACGGCCGTTTCCTGGTTGCAGCAGCCCCGCGAAGCCCAACTGCGCGCCCTGGCCGAGGCGTGGAGCAGCAGCAATTGGAACGACCTGTGCCACACGCCCCAACTCGCTTGCGAAGGAGAAGGGTGGCAAAACGATCCGATTTTGGCCCGTACGACCCTGCTTGACGTGCTCCCTCGCGACGACCAATGGTATGGCCTGGATGAGCTGGTGGCTTTTGTCAAAGAAACCGACCCTGATTTTCAGCGACCTGATGGCAACTACGACACCTGGTACATTCGTGACAAAATGGCCGACGCCTACGTGAGCGGCTTTGCCCAGTGGGAACTGGTGGAAGGGCGGCTGCTGCGCTTTTTGGTCGTTGGCCCGCTGCGCTGGCTGGGGCTGGTGGTGACGGGAACGGCCGTGTCCGGCGACGCCAGGCATGCCGAAAAAGACATCCTCTTTCGCTTAACCGACCGCGCCCTGGCCTGGCTGCAAAATCAGCCCACTGCTGCCAAAGACGTAGCTGTGCCTGTAATTGTACAGGCTGACGCCACCGTGCTTGTGCCGCACAATGCAGACCGCTACCAGCGCTTCCAGGTAGCCCGCATCAGCGATCCGGCTCCGTTTCAGCCGGGAAAACCATACCTTTACCACTTAACGCCCAATTCGCTGGCCCAGACTCACGAGCAGGGCATTTCTGCCGACCGGGTGCTGCAATTTTTACAGAAGGTCAGCAAAAAGGATTTGCCCGCCAGCACCAAACGGGCTATTGAGCGTTGGGCAGAGAAAGGGATAGAGGCGTATCTGGAAACGGCCGTTATCCTCCGTACCCGTGATGCCGCTATCATCGACACCCTCAGCCAGAACCCCAAAACCCGTGATTTTATGGGGGAGCGCCTGGGCGATCTGGCCGCTGCAATTCGGCAGGACCAATGGGCAGATTTTTGTGCAGCCACTGCCCAACTTGGCCTATTATTAGACGTTGACATCATCGGGGATTAGCAGATGGTGGAGGGGGTCGTCGAGCCTGGCCCCAATTTCTACCCGCTGATCCCCCAATTTTTGGAGAAGTAACATGACAACCCCATATGACGGCAAAATTGGCCTGGTCTACTGGTCTGGCAAATCTGTTGGTGAAAATACCATTGGCGAATTGGCAGAAACTATACGCCGCTGGCTGCCCAAGGCACCTGTGGCATTGTACGTCAAAACGTCTGATGGCGATGCCTGGCAAGGGCAGTTTGACTCAAAACCGCAAATGTCAATAAACAGCCCCGACGACGTCGCCCGCTGGGTGAGCGTTTTAGCCGATTTTGACCTGGAATTCCACGCCTGGTGTGTACTAAAAGGAATCAATGTGCCTGGAGAGGCGGATATGGTTATTCGCGTGTGCAACGTACCCGGCGTCAAGTCGATGCTGTTGGACGTGGAGGATGGTCCCAAATATTTTGATGGCGGCCCAGGCGACGCGCGTCATCTCATTCAGCGCGTGCGCGTCAATGTCCCCCGCCATTTCCACCTGGGGCTCAATTTTGATGCCCGCGGCCAGCATCCCAAGCACATTCACATTGCCCAATGGCTGCCTTACGTGGGCAGCCTGCACCCTATGGTATACCACAAAGATTTTGGTCAATCTATAGAACAGGCCTTGCGCAGCGCCTTTGCCGTGTGCCGTACTATGAACAAGCCCATCTACCCCATGCTGCAGGCCTACGGCGGTGTGGCGGCAGACGATTTGCGGCTTGGCGCCGAGCTCACCGTCCAGCAGTTTGGCGGCACGGGGGTTTCCTATTTTCGCCTGGGCACCATGGCCGGGGCGGAATTTCGGGCTCTGCAGCAGGTAACGCTGCCAGACGTTCCTGCCGAACCGCCTGCCCCTGGCGACGACGAGGCGGGCGATATTGTCATTGTGCGCCCTGGGGAGCCAGGCTACAGTGATGGATTGTACAGCGGTGAACCAGAGCGCGTGTGGGATACTTTTACCGATTTCAATGGCTGGTTGGTCAAATATAAGCTGTCGGCGAACCCGCAGCAGGCGTATGCAAATTATCAGCCTGTGCTGCCGCAGGCGGGCCGGTACGCCATTGAGGTTTTCATCCCCCAGAAGTTTGCCGAAGCCCGCGAGGCGCTCTATTTTGTGGTCGATCACGTCAATGGAGAGCGTTTGGAACGTAAAATCGCCCTGGATCAATCCATTCATTACAACGAGTGGGCGCAGTTGGGGGTGTTTGAGCTGGATCCAGAACTGCCGGAGGATGGGCGGGTGAGTTTGGCGGATGTGTCGACGGAACGGCCGTTACGCCGGATTGCTTTCTCCGCGATACGTTGGCGACCGGTGACGGCTGCCCTGCCTGACCCCGACCAGCCTACAGCCGATGGGTTCGATGCGCCCATTGGCACAGAAGCCGAAAGAAGAGAGAACAAATTGTGGCCGGGACATTGGCATGACGCCAACGGTTTCCGCAATCGCTACTTCGATAGCGCCGGTAAGATTGCCTACCACACCGGAGCAGACCTGAACCTCAACGTGCCGCGCTGGAATATGGACCGCGGTGCGCCGGTTTACGCTGTGGCTTCCGGTGTAGTGACCTGGATCGGCCGTGTCGGCGACATCTGGCGCAACGTTATCGTCATCAAGCACGATCCATTGGCGGATGGGTCGGTGGTTTATTCACGCTATGCCCACGTGGAGAACATGCTGGTGCGGGCTGGGGACCGGGTGACGCGGGGCCAGCAGATTTGCGTGGTGGGCAAGAGCGGCGGCAGCAGCGGCAATTACCACCTGCACTTCGACATTTCCCATACCGACGTACTGCAGAAGCACCCAGGTCATTGGCCGGGTCCGGACGAGGACGAGGTGTCGGCCAACTACGTGGATCCGCTGCGGTTTATTGAAGGGAAACGGCCGTAAAAATTTGTGCCGCTTCCCAACCCAGCATAGCCTTTTTGCGAGCGCTGCCCCAGCGGTATTGATGGGCCTGGCCAACTTTACTAATGACGCGGTGGCACGGTATGAGGTAGCCAATGGGATTCCGGGCAATGGCGCTGGCCACAGCACGCGTGGCAGTGGGTTTGCCCAGCAGGTCGGCTACGTCTTGGTAGGACACCATGGCCCCCGCCGGTATCTTTAGCAGCGCCTGCCACACCTGAACCTGGAAATTGGTGCCGCGGAGCAGCAGGTGAAACGGCCGTTCCCCGGCAGAAATTATCTTTTCCCCAAATAGCTGTTGAATGAAAACGGCCGTTTTATGCGAGTCTGGCACAAATATGGCGCCAGGCCACTCTTCTTGCAGCGTACGCAAAGTTACTTTTTCGTCTTCCCCTTCCACAAAGCGCAGGGCGCAGATGCCCCGTTCAGTCTTGGCCAGCAGGCACAAACCAAAAGGCGTGGTGTGAAATCCGTAGGTAATTTCTAAACCTGCCCCCTGCTGCTTGTATTCTCCAGGTGTCATTGCCGTAAAGTTGACAAACAGGTCGTGCAGCCGGCCTGGTCCGGAAAGGCCAGCATCCAGCGCCGTATCCAGCACGCTTTGCGCTGCTTGCAGCCGCTCTTTGGCATATTCCACCGTTAAAAACTGCAAAAATTGCGCCGGTGTTACGCCTGCCCACCGCTTGAACACTCTTTGAAAGTGATATTTGCTTAAATGGGCACTGGCGGCAATTTCCTCTAGCGAAGGTTGGCGGCGAAAGTTTTCTTCAATATAGCAAAGAGCCAGTTCCACTCTGCGGTAATCTTCCAACTGTTCAGGGTTAATGGTTTCCGTATTCATAACAGGGAGTGTACGACAGAGGCGTACGGCCTTCCACCCGAATCTTGCGCAAAAAAAGCGGGCCAATTTCCAAAGCTGGCCCGCTTGACCAATTCAAACAGTCACCACTAATCTCCAGCGATGGCCGGAGCTGGCTCTGTGAGCGGTTCCGCCTCGCGCTTGGAGCGGGAGATAGCCCACCACAAGGCTACCAGAAGAGCAATAATGATAGCACCCGTTCCCAAATTCAAATCTTTATATTGCACAATGATGGGTGCAATAATCAGACTAACCAAATTGACAACTTTTATCATTGGGTTGAGGGCTGGGCCGGCTGTATCCTTCAGCGGATCGCCTACGGTGTCGCCAACCACGCTGGCCTTGTGTCTCTCAGAGCCTTTGCCCAAATTGTTCGCCGGGTCCCTAGGTTCATCTTCAATGACTTTCTTGGCATTGTCCCAGGCGCCCCCGGTATTTGACATAAACACGGCTAAAAGCTGGCCGGAGAGGATAATGCCTGCCTGAAATCCTCCCAAGGCCTCTACGCGCAGCAGCAGCCCTACCACGATCGGCGTGACGATGGCGATGATGGCAAGATTCACCAGGTCTTTTTGCGCAGCAACGGTTGAAATCGTTACCGCCCGCTTGTAATCAGGTTTCACCGTTCCTTCCAAGATGCCGGGAATGCGGAACTGCCGCCGCACCTCATCTACCATTTGCCCGGCAGCTCTGCTTACAGATTTGATGGCCAGTGAAGAGAAGAGCCAGGGCAGGGCTCCACCCAGCAGCAGCCCTACAAAAACCAGCGGTTCCGACACGCGGATTCCATTGGCAAGCGCCAACGGGTCAATTTTGCTGACGTCAGTGATGTAGCTGCCAAACAGCGAAACGGCCGCAATGACTGCTGAACCAATGGCAATCCCCTTGGTAATGGCTTTAGTTGTATTTCCTACTGCATCCAGGTCGGCCATAATTTTCCGTGCGCTCTCATCCAAACCGGCCATCTCGCCAATGCCGTTGGCGTTGTCGGCAATGGGACCAAAGGAGTCCATAGCCACATTGTTGCCAGTTAAAGTCAGCATGCCAATACCTGTCATAGCCACGCCATACAGGACAAAAGCCACCTGTGCTGCACCGGTTGAAAGGGCGCTGCCGCTGTCTACAAATTGCTGCACGGGCATACCGGTGTAAATGACAATAGCTGCGCCAATGGTCAAAGCGATGACGACCACTGACCACACGCTGGACTCGTAGCCTACGCCCAGCCCGGAGAGAATGGTGGTGGCGGGGCCGCCGCTGGTGCTTTCTTTAATTTCTTGTACTGGCTTACCGTGAGAACCGGTGAAGTAATCGGTAAGGCGGTCAATGACAATGGCCAGCCCCACGCCAACGGCCGTACTCAGAAACGGCCGCCACCAGCCGCCGGGGACACCGCTCATGTAAATAATTGCCACAATGCCAAACAACACGACGGAAATACCTGCCGAAGTAAGAAAGCCCTGGAAAATGGCTTTCATGGCATCGCCGCTTTCGTCAGACTGGCCTTTGACCAGGTACGTGCCAACGATGGAGGCCAAAACACCAATGCCGCGCACTAACAAGGGATAGAGAATCCATTCAATGTGCCCGGTAATTGTTGTCAGCGCCAGCCCCAAAATCAGGCCGGAGACAATGGTTACTTCGTAAGATTCAAAAATGTCAGCAGCCATTCCGGCGCAGTCGCCCACATTGTCGCCTACCAGGTCAGCAATGACGGCCGCATTTCGCGGATCATCCTCTTCCAGGTCCTGTTCAACTTTGCCTACCAGGTCGGCTCCCACGTCGGCTGCTTTGGTGTAGATGCCGCCACCAACGCGCATAAACAAGGCCAGTAAGGTGCCGCCAAAGCCAAAACCGAGCAGAGCATCAGGAGCAGCTTTTCCAAAGTAGATGAAGAGGATGGTACCCCCGAACAGACCCAAGCCATCGGTGAGCATGCCGGTAATCGTGCCTGCACGATAGGCAATGCGCAAGGCATCGCGGAAGCTGGTGCGGGCTGCCGCTGCGACGCGCACGTTGCCCTGAACGGCCATGCGCATACCAATTTGCCCCACGGTCAGGGAAAAGCTGGCGCCCATAATGAAACCAATTGCCCGGCCAATTCCCACAATGAGTCGAATCGTGCTTTCGCTATACTGCTCAAACCGCTCCAGGGCTTCGGAGCTGGGAGGCACAATGTAGACGCTCAGAAATAAAGCCAGGGTCAGGATGGCGATGAAGGGCAATATGGTGCGTAGCTGCCGGGAAAGGTAAGCGTCTGCCCCCTGCCGAATGGCCTCCCAAACCTCGATCATTTCGGTGGAGCCTTTGTCTTCGCGCAATATTTGGCTTCGCAGGAAGATAGCATAAACCAGGCCGAGAATGGCAACTGCCAGGACAGACCATACGGCGATGGTTTCAAAGGGGGTTAAATCCATTGTATTCATATTCTCTCTCCTCGTTTGCTAAGTGAATGTAGTATGGTGATGATTTGATTGGAAGGTAGGGTGCTAGAAACGGCCGTTTCCCAGATTCTCTGACAACCTAAAGCTCAAAAAAACACTACATGCTGGAAGCGAAGAGAGTGGTTAGGAGGGATAGGGATTCAGTGGGTTCATGTGAGACCTCTCTTTTTAGAAATAGTGGGTGTCAATTTCTGGTGTGAATACAAAACACCAATTAATAAAAAACACGCAGGCATGATTCATGCACTGCGTGCCAAAAAAACACTTTTTGCGGTGAATGGTGGGATCATATACCGCTCCAAGATAAAAGAAGAGAAATTACTACCTACAATGCTTCATTGTTGCCATCCCATAGGTGCCATCGGAAGTGATAGAAGTCATAGATTTTGGGTGCAATGTGTCATGGATTTACTAAAAAGGCCACCAGCAGTTGTGCATGATGGCCCTTTTATAATCAGGCATTGGCAGATCGCCACCAACGATAATAATCACTCCGTAATTTTTCTTTTGGTGGCAGTGGATAATAGGCTAAATCTTCAGTATTACCAATAAAGATTCCGCTTTTGATCATGCGGAATGGGAATTCTACAGATTGCACGCGATTTACCAGCTTTGCAGTAATTTCCTTCGTTTTTAAGTCAATGAGCACTTCTCGCAGATGGTGAATAAAGGAATAAGGCAGGTCCTTAACAGGCCCATGTTCCGGATCAATGCTTAGCTCCCCAAGCTGAAGTTCCACGAAAGCGATAGCCGGCAAATGAATCATACTTTCCGGATCTTTGATGATGAATTTGTAGAAATTTTTAGGACTATACGTGCTGACTACCAGGGGGTGAACAGGAGTCAATTCTTGGTACATGTAAAAGTCGCTATCACCTGCTGGTAATTCGTTACTGCGTTGCAAACCCAACGTTTGCCCGTAACTAGTAACCAAATACAGTTTGCCCATGACTGAAAGGGGCACATGCTCCAAGACACGATAGGTAGCAATGTACACAGATTTTTTGGGTGCGCCATCCTCGTGAGGTACGCAGCGCGCAATACCTTGTTCAATACGGAAAAATTCGTGGCGAAATGCCGGGTCTAACTCAATAAACAAAGCTTGCCCCCGCTGCTTTTTGGTTTCTCCTACAGAATAATAGGTGCCGAATTCTTCAGGGGGCAGCATTGACGCAATAAGCGCTTCAGGCATGAGAGATAAGTATAGGTGAACGGTCATAATGCGCTTTTGTCTCCTTAGGTTAATCATTAATCCATCAGGCAAAGGATTTAATTAGCCATCATTTTGAGAGGATTATAACAGGTTTAACAGAGAGCATAAAGCCTGCAAGACCCGCTGGTGGAGTTTGACATTAGTTGTGCAATTCGTTACAATCTTCGCGCTTTTCCCCCAAAAAAACAGGGGGTTTTTTTACGCGATAAAATTAACAAGCGGGGGGAAGCCCGCTTTTTGTTATTCCCACAACAATACGTGAATCAATTTCTCGCGCAGGAGGCTTAATTAAGCAAATGGACACCATCTTTTTAGCGCAAAGTAGTGGTTTTGAACGTGCAGCCCTTCCCCTCATCTGGTGGCTCGCCCCGATAGGCGCCATTTTGGCCCTTTCTTACGCATGGGTCTTTTACCGCCAGGTTATGGGCGAGAGTGAAGGCACAGCGGCCATGATCGAGATTGCCCAAGCGGTGCGGGAAGGGGCCATGGCTTACCTAAAGCGACAATATCGCGTTGTCTCTCTGGTTTTTGCGGCACTTTTTCTTATTTTTGTGGTTTTATCATTTTTAGAATTACAGAACCCCATTGTGCCGGTGGCTTTTCTGACCGGGGGTATTTTTTCAGCTTTATGTGGTTTTATAGGTATGAAAACCGCAACCAACGCTTCTGCGAGGGCCGCCCATGCGTCCAGCAAAAGTCTGGATAGCGGCTTGAAAGTAGCATTACGAGCCGGCGCAGTCATGGGTTTGGTGGTGGTTGGTTTTGTTTTGCTGGACATCACCGTCTGGTTTCTAATTTTATATTATCTGGCTCCGGCCGATTTTATTCGTGAGGCAATTAACCCACTCCCGCAAATTACGGCGACCATGTTGAGCTTTGGCATGGGCGCCTCTACGCAGGCATTGTTTGCCCGAGTAGGTGGCGGCATTTACACAAAGGCTGCTGATGTGGGGGCAGACCTGGTGGGCAAAGTCGAGGCTGGTATCCCAGAAGACGATCCCCGCAACCCCGCAACGATTGCCGATAATGTTGGTGACAATGTAGGGGACGTTGCCGGAATGGGGGCAGACCTTTATGAATCGTATGCCGGGTCAATTTTGGCTACCTCTGCCCTCGGCGTTGCCGCTGTGGTTGTGGGGGGTACATCGCTAGGTGTTGACCCCACCAATATCCAAGAAGTGATGAGCTTGCAGCTTCGCTACATTTCTGCTCCCCTGGTCTTAGCCGCAATTGGTGTGGCATTGTCAATCATTGGCATTTACCTGGTTCGCGCCCAGGAGGGCGCCAGCCAGGCGCAGTTAATTAATGCCCTCAGCCGTGGATTGTTTGGCAGTTCTTTGGGCATTGCAATTCTGGCCTTGCCTATTGTTTTGATATTGGATTTGCCAAATGCCTGGGCAGTTTGGATATCAATTTTGGTTGGTTTAGTTGTGGGGATTGTGGTGGGTAAAGCGACAGAGTACTACACTTCCCATGCTTACAAGCCAACACGAGATATTGCTGGCCAGGCTGGCAACAGTACGGCAACCTTGTTGATAGAGGGCTTGGCAGTGGGCATGGAATCGGCCGGTATCCCTGTTTTGGCAATTGTTTCGGGTATTTCGGTGAGTTTTTACATAATGGGTGGAGCGAGCAATATTTCCATGGGGCTGTATGGGGTAGGAATTGCGGCAGTGGCCATGCTCTCTACTCTTGGTTTTACGCTGGCCACTGATGCGTACGGACCCATTGCCGACAATGCTGGGGGGAATGCGGAGATGGCAGGGCTGGATCCGCGCGTGAGAGAGCGCACAGATCAATTGGATGCAGTGGGCAACACCACAGCAGCAATGGGAAAAGGGTTTGCCATCGGCTCAGCAGCGCTAACCTCCCTGGCTTTGTTGTCGGCATATTTAGAAGAGGTTCGTCTTTCATTAACGCTGCATGGGCGGGTGGATCTGCCACTGGTGGACGGCCGTTCCATTGAGTTGTGGAACATGCAAGACTTCATGTCTTATTACAACGTCACAATTCTGAATCCGGCCGTTCTCATTGGCGTGTTTATCGGGGCGGCTACCGCCTTTTACTTTTCCGCCATGACCATGCGTGCCGTAGGTCGGGCAGCGGGTGGCATGGTTGAAGAAGTACGACGCCAGTTCCGTGAAGATGCGGGAATTTTGGCCGGGACGTCCCGGCCTGATTATGCGCGCTGTGTAGAGATAAGCACGGTGTCAGCGCAGAAAGAGATGATTGCGCCCTCGCTGCTGGCTTTGTTGGTACCTGTTATAGTGGGCGTGCTGTTTGGTGTTGCCGGTGTTCTGGGTTTATTGACTGGCACCTTAACGGCGGGATTTTCGCTGGCGATTATGATGGCCAATTCTGGCGGCGCCTGGGACAATGCCAAAAAATATATTGAGGAAGGGAATTTTGGCGGTAAAGGATCCGATGCCCACAAGGGCGCCATAGTTGGCGACACGGTAGGAGACCCGTTCAAGGATACTTCTGGCCCTTCGTTGAACATTCTGATCAAGTTGATGTCCATGGCTTCAGTTGTATTTGCTGGTTTGATCACTTATTTCGACGCAGGAAGAGGGCTGCTGAATATGTTGCTAGGTGGCTAAATGCAGTACAAACCTTATTGAAAATAGTAGGGGTGTAGCCAAAGGCCACACCCCTATTTTTATTGAGCGGTGTGGTATAATGACATTGATTTATGTTGAATGAGGAGAGGGGATAACGGATGGGTACAGCTTTAGTTTTTGCCCCAGCTCATGCACACACCAAGTGGAATCACCCCGAAAACCACGGTCGTCTAGCGCAGTTGATGCCCACATTGGAACGTTTTGGCGTGTTGGCTGATTTAACGGCCGTTTCTCCTATTGCTGCCACCACAGAACAGCTACGTCGGGTGCACACAGCCGCCCACATTGAACGCGTACGGGAAGAGGCGCTGCGGGGTGGCGGCGTTTTGGACTACGGCGATACCTATGTTACTCCCGAGAGCTACATGCTGGCCTTGCAGGCTGCCGGCGGAACCATAGCGGCAGTAGATGCCATTATGACCGGGCAAGTGCGCAATGGCTTTGCGCTGGTACGCCCGCCTGGGCATCATGCCGAAAGTGACCGCGCAGGAGGCTTCTGCCTGTTTAATAATGTGGCAGTTGCTGCACGGCATGCGCAAATCGTCCATGGCGCGCGACGGGTGCTCATTGTTGATTATGACGTGCATCATGGGAATGGTACCCAGCACATTTTCTATGACGACCACAGCGTGTTGTTTGCCTCGTTGCATTTGTATAATCCCTACTACTTTTATCCGGGCATTGGGTCTTTAAGCGAGACTGGCAAGGGGCAGGGTAATGGATATACCATCAACGTGCCTTTGCCGCCCCATGTGGGCGATTTGGGATACGGCCGTATTCTAAATGAGCTAATTTCCCCCAAAGCAGAGAGTTTTCAGCCCGATTTGATTTTGGTTTCCGCTGGTTTTGATGCCCATTGGCAAGACCCATTGGCGGCCGCCGGACTGACATTAACAGGGTATGCTCATTTATCTCGCGCGCTGATTAACCTGGCCGAAAGACTGTGTAACGGCCGTATCCTCTATGTGTTAGAAGGTGGCTATCATCAAACGGCCCTAACTTATGGCGTGCTTAACGCGCTTTATGCCTTGTTGGCCAAGGATAGCATTCATGATCCGCTCGGTCCGATGCCCGAACCAGAGCAAGACGTGACTGATATACTACTGCAACTTAAACGGCGGCACTTGCCATATTAAGATAAACTTTGCATAATATTTGCCTAAGTTGACAATAAATGAATGATTTGCGCCCACAAAACCAATGGTCGTCTACCAGGGTTTTTTGTGGCAAACTGCCCGAGGGGTTCGTGTGGCTACAACTTTCCTCCCAGATTATCTAAAATTAATTGACCAGCTATTGGAAGGCGGACGTTTTCATGAAGCCACCCAGCACTGCCGCCACATTCTTAAGCAGCACCCCCGCCATATCCCAACTTATCGCGCCCTGGCTAAAGCACTTTTGGAACAACATCAATATTCCGATGCTGCGGATGTGTTTCACCGGGTTCTCAGCGCTGATCCCAACGATTTCATTGCCCATGTCGGGTTGTCGCTCATTCACCGTGAGGAAAAACGCTCTGCCCAGGCATTGTGGCATATGGAGCGCGCCTTTGAACTTGAGCCATACAATAATGCTATCAGACAGGAGTTACAGGCGCTATACCGCAAGACCCAGAACCAGCGAAAAACTGATGCGCTCCAGCCGAACCGTAAAGCACTGGCGCACCTCTATTTTCGCAGCGAGATGTATGGGTTGGCTATCAATGAACTGCAGGCCGCCCGGTCTGAGAATGGAGATGGAGAGCGTATTGATTTAGACGTCTTGTTAGCCGAAGCGCTCTGGCGCGATGGACAACGGGTAGAAGCAGTAAGCGTTTGTTTGCGGGTTCTGGATAAACTGCCCAACTGTATCCCGGTGAATGCAATTTTGGGGGAGATTTGGCTCTTAACAGGGCGCGTGGATGAGGCGCGGGCATATTTACAGAGCCTGCAAGAGTTAACGCGCATTTCTAAGCAAGACTTTGACCCGGAAACGGCCGTTGGCCGGGCTTTTCGCGCAGCCGGCGCACCGCTCATTCCCGAGCACGTTGAGGTGACAACCATGGATACCATGGGAGAAGAACCCTCTGACGTGGCAGATGTGGGGGCGGATTGGGTAGAAGACCTTGCAGAATCGGATGAAGACGAGATTTATAGCTGGCTGCAGGATTTAGCAGATCCTGTAGAAGAGAGTGAAGAAGCTGAAGAAATTGCTAGCCCCACTGCATTGAGAAGCGATTGGTTCCAGGATGAAATGCCCACGGCTACTGCAACCGTGCCCGAAGAGGATTGGCTGGCAGAGCTGGAAGGCAGTTCACCGCTAGTAGAAGATGGGGAAAAGGACCCGACCAGTTCGGCGCTGTTGGATTTTTCCGGCCTCCTTGACGCGGAAGAGGAACCGGGCACAGGGATTCAAGAAATGCCTGAGTGGTTGGTTGCCTCAACGGAGGACGACTCAGATTTATCGCAACTGGACGTAGATTCGGCCGTGGACTGGTTAAGCTTTGACGAACTGGCAGATGCACAAGCAAGCGACGGCGGCACGGATTGGTTTTCAGACCCGACACAAGAAAGGCTGGATTTTGAAACAGATTGGTTTGTTGATAAAGCAAAGGAAGCGGCAACCGCTCCCGATGTTGCTGAAAGCCTGGAGCTGCCTGATGAGGAAGATCAAAAGGGAGAAACGGCCGTTCCTGCTGAAACGCCTTCCACTAAAGCCGATGGCCAGGAAATACCTGCCTGGTTGATGACAGGACCCTTCGGGCCACCGCCTGCCGACGAGTCATCCGGCGAAGAAATAGAGGAGATTGATGAGGAGGGTGTTCCCCATTGGTTGATGACCTCTCCATTAGATGAGATTCCCCCCGATTTACTCAGCGAACCCGAAGGCGTGCCGGTAGAAGAAGCGCTCATGGGGCCGTCTGAAGAGCCTGAGGAAGAGTTTGATTGGTTGTTTGCGGCGGAGGATGAGGAAGAAGGGCACGAGGAAACGGCCGTTGCTGGCGAGGCAGACCTTTCCTCAGAAGATGCCCTGGAATTGACAGAACTGTCTGATTCACCGGGACTGGTAACCAGCATGCTCGAAGGGGGCCAGGAGGAACTGCCTGATTGGCTGCTCAGCAGCGACTTGGGCGAGCCGGTGATGGAGGAAGAATCTGAAGAAGACGATGCCTTTATCGAAGAACTTTTTGGCAGCCTGTCGGGCGCTGTCATCGATGACACAATTCGGGTGTCCGATTCTGATCGTTTACCCGAAATGGCAGAAAAAGTAGATGTAGAGCAGCCTACAACCCCTCCGGAAATGTTGACCGAAGAGGGGTGGGCTGCTGGTCCAATTGAGGACGAAGAACCGGAGAGCGGTGAGCTACCGGCGTGGTTGTTTGGTACAAGCCTGGGCGATTCCGAAGATTTGACGTCACCCACCGGTGACATAGACTTGTCCCGGTTAGGTGAAGAACCTGCCCTGGCTACTTCGGATTTGAGTGGATCGGACCTCCCTGAATGGCTGTCTGCTGATGTGTCTGAAACCGAAGCGGCTGAGGACGATTTTATCTCTTTGCCTGACTTTGCAGATGAAGATGCGGGCGTGCCGGACGAAGATGAAATCCTTGAATCATTTGCGGCCATGGGATCGGCTGAAGAAGCATCCCTAGAAGAAAAAGGTAGTAGTTTATTAGATTGGCTGACACTAGAGCCAACCGATAGCGGCGAGATGGAGGCAGTAGAAATGGCAGAGAAGGATGAAATGGCACAACCTGTACCTGAAATGCCTGAAGATAAACCAGCGCCAGAAGAGATGGAAGAAACCAGCGATTGGCTCCAGGAGTTAGCAAATGCACCTGGCCCAGATAAAGATGCTGCGGCCGAATTGGAACCCGCGGAAATGCCTGACTGGATTCAGGACTTGTCGCAAACAAGCCCGACAGCAGATGAAGCGGAGCCCGAGGTGTTGTTTGATGCCTTGTCTGAAGAAGAAGTAAGTGCTGAAGAGGCGGTAACCGGGGCTACGAATATGTTAGACTGGCTGCAAGATGAAACGGCCGTTTCTGACGAAACTCCTCCTTCCGAAGAACCAGAAGACTTCGATCTTGGCTTTGAAGACGAGCAAGAGGGAAAAGATACCAGCACCCTCTGGCTGGACGCTTTGGCTACGCAGCAGGAAGCGCCAGAAGAAAGCGAAGACGAAGCTCCAGAGGTTGAAGAACCATATTTTGCCGACCTGGACCCCGAAGCAACCATCTTAACGGATTTACCCGAAGAAATTGAACCGGCAGCGGCCGAAGCTGATGCCCTATCCTGGCTTGACGAAATGGCTTCCGAACCGGGCGATATGCTTCAAGCAGAGCTGGATACATTATCGGCAAAAGACGATGCGCTGGAATGGCTGTCTGACCTGGAGGCAGCCGATATCCCTTCAGAGCTCCCCTCTGCTGCGGAACCAGAAGACGATGATGAAGAATGGTCCCGGAAAGAGTTGACTTCGGCGGACGCCGCGGCCTGGCTGGCTGAACTGGCTACCGATCCTGGGCTGCCCGAGGGCGATGCCATGGAAGAAGAAACTGCCGCAGAACTTGCCTTTGAAATGGATGCGTCAGAAATAGAGGCTGAAGAAGCTCTCCAATTGGACGATTTGCTGGCAGAACTTGAGCCTGACTCAGAAGGGGTTGACTGGTCTGACGAGCAGGAAGAGGCTGAGGATGCCCTGATGATGGATGAGTTTTCCGCAGCAGAAATGGGCGAAGAATTAGATGACCTGACCCCTGAAGGAGAAGCCGAAGAAGTGGCTGAAGAATGGCTCAGCGAACTGGAAGAAGGGGGAGAGGACACGGAAGAAGACCTAATAGACCTAGATTTGCTCCCCGAAATGGAGGCTGAAATTCAAGAAGACGAGGGGCCAAGCGATTTACCCGAGGATGAAGAGGCAATTGAAGGTTTGGCAGAGCTCGTATACGAAGATGATGAAGCTGCTGTTGCTGCGGAAGAAGCCTTGGAAGATTTGCCTGCTCCAGCCGAAAGTGAAATAGTCCCTGAGGTAGATTCCTGGTTGGACGGTTTGATTGATGAAGAGGAAGAACTGGACACAGAATTTACTCTGGGCGAGTTGTTAGGTGATGCAGAAGACGAGGTTGATGACTGGCTGGAAGATGTCACAGAGGAACCGCAAGTGGATGCGCTTGAAACTGTGGCAGAATATGAGGCCCAATCTGAATTTGTGGCCGAGGCGGATCTGGCTGATTTTTCTCTTGACGATGATTCTGAAGAAGAGGATGTGGCTGCCTGGTTAGACGGATTGACAGATGAAGCGGAGATAGATTTGGCTAGCCTGAGTGCTGAACGAGAGGATATGATTGCTGGTTTGGTGGATACGGCCGATTCTGACGACTTACTAGAAGAGGACGAAGGCGAAGACGTTTTGGCCTGGTTGGGCGATTTGGCCGCCGAAACCGTTGATGAACTTGAAATAGCCGAAGAGGAAGACTCTACCATTGGCGAGCCGGAGCCTGAGATGGCGGTCGATGACGCCGCAGAACCTGACGAAGAAGATGAGCTTACCTGGTTAGGCGATTTGACTGAAGAAACGGCACAAAAGGCGGAAATTGTCGATGAAGAAGCAACAGACATTACCTTCCCCGAAGATGCCATGTTCCCTCGGGATGTAGGGGTGCCGACAGATGTACCCGAAGAGCTGGATGACACCATGGCCTGGCTGGCAGAACTGGCGGCCGAACAAGGGGTTTCCCTTGAGGAACTGGAGCTGGACGGCGACGAAGCACCTGCTGAGGAGACCTTTGAGGAGGCCGACATCGAAGAACCGGCAGAGGTGCCTTCTGCCGAGATTGATGACGCAATGGCCTGGCTGGAGCATTTGGCAGCCGAGCAGGGCACACCCATTGAACCACTGCCCACTGTGGCTGACAGGGCGCTGGCCGAACATTTGGAAGAGGATGAATTGGCTGCTGCGGAACCGGATGAACTGGAAACGGCCGTTGCTGCTGAAACAGACCTGACCTTCCCTGAAGACGCCATGTTCCCCAGGGATGTGGGTGAGCCAACAGACGTACCCGAAGAAGTAGATGATGCCATGGAATGGCTGCAAGACCTGATGGCCGAACAAGGGCTTGAACCAGAGCTTGAAGATGAGCTGGTGGAAGTTTCCATCCCCGAAGATATTCAGCCCGAAGCTGCGGCGGAATTAGAACCTGTGGCTGAAGAAGAGCCCGATGTGACGCCAGAGCCTGTAGACGAGGTTGCGCTGGCTCTGGACTGGTTGGAAGAAATCGCCATGGTCGATGCTGCCAAAGTAGAAGTTGACGAAAGCATCTCTGTGGTAGACCCTGCAGCAACCGATCTCTTTGCTGCCCTGGATTGGGTAGAACAACAGCTTGCCGAACCTCCGGCTGCAGAAGAGCTGGACCTGGGGATTGACGTAGACGAAATTCCTGAAGATCCCGAGCAAGCACTGGCCTGGCTGGCCGGTATGGCCGAGGAGGATGAGGAAGAACTGCCAGAGGAAGCTGTGGGTATGGCGGAGGAGACGGAAACGGCCGTTTCGCCCACGTTGACGCCTACAGAGGAAGATCTGGTTGAAGAATTCCCCGACGACCCCGACGCCGCCATGGCTTGGTTGGACCAAATTGCTGCCGAACAGGAAGCAATGGTCGTGGATGAGGAAGTAGAGACAGCCGCACCCCCGAAGGCGCCCGCTGCTGCCGGTGACGAAACGGAAATCATCTTCCCTGAAGACGCCATGTTCCCCCGTGATGTGGGTGTGCCCACCGACGTGCCTGAGGAGCTGGATGACACCATGGATTGGCTGGAAGACCTGATGGCCGAGCAAGGGCTATCCATGGATGACCTGGAGACAGATGAAGAAACAACAGAAACGGCCGTTGCCGCCGCCCCTGAACTGTTAGAGGAAGAAGCGGTTATTGCCGATGCTCCCGCCCTTGAAGAAGCAACAGTTGCCGAGGTTGATGAGTCTCTAGAAGACGAGCAGGACGCGGACCTGGATGCGATGTTTGCTACCGAAGCTGAAGCCCAGGTCGATGAAATTTCTGCGGTAGATGAGCTAGAGCAAGTAGACACCGTTCAGGATGAAGAACCTGCGGAATCTTTGTTGGATGCTGCCGAGCCGGCCCCAGAAGAATTGCTTGATCTTGATGATGATAGCATGGAGGATACCTTCGATAAGGAGGAAGAGATCCAAACGGGAGGTTTGGGGTGGCTGGATGAGCTGGTGGCAGATGAAGAATCGGGAGAAATTGACCTGGTTGCTACCGAAGAGGAAGAAGAGGATTCTGGATCAGACAAACCCGAAATGGCGCAGGACGTTCCAGAAATTCCGGTAGAACTGGGAACTGAGTACGACATCAATGCTGAGCTGGTAGAATCCTGGCCAAAATGGCTTAATTCCGATGAGGAAGATCAATCTGGCATAGGAGAAACGGGCTGGCTAAAATCATTTGGCGAAACAGATGTGTCTAGCTGGTTAACTGCCGAGGATGAAGTGATGGCATCTGGCATTTTTGAAGACATTACTTTGCCACAAACAGGACCATTGCGCAGCGCTGCTTTTGACGTTGGCGATGTGCCGGATGTAGACACCAACTTGCTGAGTGAGAAACCAGAACCCACCTTTGACTCATCTATTATGACCGTGGATGAAGAAAAACTAGAGGCGGCCCGCAAAGCAATAGATATTGGTGACCTGCCCGGCGCCATACAAATTTTCAAAGAGCTGATTGAGTCTGGCCGAGGATTAAGCATCATCATTGCGGATTTGGAAACGGCCGTGCAGAAGAACCCCAAAGAAGCCCCTGTCCGCCGTCTATTGGGTGATGCGTACATGCGAAATGGGCAGCTACAAAAAGCACTGGATACTTACCGCCAGGCCTTAGATAACATGTAACCTTGAAAAATTTTTATTATCGTTTATGATCTGGCGGTCAATTGACCAGTTAAAAACAAAGAGGCAGCAGGGAAATTGCTGCCTTTTTCTTTGTCTAAAATCAAAAAATAGTTAGCGGAGTAAAACATGGAACGCACACTCATTTTAGTCAAACCAGATGGCGTACAGCGGGGTTTAATCGGCGAGATTATCGGCCGTTTTGAGCGGCGCGGTCTCAAACTTGTGGGCATGAAGTTTATGCAGATGAGCCAGGAACTGGCCGAAGAACATTATGGCATTCACAAGGGCCGCCCCTTCTACGAATCTCTGGTGGAATACATTACTTCAGGTCCCATTGTGGCCATGGTTTGGGAGGGCAAAGATGCCATTGCTGCAGCCCGGGCCACCATGGGCGCCACCAATCCGGTTAATGCTGCTCCTGGGACCATTCGCGGGGATTTTGGCATGGAAATCGGCCGTAACCTGGTGCATGGTTCGGACAGTGTCGAAAATGGCGTGAAGGAAGCCGGTATTTTCTTCAAAGAAGCAGAGTTGGTTACCTGGAATCGGGTTACCGATAGCTGGATTCGCGAATAGCATTTACACTTCACTGTTAAGCAAATCTTTTGACATTTGTCATGCTGAACACAGTGAAGCATCCCGACCAGGTTGCGTGAGATTCTTCGTTTCACTCAGAATGACAAATGTGTGAAACTTTGTTACCATAGTAATAATTCAAAAAAAAACCGGACGTCTTGATGCGTCCGGTTTTTATATTTGTCAGGAAGGCTCTTACTGCATTTCCAACACCGTATGGGCCTGGCTCCACAGTTCTTCCAAATTATAATAATTGCGTTTTTCTGGGGCGAAAACGTGGACGATTAAATCGCCAAAGTCTACCAAAAGCCAGCCGCTTTCTGGTTCCCCCTCGACGCCCAAAGGTAGAATTCGGGCGTTTTTTTTCGCTTCTTCAGCAATGCTGCTGGCCAACGCACTCAACTGGCGGGCGTTATCCCCATTGCAAAGCAAAAAATAATCGGCGAAAACCGCCTGGTCACGTATGTCTAGCAGCGTAATGTCTGTTCCCTTCTTCTCCAAAATTGTCTCAACCATTAAATGAGCTAGCTTTAAACTATCCAGAAATCACCTCCATGATGTGGGATATTTAGGAAATTCTATCATGAGCCTACAATTGGTGACAAGGTTACTGCTTGCGCGCAAGCCCCTGCCTATTCTACAATCTTTAGGACGCGATACAGGGCAGCAGTCCCCAAATTTGGACTCTATGGCATGCTCGCTTTTGTTACGATTGGCAAATCGTTCATGCCGTCACCAAAAAATTCAACGGGAGGTTACTAATGACCACAGTTCCAGATGATCGGATTCCACCGCGAGAAATTCCCGAAAATGATGCGGGTTATTTTGAGAAGATTACCCAGGCGGTGTTTCAGGCCGGATTTAGCTGGCAAGTTATTCGCCAGAAATGGCCCAACTTTCAAAAGGCGTTTGCTGGGTTTGATGTAGACAAGGTAGCGGCCTTTGGAGAGGTGGATGTGGAACGTCTGGTGGAAGACAAGGGAATTGTGCGCAACGGCCGTAAAATTCAGGCCACCATCCATAACGCCCGCATTTGCCAGAAACACATCAACGAACATGGGTCTCTGAAGAACTGGTTGGACACGCTGGATAGGGATTACTATCGGCGTGAAAAACAGTTTTGCAAGCAGTTTAAGTTTATGGGGCCAATGGGCGCCTTCTTTTTCTTCTGGTCTGTGGGTGAAGATGTACCCGAATATGAAGAATGGCGCGCCCGGCAAGAAAAGTAAGCAAGCGATCAGTTTTGGGGAGCTGTATGCTCCATCTAGAGAAGCACTATGAGTAGTTTTTTGCGGCAGACAGACAGCTTTGAGCAGCGCGCCTGGACCGTAAGCGAGTTAACGGCTTACATTCGCGACCTCTTTGAAATTGATTTTCGGCTGCAAGATGTGGAGCTGGAAGGTGAAATTTCCAATTTTACCCAGGCACGGTCTGGTCATTTGTATTTCACCCTCAAGGATGCCAATGCGCAGCTCAAGTGCGTGATGTGGCGCAGCGCAGCGGAAAAACTACGTTTTTTGCCCCAAGATGGCGACGCTGTGGTAGTCCACGGCCGAATTTCCGTGTATGAAGCAGGCGGCGTGTACCAGCTTTATGCCGACAAGCTGCAGCCTGCCGGAAGAGGTGACCTGGCCCTGGCTTTTGAGCGTCTAAAGCAGCAGCTTGCTGACGAAGGGTTGTTTGCCGAGGCGCACAAAAAACCCATTCCCCAATTCCCGCGCAAAATCGGTATCGTCACCTCGGCCGATGCCGCCGCCCTGCGCGATATCCTCAACGTGCTGGCGCGGCGCTGGCCTTTGGTGCAGGTACTGATGGCCCCCACGCTGGTTCAAGGCAGCGAAGCCCCCGCGCAAATTGTGCGCGCGCTGCGCTGGCTGGACGGCCGTTCCGACATTGACACTATCATCATCGCCCGTGGTGGTGGTTCCATGGAAGATTTGTGGGCTTTTAACGACGAAGGGGTAGCGCGGGCACTCTTTGCCGCCCAACATCCCATCATCAGCGGGGTAGGGCACGAGGTCGATTTCACCATCACCGATTTTGTGGCAGACTTGCGCGCGCCCACCCCTTCTGCCGCGGCGGAGCTGGCCGTGCCTGACATAGCTGACATTGCGCCCTTGGTCGGCGGCTTGCAGGCTCATCTGCATGACCTGATGATGGACCGGCTGGCGCAATACCGCCGGGAAGTGCAATCGTTGGTGCGCCATCTCACGCTGCTCAGCCCGCGCAGCCGGGTGGACAGCCACCGGCAGCGGCTGGACACGCTGGCGAACCGGCTGGCCCAGGCGGTGCAGCGCACATTGGTGCAGCAGCAGGGACGGCTGGCGGTCGCCAGGGCACAACTGCAGGCTGTGGGGCCGCAGGCAACCCTGTCCCGGGGCTATGCCATTGTGCGCACGGAAAACGGCCGTATCGTGCGCAGCGTTGATCAGGTCAAAACAGGGGATGCGCTGGATGTTCAGGTGGCAGACGGCCGTTTCCCGGCCACCGTTCGCAGCCAATCATAAAAACTTTACATGGAGGGAGTGACGATTAACAAGCTAGACTTTTACAAAAGTGAAAAGGGTTACCAGGCCATCACCTCCTGGTATGACTCTCTAGTCAACAAGTTTGACTTTTCCTACGAATCAATAACCGTCGATACTCGTTTTGGCCAGACTCACATGCTGGTTAGCGGGGAGCCAGACGCACCACCCCTCATTTTGGTGCAAGGCGTGGCGGGCAGCGCCCCCCTGTGGCGCTATCAACTGCGAGACTTTGCGCCGCATTTTCGCGTGTACGCCCTGGACACCGTGGGTCAGCCAGGCCGCAGCGACGCCAATCCCCCCTCTTTTTTGGATGACAGCTATTCCCATTGGCTGCTGGACGTGCTGGACGGCCTGGAATTAGAGAATGCCCATTTTGGCGGCATTAGCGCCGGGGGATGGCTGGTGCTGCGATTGGGTATAATTGCCCCGGAGCGAGTGCGCAAAGTAATCATGATTGCCCCCACAGGACTGGTCAGGGCACGGCTGCCGGTAAAGGTCCTTCTCAAAAACGTGCTCCCTAAAAAAGAGGTGAACCAGCTAGAAACTGACCTTTCATCACGCTCCTATTTACCCCCCAGCCCCAACCAGGAGTTTGACCGGCAGGTGGCGCGCGCCATGGCGCTGGCTACCCGCCATTACCGCGTGGATTGGTCGTTAGGCATTTACGACGAACAAAAAGGCAGCGTAAATCGCTGGCAGGGCTTAAAAGTTTTGCGCCAGCTTTTTGGGCAGGCTCCTGATAAATTGCTGCGGCAGTTTAATGTGCCTGGCCTCCTGCTAATGGGGGAATTTGAAACGCTATACAACGTGAAGAAGGCCGCGGCGCGGACGAAAAAGCTCATGCCGAGCACCCAGGTGAAAATTTTGCCGCGCATGGGGCATACGGCCGTTTACGATGCGCCGGAAGTGGTAAATCCCATCATTGTCCGGTTTCTCTCTGCCTAAAGTTTGTTTGGGGTCCCTGGCAACAGGTTAAGCGATCGGTAGATAAATTGAGCCTTAATCTGTGCTGCCCTATAATTGAGCCAATTATCTGGTAGTGGATGCGGTTACGGAGATATGACATGACAACACCCATCGAGGAATTGACTTTTGAGGATGCTTTGCAAGAACTGGAGTCTGTTGTGGCCCAGCTTGAAGCGGGTGACTTGTCCTTGGAAGAATCCATGACGCTGTTTGAGCGGGGACAGAAGCTGGCCGAACGGTGCAACGTGCAGCTAGAGCAGGCCAGCCTGCGCGTGGAGCAGTTAACGGCCGACGGGGAGATAGTAGAGCGGTAATTGAGAAACGGCCGTTTTGTTCACACCAGGCTGCCAATGATATAATGCCGCTGCAAAGCTTGACGGTGAAAAGACGAGTCTGCGCATAGGCAACATGTTTACTAGCCTATCCGCAGACTCATAAATTGTGAGGATTATTTTGTTCAAGAATATTCGTGACTCATTAAAACGCACCAGGCAGTCTGTATTCGGGCAGATTGTCTCCGTTTTGGGCATGGGGGAGATCACCGATGAAACCTGGGAAGACCTGGAAGCGCTGCTCATCCAGGCCGATATGGGTGTGCCAACCACCCTGGATCTCATCGATGCCATGCGCCACCGCGTTGCCGAAGAGGGTCTGTTTCGCGCCGACCAGTTAGTAGAAGCGCTCAAAAAAGAGCTGCTGGCCATTTTAGACCAGCCCAAATCATTTCCCAATGGAAGAAAACCGCCTGCTGACAGTGGTCATGATTGTCGGCGTTAATGGTTCTGGCAAAACGACCAGCATTGGCAAGCTGTCGCACTATTATCAGGACAAGGGCAAAAAAGTGATGTTAGCCGCGGCCGACACATTTCGGGCTGCCGCCATCGACCAGCTAAAAATTTGGGGCGAGCGAGCCAACGTGCCGGTCATTTCCGGTCAGCCCAACGGTGATCCCGGCGCTGTCGCCTACGATGGCATCCGCGCCACCCGCGCCCGTGGTTACGACTTGCTCTTCATCGACACGGCTGGCCGCCTGCACACCAAGTACAACCTGATGAAAGAGCTGGAAAAAGTGTACGGCGTGTGCCGCAAGAGCGTGCATCAGGCCCCGCATGAGGTGCTGCTGGTGCTGGATGCCCCCACCGGGCAGAATGCGCTTATCCAGGCCCGCAAGTTCAAAGAATCGGTGAATGTAACCGGCGTCATGCTGACCAAACTGGACAGCACGGCCAAGGGCGGCATGGTCTTTGCCATCTATCGCGAATTGGGCTTGCCCGTGCGCTTCATTGGCACCGGCGAGAAAATTCAAGATCTGGCCCCCTTTGATCCGGAACAATTTGTGAATGGCTTGTTTGAAGAAAGCTAAAAAACCGAAGACTGGAGATCTGGTAACCAGACCAATCTTTTGGCTTTAAATGAAGAGGTAATTGATCATGGAAGAATTAATAACCCAGCTAGAAACGTTGACAGAGACCGTAGATCATTTGCGGAGGCGTCTTTGACGTAGCCACGAAAATTGAAAAGATTGCAATATTGGAAAAGCAAACAATTGCGCCAGACTTTTGGGATGATTCGCAGCAGGCGCAGGTTGTTATGCGTGATTTGAACAGGCTGCGCGGCCAGGTGGTCGTATGGCAAAAATTGAGCAAGCACCTGACGGATACGTTGGAATTAGCGGAATTGGGCGATGAAGATCTGTATGACGAATTGACTCGCGAGGTGGAAGTGCTGCAGGCAGAAGTGGGCGAGCTAGAGTTTCAAACGCTGTTTGCCGGCGAATACGACCAGGAAGATGCGATTTTGGCGATTCATGCCGGGGCGGGCGGTACGGAAGCCCAGGATTGGGCGGAGATGCTGCAGCGCATGTTTATCCGCTGGGCGGAGCAGCACAATTTCAAGGTGGAAATTTTAGACGACAGCTCCGGCGATGAAGCGGGGTTGAAGAGCTGCCTGATGTCGGTGAAAGGGGATTATGTATTCGGCCGTCTCAAATCGGAGCGTGGCGTGCACCGGCTTGTGCGCATCTCGCCCTACGACTCTTCCAGCCGCCGCCACACCTCCTTTGCCAAAGTCGAAGTATGGCCCGATGTGGCGGAAGACATCGAAATCGAGATTGACGAAAAAGATTTGCGCATTGATCGCTTTCGGGCCAGTGGGGCGGGGGGGCAGCACGTGCAGAAGAACGAAACGGCCATTCGCATCACCCACCTGCCCACCGGCATCGTCGTTTCCTGCCAAAACCAGCGCTCGCTGACGCAAAACATGCAAGTGGCCATGAACATTCTCAAGGCCCAGCTGTTTGAGCTGGAGACGGCGCAAGCAAGAACAAGAAATGGCCGCCCTGAAAGGGGAAGATGTGGACGCAGGCTGGGGCAGCCAGATTCGCTCCTACGTGCTCCATCCCTACAAAATGGTGAAGGACCACCGCACCAATCATGAGGTCGGAAATGCCCAGGCGGTGCTAGACGGCCGTTTAGATGATTTCATGGAGGCTTACCTGCGCTATCGCGTGGGCCAGCCAGCCTGATTCGGTAGTTGCGAATAAGCAAAATCATAAGGAGGCAAACATATGGCAAGCAAAGGCCGCGGTAGGAAGATGGGGAAAAGCTCACCGAGCAAAAGCAGCAGCAAAAGCAGCCGTCCCGCGCCGGCAAAAGCACGGCCTCGCCCCACGGCGCGGGCCAATGCGCGGCGGCAGCAGCGGCAGCAGCGCCCCATGCCTCAACCCCCCGCCAGAAGACCAACTGCCGCGCAGTACGCCGCCCGCCCGGCAGCAGCCGTAGCCGCAGGTAACGAACTGGCAAGTCGCGTCAGCCAACTGCAAAATGAGTTTGCCAGCCTGGAAGCTAAGGCCCAACTCAGCGAGGCTTACGACGCCATTGGCCGCATCGACCAGCGGCTGCTGGACTTACCGGCCACCCTGGAGACCCTGCGCGACCAGGGCTACGTCCACTCGGGCAATCTGGAAGACGAGCTTGAAGCCCTGGACGACAAATGGGACGACATTCGCCCGCAGGTTGAAGCGGCGTTAAATGAACACGTGCAGCGCCTGGACCGCGAACTGGATCAAGCCGAAAGGCAAATTGACCGCCTACAAGCCTCTGCCAGCTCAGTGCGTTTGGGCGAGTCATTGGTGAATGGCCTTTCTCGCCGCATTGAGGCTGCAACTGCCGCTTTAGAAGGGTTATACGGTGGTCTTTCTGGCGAACTGGACAAGATGAATTGGCAGTTGGACAAACTGACCAAGATGATGAGTTTGATTGCCGAATCGCCCCACATTCGTTTGGTAGCGGGAGAAGGACCTTTAACGGCCGTTGAAGCAGTGTGGCATCAAAACGGTGACGACGGCCCCGAGGGTGTATTGGTGCTTACCGACCAGCGCATTTTCTTTGAAGAGCGGGATGAAGTTGTCACCAAGCGCCGCTTTGGCATCTTCAAGGCCGAGTCGGAAAAAGTGCAAGAGCTGCACATTGTAGCTCAGGTCAGCGAAATTCAGGCGGCGGAAGCCAAAGAAGAAGGTGGCTTCTTGGGTATGGGCAAAGACGACATTCTGGAGCTTGTTTTTGCCGCCACAGCCCCCGTTTCGCGAGCGCGCTTTCATCTAAAGGGTCAAGATTCCGCCGATTGGTCAGCCTATATCAAAAAAATACAGACTGGCGAAATCGACGGCGACCGGGCTGACGAGTACCTGGAAGAGCTGGCAACGCTGGCAGAAACGGCCGCTTCCTTCCCTACGGCCTGCCCCAACTGTTTTGCGGCTGTGGAGCCGCCGGCTCGCGGCGTCACCAGCGTTACTTGTGCCTTTTGCGGTACCATTATCACCCCGGAAACACCGGCGGAGTAAACCTATGTTTGATCTTGACATTGCTACACTTCTGGCGCGAGCCGTCGTGCTGCTGGTAGCTTTTACCATTCATGAACTGGCCCATGCCGTGGTGGCTGATTGGTTGGGAGATCCCACCCCTCGCCGCATGGGGCGTATCACGCTGAACCCCATTGCCCACCTTGACCCGGTGGGCACAATTGCCCTGCTGGTAGCCGGATTTGGTTGGGCCAAGCCTGTAATGGTCAATCCTTTCAACATGCGCGGTAACCCCCGTACCGCCATGGCTATCGTGGCGGTTGCTGGACCATTATCTAACCTGATCATGGCTGTTTTATTTGTGCTGCCTATTCGTTTTGGATTGGTCGGCATGGAAGGTTTCCTCGGAAATACCGGTGGTTCTTTGATCCCCTCAACATCTTTTTTGTTAGCCCAGTTTATCTGGATAAACTTGATTTTGATGTTTTTCAACCTCATACCAATTCCCCCGTTAGATGGATATAAGGTGCTAACAGGAATCTTGCCACCAGAAATGTCCTATCGCCTGCGACCGTTGGAACAGTATGGGTTCATGATTTTGTTAGGAGTCGTTTTTTTGGTTCCGACTGTTTTGTCTTTTTTAGTAATGGAACCATCTTCGGCGTTATTGGGATTCTTGCTGGGTTTCTAGCGTGGGGTTGGGTTATCGTGTTGGTCAATTTTGGCGGCTGTGGACGATTAAGGATCTGCCTGCAGACGCTCGTGCAGAAGTAACGGCCGTTCTTACCCCATCCCAATGGCAGTTGTACAACCACTTCAGCCCCGGTGACCAGTGGCACAGCTACCAGGTGTGGCGCACGCTGCAACAAGCCGGGCACAGCCAGCCAGATTTGCAGGTGGCGGCGCTGCTGCACGACGTGGGCAAAACCCAAGTACAGTTGACGTTGTGGGAACGTACCCTCATTGTGCTGGCAGAAAAGCTGCTGCCGCAGAAGCTGGCGGTCTGGGGGCAGGGCGATGGCGCAGGGGTGGAAACGACCGTTTGTGGTCAAGACCCAGCATCCCGCTTGGGGGGCAGAGATGGCTGCGGCAGCGGGCTGCACCCCCCTGACTGTGTCACTTATTCGTCGCCACCAGGACAAAATGGGGAATTCCGTCACCAGCGAAGACCAACTGCTGCGTTTGCTGCAATGGGCAGATGATCAAAATTAATGGAGAAACAAATGAACGCACAAACCATTACCCTGTTAGGCTATAAACCGCACGACCGCTTCCATAGGTCTGGCCCTTAAAAAAAGCGCGCCGCAAATGCAGATTGTTGGCTACGATTTTGATGGCGCGCTGGCCCAGCAGGCAAAAGACGAGGTGCGCGCTATTGACAAAGTGGAGTGGAATCTAAATAAAGCTGTTGCTCAGGGTGACATCCTGGTGCTTAACCTGCCACAGCAGGAGGTTGAAAGCGTCATGGAGATAATAGCGAACGACGTGCAACCCCATGCCTTGGTGTTGGATATGTCACCCTTGAAGGGGCGGGGGTTATCGCTGGCGAAGGCGCACCTCTCCCAGGGGCATTATGTGGGGATGCAGCCCATTCTAGCTGCCGCCCACCTGTCCGATGGACGAGAAGAACTGACCCTGGCTGGGGCAGATTTATTTCAGAACAGCGTTTTTTGCTTAATGCCTGGCGCTGAGGCGGATCCGCGGGCAGTGGAAACGGCCGTAAACTTTGGCCACCTGCTCGGTGCTGTACCCTACTTTCTTGACCCGTTGGAATATGATGAATTGATGCAAGGCGTTGAAACCATGCCAGGTTTTTTGGCGGCTGCCATGTTCAACACGCTCAATGCAACCAACAGTTGGCGCGATATGCTCCGTTTTGCCAGCCTGCCATTGGCCTTGACGACCGCCCCGCTGCACGCTGGTCCGGAGATTGCTGAACTGGCATTGCACAACAGCGCCACTACTTTGCGCTGGCTGGACGCCATCTTACACGACCTGACAGAACTGCGTCGCCTGGTGGCGGAAGGCCAGCGTGAAGCTTTGGAAGCCACCTTTGCTGACCTGCAGGCCAAACGCGCAAAATGGCTGCACGAACGGGCTGAAAACGATTGGAACGAAGCCATCAAGAGCGACATTCAAAGGCCCAGCTTTGCCGAACAAATGTTGGGCAGTTGGGTATCACGCCGCAAAAAGGACGATAATTGATGCCTTCTGTGGCCGATGCGGGCGATTCGCTGCGCATTTTGATGATTGCCCCCACCTCGTTTTTTAGCGATTATGGGGGACATATCCGCATTTTGGAAGAAACCCGCCATTTGCAATCTGCTGGACATCAGGTCGCCATCGTTACCTACTATAAAGGGGATGATTTGCCAGGCCTGGACATTCGCCGCACTGCCCCGCTGCCCTGGCGCACAGATTACGAAGTGGGTTCATCGCGTCATAAGCTCGCTTTTGATGCGTACTTGAGTGTGCAAGCCCTCATTGAAAGCTTGCGCCTGCGCCCCCACGTCATTCATGGGCATATGCACGAAGGGGCATTAATTGGGGGGGTATTAGCGCGTTTTTTGCGCATTCCGCTGGTCTTTGACTTTCAGGGCAGCCTGACAAGCGAAATGGTAGACCATAAATTTTTGGATCCGAACGGCCGTTTGTACAAACCGGCCCACCGTCTAGAGCGTTTTATCTCCCATTTGCCTCAGGCAATATTAACCAGCTCAACCCAGGCCAGCCAGTTGTTGCAAGAGGGGTTTCAGGTGCCACCATCTCGCATTTTCCCTTTACCGGATTGTGCGGATACGCACCGATTTGACCCGCAATTGTTTTCTGATGAGGCTAAGCTGCAGTTGCGGCAGCAGTTGGGTATCCCTGCAGATCGCTTGATTGTCGCATATTTAGGCTTGTTAACTGATTATCAGGGTATTCCCCACCTGTTGGAGGCGGCTGCTCGACTGCATGCTGCCGGAGAAAACGCACATTTTTTGATTATGGGTTATCCCAGCGTGCAGAGGTACCAGCAGATGGCCATGGGGCTGGGCGTGGCTGACCGGGTGACCTTCACTGGGAAGGTGGAATATCGGGATGCGCCCTACTACCTTTCTCTGGGTGACGTGGCGGTAGCGTCGAAGATTTCATCTACTGAGGGTAGTGGAAAGGTGCTGAATTATATGGCGATGGCCCAACCGGTAGTGGCGTATGATACGGCCGTTCATCAAGAATATTTAGGCGAATGGGGTGTTTATGCACCAACGGGCGATGTGGCGGCATTCACCGAGGAAGTTGCGGACTTGCTGCATAATCCCCAGGGCCGTGCAATGCTGGGGCAAAAGCTGCGGCAGCGGGCGATAGACAAATATAATTGGCAGCAGGCCACGGCAAAGATAATAGAAGTATATAAGATGTTGACAGGGCGCTAAGAGACACATATAATACGCTTTCGCATTATGCAATTTTATAAAGGGTAACCCAAGGCAACATCATTAAACATAGTTGGGGTGCAACAGAAGATACGTTGCACCCCATGTTTGTGTGTTTGCAATTTTGAACTTCCAGGGTTTGCTGCCCGGTAAGTTTTACAAACAGGGAGCAAGTGAAATTTAATGGCAATGAATGATCCAATTACACTCAAAACCTATGCTCGGACAACCCATCCTCTGGAACTGCCAACCTTAATTGATGTGCAGTTGTCTTCTTTCGATACCTTCATCACCGAGAGCCTGGCTGAACTTTTTGACGAAATTTCGCCCATTGAGAGCTTTAGCGGTGACTTGAAACTTTATTTCCCCTGTAATCGGCCGGAAGTTGAAGGGTTTGATCTGAATTACTGGTTTGGCGAACCCAAATATAGTGTTGAAGAGTGTGTAGAGCGCGACATGAGCTATGCTGCACCCCTGTCAGTCAAGGTGATGCTGTATAGCGCCGATCTGGATCAACCAATCGTGCAAGACATTTTTATGGGCGATTTTCCATTGATGACCCCTGCGGGTACCTTCATTATTAATGGTACAGAGCGCGTGGTGGTCAGCCAGTTGATCAGGTCTCCCGGTGCATATTTTGAGTTTGAAGAAGAGCGTGCTACCGGCCGCCCTTTGGCCATGGGAAAGCTCATTCCCGATCGCGGCGCGTGGATGGAATTTGAAACGCGTAAAACGGATTATTTAACCGTGAAGTTTAACCGCAAGCGCACCGTGCCGGTAACGCTTTTCCTGCGGGCTATGGCGGCGGTGGATGATGGGCTGGGACAGCCCCTGTTGAAGGATGGCTCAGACGAGGAAATTTTAGCGCTGTTTGAGGATATTGATACGAACGCGGAGCATCTTTACGTACAGGGGAGCATTGAGCAGGAGCCACCTTGGGACCCGCAACGGTCGTTACCTGAGCAGGCGCTCATTGAATTTTACAAGCGCATGCGCCCTGGCGACCCGCCAACTCTGGACAATGCGGTTGAATATTTGCAGGAGCAATTGTTTGACCAGCGCCGGTATGACCTGGCCCGAGTCGGCCGTTACAAGCTCAACAAGCGGCTGGGTTTGCAAGATATTGTGCCGTTGTCGCACCGCACCATCACCCAGCATGACATTGTGCAGGTCGTGCGCCGCATGATTCTGATTAACAATGGCCTGGAAGGCGCAGACGATATCGACCACCTGGGCAATCGGCGGGTGAAGACAGTCGGCGAGCTGCTTCAGGCTAAACTGCGCGTGGGGTTGCGGCGTATGGAGCGCGTGGTGCGTGAGCGTATGTCCATTCGCGACAGTGATAACCTGACGCCTATTTCGTTGATTAATATTCGCCCTGTGGTAGCGTCGATTCGCGAATTTTTCGGCAGTTCGCAGTTGAGCCAGTTTATGGAGCAGGCTAACCCCTTGTCGGAGTTGACCCATAAGCGTACATTGTCTGCTTTGGGGCCGGGTGGCTTGCGCCGTGAACGAGCTGGCTTTGAGGTTCGCGACGTGCATCACAGTCATTACGGCCGTATCTGCCCCATTGAAACCCCGGAAGGTCCAAATATCGGTCTAATTGGGCGGTTGGCATCATACGGCCGTGTAAATAAATACGGCTTCATCGAAACACCCTACCGTCGCGTGCGCAACTTGATCCCCGCTGACAGCGACGAACTCATCAACCATGATGCTTTCAACAGCGTCGTGCATCCGGAAACAGGGGAAATTATTGTTGCTGCTGGCGAAGCTATAACCAAAAAGTTGGCACAGAAAATTCGTGAAGCAGGCATCGAAACCGTTGAAGTTGTCCCCTTCGTCACAGACGAAATTATTGAAATGACCGCGGATGAAGAAGATCGTTATACCATCGCCCAGGCGAACTCGCTTCTTGATGAACGTGGTCAATTCGTAGAAAAACGGGTTTCTGCCCGACGCAATCAACAATTCCGCTTTTCTTCTGTGCAACGGGTGGATTTCATGGATGTTGCCCCGCGCCAGATTGTTGGCGTTTCTGCTGCCCTGATTCCTTTTCTTGAGCATGATGACGCCAACCGGGCCTTGATGGGCTCAAATATGCAGCGCCAGGCTGTTCCGCTGCTCCAGCCCGATGTTCCCGTTGTAAGTACAGGCATGGAATTACAGGCTGCATACAATTCTGGACAGGTAATACTTGCCAAAGCTGATGGCGAAGTGGTAAGTGTAACCGGGGACCAGGTTGTCATCATGGAAAAGGATGGGCCTCGTACATACAACTTGCGTAAGTATAATCGCTCTAACCAAAGCACATGCATCGATCAGCGCCCCGTAGTTGCCAAAGGCCAACGCGTTACCAAAGGTGACGTGCTCGCTGATAGCTCTTCTACTAACCAGGGCGAGCTTGCCTTGGGTCAAGACGTGGTTGTGGCCTTCCTTTCCTGGGAGGGCGGTAACTACGAAGATGCTATTCTGGTCAGCGAAGGCTTAGTTCGTCAAGACCGCTTCACTTCTGTACATATCGAAAAGCACGAAGTTGAGGCGCGGGACACAAAGCTGGGCCCGGAAGAAATTACCTACGATATTCCAAACGTTAGCGAAGACGCACTGAAAGACCTCGACGAGCGAGGCATCATTCGTGTTGGGGCAGACGTAAAAGAAAATGATATTCTGGTTGGAAAAATTACCCCGAAAGGCGAAAAAGAGCTGAGCCCTGAAGAAAAATTACTGCGCGCAATTTTTGGTGACAAAGCGCGTGAGGTAAAGGATTCAAGCCTCCGTCTGCCGCACGGCGCTCGTGGAAAAGTTGTTGACGTTCAAGTCTTCAATCGCCAGCATGACCGGGATCTGCCGGCTGGTGTGGAAACTATGGTCCGCGTCAGTGTCGCCCAGCGTCGTAAAATATCCGAAGGGGATAAAATGGCTGGCCGTCACGGTAACAAAGGGGTTATTTCACAGGTTGTGCCAATCGAAGATATGCCCTTCCTGGCGGACGGTACACCTGTAGACATCATCTTAAGCCCATTGGGTGTGCCTGGTCGTATGAACATTGGCCAGGTACTTGAAACCCACTTGGGCTGGGCTGCTAGTAAATTGGGTTTTCGGGCAATTACCCCTGTATTTGATGGGGCTAATGAGCGAGAGATTGCCGCTGAACTTTCAAGAGCCTGGTTGGTAGATCGTGCCTGGAAAGTTGTTTCAGAATGGTCCTGGGACTGGTTGTCTGAAATGGCCTATGACCTTGAATCTCTAACGGACGAAGCGGAAGCTAGACGTCTTTTCATTCTGGGTTGGCTTAGCGAATTGGGTTACGATAGCACGAAGCTAGATACTGAATTGCATTTTGCTCGTCATGCTGTCGTGCGTGAGTGGCTGAGAAGTCAGGGCTGGAATCCTGAAGAAATCTTCCCTACAGATGCTGCAAATATGCGTAAGCTTGATTGGGTTCCTTACAACGATAAGGCGATTGAGGTGTGTGTACGCGAATGGTATGGGGATATGCTGCGAACCCAGGGTGATGCTCTCCCAGAAAAATTACATATTGATCATCTTCAAGCTGATTTGGAGACGCTGGAGCAACTTTCGGGTGAGATCACCAGGTACACACATGTTCCATTGCCAACCGTGGGCAAAGAGTATTTGATTGATGGCAAAACAGGACGGCCGTTCGATCAGCCAGTAACCGTAGGCATAATACATATGCTAAAATTGGCTCATCTTGTAGAAGACAAAGTGCATGCCCGTTCCACGGGCCCTTATTCTCTGGTAACTCAGCAACCCTTGGGCGGCAAGGCCCAATTTGGCGGCCAGCGTTTTGGCGAAATGGAAGTCTGGGCCTTAGAAGCTTATGGTGCAGCATACACGCTTCAAGAAATGCTCACTGTGAAATCAGATGACGTTCAGGGTCGTGTAAAAACCTACGAGTCCATTGTCAAAGACGAACCTATTGAGGAACCTGGAGTCCCGGCTTCGTTCCGAGTATTAGTCAAAGAACTTCAAAGCCTTGGCCTGGCTGTTGAGGCAGAAACTGACTCTGGAGAAGTTGTTCGATTTGGAAAGGAAGACGAAAAGCGTGGTCGCCGGTGGACCGGTAGTGACTTCATTGGGCTTTCGCGCCGTTAAGCTAAACTGGTTATTTTGCACTGCAGAAGCCCTCGGGTTTTAGCAGAATAAATTACTGAGTTTAAAGTTGAATAGTGTTTGACAACCGTTCTAATTGTGCTAGAATACGCCTTCGTATGTCTGCCAATAGATGAAGAGGGTGCCTAACTTAATAAGTAGCTAGGTTACCAAATTTTATAGAAGAATTTAATCTGGAGGCCATCGAGTTTTGTGCGAGCTACGATGGCCTCCATTTGTCGGAAGGTAATGGTGTGGCACGCTGTTTCGCCACATCATTGTTCTGTGTATAGTCATTAGCTTTCAAGAACGACTATAAGGAGAAAATTGCGTGCCTACAATAAACCAGCTCGTACGCAAGGGGCGTAAAGCTCGTTCGAAAAAGAGCACAGCTCCAGCGCTGCAATGGACATTGAACTCTTTTAAGCAGCGTCGGACGCGCCAGCCAAAGGGCGCACCACAAAAACGTGGCGTGTGTACACAAGTGAAAACCATGACGCCCAAAAAACCCAATTCCGCCTTGCGGAAGGTGGCCCGTGTGCGCCTTACTAACGGCATTGAAGTGACCGCCTACATTCCTGGGGAAGGGCACTCTTTGCAAGACCACTCGGTAGTGTTGGTTCGTGGCGGTCGTGTGAAGGATTTACCAGGGGTTCGTTACCACATTGTACGTGGCACATTAGATGCCGGCGGTGTGGAAAAGAGAAAGAAAGGCCGTTCAAAATACGGTACGAGAGCACCAAGATAATTGATGCAGAGGGGATGTAGAAATGCCTAGACGATATCGCCCGGAACAACGCGTAGTTGAACCGGATTTACGTTATAACAATCTGCACGTTTCAATGTTTATCAATCGCCTCATGCGCGGTGGCAAAAAAAGTACTGCGGAGGGCGTGATTTATAAAAGTTTCGATCTCGTCGAATCACGTGCTAAACGTAATCCTGTGGATGTATTTGAAGAAGCATTGAAAAATGTAACACCTCAAATCGAGGTAAAACCGCGCCGCGTTGGCGGCGCCACTTATCAAGTTCCTGTTCCTGTTGATCCGCATCGTCAGATTTCGTTAGCCATGCGCTGGCTTTTAACGGCTGCGAGATCTCGTGGCGGTAAGTCCATGGCTGAAAAACTGGCTAATGAGTTTATGGATGCGGCTGGCAATCAGGGGGCAGCAGTTAAGAAACGTGATGACACCCACCGTATGGCAGAAGCCAACAGGGCATTTTCTCATTTTAGGTTTTAATTTAAGGATTGAGTGATGAGCCGTCTTCCATTGGAGAAGGTCCGCAACATAGGCATTATTGCGCACATTGACGCGGGCAAAACCACTACAACCGAACGTATCTTGTACTACACAGGAAGAATCCATCGAATGGGCGAGGTGCATGATGGCACTGCTACGATGGATCATATGGTACAAGAGCAGGAGCGTGGTATCACCATTACGTCGGCGGCTACAACTACTTATTGGTTGGATCATCAGATTAATATCATCGATACGCCTGGCCATATTGATTTTACAGCTGAAGTACAAAGAAGCCTCCGTGTGTTAGATGGTGGCGTAGTAGTATTTGATGCTGTGGCAGGTGTGGAACCTCAATCCGAAACAGTATGGCGACAAGCGGATGAATACAACGTACCTCGTATCTGCTTTGTCAATAAAATGGATCGCATTGGCGCTGATTTTGAGCGAACCATTGGCATGATTCGTGAACGCCTGGGTGCAACACCAATCGCTATTCAATGGCCAATTGGTGCGGAATCAGATTTTCGCGGGATTGTTGATCTTCTTACAATGGAAGCCTTTGTTTGGGTCGAAGAAGATCTGGGTACCCAGGCTGTTACCGTGCCTATGCCTGATGAAGTCAAGGAAGAAGCTGAACGTGCACGTAAGATCATCATTGAATACATTGTGGAAACTGATGATGATTTAATGATGCGTTACCTCGAGGGAGAAGAAATTTTACTTGACGAATTGCGGGAAGCTTTACGCAAGGCAACTATCCGTGGTGATGTAACACCTGTTTTGTGTGGAACAGCTCTGCGTAATAAGGGTGTGCAGCGCGTGCTTGACGCAATTGTTTATTACTTGCCATCCCCATTAGATGTACCTCCGATGGATGGTGTGAATCCATTTACTAGCCAGGAAGAAACGCGGGAAGCTTCGGATGATGCACCGCTCTCAGCCTTGGTATTTAAGATTGTTACTGACCCTTATGTAGGCAGATTGGCTTACTTCCGAGTTTATTCCGGGATTTTGGAAAGCGGTTCTTCAGTTCTTAACTCAACGAAAAATCGGAAAGAAAGAATTGGCCGAATTCTACGCATGCACGCCGACCATCGAGAAGATTTGAAAGAGGTTAGAGCAGGGGACATCGCCGCCACATTGGGCTTAAAACAAACTTTTACCGGCGAAACCTTGTGTGATTATGCTCATCCAATTGCTCTGGAATCTATCGAATTTCCACAACCTGTCATTATGATGGCTATTGAGCCTAAGACCAACGCCGATCAAGATAAGTTGGGCATTGCCTTAAAAGCTCTTTCTGAGGAAGATCCCACTTTTCAGGTGAGAACTGATGAGCAGACGGGTCAAACTGTACTGTATGGCATGGGTGAGTTGCATTTAGAAGTTCTCGTGGATCGAATGCTTCGTGAGTTTAAAGTTGAAGCAAATGTAGGAACACCGCGCGTTGCTTATAGGGAAACTATTACCCGAAAAATTGATAAAGCAGAAGGTCGATTTGTTCGTCAAACAGGTGGTCGAGGGCAATATGGGCATGCTATCCTTCGCCTGGAACCGTTGCCACCAGGTTCCGGGTTCGTTTTTGAAAATGGCATTGTTGGCGGAATTCTTCCAAAAGAGTATATCAAGCCCGTTGAGTCTGGTATTTTAGAAGCATTAGATAGTGGTGTTTTAGCAGGTTATCCGTTAGTAGACCTCAAAGCTACTCTTTACGATGGGTCCTTTCACGAAGTCGACTCATCCGAAATGGCCTTTAAAATTGCAGGTTCGATGGCCCTTAAAGATGGGGCGCAAAAAGGCAACCCGGTTTTGCTTGAACCAATAATGTCTGTAGAGGTTGTAACTCCTGAAGACTACACAGGAGATGTTATCGGCAACCTTTCGTCCCGGCGGGGCATGATTGAGGGTATGGAAATGCGTACTGAAAATGTTCAATCAATCCGCGCAAAAGTTCCACTGGCTGAAATGTTTGGTTATGCTACACGGTTGCGCTCGATGACCCAAGGACGAGGGACGTTTACGATGGAGTTTGATCATTACGCTCCGGTTAGTGAGGAAATTGCTCGAACTATTCTCCGTGGCGGATGATCTAGCCTGTATTATTTAAATTATTTGAGTTGCAGAGAGGGAAGTAAAAATGGCGAAAGAAAAATTTGTACGTGAAAAGCCCCATGTCAACGTCGGGACCATCGGTCACATCGACCATGGGAAAACCACCCTGACGGCCGCAATCACCAAAACCCTGTCGCTGAAAGGTCTGGCAGACTTCTCTGCCTTCGACCAGATCGACAACGCGCCCGAAGAAAAAGAGCGCGGGATTACGATTGCCATCTCCCATGTCGAGTACCAGACCGAAAACCGGCACTATGCCCACGTGGACTGCCCTGGACATCGGGACTACATCAAAAACATGATTACCGGCGCCGCCCAGATGGACGGAGCCATTCTGGTAGTCGCCGCCCCCGACGGACCCATGCCCCAAACGCGGGAACACGTCCTGCTCGCCCGTCAGGTAGAAGTGCCGGCCATGGTGATCTTCCTGAACAAATGCGACATGATGGACGATGAAGAGCTGCTGGAGCTGGTGGAGCTAGAGCTGCGCGAGCTGCTAGACAGCTACGAATTTCCTGGGGACGAGACACCCATTGTGCGCGGCAGCGCGCTGCAAGCCCTGGAGTGCGAGAGCAGCGACCCCGACGCCCCGGAATACGCCCCCATTTGGGAGCTGATGCGCGTGGTGGACGAGTACGTACCGACTCCTGAGCGCGAGACCGACAAACCCTTCTTGATGTCCGTGGAAGACGTCTTCAGCATCAAGGGGCGCGGGACGGTAGTCACCGGCCGTGTCGACCGCGGGACCATGACCCCCAACACCGAAGTAGAAATCGTGGGGCTGAAGGACGACATCCGCAAGGTGGTCGTGACCTCCATGGAGATGTTCCACAAGGTCCTGGACAAGGTCGAAGCAGGGGACAATGCTGGTTTGCTGCTGCGTGGTGTAGGCCGGGACGAAGTAGAGCGCGGGCAGGTATTGGCCAAGCCGGGCAGCATCACCCCGCACACGGAGTTCATGAGCGAAGTGTACGTGCTGCGCAAGGATGAAGGTGGGCGGCACAAGGCATTCTTCCCTGGGTATCGTCCGCAGTTCTACATTCGGACGATGGACGTGACGGGAGAGATCACGCTGCCGGAAGGGGTAGAGATGGTGATGCCAGGGGACAATGTGAACCTGATAGTGAGGTTGATTACACCGGTAGCTCTGGAAGAAGGGCAGCGATTCGCAATTCGTGAAGGTGGGTTGACGGTAGGTGCTGGGGTTATTACCAAAATCCTGGCGTAATTTGGTGTATCAAGGCATTGTATTTAATGCCTTACATCCTGAGGCGATTATGGCAAAGCAAAAAATCCGCATTCGTTTAAAGGCTTACGACCATCGTGTATTAGACCAATCTGCTAAACGCATTGTTGGCACGGCCGAACGTACAGGAGCTCGTGTAATAGGTCCGGTACCATTACCAACACGAATAGAAAGATTTACAGTGCGTCGCAGCACGTTTATTGACAAAGACTCACACGAACATTTTGAGATTAGAACACACAAGCGGTTGATCGATGTGATCAATCCGGATTCAAAGACAATCGATACCCTTATGCGGTTAAATTTGCCAGCGGGTGTCGACATTGAGATTTCAATATAAATTGGACCAGAAGGATGATGCAGCTTTAGCCTGGTAGCTGACAGTCCTGGGAGGTTGATATGAAAGGTTTACTAGGCATTAAACTGGGCATGAGCCAGGTGTTTGATGAAGCAGGAATTGTAACCCCTGTAACCATTATACAAGCTGGCCCGTGTACTGTGACACAAGTAAAAACCAATGAGAAGGATGGCTATGAAGCTGTTCAGGTTGGTTTTGGCGATGTTAAAGAGTCACGACTATCCAAGGGTCAACGTGGCCATTTGGGATTGTTAAAAACCGATAAAAAGCACCCACATCGAAAAAAAGTTGCCGGTTCTGCGCCTGTTCGTCACCTACGCGAGTTCCGCACAAGAAATGCGGAAGAGTATGAGGTTGGCCAAGTCATTACGGTTGAACAGTTTGCGGCCGGAGATCGCATTGATGTGACGGGGCAGACAAAAGGGCGCGGCTTTGCCGGTACCGTGAAGCGTTATGGCTTTGGCGGAGGCGTAAGGACCCACGGTCAATCTGATCGTCACCGTGCACCCGGTTCGATTGGTGCTGCCTCAGGTACGGCCCATGTGTTTAAGGGAAAGAGAATGCCTGGCCATTATGGCGATGTGCGTTATACAGCGCAAAATTTGGAAATCGTGCGCATAGACGTTGAGAAAAATCTGCTCGCTGTTAAGGGTGCAGTTCCTGGCGCAAAGGGCGGCTTAGTAATTATTCGGGATGCTGCAAAGAGCTAGCGGAGGTTTAGTGATGAAAGTACCAGTATACAACATGGCTGGCCAGGAAGTCAGTGATGTCACTCTTCCGGCAAGCATATTCGAGGCAGATATAAATCGCGACCTGATGCATCAGGCGTTGGTTCGCCAGCTTGCAAATGCCCGCCTTGGAACCCATAAAGTTAAGGGGCGCTCTGAGGTTAATAGAACAACGGCAAAAGTATATCGTCAAAAAGGGACAGGTCGTGCACGCCATGGTAGCCGTCGTGCGCCTATTTTTGTGGGTGGTGGAGTTGCTCATGGCCCGCAGATGCGTAAGTATACAAAAAGCATGCCGCGAAAAATGCGCCGGGCTGCGCTTCGTTCTGCATTAAGCGTGAAGGCAAGCAATGGTGATCTGGTAGTCTTGGACAATATTCAGATGGATGCTCCAAAATCGAAGGAGATCGTCCAACTGCTGAAAGCAGTCGCTTCCGGTGAAAGCACATTACTTTTGTTACCAGGAAGAAATGAGACCGTAGAGAAATCGGCTCGGAATTTGACAGGCGTTAAAGCACTGCACGCCAATTATCTTAATGTTCGAGATTTATTAGGCTATAACAAAATTGTTATGCCTCTGGCTGCCCTTGAAGTTCTTGATGGTTTCCTCAATACTGGTGAGGAAGAGGTTGAAGAGGAGGCATAACCAATGCATTGGCGTGAAATTATCCGTCGACCTGTAGTAACTGAAAAAAGTAACTTCATGGCAGACGAATTAAATCAGTACACATTTGTTGTAGATTCTCGGGCAAATAAAGTTCAAATTAAGCAAGCCATTGAGCTAGCCTGGCCCGATGTTACGGTTGAGAGAGTGCGTGTAGCAAACATGCCTGCAAAAAGAGCAAGGCGCTGGCGTCGTGTAACTACCCGCAAAACAGGCTGGAAAAAAGCAATTGTTACCCTTGCAACGGGTGACAGTATTGATTTGTTTGAAGGTGTATAAAGAATAGATTAGATCAGGGATGAGGTTTGCTAATTTGTGGGGTCTTGTTCCTATAAGTTTTCAAACTAACTGATTCCGTCTCTGGAGGTCTTATGCCAATAAAAGTATTTAAGCCTACTTCCCCTGGTCGCCGAGATATGAGCGGCCAAACTTTTGAGGAAGTGACACATTCTTATCCCGAAAGGTCTTTGACTAAAGGGCTACGAAAGCGTGGTGGACGAAATTTTCGCGGGAAAATTACAATTCGCCATCGTGGCGGTGGCCACAAACGCCGCTATCGTCTGATTGATTTTAGGCGTGATAAGTTTGGGGTTCCGGCTCTTGTAAAAACCATAGAGTATGATCCCAATCGCTCGGCTCGTATTGCGCTCCTTTATTACGCAGATGGCGAAAAGCGCTATATTATCGCTCCACTAGGATTACGCGTTGGTGATTCGGTGATGAGCGGCCCGATAGCGGAGATCCGGCCGGGAAATGCTTTACCTCTGAATAACATCCCCCTCGGCACGCAAATTCATAACATTGAGCTCCAAGAGGGAAAAGGTGGTCAATTGGTACGCTCAGCTGGGACTTCTGCCCAGTTGCTGGCTAAAGATCACCCATTGTATGTCACGCTGCGCTTACCTTCGGGTGAAGAACGCTATGTTCCCAAGAACTGCCTGGCGACCATTGGCCAGGTCGGGAATGTGGAGCATGGTAACGTAAAACTAGGTAAGGCTGGGCGTAAACGTCACCTGGGTATTCGTCCAACAGTGCGTGGCTCAGCGATGAATCCCAACGATCATCCGCACGGTGGTGGCGAGGGACGTTCACCGATTGGTATGCCTGGACCCAAAACGCCTTGGGGTCAACCAGCTCAGGGTAGACGGACGCGCCGCAACAAACGTACCGACAAGTATATATTCCGTCGTCGCACCAAGAAGCGTCGGTAGGAGGTGAAAATATGTCTCGTTCATTAAAGAAAGGGCCGTACGTAAATCCAAAACTATTACGAAAAGTTGAGAAGATGAATGATGCAAAGCAGCGGCAGGTAATTCGTACCTGGTCGCGGTCTAGCACAATATTCCCGCAGATGGTAGGTCATACTATTGCTATTTATGATGGTCGACGCCATATTCCAATTTATATAACGGAAAACATGGTAGGACATAAGTTGGGTGAGTTTGCCCCAACCCGTACTTTTCGCGGACATGTTAGAGCTGAAAAGAAGGGGCGTCGGTAATTATGGCTGAAGTGTTTGAAGTTAGGGCTATTGCTAAACATATTCCGATCTCAACACAAAAGGTTCGGCTGGTTGTCAATGCTGTGCGCGGCATGGGCGCGGAACAGGCTCTTGATACTTTGCGGTTTATGCCCCAGCGCGCAGCTGAACCTGTGTTTAAGCTGATTCAATCGGCGGTTGCGAATGCGGAGGAGAACTTTGGTTTGGAAATTGACGAGCTGGTGGTTCACCGCATTTTTGCTGATGAGGGTCCACGACACCGCAAGGCGCCCTATGGTGGTCGTTTTGCAGGTAGGGGTCGTTTTAGACCTATTATGCGCCGCTCGTCACATATAACAGTTGTGTTGGCCGAACGGGAGATTGAGAATTAAGGTGATTATAGGCGATGATGGCTGTCGCTATCGTCGATGTGGAGGATGCTAAGTGGGACGTAAAGTACATCCAGTAGGGTTCCGTCTGAAAGCTTTTCGTGATTGGAATACACGTTGGTTTGCCGAAGGTGAGCAGTACCGTGATTTGCTCCTCGAGGATTTTGAAATTCGCCGAATGATAAAAAAGGAATTGTCATCTGCGGGTGTAGCAAACTTGCAAATTGAACGAGCTGCGCCGAATCAGGTAACGATTACGATTCATACTTCCCGCCCGGGTATTGTGATTGGGCGAAAAGGCGCGTCTGTTAAAGATTTGCGTGGGAAGCTACGTTCTTTAACGGATAAGGCTGTTAAGGTGGAAGTGGAAGAGATTTCACAACCGGAAGCAAATGCAAAATTAATTGCGGAGAATATTGCTAATCAACTGGAGCGGCGAATTTCACACAGTCGCGCAATGAAGCGTGCGGCAATGCAGGCTATGCGGCAGGGTGTGGAAGGAATTCGCATTGAAGTGGGCGGCCGTTTGGGCGGCTCGGAAATGGCCCGGAAAGAGAAGGTGTGGGACGGCCGTGTTCCACGTAACACTCTTCGTGCGGACTTGGATTATGGTACGGCAGAAGCTTTGACAACCTTTGGAATGATTGGCGTCAAGGTCTGGGTCTACCGGGGCGAAATCCTACCACAAAAAGTTGAAGCGACGGACGTTTACATTAGTGAGTAGGAATTGGAGAGTAGACCATGTTAATGCCAAAACGCGTTAAATATCGCAAACAATTTCGCGGTCGCATGAGAGGTCAAGCAAAAGGTGGGTCGCAGCTTTTGCATGGAGAATTTGGTTTGCAGGCTTTAGAGCCAGGTTGGATTACCAGCCGCCAAATTGAATCAGTGCGTCGTGCTATGGTCCGTAGAATGCGCCGTCGTGGAAAATATTGGATTCGAATATTCCCAGACAAACCGGTGACAGCAAAACCGGCAGAAACGCGCATGGGTAAGGGTAAGGGTTCTGTAGACCATTGGGTTGCTGTTGTAAAACCGGGGCGCATTATGTTTGAAATCGCGGGTGTTCCTGCTGATGTTGCCCGAGATGCACTGAATTTGGGTAAGTATAAGCTGCCTATTCGCACCCAGATTGTATCTCGTGAGGAGGCACTCTAATGTTGAATGTTGTGGAATTGCGAGAAATGAGCGGCGACAAGCTGCGTGAAATGCTGGAAAATGCACGTGAAGAAATGTTTAATTTGCGTTTTCAAAAAGCATCGGCGCGCCTAGAAAACTACGCACGGTTAAAGCAGGTACGACGGGAGATTGCCCAGTTGGAGACTGTATTGCACATGCGGCAACAGGCGAAAGATGTAGCAGCGCAGGAGCCAGAAATTGCTTCCGTTTTAGCCGGACAGAGAATGGAAGGCAACCGCTCGCTTTCAGTATGAAGACAGTGCATGGTATGTGCGCTTTATGGACCAGGATGATAATGAGCTTGCCGAAGCGATGGTTAATCTAAACCGGAAGAACCTGCATGGCCGGAAGGCACGGCAGCAAAAATTTGCGCCCCGATTGGTCGTTAAATACGAAATTGCAGGGTAGGTAAATTATGAGAGAGCAAAGAAAACGCCTTACTGGGGTGGTTACAAGTGACAAAATGGACAAAACGATTGTGGTGGCTGTAACGACTACAAAACGCCATCCGCGTTATGGAAAGGTCTTGCGCCTTGTAAAAAAGTACAAGGCGCATGATGAAGAAAATGAATGCCGCATGGGAGATCGTGTGCAGATCATTGAATCACGTCCAATTAGCCGGCACAAGCGCTGGTCGGTTGTTTCTATCCTGGAACGTGCCAAATAAGTTTGAGGAGACTAGACAATGATTCAGCAGGAAAGTCGGTTAACAGTGGCTGATAATTCCGGCGCCCGAGAATTGCTTGTAATTCAAGTAATGGGTGGTTCCCGGCGGCGCTATGGTCGAGTTGGGGATGTGGTGACGGCCACGGTAAAAAAGGCTGCACCAAATTCTGGTGTAAAGAAAAGTACGATTGTAAAAGCCGTGATTGTGCGCACAAGCAAGGAGTACAAGCGCGAGGATGGGAGCTATATTCGCTTCGACGACAATGCTGCTGTCATCCTGGCGCCAGATGGAAGGTCTCCAGTAGGGACACGCATTTTTGGTCCTGTGGCGCGTGAGCTGCGCGAAAAAGGGTTTAGCCGCATTTTATCCCTGGCGCCTGAAGTATTGTAATGAGGATGATGAGGTAGATCATGCGCATAAAAGTTGATGATCAAGTAGTTGTTATTGCCGGAAATGATAAAGGTATACGTGGCAAAGTGCTACGGGTTATTCCTGATAAAAACCGGGTGGTTGTATCTGGGGTAAATGTAGTGAAAAAGCATCAGCGATCACGCCCTACCGGCGGTCGAGGTGGCCAATCTCAAGGTGGCATAATTGAGTTTGAAGCGCCGATTGATATTTCTAATGTGATGTTGGTAGACCCGGAAACCGATGAACCGACCCGGATTGGGATTCGCCGTGATGAAAACGGCCGTCGTGTTCGGTACGCTAAAAATAGTGGAGTTGACCTCGATTGAGGTACTCTTACACTCGGAGTGAGCCAGGTTTCCTGATGCGCAAGTAAAAAGCGTAGGCCGCCTGCCACTTAACTCGGAGGAAAACATGGCATTTAAGCCGCTTAAAGAAAAGTATAAAGAAGAAATTGTTCCTGCACTTATGGAAGAGTTTGATTATAGCACCGTAATGCAGGTACCAAAGCTCACAAAAGTAGTGATCAATGTTGGTGTAGGTGAAGCCTTAGACAATGCGAAAGCAATTGACTTTGCAGTGGGTGATATTATTGCCATAACTGGGCAAAAACCAGTTATTACAAAGGCAAAAAAATCAATTGCTAGTTTCAAATTACGTGAGGGTCGAGCTATCGGGATTAAAGTCACCCTACGTGGCGAGCGCATGTGGAGCTTCCTGACGCGTCTTATTCATGTGGCGTTGCCTCGTACTCGCGACTTCCAAGGGATTTCGCCAGACTCCTTTGATGGACGTGGTAACTATACGCTGGGGTTGCGTGAGCAGCTAATTTTCCCCGAAATTGATTACGATAAAATCGACAAGATTCGGGGTATGGAAGTCAGCATTGTTACCACGGCCGAAACTGATGAAGAGGGTCGTAGATTGTTGAGTATGCTAGATATGCCATTTTGGCAAAACTAAGGTGAAATACTCTTGAGCAGTAGGAGAAAATGTAAATGGCAAAAAAGTCGATGATCGCACGCGAAGGAAAGCGTAAATATCCTGTCCGCGTTCGTAACCGTTGTAATCTTTGTGGCCGTCCCCGCGGCTATATTCGTCGTTTTGGCCTTTGTCGCATTTGCTTTCGCGAAGAGGCTTTGAAAGGGAATATTCCCGGCGTCGTGAAGTCTAGCTGGTAGGATGAGGTGTCATTATGTCAATGAGTGATCCAATTGCAGATATGCTTACACGTATTCGTAATGCTCTGCAGCGGCAGCACCCTTCAGTTTCCATGCCTCATTCTAAGATGAAGGAAGCATTGGCCCAGGTGCTGGTTGATGAAGGCTATGTTGATAGCTTTGAAGTAATTCCCGGAAAGCCGCGTGCTGCTTTACAAATTAAGCTCAAGTACGTCGGTGGACGTCGCGATCGGCGATCTGTCATTACTGGACTAGAACGTATCAGCAGGCCTGGTCGACGTATTTATGTTGGTAAAGATAATATTCCTTGGGTATTAAGTGGTATGGGTGTTGCTGTTGTAACCACCTCTCAGGGATTGATGACTGGACAGAAAGCTCGCCAGCTCGGTATTGGTGGCGAAGTAATCTGTAAAGTATGGTAGTGTGAGGTGCGGCATGTCACGAATTGGGAAAATGCCTATTCCGCTTCCCAAAGGTGTTGCGGTTGAGATAAAAGATAACCACGTTACGGTCAAAGGCCCCAAAGGTTCTTTGTCCCAAACCTTTTCTGCTGAGATGACGGTTGAGCAGAAGGATGGGATTTTACACGTACAAAGGCCTACTGACTCTCGTCAGCACAGGGCTGTACATGGTTTGACCCGGGCGCTGTTGAACAATATGGTGGTTGGTGTGAGCCAGGGGTTCTCGAAGACCCTGCAAATTGAGGGCGTTGGCTATCGGGCAGAGATGCAAGGTGATGTCTTGGTTTTAAATGTTGGTTATTCGCATCCAATACGGTTTGATCCGCCCCAGGATGTGCAGTTTGCAGTAGAGAACCGGAGTAAAACCGTTATTGTTTCCGGCATTGACAAGCAACTGATAGGTGAATTAGCAGCGCGAATTCGCAAGACCCGTCCCCCGGAACCTTACAAAGGGAAGGGAATTCGTTATGATAACGAAATTATTCGCCGTAAAGCTGGTAAGGCTGGCAAGGTATAATAGGGAGTTTTAGCATGTCTGCAAAATCATTAAAAGCTCGCAAGCGCCGTCACCAGCGTATCCGGATGAAAATTTCTGGGACGCAAGCGCGGCCCCGTTTAAATGTATTTCGTAGCCTGGACAATATTTATGCCCAGGTAATCGATGATATTGCCGGTCATACGTTGGTTTCTGCCTCAACGGTAGATAGGAAACTTACTGAAGAACTGGAAGGTAAAAGTAAAAAAGAGCAGGCAACTTTGGTAGGAAAAGTTGTAGCTGAGCGTGCCTTAGCTGCCGGGATCTCTGAAGTTGTGTTTGACCGTGGTGGCTATCTATATCATGGTCGCGTGAAAGCGTTGGCGGATGGCGCCCGAGAAGGCGGCCTGAAGTTTTAAGGTGTAAGGAGATTGCGTTATGGGTCAAAGACGACAAGGTTTTCGTGACCAGGATCGTAATGAGTTTGATGAGCGCATCATTGATATTACGCGCGTAGCGAAAGTTATCAAAGGTGGCCGTCGTTTTGCGTTCCGTGTGACGGTTGTAGTAGGTGACAATAAGGGCCGCGTAGGTGTAGGTGTTGGTAAGGCGCGCGCAGTGCCAGATGCCATTCGCAAAGCATTAGAAGCGGCCCGCAAGAATATGGAACCAGTGGCTATGGTTGGCACGACTGTGCCGCATGAGATCTTAGGCGTGCATGGCGCAGCTAAGGTAATGTTGAAACCCGCTTCACCAGGTACTGGCGTTATTGCTGGTGGTGGCGTGCGTGCTGTGGTTGAGGCGGCTGGTTATAGAGATATATTGTCGAAGTCTCTGGGTAGCGCCAATGTGCTGAATGTTATGATGGCGACCATGGATGGATTACGCCGCATGAAGCAGGTTAGAGAGGTTGCGGCCGATCGTGGAAAAGACGCTTCGGAAGTCATGCCTTTCTGGAGTAGGGAATGATGGCAAAGTTGAAGATTACGTATCAAAAGAGCGCAATTGGATACAACGAGAAGCAGAAGGCCACGATTAAGGCGCTCGGATTGAAGAAGTTAAATCAAACAGTGGAGCATGAAGATACGGCCGTTATTCGCGGCATGATCAACAAAGTGCCTCACCTGGTTCACGTAGAAGAGGTAAAATAACATGAAACTAAACGATCTGCGTCCATCCCCAGGGGCGAAAAAGAAGCGCAAGCGAGTAGGTCGTGGTGCTGGCGCCGGCCAGGGAAAAACTGCCGGCCGTGGTACCAAAGGACAAAATGCGCGCAGCGGTGGCGGTAAAGGCGTTTACTTCGAAGGTGGACAGCTGCCCTTAGCGCGCCGCTTACCTTACAAGCGCGGTTTCACAAATATTCGCAAAATTTACTATACCCCAGTCAATCTGAAAAACCTCGCCGAGTTTGATTTTGGCGACGAGACCATAACGCCAGAGGTTATGGCCGAGATTGGTCTGGTTAAAAAAGCGACGGATCCTGTTGTCATTCTTGGCGATGGCGAACTCAGTTCGCCTCTAACCATTAAAGCCCATCGCTTTTCCGCCTCAGCAAAAGAAAAAATTGAAGCAGCGGGTGGTACTGTCGAAGTACTTGAGCTCTAAGCCAACCATCAGGGGAAATACCTGATTACGGAGTAAAAAGACTATGATTGAATCTGTACGTACTGCCTTTGCTCTACCAGACCTAAGGCGCCGCATCTTGTTCACCGTTTTGATGCTGGTCATATATCGCTTAGTAGCCAATATTCCTGTACCTGGTGTTGAGTTACAAGCCTGGCGTGCATTTACCGAACAGGTGTCGGGTAACCAGGTTATCGATTTTCTTGACTTGCTCTCAGGTGGCGCTGTGCGCAACTTCTCCGTCATGGCCATGGGGGTTTACCCCTACATTACCGCTTCCATTATCATGCAGTTGCTGCAACCGATCATCCCTCAGCTTGAAGAGCTGGCTTCAGAGGGTGAATCTGGTCGTGACAAAATTAACCGCATCACCTATTACATTACAGTTCCCCTGGCCTTCTTGCAGGCTGTGGGGCAGGTGCGTTTAGTAGGATTTAGCATTGGAGGCGGCGTTGGAGATGGGTTGGCAACCATCATGCCTAACTTTGGTTTTGGAGCATCTCAATTACTGCCAACGATGACCACCCTTTTTGCCATGACAGGTGGCACTATGTTTGCTATCTGGATTGGCAACCGCATTACCGATGAAGGTATCGGGCAGGGTATCTCTCTAATCATTTTTGGTGGGATTATTTCGCAGATATTGCCAAATGCGGCGCGATTGTTTGCCATTGACGACATGACTGCCCGGATCTTTACCATTATAGCCTTTCTCATCCTCACTGTACTGACCGTATTGGTCATCGTGGTTATTCAAGAAGGGCAGCGACGCATCCCTGTGCAATACGGCCGTCGCGTGCGCGGGCGGAAAGTATACCAGGGGCAAAGCACCTTTGTACCCTTAAAAGTAAACACCGCGGGCATGATTCCCATTATCTTTGCCCAATCGATATTGACATTCCCCCCCCTAATTGCCAACTTCTTTGTCGGCGATATGTCCGCTGAGGGTAATTTCTTCCAGAGCATTGCCCGCTCAATTAGTGGTTTCGGGAACAATACTTACACACCAGAATCAGCCACCTTTTACTTCTACTGGATCACCTACTTCCTATTTGTGGTTGGCTTTACCTTTTTCTACACTGACGTAATGATCCAGCAGCAAAACCTACCCCAAACGTTGCAGCGGCAGGGTGGGTTTATTCCTGGGATTCGCCCTGGAAAACGCACGGCCGATTACATCACTTCTGTTGTTCGCCGCATCACTCTTGTTGGCGCTGTGTTTCTAGGTCTTGTTGCCATTTTGCCGGGAATCATGGCCCTGGCCGGTAACCTGCTTCGTATTGAAGGGTTGGAGCAAAGTGTGCTCATTGTCAGCGGCTCGGGGTTAATCATTGTTGTAGGTGTTGTTATCGATACCATGCGACAGCTAGAAGCACAATTACTGATGCGTAATTACGAGGGTTTCATTAAGTAATGAAATACATAGTTTTGGTGGGAGCTCCTGGGGCAGGAAAAGGCACACAAGCCAAATTGCTTGAAAAGCGCTTCAGTCTGCCGCAAATATCTTCTGGTGATTTATTTCGCCACAACCTTACAAATCAAACTGAGTTAGGAAAACTGGCAAAATCCTTCATGGATAAAGGAGAGCTAGTTCCTGATGATGTGACCATAGCTATGGTACGAGAACGCCTGTCACAACCAGATTGCGAAAATGGCGGCATTCTCGACGGATTTCCACGGACCATTGCACAGGCACAGGCCCTAGACAACTTACTTGCCGATTTTAATGGGCACATAAACGTGGTTCCATATATTCGCGTCGAGCAAGATGTTTTGGTAAATCGCTTGGTCAAACGGGCAGAAATCGAAGGGCGTACCGACGACAACCTGAATACCATCCAGAACCGGATGCGCGTATACTTTGAGCAAACAGCCCCAATCTTGGAATATTATCGGGCAAAGGGACTGCTTGTGGAAGTCGATGGCGATCAGTCTGTGGAGGCTGTGCAAAGCGACTTGTGTGAAGTAATTGAAGCAGCCTGATTTATCCAATTTGTGGACAAATCATTAAAATTATGAGAAACTAGTAGGTCGGTCTGCCTTCGGCCAGATACCTGGCAGAGGGCAGTTTCGTGAAAAGGTGTATGAGCCAATTCGGAAACAAACGTTTTCGTAAGTGGAACGGAGTTAGTAAAAATGAAGGTATCGGCATCTGTTAAACGGCGTTGCCCAAAATGTAAAATTATTAAGCGCCGCGGCGTTGTTCGCGTGATTTGTGTAGATCCCAATCATAAACAGCGTCAAGGGTAGTGTGAGATAAATATTTGGCCTGAAAAGCTGAATTATCTGGAGGAATTATGGCTCGTATTGCTGGTGTTGACATTCCCCGCCAAAAAAGAGTGGAAGTCAGTTTAACTTATATCTATGGGATTGGTCGGTCTACAAGTTTGAAAATTTTAGATGCAGCTGACGTAAATCCTGATACACGAGTGAAAGATTTATCTGAAGCAGAGGTAACACGCCTGCGTCAGGTAATTGATCAAGAATTAATGGTTGAAGGCGATTTGCGTCGTGAAGTGGCAATGAATATCAAGCGTTTGCGTGAGATTGGTTGCTACCGTGGACTACGGCACCGCCGGCACCTTCCCGTGCATGGTCAGCGAACCAAAACCAATGCACGCACGCGTAAGGGTCCAAAGAAAACTGTTGCTGGGCGTGGGCGGCGTAAAGGTAAGTAATAGACAGCTAGTTTTAGCCCTTTTTTGTGAGGAATAGAGATGGGACGACGTAGAAGACAGACACAAGTACGCAAGAAAGCAAGGAAAATGGTGCCACAAGGACAGGCCCATATTTTTGCGACTTTTAACAATACGATTGTAACCATTACGGATTTGAATGGTAACACTGTTGCCTGGTCTAGCGCAGGAAACGCGGGGTTTAAGGGGTCGCGTAAAAGTACGCCCTATGCAGCTCGTTTAGCGAGTCAAAATGCCGCGCGGGAAGCGCAAGAAAATGGGATGCAAGAAGTTGACGTGATTGTGAAAGGGCCTGGTCCTGGCCGCGAGGCAGCAATCCGCGCTATACAAGCTTCTGGTATTCGCATTCGGTCAATTCAGGATGTGACGCCTGTGCCGCATAATGGTTGTCGGCCACCTAAAAAGCGTCGCGTTTAATTATTTTGAGAGGGATGAAAGGTTGCCACACCTGTAAACCTCTCGTGAATCCTTTTTGAATGGAGGTACTGTAAGTTGGCAAGATATACTGGTCCAGTTTGTAGGCTTTGCCGCCGCGAAGGCGAAAAGCTGTTTTTGAAGGGGTCACGCTGTATGACCCCGAAGTGCTCTTTTGAACGCCGTTCGTACCCTCCGGGGCAACATGGTCGCGAGACTCAGTTTCGTCGCGGGCGGGCGTCTGACTATTTGCTGCAGCTACGGGAAAAGCAAAAGGCGCGCCGTATCTATGGAATTATGGAGCGGCAGTTTAGGAATTATTTCCGGCGTTCAACGCAACAGGTGGGTTTGACAGGTACAAATTTGTTAGTGCACCTGGAGTGCCGTCTTGATAATGTTGTTTACCGTTTAGGCATGGCTAGCTCTCGGGCACATGCACGTCAGCTGGTACAACATGGCCATTTTATGCTTAACGGCCGTAAAACAAACGTACCCTCTGCATTGGTAGCTCCTGGGGACAAAATTTCTATTCGCCCGGAGAGTATGCGACGGACATTTTTCAAAGAGTTGCAGCAAGATTATGACGATCGCCAAATTCCGCGTTGGTTGACGGCCGATACGCGGGGCCTGGTTGGTAATGTGCTGCACCTTCCTGCTCGGGATGACATTGATGCTCCCTTGAATGAGCAGTTGATTGTTGAGTACTACTCCCGTTAATGATTGTGACTCAGACTAACCAAATGATTTTGGGAGGAGGATTCGGTCTTGGCTATTAGTAACCTGGTTTTACCGAAAATAGAAAGTACGGCCATGTCTCAAAAATACGGCCGTTTTACAATTGCCCCTTTGGAACGCGGGTATGGAGCGACGGTGGGTAACACCTTGCGCCGTATTTTGCTGTCCTCTCTGCCTGGCTCTGCCGTGACCTCTGTGCGCGTGAGTGATGTGCCGCATGAGTTTTCTGCCATACCCCATGTGCGCGAAGACATGATGCAGCTCATTTTGAACCTCAAGCAGTTGCGTATGCGCCTGTACGATACTGACAACGCGCGCATGCGCCTGGAAGTTCATGGTGCAGGTACCGTAACCGCTGCGGATATTCAAACCCCCCCTGAGGTAGAGATTGTCAATCCGGATTTGTACCTGTTTACGGTCGATTCGGATGAAGCATTTCTCGAAGTTGAAATGACCGCAGAAACAGGCCGGGGATACTCTCCTGCCGAGGAAAGAGGACGTTTGCCAATTGGCGAACTACCTGTTGATGCTGTATTCAGTCCAATCTCCCGCGTATCTTACGATGTAGAAAAGACTCGCGTTGGGCAGGTCGCTGATTTCGATCGCCTCATCATGCAAATTTGGACAGACGGCACTATTAAACCAGAAGATGCCCTGGCGCAGTCAGCGCAGATAATGATGCAGTACATGCGTCCTCTTGCCGGCGTAAGCGAAGAAACCTTCCTACCGGTTGAAGAAGAGGAAGAAGAAGAAGCGATACCAAACGAGGTGTATGATACCCCTATTGAACACCTGGATTTGAGCGTGCGCGTCTTCAATTCTTTGAAGCGCACGGGCATCACCAAAGTAGGCGAAATGCTGGAAATGTTGGAACGTGGTGAAGAAACCATGCTAGCCATCCGCAATTTTGGTGAAAAATCGCTGGATGAGCTGAAACAGCAGCTGCGAGCCAAAGGTTTCCTTTTGGATGAGGATGATATGGCGGCCTGATCGGCCGTTTTGTAGCCGGGTGCGCTTGTTTTTCAGCGCACACCCGGTTTGACAATATTCGACAGAGTACGAGGAAATACGATGCGACATAGAGTACACGGCCGCCGCCTGAATAGAGATGCGGCCCATCGCAAAGCCTTGCGTAAAAATATGATTGCAGACCTGATCTGCCATGAAAAAATCGTTACCACCGAAGCGAAGGCTCGCACAATCCGCCCGGCGGCAGAAAAAATGATCACCCTTGCCAAACGAGGGATAGCAAACGGTAAAGAAAACCCTGCAATGGAAGTGCACGCCCGGCGTTTGGCAGCCTCCCGCTTGCCGCGTTTCCGTGTTGTCAGAGACGACGTCGGTTCTCGGGAACAGGTTGACGTTGTCAAGAAGTTATTCAGTGAAGTGGCCCCCCGTTATTCTGAACGCCCGGGCGGGTATACACGGATGGTAAAAATTGGAAAGCGCCCTGGCGATAACGCCGAAATGGCGGTACTGATGCTGGTAGACAACGAGGAGTAATGCTTGCCACGCTATTGCGCCCTGATTGCGTATGACGGCACAGATTACTTTGGCTTCCAGCGACAGCGTGACGAGCAGCCAACCATTCAAGGAGAACTTGAGCGCGTACTTCATTCATTAACAAATTCTGTGGTTTCCATAACAGGTTCAGGACGAACTGACCGGGGAGTGCATGCTACCGGACAAGTAGTTAGCTTTCAAACCTCCTGGAACCATGGCAAAGAATCTTTGCAGCGCGCGCTCAATGCGAAATTACCAAAAGACATTGCTGTTTTACAACTGGATGAAGTCGATGCAGAATTTCATCCACGGTTTGATGCCCGGAGTCGGGCATACCAGTATTACATTTACAACCAACCTGTCCGCAGCCCGCTACACGGCCGTTTCCACTGGCACATTAGCACACCGCTAGATATAACCCAGATGAATGACGCCGCTGTACAGCTCGTTGGCCTTCATGATTTTGCTACCTTTGGCACATCGCCCCAGGGTGAAAACACAATACGAGAAGTGTTTCATTCTTACTGGTTACGCCAAGGAAGCGTACTAATCTATGAAATAGAGGCCACTGCCTTCCTGTACCGGATGGTACGGAGTATTGTCGGCAGTTTAAAGTTAGTCGGCGATGGCTCATGGACAGTCAGCGAATTTATTGCAGCTTTTGGGGCAGCCAACCGTGACCAATGTGGCACAGTGGCTCCGCCGCAGGGATTACGTTTACTATCTGTAACATATGGAGACGATTAGAGGGTAAAGAGTAGGGCTCAACATCCATTGTAGACTTTACTCTTTACCCTCCAATTAAGTTGATTTAGGAGAAGGGGTATGAAAACCTTTGTGACAAAACCGGCAGACGTAGAGCGGCGCTGGTACGTAGTTGACGCTGAGGGTAAAACTCTAGGGCGTTTGGCATCGCAAATTGCCGCAGTCTTGCGTGGAAAGCATAAACCCATTTACAGCCCATCCGTAGATTGTGGTGATTTTGTGATTGTGGTGAATGCGGAAAAAATTGCTGTTACCGGACAGCGTATGGAAAAGAAAATGTACTATCGGCACTCCGGGTATCCCGGCGGTTTGCGCGAGCTGACGCTGCGTCAACAATTGGAAAAGCATCCTACACGACCTGTAGAAATTGCCGTACGGGGTATGCTGCCCAAAAATCGCCTGGGACGGAAAATGATTAAAAAACTGAAGGTTTATGCTGGTCCGGAACATCCGCACGAAGCACAGCAACCTAAAGTTATGGAGCTGTAGGGAGGTATTGATGGCTTACGAAGGAAGACCATATTTTGAAGGAATCGGGCGGCGCAAAACGTCCTCGGCTAGAGTACGCATTTATATTGATGCTGAAAGCAATGGTTCGTTCATGGTAAATGGCCGGGAAGTGAGTGATTACTTTTCGCGCTTTGGCGATGTTCAGGTTCTGTCAGGACCCCTGGTTGATGCTGAGCTTCAAGGCAAGGTTGACGTGACCGTGCTGGTAGAAGGTGGTGGAATCACCGGACAAACCAGTGCAGTACGGCTAGGCTTGGCCCGTGCTCTGGTAAAGTACGATGAGAATCTGCGCAGCCCGCTGCGTGCAAATGGTCATCTGACACGGGATGCACGCATTAAGGAGCGCAAGAAGCCTGGTCTAAAACGGGCGCGTAAGGCCCCAACTTATACCAAGCGTTAATTGTTTTTATGATAGGCGATTTGCCATTATTGCTGAGTTTTTGGCGATAGGCGTAGTCAATTTAACGCAAGCTGGCGAGACATTGTGCTCGCCTTTTTGCTTTGAGGGGTAGAATGGGTATCACAATTATTGGGTTAGGGCCGGGTAACGGCCGTTTCTTGACCAGAGAGGCGTGGGAGACACTGACCGGCGCGCGGATTGTTTACTTGCGTACCAGCCGCCATCCTGCTGTTGATGACCTGCCCCCAGAGCTGCCGCGCGCCAGCTTTGACCACATCTACGACAGTGCCGAGACTTTTGAAGACGTTTACGCTGCCATTGTTGAAGAACTGCTGCGATTGGGGCAGGAGCAGGACATTTGCTATGCCGTGCCCGGCCATCCTTTTGTCGGTGAATCCACTGTTTCCCGTCTGGTGGCCAAAGCTCAAGAGTTAGGGCTGGCCGTTTCCGTTTTGCCCGGCCTGAGCTTCATAGAACCAATGCTTACGGCCATTGGCCTCGATGCTCTAGATGGGGTGCAGATTTTTGACGCAATCGAACTGGCCACCTACGCATACCCGCCGGTCAATCCGGATGTGCCTTTACTGGTGGGGCAGGTGTACAGTCGCATCATGGCCAGTGAATTGAAACAGGTGTTGACGGCCGTTTACCCCAACGAACATACTGTCCAACTCGTTCACGCTGCCAGTTCTTCTGCTGAACACGTCGAAATTGTGCCCCTTTACGCCATCGACCACAGCTCCCACATCGACCATCTGAGCAGTCTTTATGTGCCCCCATTGCCTTATAAAGCTTCTTTGGCAAACCTGGCCGAAACGGTAGCCGTGCTGCGCGGGCCCAATGGCTGCCCGTGGGACCAGGAGCAAACTCCACAAAGCATGCGCAGCGGGTTTTTGGAAGAAGCCTACGAAGTGGTAGAAGCCCTCGATGCTGATGACGTTGCCGGCCTGCGCGAAGAGTTGGGGGACATGCTTTACCACCTGGTCATGCAGGCCCAAATGGCTCGCGAAGTGGAAGATTTTACCCTTAGCGACGTTATCGCTGATATTGAGCTGAAGCTCAAACGGCGACATCCCCACGTTTGGGGAGATTGGGAGGTGGCGGACACAGCCGAAGTGCTGCGCAATTGGGAAATGTTGAAAAGGGCTGAGAAAACCACTGCACCGGAATCGTTGTTGGACAACATACCCCGTTCCTTGCCCGCCCTGGCCCGGTCGCAAAAAATTCAAGAGCGGGCGAGCAAAGTGGGCTTCGATTGGCCAGACCTGGCTGGGGTAATGGCCAAAGTATCTGAAGAATTGACTGAACTGCAAACGGCCGTTTCCCCTGAAGAAAAAGCGGCCGAATTGGGAGACCTGCTCTTTGTCCTTGTAAACGTAGCACGCTGGCTGGGCGTCGATGCCGAAACAGCGTTGCGCCAGGCAAACAGTCGATTCTCCCTTCGTTTTCGAAAGATAGAGGAAATGGCTACCCAGCAAAGCCTAAATCTTCAAGACCAGGATTTTGCTGCTCTCGACCAGTTATGGGAAGAGGCTAAGAAACTGCTTGCCAAAGACGCACCGTCTGCTAAAGTATAATTGCTGATAAGAACTCATGGAGGAAGCAGCGTGACGGTCGTCCTTGTAAACATTTTACTGCCCATACTTGCCCTCGTCAGCCTGGTGGCAGCTTTTATTTATCTACTCAGGGCGCTGGGCCAGCGGCGGCGTGTTGACAACCAGGCGTATGGCGTGGGTCAGGTAGAAATGCGCCGCGCCATGAAGATTGGCTTTTTACGCGCTATTGCTGTGGCCGTATTGGGGGCAATATTGCTGGTGGCCTGGAGTATTTTTCTTTCGGTCAGCGATATGGAACCGGCCATGAGCGCTGAGGATACGCCTGCCCCTTCCCCCACCATGTCAGAAACCATCACCACTACCACAACACCTTCGGCATCACCCACCGTGCTGCTGCCATCCCCTTCGCCTACGGCTGCGCTGTTGCTTTCCCCGACAGCGACGGAAACGGCCGTGCCCAGTCCCTCTCCAACTATCACGCCGCCACCAGCCCCCCTTACCGCAACCGTGAGCAGCGGCGTGGGCGTTTGGCTGCGCGCCACGCCCAGCACCGAAGGCGAACAGCTAGAGTGGGTGTTGGACGGCACAGTGGTTACCTTGCTGCCTGGGCAAGAAACGGGCGAAGAATTCACCTGGCAGCAGGTCCGCACCCCGGTGGGAAATGAGGGTTGGGTAGCTGTCCCCTTCCTTGTGTACAGTGAACAGTAGGCGATTATCGCTTACACTTTTCTACCACTTCTCAATCACTTCCTTGATGGTCCCGACAAAGTAATCGGCCGTTGCCCCGTCCAAAATGCGGTGGTCAAAGGTAAAACTGACAAAGGCCATGGGGCGGATGGCAATGGCATCGTCAATCACTTTTACCCGTTTTTCAATGATGCCGACGCCTAAGATGCCACATTGGGGCTGGTTGATTATTGGCGTGGCAAAAAGGCTGCCGGACACCCCATGGTTGGTAATAGAAAAAGTGCCGCCCTGCACATCGGCCGGTTTGAGCTGCTTGGTGCGGGCGCGGTTGGCCAGGTCATTGACAATGCGCGCAAGGCCCAGGAGGTTGAGCGAATCGGCATTTTTAATGACCGGAACGATCAAGCCGTCATCGATAGCCGTGGCCATGCCAATGTTGATTTCTTTCTTCAGGATCACGCCGTCATCGCTCCACACGCTGTTAACCAGGGGATGCTGCTTCAAAGCTTCCACAGTTGCGGCTACGATGTAGGCCGTAAAGGTCAGATTTGCGCCATCCTGGGCAAAACGAGCTTTGTTTGCTGCTCTGTGCGCGGCCACGGCCGAAAAGTCAAACTCAAAGACCGTGGTGACGTGGGGGCTGGTGTGCTTGCTGCGCACCATGTGCTCGGCAATTGCGCGGCGCATGTTGGTCATGGGCAAAAGGGTGTCGCCCGCAGCAGGTTGCTGTGGGGGGGCAGGGGAGCGGAGGGGCAGAGGGGCAGGTGTTTGAGAGCTGGGGGGTTGGGGAGCAAGAGGGCGGGTTGGTTCTTCTTTGCTTTTTGCGAATTGCTCATCATTCATTGCTTCCACGTAAGCCAGAATATCATTTTTGGTGATCCGGCCATCCTTGCCCGTACCCGTCACCTGGGAGAGATCCACCTCGTGTTCGGCAGCAATGCGCCCTACTACCGGGCTGATGCGCCCTGTGTACGGCTTGGGTTGGCCGTTACTGGCTTGAGCTGGTGTAGGTTTGGCCATTGTAGGCATCGGTGGGCTAGAAACGGCGCTTGCAGGGGAAACGGCCGTACCTGACGATTCTTTCTCCGCTGGCTGTGCGGGGACGCGCTCTCCTGCCTCGCCAATGATGGCCAGTACAGTGCCCACAGGAACAGTTTTACCTTCAGGGACATATGTTTCCAACAAGGTGCCCCCTTCTTCGGCTGTGACTTCCGTTGTCACCTTGTCTGTTTCGATCTCCAACACCGGCTCATACTTTTCCACTGTGTCGCCCGGCTGCTTTAGCCAGCGTGAAACTGTGCCCTCAATGACGCCTTCGCCCATTTCGTGCAATATAATCTTTGTTGCCATCATCACTCCTGAGGAGGATAGAGTGTGGCGTGTAGAGATAGAGAAAGAACTTTCTATACTCTATCGCTACACTCTATCTATTTGTAAAATATCGGGAACCGGGCCGGCTCGGCCTCATGCATCATCTCATAAACTGCGTCAAAGACGGCTTCTACGTTGGGTTTGGAGAAGTAAGCGCCATCCGACCCATATGCCGGGCGATGTGCCGCAGCGCTCAGCGTGCGCGGCTCGGAGTCCAACCACCAGTAACCACCTTGCTCTTCTAGCACTTGCTGCATCATGTAGGCGGTTGTACCGCCAGGCATATCCTCGTCCAGGAAGAGGATGCGGCTGGTCTTCTTCAGGGATTCCAGGATACGGCCGTACCGGTCGAAGGGCAGCAGTGACTGCACGTCAATCACCTCGGTTTCAATGCCCACCTGGTGCAGCTTCTGGGCTGCATTCAGCGCCACCCGGCAGCATGCGCCGTAAGTGACCACCGTCACGTCTGATCCGTCCCGCAGCAGTTCCGGCACGCCAATGGGCACGGTAAATTCGCCCACATTTTCTGGCAGCCTTTCCTTCAGCCGGTATCCGTTCAACACCTCTACCACCAGTCCAGGGTCATCTCCCTGAAGCAGCGTATTGTAAAAACCGGCCGCTTGCGTCATATTGCGTGGCACCAGCACATGCATGCCGCGCACCAGATTGATGATGCTCGCCATGGGCGACCCGGCATGCCAGATGCCCTCCAGGCGGTGCCCCCGGGTGCTGACGATGACAGGCGCTTTTTGGCCGCCTGCCGTACGCCAGCGCACCGTTGCCAGGTCGTCAGACATTAGCTGCAGTGCGTAGAGCAAATAATCTAGGTATTGAATTTCGGCAATGGGGCGCAGCCCGCGCAAGGCCATGCCGATAGCTTGCCCCAAAATAGTCATTTCGCGAATGCCCGTATCCGAAACGCGCAGAATGCCGTATTTGGCTTGAAGTCCGGCAAAAGTTTGGTTGACGCCGCCCAGTTTGCCGACGTCCTCGCCAAAGGCAACTACGCGGGGATCGCGGGCCAGCATGGCGTCAAAGCAGGCATTAAGCACCTCGAACCCGCTGACTTTAGGCGATTGAGGAGAGTAAACGGGCTTAATTTCCGGCACGTTCAATGTTGATTCAGGGGAACTGCTGTAGAGATGACGGGCATAAACGGCCTTACCGGCCTGCAGTTGTTCATTTTTCCACGTGATGAGCTGCTGTTTGGCGGGTGGGTCTTCGTGGCGAACGGCAATAAGTACGTTGTGAATGGCGCTGAGAATGTCGCGGCGCAGAGGATTGCGCCTGTTAAGAAGCTGTTGCCGCACCTGGGCCACTTCGGTTGGGTGGGTGCAGGTGGCTTCGATGGCCTCTATAAGATGAACGGCCGATTGCGCATCCTCATAATTTGCCGACACAAAAGCCTCCCACGCCTCCGCTTTGATCGCTTCTACTTTGTCGCGGGCGGCGTGCTCGATGTCATCAAGTTCACCAGGTACAGCCCGGCCTGTCTCAATGAGCCACTCGCGCATCTTGGCGATGCCGTCAAAGGCTTCTTCCCAAGCCAGCCGCTCTTTGGACTTGTACCGCTCGTGGCTGCCCGATGTGGAATGACCCTGGGGTTGGGTCATTTCAATGACGTGAATGATGGCCGGGATGTGCTCCTGGCGCGCGAATTGGGTCGCTTCCTGATACGTGCGCATCAGGGCCGGGTAATCCCACCCGTGAACGGTGTACAGGTTAAATCCATCACTACTGCCCGGTTCCCTTTGAAATCCGGCCAGCAGGGCTGAGAGGTTTTCTTTAGTAATTTGCTGCGAATTGGGTACGGAAATGCCATAGCCATCATCCCAAATGGAAATGACGGCTGGCGCTTTTAACACGCCGATGGCATTGAGCGATTCCCAAAACATGCCCTCGGCGCAACTGGCATTGCCAATGGTGCCAAAAGCCACTTCGCTACCGTGTCGGGAGAACTGCGTCATGTGGTGGAGTTCTTCCAGGTCGCGGTAGAGGCGGGAGGCGTAGGCCAGCCCCACCAGGCGCGGCATCTGGGAGGCCGTGGGCGACACGTCAGCGGAGGTGTTTTTCATGTCAGTCTGGCTTTTCCAACTGCCATCAGGGTTGAGCAGGCGGGTGGCGAAATGGGCATTCATCTGGCGGCCTGCGGAATGGGGATCGGCCGTTACGTCGGCGTGGGCGTACAGTTGGGCGAAGAACTCATGAATGCTCATCATGCCCGCGGCGAACATGAAGGTCTGGTCACGGTAATATCCGGAACGATAGTCCCCTTTGCGAAAGACACGAGCCATTGCCAGTTGAGCCAGCTCTTTACCATCGCCAAAGATTCCAAACTTGGCCCGGCCGCTAAAAACTTCTCGCCGCCCAATTAAACTGGTGAACCGGCTTTCCAGGGCGAGGCGATAATCATTCAAGACCTCGACCGTGTCCATTGTAAGGTCTGCTTCCTCCTCTCCGATTGCGTCCATCATCAAATCTGTCATTTGTATGTACCTCACGCGTAAAAACCAACGAACTTTTTTCTCCCAAATCTTCTGGCGCAGTGAAACCCGCTGCAAAAGCGTTCCCCAGGTTTTGTGTACATGATGGTGCTTACAGCAGGGCTTAATACAACCAGTGTGAGGGAGATTTTAAGGTTTGTCGGGTTATGACGAATTGTTTGATTATTTGTTCACGATGATGATAGGAGAGTGCGGACAGTAGAATGAGGTGGGAATTTTTTGCATATACCGGGTGAGCTTCCTTTAAATAGTGGGATTTGTCAGCTAACAATTCTAACGCAATATGGGGAGAAATGGAATGAGAACGGCCGTTTCCCACAAAATTATAATTTTCCCATCCCCTGCCATAAAAAAAGGGGATGCGCAACGGTGAGCATCCTCTTTCCCGATCAAATTTCAGCCATTATGGTGCTTTTGGTGTCACCAGCAAATTGTCAAACTGCACGCGCACGCCGCCCGCGCCCATGGTTTCCACCATCAGCCCCACGTCGCCCTGGTCAAAAGCATCGTCCGTGACGCGGCCTACTTCCTGGTCGTTGACGTAAAAAATCAGGTTAGCGCCTTCCGCCTCCACCTTTAACTTGTTCATTTCGCCCAGGCCCTGCTTCACCGCATCAGACTCAAACCACCAATCGCCAATGATTGGCTCGGTTTCATCCTCGCCCCCATTCTTGTAGCGGCCGATCCACACAAATCCATCGCCGCTAATTTCAAACACGTAAAAGTCATCCCGGTCGTCATCCACGCGGAATAACATGCCATATCCATTGTTCAAAGGTCCTTCAACCTGGGTTGCTTCTATCTCATACACTGCATCCCCAAACTCCCGTCCGGCCGTCGTCCAGGCAAACAAGATATCCGCCTTCACCAGTAAATCGTAGGTGCCATTCACAATCTGCCCTTCCACGTCGCCATCTTCGCCGGTGCGCCAGTTGCCCGGCTCATCAAACGTCTCGCGGTAAGCCGCCGCCCCGCCCAGGCAGCCTGTTAACAGCACCAGTAAAAGCAAAATCATGATCCCCACTGTTTTGGTACGTTGCATAACAAAACCTCCATCATCCATCATTTCACAAACAAAAGGCGGGCTATTTTACCCGCCTTGTTCAGGCATATTTGCCTTATTTATGCCCCAACTCGTGAGAACAAGCAATAAACTTACGGCTGCATTGCGTCCAGCACCAGTTCCGCCACGTCCTTCACCTGCATTGGTGATCCCTCTTCCCGGTTGGCGTCATGCATCATCGTGGCGCAGAAGGGGCAGCCTACGGCCAGGGTCTTGGCGCCGGTGCGGTGTGCCTCTTTGTACCGATTCATACTCACCGCCTGGGAACCGTGCTCTTCTTCTTTCCACATTTGCGCACCACCGGCCCCACAGCAGAACGAATCTGTACCATGCCGTCCCATTTCCAGCAGTTGGAAACCCGCCTCAGCCAGGGCATCACGAGGTGCGGCCACGATGCCATTGTGGCGGCCCAGGTAGCATGGATCATGGAATGTCACTTTTTCCAGCTTGCGGCCATTCAGCCGCAGCTTGCCTTTACCCACGAGGTCGGCAATGAGCTGCGTGTGATGGAAGACCTGGTAATGGCCACCTAGCTCGCCATACTCCTTGCCTATGGTCGTGAAGCAGTGCGGGCAGCTTGTCACAATTTTGCGCTCGTGGGCTTGTGCTGCATTCAGCGTTTCAATGTTGCCCATAGCCATCTCAAAGAACAGGTACTCGTTTCCCGCGCGGCGGGCCGAGTCACCCGTACAAGATTCCGCGTCGCCCAGCACGGCAAAGCTGACGCCAGCCTCGTGTAATATGGTGGCGACGGCGCGCACGGTTTGCTGCGCTTCGGGATTAAAGGCTCCCGCACAGCCTACCCACAGCAGGTACTCGTAGTCTGGGTTTTCATCTACCGTGGGCACGGCAAAAGGCAGCGGTTTGGTCCATTCCATGCGGCTGTCGGTAGACTGCCACGGATTGCCGTTGCGCTCCATGCCGCGGAATGCCCCTTGCAGCTCGCTGGGAAACTCGCTGGCCATCAGCACCAGGTCGCGGCGAATATCCAGGATGTCCAGCATAGGCGTGTTACCCACGGGGCAAACGTCAATACACGCGCCGCAGGCGGTGCAGGCCCACACGGCGCTTTCGCTGATGGCAAACTCTAGCAGCGGTGGGGTGGCTTCAGCACCGGCAGCCAGTTCCGTCATGTTGTCGCGCAGAAAATAACGTTTGTTGATTTCCAGGGCGGCAGGAGAAAGCTCCTTGCCGGTTGTATAAGCCGGGCACGCTTCCTGGCAGCGGTTGCACATGATGCAGGCAAAGGCGTCTACAAGGCGCGTCTTTTCCAGGTCAAACAGGCTGTTGGCGCCGAATTGTTCAATGGATTCGTCCTCAAAGTCGAGGGTTTTCATCTGGCCCAGGTAGGTGCGCTCTGGAGCGGTCATAAAGTTGAAGGGGCCGACGAAAAGGTGGGCATGCTTGGTGTAGGGGAAGTAAGGCAGAAATAAGAGGATAAGACCGATGGCTACCCACCAGCCAATGTGCCAGGCCGCGTCCAGGCCGAAAGCGCCGGTGTTAGCAAACAGCGAGTTAGCAATAAGAGTACCGAAAGGCTGCCAGGGGTCCGCGCCGCGTTGGGCAATGAGGGCCGATGCACCTAGCAGGCGAAAGCCGACGTGCAGGAGAATGAACATGCCTACCACCAGGGAGTCTTGCCAGATGCCGCCGCTACGGGCTTTGGGCATAAGGGTCACATTTTCACGGGTGGCAAGGGCGGGGTCTTTGGCGGCGAAGCGGCGCAGGAGAAAATAAGCGACGCCGACCAGGACAACCACGCTGAAAACGTCGGCGGCTAAGCGGAATAAGTCGCCCACGATGTTGCCTTCCAGGAAGTGGAATCCGGGGATTAGGCCTTCCATGATGTCAATAGCATTAACCAGGAAGTAGAAAATGAAACCCCAGGCAACGCCGTAGTGGAAGATGGAGGAAATCTTACGATGGCGAATGAGCCGTCCTTGCCCCATGAGAGCAATGAAACCCGCCCAAAGGCGTTGGGGTAATTTGTCGAAATTGAGCTGGCCTTGACCGCGCTGGACGATGCGGAACATCTGCCCAAAAGTGTTGTAGGTGGCCATCAGGGAGATGGCGACGAGGAGAGCAAAAAGGAGTTTTTCTGTGGCTGTTAACATGCTGTGTCCCTCTCTGTATGTGACGGTTTGTGAGACCCTAAGGATTCCTAAAAATCCTTAGGGTTTAATTGTACAACAGTTTTTGACGCATTGCATTATGCGAATTTGTGCCGCTCTGAATCTTTGAATTTTTTCCCGCCACGCGCACACCGGCAATCTTGGTATAATCCCGCTATGCAACGCGTGTGGAAGCTGATAATTGGTTTGGCGGTGATTGGGCTGCTGGCGGCGCTTTTGCCCCCGGTGACCTCGCTGTATGACCTGACGGGGGAAGAAGAGTGGGACGGGCAGCTTTTGGGGATTGGGCATTGGCTGAACACGGCCGTTCGACCCCAACCCCGTTTGGCCATTGACGAAGTGACGGCCGTTTCGGCCGTTTCCCCCTTTGGCGTCAACACCTTCCTGCAGCAAGAGGTGGAGCCAGAAAAGCGCGAACGCAGCTTGCAGCTCATCCGCGACGCCGGCTTTCGCTTCATCCGCCAGGAGTTTCCCTGGGAAGACATCGAAATTCATGGCAAGGGCGACTTTGTTGACCGGCGCAACGACCTGGACGGCGACGGCACGCCCGACGCCATTGACGCCTGGACCAAGTACAACAACATTGTCTCCTTGGCCGGGCACTACGACGTGGAAATCATTGCCCGGCTGGGCAACCCGCCCGCCTGGACTCGCGCCCTGACAGACACCATTGGCACCTATGCCCCGCCGGACGATTACGCAGATTTTGGTGATTTTGTAACGGCCGTTGCCCAACGTTACCAGGGGCAAATTACCTATTACCAGATATGGAACGAACCCAACGGCAACCTGGAATGGGGTAATCCCGACCTCAGCCCGGTGAACCCGGAGGCGTACACCGAACTGCTCTGCCTGGCCTACCGGCGCATCAAGGAGGTTGACCCCCAAGCCGTGGTGCTGGCCGGGGCGCTGACGCCCACCATTGAGGTAAGCGGCCGTAACCTGAACGACCTCATTTTTCTGGAGCGCATGTACGCCGCCGGGGCCGGCGACTGCTTCGATGTGATGTCGGCCCAGGGCTATGGGCTGTTTTCTGGCCCCACTGACCGGCGGCTGCGCCCCACCGTCATCAATTACCCCCACCACTTCTTTATTCGTGACGTGATGGTGCGCCACGGCGACGGCGCCAAGCCCATCTGGATTAGCGAGATGGCCTGGAATGCCGCGCCGGAACCGCTGCCCGCCGCCTATGGCCGGGTGACGGAAGCGCAGCAGGCCGCTTATGCCGTGGAGGCTTACCAGCGGGCGCAGGCGGAATGGCCCTGGATTGGCGTCGTCAACTACTGGTTTTTTAAGCGCGCCGCCGACTGGGAGCGGGATCAATCCTGGTATTATTTTCGCCTGCTGGAGCCGGATTTTACGCCGCTGCCCGCCTGGGACGCTTTGGCTGCGTATGCCAGCACGAACCCTGTTGCGGAGCGGTCGCCGGGCTGGGTGAATGGGTGGATGCGGTTACGGCCGTTCCTCTTCCTAATCAGCAGCGCCATCCTCTTCTACACCTTGCTGCGCCGCCTCGCTCCAATGGAGAGCGGCGATTAGAGACTGGAGACTGCCTGTGAAACAAACTCCTGTTTTTCGTTTTCTGTTTCTTGTTTTTTGTTTCCTCTTTCTTGCTTCCTGCCGCCCGGAGGAAACGGCCGAAACCTACCTGCAGCGCGCCCTCGACGCCCAGACCACCGGCGACTACCAGGCTGCCATTGACGCCTACACCCAGGCCCTGGCCCTGGACGCCGCCAATGCGGACATATTGCTGGGGCGTGGCGTGGCCTACCTGGAAACGGGGCAGTTTGCGGCCGCCCAGGCTGACTTTACCCAGGCATTGGCCCTCACCCCTGACGACGCCGTGCTGACTAACTACCTCGGCCTTGCTTACCAGTACGCCGGTGATGTGCCCCAGGCCATTGCCCAATTTGGCCAGGCTATTACCCTGGACCCGAAGCTGGCCGGTGCTTACGCCAACCGCGGGGCGGCGTACCGCCAATTCGGTAGCCTGGACGCCGCTTTAGCTGACTTGAACCAGGCCCTGGTCCTGGACGCCAGCAACGCCCAGGCTTACGCCGAGCGCGGCGGGCTGTATGGCGAGCAGGGGCAGATTGAGCTGGCCCTCAGCGATTTGAACAAGGCGCTGGCCATTGACCCGCAAAATGCCCGCGCCTACAACAATCGCGGTATGATGCATCGCCTGACCGGCGACGTGCAGCAGGCGCTGCAAGATTACACCCAGGCTATTGTGCTGGACGCCGCTTATGCCCATCCTTACCTAAATCGGGGGCTGCTGTACGTGCAGGCAGGGCAAATTGAGAATGGCATCGCCGACTACGACCAGGCCATCGCCCTGGAACCGGGCAACGCCGAAGCCTATGTCAATCGCGGCGCGGCCTATTTACGGTTGGGGAATGTGGGGCAGGCGCTGGCCGACCTGAACCAGGCGGTGGCCCTGGCCCCGGATTTGGCAGTGGCTTACGTGAACCGCGGGAATGCGTATGCGGCGGCAGGAGAAACGGCCGTTGCCCTGGAAGATTTGCGCCGCTTTCTGGAGTTGGAGCCCGATTCTGCCTTGGCCGAGCAGGTGCGGGCGAAGATTGCGGAGTTGGAAGCCAGTAACCAGTAGGGGCGGGGCGGCAGCGAATAGCCTTTATTGAAGCGAGCGGCTGCCACTTGCTGCCGCCTCGCCCAAATGCGAAAAATTTCCCCCTCCTCTCTAATAATAAAAAAGGGTGAGGCAATCGGGGAAACGGCCGTTCGTTCAGCCAAATTCGTACCCGATTGCCTCACCTCTACGCATGCCTAATCTGCCAGGGTCGACAAATCCCCCACGTCCTGGCCCAGCGCCCGCGCCTTCAGCACCCGGCGCATAATCTTGCCGGAGCGCGTTTTGGGCAGGCTGTCCACAAACTCAATGGTCGCCGGTTTGGCAATCGGCCCCATCTCGTGGCCGACGTGGTCGCTTCAGAGTCATCTCCAGCTTCTCGCTGCCTTCCCAGCCCTGGCGCAAGATGCAGTACGCCTTGATGATGTTGCCGCGCAGCTCGTCGGGCACGCCAATACAGGCCGCTTCGGCCACCGCTTCGTGGCTGACCAGGGCGCTTTCGATTTCGGCCGTGCCCAGGCGGTAGCCGGACACCTTGATCACGTCGTCGATACGGCCGATCACCCAAATGTAGCCGTCTTCATCCTTCTTGGCGCTGTCCCCGGGCAGATACCAGCCCTGCTCCGCAAAGCGGCTCCAATACTGCTGCACGTAGCGGTCCGGGTCGCCAAAGATGGTGCGCAGCATGCCCGGCCACGGGCTTTGAATGACCAGGTACCCTTCTTCGTTGGCGGCGACAGGTTCGCCATCTTCATCCACCACATCAACTTCCACGCCGGGGAAGCCGCGCGTGGCGGAACCGGGCTTGAGCGGCACGCTGGGCAGCGGCGTAATCATGAAGCCGCCCGTTTCCGTTTGCCACCAGGTGTCCATGATGGGGCATTGTTCCTTGCCGATAACGCGATAATACCATTTCCACGCTTCCGGATTGATCGGTTCGCCAACAGAACCAAGCAGGCGCAAGCTGGAAAGATCGTGGCGGTTGGGCCAGCTTTCGCCAAAGCGCATCAGCCCGCGAATGGCCGTGGGCGCGGTGTAAAGGATCGGTGACGCCATATTTGGCGACCATCGACCACCAGCGGTCGGGGTAAGGATGGGTCGGTGCGCCTTCGTACATGAAGCTGGTCGCGCCCAAAATCAGCGGCGCGTAGACGATGTAGCTGTGGCCGGTAATCCAGCCGGGATCGGCGGCGCACCACCAGACATCGTCCGGCTTGATGTCGAAGACCCATTTGAGCGTGGTGGCTGGTCCACACCATGTAGCCGCCGTGGGTGTGCAGAATGGCCTTGGGCTTGCCGGTGGTGCCGGAGGTGTAAAGGATGAAGAGCGGATCTTCGGCGTCCATCACTTCGGTGGCCGCTTTGGGGTCGGCGATGGGCAGGGCCATGAGGTCGTGATACCAATGGTCACGGCCGGGCACCATTTCCACTTCCTGGCCGGTGCGCTTGACGCAAATGACGGCTCTGGATGGTGCCGGCGCGTTCCACCGCTTCGTTGGCGATTTCTTTGAGCGGCACGATGTCGCCGCGCAGCCAGGCCCCGTCGCAGGTGACCAGCACTTTGGACTCGCTGTCTTCGATACGGCCGTGCAGTGCCTCCGTGGAAAAGCCGCCGTAGACCACCGAATGCATCGCCCCGATTTTGGCGCAGGCCAGCATGGCAATCATCAGTTCGGGCATGCGCCCCATGTAAATGGTGACGCGGTCGCCTTTGCCCACGCCCATGGAGCGCAGCACGCTGGCGAATTTGCTCACTTCGTGGTTGAGCTGCTGGTAGGTGTAGACGCGGGTGTCGCCCGGTTCGCCTTCGAAGATGAGGGCGGCCTTGTTGCGCATGGCCGTGCGCATGTGCCGGTCCAGCGCATTGTGAATGATGTTCACCTTGGCCCCGACAAACCATTTGTAAAAAGGGGCGTTGCTGTCGTCCAGCACCGTGTCCCACGGTTTGTACCATTCGTAATTTTCGGCGGCGATTTTGCCCCAAAAACCGGCTAAATCGGCCGTGGCTTCTGCGTGGACTTTTTCGTAGTTTTTGATGTGGGCGCTTTGCACGACTTCCGGCGCGGGATAATAAACGTCGCCAACCATTTTCTTCTCGTTTGCCATGAGTCTCTCCTTTGATGAAATTCAGGAAACCTGCGAAGTTTCCCAAAACCGCACAGGTTTGCCCCTTTGCGCGTCTTTTGCTGCCCCCAGGCACAAGTATAGTCAGAATTGGGCGATTCGTAAACCGGAAACGGCCGTTTCTGGCCCCAACTTACATGCCAAAATGCGGCCGTTCTTGAGATATAATCTTCGCAACCAGACATGCCCCAATTCCGGCGTTTTGGGGAGAGGTATTGCAGGTTAATAATTTCATTGGATATTTTGCGTAGGGGCAGGACAGGCGGGATATCATCATTGCTACGCAAAACGCCTGGTTTCCCCCCTGCGCAGGAATGATATTTGACGGCTTTGGTAAAAGCCCGAAGCGGTTTGATTTCTGGTTTAGAGTAAGGCAAAGCTGTTGTAGAATATGAACAACGCATAATTCGGTTATTTATTGGAGTAAATTCATGAGCCAACAAGACATTCGCTGGCGGCAGCGTTTCAACAATTACACAAAAGCCTTGACTCAACTACGGGAAGCCGTTGTTTTACGAAAGCAGCGCCCACTCTCCAAACTTGAAGAACAAGGGTTAATTCAAGCCTTTGAATTCACGCATGAACTGGCCTGGAAAACGCTTAAAGATTTTCTGGAAGATCGCGGAGTGCAAAATTTGTATGGCTCCAAAGATGCTACCCGCGAAGCGTTTAAGACAGGTTTGATTAGTAACGGTCAGTTATGGATGGACATGATTCAGAGTCGTAATCTGACTTCCCATACTTATAATGAAGCAACGGCCGTACAAATTGTAACGGCCGTTAGCGCCCAGTATCTCCCCGAATTTGAAGCCTTACACAGCACCCTGACCGCGCAAATTGAGGAGGAAGAATCATGAAATATGGTCTCCCCCTGGCTGCTATCCAAAAGATAAACAGCGTTCTCAGCAGCTATACCCAAGTCGAAAAAGCCACCCTGTATGGTTCCCGCGCCAAAAGCAACTACAAAAACGGCTCTGATATTGATCTGACCCTGCACGGCGGGCCAGATTTAACGTTGAATGTCGTGTATTCCATTCTCAACGATCTCGACGACCTGTTTTTACCCTATTCGATAGACCTTTCCATCTTCCACGACATCAGCGACCCCGATGTCGTCGCCCACATTGAGCGCGTTGGCGTTCCCTTCTATCAAAAGGCGGCTGCTTCAGAAGCAACCGCTTAATCGCTTTTGTATTTTGCAGGCCACGGGCCATACCCCACCCCCATTGTTAGCGATTCAATAGCTAATTGTTAAGCGCGGGCGACATCCATATGCTACACTGCTAGGAGTAAACCCTTCGCAGGCACAAAAGGAGCAGCGGATGCACCAACGGCAAATATTCAAATTCACCCTGGAAGAAGAGCTTTGGAACGGCGTCACCCACGCCATCGGCGCCGGGCTGGCCATTGCGGGCCTGGCCTTGCTGGTGGCGCTGGCCGCCGCCAACGGCGACAGTTGGCGGGTGGTCAGTTTCAGCATCTACGGCGGCACGCTGGTTTTACTCTACCTCGCTTCCACCCTTTACCACAGCATTCAAATCCCCAAAGTGAAAGCGGCGCTCCAGGTGCTAGACCATGCGGCCATCTACCTGCTCATTGCCGGTTCCTATACACCATTCCTGCTGGTCAATTTGCGGGGCCGCCTGGGCTGGACGCTGCTGGGGGTGGTGTGGGGGCTGGCGCTGCTGGGCGTGGCCCTGCGCACCATCTTTGCCGGCCGTTTTGAAAAGCTGGCGGTGGTGGGCTACGTGTTAATGGGCTGGCTGGTGGTGGTGGCGTTTCGGGCTTTGCAATCGGCCGTGCCCGCCGGCGGCGTCGCCCTCATACTCGCCGGAGGCATCACCTACACAGTGGGCATCTTCTTCTTCGCCTGGAAAAAGCTGCCCTACCACCACGCCATCTGGCATCTATTTGTCATAGGGGGCAGCCTTTGCCACTTTTTTGCCATGCTCTACTACGTCTTGCCCCTGCCTGCCTGGTAATATGGGACAAAGAAAAAGTGACCATGACTTACCAGCCTAGTGGTTAAATAAGAGTAAGCATTCGAAACACTCTTAGACCAAAAGGAGGTCAGTCATGGCAAAACAAAGTATATCTCAAATTTCAGGTACAAAGCCGGCCAGCCAGGTACGGCGACGCTGGCAAGAACGATTCCGCCGGCAGATGCAAGGGATAGCTCCAGATGCGTGGCGCTGTGTGGGCGTGGACATCGGTAAGTATGAACATGTGGCAGTGGTCACAGATGGTTGGGGCAGCTTGCTGGTCAACCCATTTCGTTTCAACCTGTGGCAGCCAGATATTCATCAGTTTCTGGGCCAGGTGGATCAGATAGCCGCTCACCTGCCGCTACCGCTGGTAGCTATGGAGCCAACCGGCCACTACTATGAACCCCTGGCCTATGAAGCCAGCCAACGTTACGGGGCGGAACAGGTTTTCTTGGTACAGAGCTACGACGTGGCAGAGCGCCGGAAAACTTGGAACAAAGGCACCTTTAAAAATGATGAAGTGGATGCCTGCATCATTGCGCAGGTGTTGCGTGAGGGACACGGCCGTCCCTATCGGCCACCCAGCGGCGTGTACCTGACTCTGTACCACTTGGAAAGGTACCGTCTGGCGCGGGAACATGCCGCGACCCGCTTGAAGAACCAAATCATCAGCCATGTAGACCGCCTCTATCCCGGCCTGGTCGTGCGTGACCGCGAGGCGGCCAAACGGCTGAAACCGATGTTTCGGGAACTGTGGGCAGCGGAAACCCCACGCCGTTTGCTGACCCTCTGTCCCGACCCTTACCAACTGCGGCAACACACGGCCGATACCCTCTATGAGCAGTTTCGCGCCGCTGGCTACTGGATGAACCGCCCCTATGCCGGTCGGATTGTGGCCGCCGCCCGGATGCTGTGCTCGCCCGACCCAGAACTGGTGACTGTGCGTGGGGCGATGCTCCAGCAAGACCTGAACAGCTTGGCTCTCGTCGAGCAGCAAGTAGCAGAGACCGAAGCAAAGATGGCCGGTTACCTGGATGAAACGTGGGGGGCTTGGTTGCGTCCGACAGGCGTCGACCCGGCGCGATTGGCTTGTTTGGTAGCCACTGTCGGTGCTATCAGCCAATACGAGTCGCCCCGGCAGCTCTTTGGCCGCAGCGGCCTGCACGTGGGCTGCAATGATTCCGGCACCCGCCAACAGCGGGGCCAGGGTCGGCACATCATCAAGCCGGGTGACCGCCACCTGCGACGCCAATTGATGCGCTTTACCTTTTGCATGCTCGCCCGCTACCCGACATTGCGCGCCTATGAAGCAAAATGCCAGCAGCGGGGTTTGAGCAAGATCGCCGCTCGCATTGCGGTGGCTCGCAAATTAACCGGTATCATTTTCAGCCTGGCTACGCGGCAATGTCCCTTTGAACCGGAGCGGTTGGCCTGAGCCAGTCGTGGGCTCTGACATTCACCTGTCCAGTCTACCCGGCCGGCCTAGGTCACCCGTTGGCCAGGCGGCCCGACCTGGGGGAACAACTCGCGCCTGCCCTAGAGGTTCGACCTCGTCGCTCAGCTAGAGGCTCCCAGGTCGGGTGATACGCAAACTTGAATACACAGCAGAACACCAGTTCGCTTACCAGGCAAAGTCCCTCGTATCCCTGAACGTCTTCAGTGTGCTTGTCTCGCTAAGGCACAGGCTGGTTGGGAGTATGGCCTGCTCAGGTGTTCATATCTTTGACAAGAGCGCCAAATGCGTTATTTGGTTGCTAAGGTGCTATGCGTCTGTCTGATGGTTTATAGATTATTCTTGACAATCTAATTACAAGCTGAGTGTTAGTAGTGCAGAGACATCCCATTTCTGCAAGTAATCGGATGTCTCCCTTGCCTGCGCGGTGATTTGTCAACCCGCCGGGCGCAGGGTGCGCCGGTAGCGCAGCATCACCCAGAACCACAGCGAAAAGAGGAGCACCGCACTCCCCGTCACCAGCAGCTCCGTCCAGCTCTTGAAAGGCACCAGCCACAATGTCGTCACCAGCTCCAGGCTGATGAGCAGCAGCAAAAAGTTAATGACCGTGTGCCGCTTCAGCCGCGACACCACAAACGCCCCCAGCGGTGCGCCCACAATCACAATGGGCATCGCTACCAGCCAGTAGTTCCACATCACCCCAATGTCTTGCAGCACCACCCCATGCAGGAAGAAACCCACCAATGAGTTTAGGGCCATAATGATCACCGTGGTGGGCGTGCTAATCTTCTCGTCTACGCCAAAAGCCAGCGTCAGCAGCATAAAGGTCACCACGTCTATGCCTGACCCCACCTGCGAGGCAAAAATGCCGCCAAAGACGCCCACGCTCAGGAAGAGCAGCCGGTAGCGCGGCCCCCAGCCCGGTAGGTCGGGGAAGGGCGTGTGCTTCATGAGGTAGGTTGAGAGAAAGAGGATAACGCCAAAGGCGGTGGTGATGAAGGTGAACAGCACCTTGGGGTACGGGTTGGGAACCACCAGCCAAAACGCCCCCGCCAGGTGCCCCACCACGCCGCCCAGGGAAACCCAGCCAATCACCCGCGGCAGCACGCGAATGCGCCGCGTAACGATATAGATGCTGGCCATGCCCATGCCAAAGCTTTGAATCATGAGCGAAAAGGTACGCGCATCGGTTGAGGCCAGGTGCAGCACCTTTGTGAACACAGGAAATGCTACTGCCCCGCCGCCTTCGGCCGTGGCCCCGGCCACAAAAGAGCCCAGCATCATGGTTACCGTGGCGGGCCAGTAATTGCGAAAGAGCGCCCAATTCGCGCTGAGGGTCATGTAAGTTACCCAGCAGAGATAAATAAAAAGCACCAGCCCCGGATAGATTTTCAGGCGGTGGCGCTGGTACCAAGTTGTTAGGCGCGGCGGTTGTGACGCAGTCGATTTTGCGAGCGATTGACGCATAGGGTGTCTCGATTCCTCTCTATTGACCCATTAGGGAAATATATTGATTAGCAATCAGCCGGTCAGCCGGTGAGCCTTTCAGCTAGTCAGACGGTCAGCTAGTCAGGTAGTCAGGCAGGCTCTTGGTTGATTGCTATCTACTGACCCAATCATATCCGGCCAGCTTGCGAAATGGCTTGCTGTCAGATAAGTGGTTGGTGAGTTGGGTGGGTTTTTTACCCTGCCGTTTCCGCCAGAGGGCAATCCATGTACAATTGCTGGCAATGCCGGTCAGCGAGGAAGCTGAGAAGCTGACGGGCTGATAGCCTGACAGCTTGACGTACAAGGAGAACCTAATGCCCGCAACAAATATCGTCATCATTGGCGCCGGCAGCGCCAGCTTTGGCCCTACCACCCTGGCGACCCTAGTCCGTGAACCCCGCCTTCAGGGCAGCACCCTGTCCCTGGTGGACCTAGACGAAGAGGCGCTGGGCAACGTTTCCCGCGTGGCCGAGCGCATGAGCGCTGCCTGGGGCGCGGAGATGACCATACGCGCCAGCACCGACCGCCGAGACGTATTGCCCGGGGCGAAATTCGTTATCGTGTCCATTGAAGTGCCGCCCCGTGAAGAGCTGTGGCGCATAGATTGGGAGATTCCGGTAAAGCACGGCCTGCGCCAGCCCTACGGCGAAAACGGCGGGCCAGGGGGCCTGATGCACGCCTGCCGCCAGATTCCGCCCTTCATGGAAATTGTGCGCGACATGGAAGCGCTGTGCCCCGAAGCCTGGCTGATAAACTTTAGCAATCCCCTGCCGCGCATTACGCGAGCGGTAACCAAGTACAGCCGCATTAAAACGGTGGGCAAATGCCACCAGATTGACGTGGGGTATGGCATTGTGGCCGTGCTGCTGCGGGACCGGTATGGCATTGAGGTTCCGCCGGGGATCACCCTGCATTCTGACCCGGCAAACGTGGGGAGCATTCGCGGCATGGCCAGGGCGGGGCGGCAGCACGTGCAAATTAAATCGGCCGGGCTGAACCATTTCATCTGGCTTCTGGACGCGCGGGACAGGGAAACCGGAGAGGATTTGTACCCGGCGCTGCGGGCAGCCCTGGCCGACGCGCCGCCAACTCTGGAACCCTTTTCCATGGATTTGTTCCGTGTCTTGGGTCTTTGCCCCATTCCGGGAGATACGCACCTGGTGGAGTATTTGCACCTGGGGCATGACCCGCTGGCGAAGCCGTGGGAGCGGTATGAGATGCCGCTGTATGACTGGGGCGGCAACGAGGCGGCGCGGGTTTATTTGCGCAACATGATGGCGCGTATGGCCAGCGGGGAACTGGCAGTGCAGGGCATGAAAGAGGTGCACAGTGAGGGCGCGGCAGAAATTGTGGCGGCCGTTTCCGGTGATGAAAATTATTACGACGAGGCGGTAAATATTCCCAACAAAGGAGCCATTGCCAACCTGCCGGATGAGACGATTGTGGAGGTTCCGGCGGTGGTGAATGGCCTGGGAATTCAGGGGCTGGCGCTGGGCGACCTGCCCGGGCCGGTGGCGGCGCTGCTGCGGCGGGAGGCGGATTTGGTGGAAATGGTGGTGGACACGGCCGTTTCCGGTGACCGCCAGTTAGCCTTGCAAACGCTGCTGCTGGACCCGATGATCAACGACATTGGCCGGGCGCGGGCCATTCTGGACGACTACCTGCAAGCCTTTGCCCCTTATCTGCCGCAATTTTAGAGGGTTTGATGAGGCTGAAAGGGCAACCCCCCGCATTTTGGATTTTCGTGGCGCTCATTGCTGTGGGCGTGGGGCTGGTGGCCTGGTCACTGCTCGCCCCTGAAGGGAACCCAGTCACAGAAGTGGCCGGTGAGGTGCCTATTCCCACGCGCACGCCTCTGCCGGACGGCCAGGTGGTGGGCTCGGCTTCGGTGACGCCGGTGACGGCCGTAGCCACGCAAACGGATCCCGCACCCACTGCCACCGCGGTAGCGCCAACGGTGACGCCTACCATTCCGGCAGCGACCCCGGCTGCCACGCGGACCCGCGCACCCTCCCGCACGCCTGCGCCCCGCCGCACCGCCGCCACGGCAAACGCCCAGGCTTTGCCCACAGTGGCCGAAACGATGGCGACGCCTGCATCCACAGAAACGGCCGTGCTCCCCACGCTGCCCATCCCCTTGCCAAACACGCCTGCACCAATCAGCGCCAGCCCCATCGTGCCCGGCTACCGCGAGCGCTTTGGCGCGGCAGGGGGCAACAGCTACCTAGTGGCGGCCGTGGATGCTGGACTGCCTGTGGGTACCTTCATGAACTGGCGTGTGGACCCTACCCAGCCTCTGCGTTACGGCGTGCGCTTCTGGCACACGGTGCGCCTGGGCCCCGGTGGTGTGCGCACCAACTGGGCGGACATTGACCGCGTGCTGGTTGAGCAGCCGGGGGCGGTGTGGATAATCGGCAACGAGCCTGACGTGGTGGTGCAGGACAACCTGCCCCCGCAGGATTATGCCCGGTTTTTCCATACCACCGTCAGCTATATAAAAGAGCGCGACCCGACGGCCAAAATCGCCATTGCCGGAGTCTCGCAGCCCACGCCGCTGCGTATGGCCTACCTGGATATCGTCCTGGACACTTACCAGGCAGAGTACGGCACGCCCATGCCCATCGACATCTGGACGGTGCACGCTTTTGTGCTGCGCGAGGAGGCGGGCAGTTGGGGGGTGGGTATTCCGCCGGGCATGAGCAGCGCCGGGGCGCGGTTGTATGAAATCAGCGACCACGGCAACCTGGAGATTATCAAGCAAAACCTGGTGGATTTTCGGGCATGGATGGCGGCACGGGGGTATCAGGAACGGCCGTTAGCGATTACCGAGTACGGCATAGTCATGCCCCACGATTATGGCTTTCCGCCGGAGATGGTGGCTGATTTCATGGTGCGCAGCTTCGACTATTTTGTGAACGCCGGCAATGGCACAGGGTATGGGGCGGATAACGGCCGTTTGGTGCAGTGGTGGTTCTGGTTCAGCCTTTACGAAGGCCAGGAAGGCTACGGCACAGGGAACTTGTTTGACGCCGCCACTGGCCAGCTCACCCCCTTAGGCTGGACCTTTGCCAACTACCTTAACCCTTAAGCTTTGATCCAGCATAAACCTTAAAATTTGCCAAAAGGACTAATGACTGAAGATTGGAGACTGGAAACGACACGTCTCCAATCTCCAATCTCTAATCTCAGCCGTTACGGCTTGTTGATCACCGGCAAGTACAGACGAATCGTGCCATCACCCACGGCAAAGGGATTGCCATGGTCCAGCACCATCGTCACGTTACCGCTGGCGTCAACTGCCTGCACCAGGAATTCAACTTCCCCTGAGGCGTTAATCCGCCCGCTGGCCGTTTGTGTGGCCAGATCGTAGCTCAGGTCTACGGCCTCCCAGGTGGTGCTGGGCTTCTCACGGTAAAGGACCACCACCCTTGGCGTTGCCCCAATGTCGTCGGTAACTAACACCTCAAAAGTCACCGACCCCACCGCTTGTAACCCGCGTACTTTCCACACCTGGGGCGCAGTAAAGTCAGTGTTGTCGATGGTGGCGTGGTACACCTCGAAGGTCAGGTTGGTGTACAGGCGCTGCGTGCCCTGGGTGGGATTTTCCTCATCCGCCTTAAACTGCCCGGGAATAGTTACTAGGCGCTCATTAATTTGCCCATCAATGGACAGGAAGCGGTTAATGCTGCCTAAGGCTACGGGGTGCCAATAGCTGTTGGCAAATACCGGTTCGGCCAGGTTGTAGGTGTCGTCAGTGATGGTGCGCGAAACTTTGGGGTTGAAGTCGGGTACCTCGTTGAAGGTACCACCCAGCAGCAGCGCGCCGTGGGCAATGGTGCCCGGCAGATGGATGTTGACGCTGTCCTTGGGTTGAATCGGCCGGGCACCTGCCACGTGTACGCCATCTTCGCCGGCAATGTTGTAATAATTGCCCAGGCCGGGCACACCGTTCAGGTCAAAGGTGTAATTCAGCTCCACGGTGCTGGTGAAGACGCCATTGGGCAAGGTGCCGCGCATCGCATTGGCCAGGCTGGGGCCAGCCAGCGAGGCCGTGGTGGTGAGGGGCATGTTCACGCGCAGCATGGGCAGGCCATAGAGCGTCATGATTTCCATGATTTTCTCGTCGTAGTTGCTCATGGCGCCGGCGGCCAAATCATTGAAGTACTGCTGTTTGGCCATGCGCAACGCGTGGCCGACCGTTTGCGGCCCTTCGCTCCAGTTACCTAAGGCGTTGACAAAGTTCACCATTACTGCCTCAGAGTAAGCAACCAAATCGGAATCGCCGTAGCCAAACCCAGTGTTGCCAATCATGCTCGCTTTTTGGCCGTTGAAGGCCTGGGGCCAGTCGAAGACGAAAGGCCCGGCAGGGTTGTCGTCGGGTACGTTCAGGCCGGAGTGGCAGCCCACAGAGAAAATGAGGGAGCCTTCGTAGTCGGTACTGCTGTTTATCTGCGTGGCGAAAACGTCGTTGGGGTCATTGGGGAAAAAGCGATAATGCTCGAAGTGGGAGTTGAGGGAGATGAGGTCCGGGGCATCGGCCAGCGGGAAGAGGGTGTTGTTGAAGTCGGCGGCCGTCCAGGCATTGTCGATGAGCTGGAGCTGATTGGAGACACCCTGGGCGGCCAGACTGTCGGTGATGACGGTGGCCTGGTCGATGAGGAAGTCGTAGCCGGTGACCAGGGCGTCAGCGGGGGTGATGACGGGATTGCTGAGGAAGGCATTTATAACGGCCGTCATTTCCGTAGGCGTCTCAATGAGGCGGCCGATGGCCAACTGGGGCAGATAAAACTCGCGCCCCTTGAAGGGCAGCGGCGGAATGGCGGCGTAGTAGTCGTCGGTGAGCATGAAGCGCAGCTCCATAGAACCGGACAGCGTGACGCTGGCAGCCGTGGCGGCGTAGGTGCGTTCGTTGGCTACCAGGGCTTCGTCCCGCACGCGGCGGTGGGGGGCCAACCGGTCCTCACCCATCAGGACGACGTACTCCAGGTTGGGGTAGGCCGGAGCCAGGCTGTAGAGCAGGGACTTGATGTGGCTGGTGACGTTGTTGGCGGCTTCGGGGTTTCCGGGCATGCCGTCCCAAATGGCGTAGGCGTCCTGGATGTCGGGATAGCTGGACAGGTCAATGACGACGCCATTTACCTGCTCGTGGGCGGCCAGCGTATCCAGCAGACCGCTGAAGGTGACGATGTCGATGGGGTCGCTGCCACCATAGAGTAAGTCTTGGCGCTGGCTGTTGTAGAAGATGACGGTCTGTACGGCCGTATCCATGACGGGTGTGGTAAACGTGGTTGGCACCGTATCCTCGATGGGTGGGTAAGGCCAGATGGGCGGGCCGACCACCGCCTCGATGGTGTATTCCGTGCCTGTTTGGGCCGGGTTGTGGGCCAGCACGGCCACATAGTAGGCGCCTGCCAGTTCGTGCACGTAATGTACCATTTGCTCGTCTACCAGCCCGGTTTGCGCCGAGATGGCAACTAAATCGCCGACACCACCAGCCTGCCCGATATTGCTGAACTGGCCAATGTTGCTGAACTGCCCGATGTTGCTGAACTGGCCGATATTGCTGAACTGCCCCAGGTCGGCCAGATCACCAATGTTACTAAACTGCCCGATATTGCTGAACTGGCCAATGTTGGAGAATTGGCCGATGTTGCTGAACTGGCCAATGTTGCTGAACTGCCCCAAGTCCCGAAGCTGGCCATTTTCCTCGTCAATGGCGGGAGCGAAGAGGAGCATGTCGTGGTCTTGCTGCAGGTTGGTGAGGGAGACGGTGAGGATGGACCCCGCTTCGGGCACGACGACGCGGTACCATTGCACAGAGGCAATAGTGGGAATAGTGTCGGTGAGTGGTTGGCTATCTTCGATGGTGGTGGCGCTGTCGCGGGTGGCGCCCTGAAAGCCGCGGTCGTAAAGGAAGACGTCAGAAGCGCCGTTGGCGTCGATGGGTATCAGATTTGTGGCCAGGGAGGAGAAGGATACGAAACGGCCGTCTGCGGTCAAGTCAGGATAGTACGAATCGCCATTACTCTGGCTGCCATCGAAAGACAGGGAGGCGCGGGTAGTTTCACCCGTGAGTGGATTGAAGACAAAGACGTCACTGCTACCATTGGTGTCGCCGGGAACAAGGCCGTCGGATTCAGACACGTAGGCGATAGCTTTACCGTTGCTGGCGATGACGGGCCAGCCAAAATTCTCGCCCTCGGTAGCGGGGGGCGCAGTAGAGATGCGCCGGGTTTCGCCGCTGACGTTGTCGTGCACGAAAATGTCGGGCTGGTTGTTTGTGTCGGCTGTTACCAGGTTGGTGGCGAAAGAGTCGAAGGCTACGAAACGGCCGTCTCCCGAAATGCTGGGGCCGCCGCTGGTGCCAGAACTATCGTTGCCTTGTATGCCCAGACTGTTCACCGAGACACGCCGGGTCTGCCCGGTTTGGCGGTCGTGCACAAAAACGTCCCAGGCGTTGTTGGTGTCCAATGGGACCATGTTCCCGGCCAAGGAGGCGAAGGTCACGAAACGGCCGTCGGCGGAAATGGCGGGATAATCAGAATCCTGGTTCCCTTCATTGCCGAGGCTATTTATCGAGACCCGAGCTGTGGTTTGGGTAAGGCGGTCAAAGACAAAGACGTCCCACACGTCGTTGTTGTCTTGCGGCACCAGATTGGACGCCGCGGAGGAATAGGCGACAAAACGGCCACTGGCGGAAATGGAAGGTGCGTAAGAGCCGCCATTGGCCTGAATATCCAGGTTGTTGACGCTGGCCAGGTAGGTTTCGCCGGTATGCCGATCGTGGATGAAGATGTCGCTGAGGCTGTTGGTGTCGCTGAACACGAGATTGCTGGCGTCAGACTCGAAGGCCACAAAACGGCCGTCGGCCGAAATGTCTACGGCGAAAGAAGCGGCGTTCGCTTCCTGCCCGGCACTGGATACGGAAACGCGGGTGGTCTGGTTGAGCAAGCGGTCATGTACAAATACGTCCGTAGTGTTGTTGTAGTCGCCAGGAACCAGATTATCGGCAGCGGAGAGGAAGGCCACGAAACGGCCGTCTCCGGATAGCGCCGACACGAAAGTATCACCATTTCCCTCCAGGCCACGGGAACCAAAACGAGCTACCACCGTGTTGGGCCCTTCTGAACCGGTAAGCAGCAGCAAGCCATCTGGCTGTAAAGCCGCGCCGTACATGAAAGAGTTACCACCCAAGGGACTAAAAGTTACTTTACCGTTTTTCCCAAAAGATGGGTCAGGAAAGCCATTGGGAGTAATTTGGGCCAGGGCCATGGTGTTGGGCATGCCATAATCGCTGCCCGCAACCAGAATACGGCCGTCTGGCAGCAAGTCTACAAAGTATGCTTCAGCATAATCCCCCCTGAAGTCAATGGTTAGGGCGCCCCCTTCGGCCACACTGTTGACAGGGCCGGGCTGCCCTTGTTCCGGCGGTGGCAGGCCGGGGCCAAAGGAGGTGTCGAGGGTACCATCTTCATTGTAGCGGATGACCCCAAAGGAGCTGCCTGTATAGTCGAAATCCCCAGCGCTTCCTACAGCAATGATTTTGCCATCGGGCTGTAAAGCGATGTCATTCAAATAGTCATCGCCGCTGAGGATGTCGGTGGCCACAATGCCGTTTGCCCCAAATGAAAGATCAGTCGACCCGTCACTTTCGTAACGCAGCAGCAAAAAATCGGCATCGAAATCGTATGCATCCCCGCCAACCAGGAGCTTACCGTCAGGTTGAATGAGTACAGCCTTTGCTTCGGCCCCATAATAGCTGAGAGTTTCGGTGATGAAGCCCTGGTTACCAAAAGTTGTATCCGCTGCGCCATCCCCCCAAAAACGAGCGGTCACAGGGATATATGAGCCTTCACCAAAACTGGTATCAATGAACCCCACGGCCACAATACGGCCGTCTTCTTGCACGGCAACGTCATTGAACCCGCTGTAACCCGAGCCCAGCGTACCGGTTAACGTACCTCCGTTGCCGAAGGTTTGATCCAGCGTGCCGTTAGAGTTTAAGCGGACCAGCGCATAAAAGGTATCGTAAGTAATGCTGCGGCTTTTACCGGCCAGCAGAATTTTGCCGTCGGGTTGGATAGCGACGGCTTGCGCTTCATCATAGGTCTGTGGTGCAATTTGCACAGTAGCCACCCCATTTTGCCCAAAGCCGGCATCCCGCGAGCCGTCGGGGTTGTAGCGGCTGGCCGTGAAGGTGGCGAAGCCAAGAACGTCGGTGGCATAGCTAGCCACGACAATCTTTCCGTCATCTTGCAGTGCCACGTCCTTGCCATTGTCGTGAGCATCGCCTAAGGGCGTCAGGACTTTGCCATCGCCGTCAAAGGTGCGGTCTAGCTGCCCAGCGGCGTCATAGCGGGCTAAGGCCACGTTTATGCCACCCTGCCCGGCCAGCACAATGGCATCGTTGGACTGCAAAAGTAGCGCATAAGCGACGTCAGAAGTGCCGCCAATATCGGTGCGGACGAAACCGCTACCTCCGCCAAAGGAATCGTCGCGGCTCCCAGAATTGATGTAGCGGGCAACCAGAAAGTCGTTGTTGCTATAGTCTTGCACAACGCCACCTACGACAATAGAACCGTCAGTAGAGTTGACAGCTAATCCATAGAGCTGTTCATCGAAACTGGTAATATCGTCTAATATCGGTGGAAAAGAGGTGTCAACGGTTCCGTTGCTATTAAATTGCACAAGGGCGAAGTCATAACTGGAGGTACTCAAGTTCCAGGCGGTGCCAGCCAGGAGAATTTGCGTATCTACCAGGGCCATGGCATAAGCAATGTCCGTACCGCCGTTAAAATCATAGGCTGCCACACCGCCGGTGCCAAAGGTGTCGTCGGGGGCGCCATCGCTGGTGTAACGTGCCAGGGCAAAATCGGTGTTGGCGGAGAGGAATCGGGAACCGGCAACGAGGATATTGCCCGTGCCGTCAATGAGCAGGTCGTAGACGAAGGCGTTATTGCCTGAAAAATCGCCTGTAACAGAGCCGCTGCCAGCAAAGCTGAGGTCAAGGTCGCCACTGCCGTCAAGGCGCAGGATGAAGAAACGGGAGCCAGAGATGTCATGACCAGCAACGACTATACGGCCGTCTGCATCGAGGGAAACGGCCGTTGCTTCTTCATTCAAGCCTAAATCGATGGTCGCAAAACCGTCATCGCCAAATGTATCATCCAGGTCGCCGTTCGGGCCGAAGCGGGCCACAAATATGTCATCGCCTGCGGGGTCGAGAATCTTCCCTGCCAAAATAATGGCCCCATCGATTTGCTGTACCAGCGCGTTGCCATTGCTATCAAAGGGGCTGAGGATACTGCCTCCATTGCCGAAGGTTGTGTCCAGGGAACCATCCAGATTGTAGCGGGTGAGGAAGGCATGGTGTGGACCGTCACCGGCAGTGCCGGCTACGATGAGCTTGCCGCTTTGGTTGTCCTGAATGACCTCTTTGGCATAACTGTACCCGGTGGAGAGGTCGTGAAAAATAGCGCCATTTGAACCAAAGTTAGGGTCTAAAACCTGACCGCTGACTGAGGCGCGATAAACATCCCCCGCCGCGGCAGGGACTTGCGGGGCAGCGGGCACGGCCGCTACCGGGCCGGGGGAACTGATGGCCAACAAGACAGCCAGAACGGCCGTTCCCATCAGCAGGGGCAGCAAAATAGCCAACAGACGAGCTTTCATGGTTCTTTTCTCCTTCACACACAGAAAAACGGTGGGGTTTAGATGCTCACTAGGATGATAGAATTTTATTTTGCAGCGCATGAACGGCCGTAATATCCAACGATGCTTCCAGCCTTTCAAAAGTCTCCAGTGCGGGCTTTAACACTGCCAAAGCTTCCGCGTTATTATGCAAACTGGTGTGGGCCTGAGCCAGGGCAAAACGGCTGCGCCCTAACAGGTACTCTTCACCTACCTCTTCCAAGACGGCCACGCTTTCCGTCAGCCACTTTACAGCTTCCTCATAGACACCGTTGGCAAGAGCTACCTCGCCCAGCAATGCCTGCGCGGCTCCCTCTTCGTCCCGCATGGCCAGCTCCCGCGAAAGAAATAGCGCTTTCTTTGCTGCTGAGCTGGCCTCATAAAGCTTGCCCGCCAGCAAAGCAGCCCGGCTTTGATGCCGGTAAAGTTCCGGCAAAAACTCCCTGGTTTTTGCTTCGGCAAAACGTTTCTGGCTGGATTGTAAATAGCGTGATGCCTGCTCTAATTCCCGGCGCCGAATGAATGTTGCCCCCAAATTCATCTCGATGAGGCCTAACACATAATCTGACGCCGAAATTTTCTCCAACGAGTGGAGGGCTTCCTGGTAAAAGGTTAACGCTTCATCCAGGTGCCCCCGATTTAAGGCAATGCCTCCTAAATTGTTGTCCGCCATGGCCCAATTGTACACGTCGCCAATCTGGCTAAATAGCTGCCGGGCCTGCCGGTAATGCTCATCTGCCTGCCGCCAATGACCCAGGTTGAAATAGGCGTTGGCCACCAGATTATGGGACGTGGCCTGACCGTATAAATCTCCCGCCGCCTGGTACAAATTAAAAGCGCGCTGGAAGCTTTCGATGGCCATCTGGCTGTTGGTGCGCAGGTAGGTGATACCCAGTAAATTGTAGGCCCGGGCGCGGGCTGTGACTTCGCCGAGTTTTTCGGCAATCGCCAGCGCTTGCTGGCAGCGAGACGAAGCGCTGTCGTAGTCTCCCTGCCGAATATGGATCAACCCGGCGATGAGGAGTAACTGTGCAGATTCGGCCGTTTCCCGTTCGTTTAGTGCCGACAACCCCCGATCAATCCAGGCAAAAGCTTCAGCATACATACCGCGAAGTTCAAATGAACGGGCCAGCCAGCGGCAAACAGCCGCCTGCACTTCCATGTCGTTCATGGCTTGTGCTAAGGAATAGGCTGCACCAAGCTTCTCTTCAGCCTCCTCGTAACGGCTTGTATTGACCAATAATTCACCTAAAGAAGTTAAGATCACCAGTCGCGCGCGGTGGGTGTTCTCATCTTCCAAATGTCTGGTGCATTCCTGGGCTTTTGAAAAGTGGTCTATTGCTTCCAGATTTGCAAAGAGCTGTTTGGCTTGCCAACCCGACTGAATCTGGTAGCGCAGGGCTGTAGCCCAGTCCTGGCCGATATAGGCGTGGTGAGCGATAACGGGCAAAATGCTTTGTGAGTCTCCCCAACCACCGGCTCGATTTTCATCCAAATATTGAGCAATTCGCCGGTGATACTCTCGGCGCGCGCGCACTGCCAAGCTGCTGTAGCAAACCTCCTGCATCAAGCCATGCAAGAAAGAGTAAATCAGTTCTGGGGAACGCTGCGCTTCTTCAATGATTTCTGACTGCTGCAACTGCACCAGCCGCGGACTGACAGCCTGGACGTTATCATGAAAGGTGATGTGGGAAAGGACGTCATAGGGGAAGGTACGCCCTACGATGGAAGCTACTTGGGCTGTCCAGCGGTTAGGTTCTGCCAGACGGTCCAAACGGGCCATCATCACCCCTTGCAGGGTGTCTGGCACATTCAGGCTGGCTACGTCTCCGTTGACTACCCATTGGCCTGCTTCATTACTCACTAGCAGATTATCGTTGATGAGGGCGCGGAGCACTTCTTCTAAATAGAGTGGATTGCCCTCAGTGCGGTCAAGCAGTAACTTTTCAACTGCTTGCGGCCATTTTGCTTGCCCCACTAAATTTTTCAGTAAAGCATGACTCCCGGTTTTATCCAGCGGTTCCAGATTTATTTCCGTGTAACAGTGATGATACTCACAGGCGGCTTTATTGCGCAGTTCCAGGCAGCTTTTGCCATATTCCGGACGGAAAACAAGGAGCCACATAACCGGTAACTGGTTGACTGCGGGCATCAGGTATTCCAAAAGTTTAGCAGAGGCATTATCAATCCAATGAATATCGTCTAGAACAACGAGGAGCGGGCCGGGTTGAACGTAGGAATCCAATAATGAGCGGAGGGCGACAAAGGTTCGCCGTTGGAGTGCTTCCGCATCGAGATATCGAATTTTCTCTTGCTGGGCTTCGTCCAAAGGCAAGTTAAGAAAATTGACGATATAGGGAAGGTTGGCTGCCAGGTCTTCTGGGGACCAGATATCTTCTAGAGCGTGACGCAGCGTATGCAGCGCTACGTCTGGCTCTTCGTTAGTCTGTAGATTGACGGCCTGGCGCAGTAGCTCTTGGAAGACCCAGTAGCTGACAGATTCAGTATAGGAAAGGCAGCGCCCTTCAACCCATCTCGCGGCAATTTGACGGTTTTGCCCCGCGCCGATTTTTTGCCGGAGCTCTTCTATTAAGCGGGACTTGCCTAAACCCGCCTCACCGATGAGGGCAACTATCTGGCCTTGTTTTTGCAGGAGGGCGGAAACGGCCGTTTCCAACTGCTGCCATTCCCCTTCCCGGCCGACCAGCGGGGAGCGGACGTAGCCCAAGCCCCGAGCCGCTTCCGGTACGGCGCGCAGCCCGTTGACGGCAAAAATGGGCACTGGCTCGCTCTTGCCCTTCAGCGGCACCTCCCCTTGAGGGGTTAACTCAAAAAGGGATTGCACCTTGCGCCGCACATTGCTGCTGACAATGATTTGCCCAGAGTTTGCCGTGCTCATCAACCTTGCTGAAAGATTAACCTGGTCGCCCATGACAGTGTATTCGTGACGCCAATCTGCGCCAACGTACCCGGCAAACACGTAACCATAGCTGATGCCCACATGCTGGGTTAGCTGCAAGTCTGGCAAGCCAATTTCAAGCGGCAGCCTTTCAGCCAATTCTTGCAAAACAGTCTCTATTCCTAATGCGCCGCGTACAGCCCGCTCGGCGTCATCTTCATGGGCAATGGGCGCGCCAAATAACACCAGCAGCTTGTCGCCATGGTCGTAAAGGTCAGTTTTATTGACAACGCCGCCATATCTCGCCAGCGCCTTTGAGGTGCTGACAAAGTACTGGTTGAGGGCGGCAACAATTTGTGCTTCTTGGCCCGGCCCCAGCCGATCGGCAATGTGTCCAAGACCATGCACGTTGGCAAAGAGGATGCCTACCAGCCGGTGTTCCCCAGCCAGGCTGGGGGCGTTAGGGTCACTGGCCAGGCGGGCCAGCAGCCCCACGGGCAGGTATGGTGTAAGGGCATCTAGCAGTTGGACAGCACGGTGCAGGGTATCGAGGTCAGGCTGAATTGGTTTAGGAAGCAAGTGGACCGGAGGTGATGGCCGGGCGTCGATAGGCTCCAGGTCTTGGACAACCAGGTAATGGGGCTTATGGGGTAGGGGAACGGCCGTACACGGCACGTCAATGGCGGAGTAAGTAGCTTGATCCAGCAATACTTGCCCGGCAGAAGCGGCCGATTCAATGGCGGCTGTGGCATTGACGTCTTGCCCGAAAAGGGCGTACTCCATATTTTGGGGCGAACCTAGCTGTGCAGCAAAAAACTGGCCGGTATGCACACCCACTTTCATACGCAAAGGGAAGGAACCCTGGGAGGTGACGGCTTCGGCGAATTCGCTGATGGCAGCTTGCATGTGCAGAGCAGCCTGAGTGGCGATGGTAGCGCTTTGGTGTGTTTGGGTGCTTACGCCGGAGGAAAACGGCCGTTCTGGGAAAAGCCCCAGCAGCGCATCGCCGCCAAACTTGATGAGCTGGCCACCATGTTCACGAAGAATGGTCAGCATCGTGCTGAAGGTGCGGTTGATAATAGTCGTGATTTCTTCTGCACCTTCACGGCCAATTTGGTTAAGCTTTTCAGACATGGCCGTAAAGCCGCTAATGTCGGCAAAGAGCAAAGTGCCTTTTACAAACTGCCCCCCCGCGCGGCCCGGCGTGGGGTCTTGTAAAACGTACTCCACCACGTAATCAGGCAGATGGGAAGCGGCCGTTTCCAGCAGCGCTGCCAGGTGATTCACGCATTCTTGGATGAGCTGAGGGGAAGGGGCGGCCCGGTCAATTTGCAGGGACTCGATGAGGGCGAGGGGTAAATAAGTCCGGAGATGATCCAGATCTGCGGAGGAAAGGTCGCCAGAATGGCTGCGGAGGGTTTGACCACAGTAACCACAAAAAGTAAAGTCTTCTGAATTTTCAGACCCGCATTTTTGGCAAATTATCATAGGGTTTGGGCTGACAGATGCGGCCAAGCTTATCAAACATCTTGCCAGGTTTGGTATACTTCGGCAAACTACTACACAATCGCCTGCTATGTTACGCAATACACCTTAAAATTGCCATTAACAGCGTGTTAAGTATGTTGTAAAATCATTTACGAGGACAATGCCATGCCCAATACCCACCGTTTAGAACCAGGAAATCAGATAAATCTAGCCGATTTACCCACGAATGGAAAGGATTTTTACTCGGCCAGCAAAGAAACGGCCGTTACCGAGTTTAAAGCCCTGCGCGATGAATTCATTGAACTGCAAAGGCGCCTTTATGCCGAGGGGAAACAAAAGCTTCTCATAGTTTTTCAGGCTATGGATGCCGGAGGAAAAGACGGGACCATTCGCAACGTTCTTCGTGGCGTGAATCCCCAAGGCGTGCGTGTGCAATCTTTCAAAGTACCCAGCAAAATTGAGCTAGCTCATGATTTTCTGTGGCGCATCCATCACGTTGTGCCTGCGGCGGGTATGATTGGCGTCTTTAACCGTTCCCATTACGAAGATGTGCTGGTAGTTCGTGTCCACGACATTGTGCCCGAAGCGGTATGGCGGCCCCGCTACGCCCACATCAACCAATTTGAAAAGCTGCTGCATGATTCCAGGACGACTATTCTCAAATTTTACCTACACATTTCATTAAAAGAGCAGGCCGAACGCTTTCAGTCCCGGCTTGACGAGCCGGATAAGCATTGGAAATTTTCGCTGGAAGACCTGGAAAAACGGAAGTTTTGGCCTGACTACATGGCGGCCTACGAGGAAATGCTCAACCAATGTACAACACCTTGGGCGCCCTGGTACATAATTCCGGCCAACCAAAAATGGTACCGCAATCTGGCTGTAACCCGGGTGATTGTGAATACACTGCAAGAAATGAACCCTCAGTACCCAACCACTGAAGAGGACTTGAGCAACGTTGTCATTCAGTAATGCGTATATTGCTGCTGGTGATAGAATCATTTAATACTTCCAGATTGGGCAGGTGAAGGTAAGCCTGCCCAGTGCATGAAAGGGGAATACGCAATGGCAGAACTGTTTACTACAGAAAACCTGGTTGCTTTTTTAACTTTAACCAGCCTGGAAATTGTCTTAGGCATTGATAACGTAATTTTTATCGCAATTTTGTCTGCGAAGCTGCCGGCACATCAGCAGGACCTGGGACGGCAGTTGGGCATTGGCCTGGCTGTAGTCAGCCGCGTCATCTTGCTGCTGGCTATTTCTTGGGTGATGGGCTTGACGGAACCTGTTTTAACTTTATTGGGCAATGCCCTCAGCGGCCGGGATATAATTCTCCTGGTAGGTGGGCTGTTTTTGATTGGTAAGAGTACTTTTGAAATCCACGAAAAGCTAGAGGCGGCCGAGAAGGATCACACGACAGCCAAGAAAATGGTGACGCTGGCTTCGGTCATATCTCAGGTTGTGGTGATTGATATTGTTTTCTCGCTGGATTCAGTGATTACGGCCGTTGGTATTTCAGGCGTACTCGGGGTGATGATTCCCGCCATTATCATTGCCGCGATGTTAATGTTATTTGCTTCAGGGGCTATCAGCCGCTTCGTCGAAGAGCATCCTACCATGAAAATGCTGGCTCTATCTTTTCTCATTCTCATTGGATCGCTGCTGGTTATTGAAGGTTGGAATGCCGAAGCCGCCCATGAGATGCACCTGAAGAATTATGGATATTTTGCTATGGCTTTTAGCTTTGGGGTGGAAATGTTGAATATTCGCGTCCGTTCCAAGGCTGAACAGCCCGTTAAGCTGCACAACCGCCCATCTTTACCAGAAAGCAAAGCGGCTCCAGAAAGTGGCACAGACTAAACAAAATTGAAGCGTGACCAAAAACTTGGGAGAGGGTGAAGATTAGCTGGTCTTCACCCTTTTTGTTTTCTAGTGGCGATGTTACCTGTTATGGGTGGGTGGCTCGCAGACCTCAAATTGGGACGAGAAAATCAACTTTCGGCTTGATTTTCGTCGTCCGGTGGGGTTGTTTCTGCCGCTGGTATTGGCTCATCCTCAGATGGGGAGTCGGGGGTAACGGCCGTTTCCATTGGCGGGATGGAGTCGCTAAAAACGGCCGTGGCTGAACCAGGCGAGTCGGTTTTGTAGGGGTCAATGTGCTGGTTTCCGCAAAAAGGGCATAAATTCCAGTTCAATTCCATCAGTGAGTTACAGTCAGGACAAGCCTTTTTCAGCCGCGTATGGCAAAAAGGGCAAAGAATCCAGTTTTCGTGCACTGTGCGCGAGCATCCCGGACAAGCCGGGCGTTCCTCAATCTCTTGCAGCAGCGCTTCTTCTTCTAGCGCCCGCTCGTACGCTTCAGCCAATGTTTCGGGTGGGCGTAAAATGAGGTAAATGATGATGCCCACGCCGGGCAAAGCTGCAACTAACAGCGCAGCCAGCAGTTGGGCAAAAGGGTCGCGGGAGCGCAGCCGCATGTCGCGAAAAGCCCAAATAATGAGGCTGAGCCACAAAGCGGCAAACAATGCGCCCAATGCCGCCGCGACAATGGTCAGGTACGAAATGATAGTTTCCAGGGAGGGTAAGGTCATACTTTTCTCCGGCGGTTCTGGCCTGGCTTGCTTGGTGCTGCCTGAACCGTTACCGGCGCAAATTATAGCACAAAGACGGCCGTTTCTTAGGTTATGGGCCTAAAAACACAAAACGCCCCGACGAAACGGAGCGTTTTGGCTGGTGGTGGGCAGGTAAGCTTGCTAAAAACCGGCCGTTACTCTGCTAAACATATTGCCAATTTGCGGTCCCAAAACGGTGAGGATAATCACAATGACAACGGCTACTAGAACAATGGCCATGCCATACTCTGTCATACCTTGCCCTTCTTCTTGCCTAAAAAATAACATGAGTTCACCGCCGAATAATCAATAATTTTCAGCGTACTCATGTGCCTTCTTTGTGTCAACAGGCTTTTCGGACTATTGGCCCCTGCCGGTATATCACCTGACCTGGAAAGTGTTGTCGTCACCGGGGCGGGCAAGGGGCGCAACGCAGCTAGAAAAAGAGAAAGCAAACAGCGCCAAACCAGTGGCTTGAAAAGTGAGGGTTATTTCATGCCAACTGTATTCAAGGTTGCGCACTAGTTGGAACATGCGTGGGCGGTCGATGGTGATGAAGCTGGCACCATCTGGGGTGAATTGAATGTCAATCCCGGCAATGGTCTTGTCAAGGAAACGGCCGTCTTGCTGTACCAAGATTCGCGGCTTTTCATCCCCTGGGTGCAGCCCCAGACGTAGTTCAATCGGATCGGCCGTGGGGCTGAGAACGGCGTTGACTGTGGCCGCCTGGTAAGGCAGCACAATCCTGCCCCCTTCTTGTCCGGCATACGCCAATGCTTCGGGCCAGGCGCGCCACACGCCTTCTACGTAAAAATGACCTGCCTGGCGCAATTCTGATTTAGGTAGGTCGTAAAATACGGGATTGTTGGGGAAATAACCGGCTGAATTGCCCAGCGCACCGCCAAATAAACCCCCGCCCTGATACCCGGCATAAAGTTCGGGGGTGGGGCGATAGCAAACAGCCCCTGGAGCATCTTCAGGGCGCAGTGGAGGTAAAGGAGCAGGCAGGTCAAGGGCTGGATTGCGCTGGAGCAGCAAGGTTTGCAGGGCTTGTTCGGTTTCCTGGTAATAGCCTTCACCTTGCCGCCGGTAGCGGATGTACCCCTGATGGTCAACAAGAAATTTGGTTGGCCATGCTTTGGTGGTGAAGCGGTCCCAATTTTGGTATTGGTTATCGAGGAGAATGGGGTAGCGCAAATTATGCTGGGAAACGGCCGTTTCTACCTGTTGTCGAATCTGCCCAAATGCAAACTCCGGACTGTGCACGCCAATGATAGTCAGACCCAATTCAGCATACCGGTCGTGCCAACGCACCAGGTATGGCAGCGTGCGCAGGCAGTTGACGCAGGCGTAATCCCAAAAATCAATGAGCACAACCTGGCCATACAGCAGTGCTCTTGTGAGAGGTTGGCGAGCATTCAGCCACTCGCCAGGGGCGAACTCCGGCATGCGTATCAGGCGGGGTTCCAATGGGTAATTTGCCATACCCTCATTTTAGCAAGCGCTTCAAGGCAAGCCCATTATTTTTGGCGTGGATTTATTTTGAATTGGTTTACAATTGAACCATGGACAAATTAAACCGATTCCGTGGCAGCTTGTTGGGTTTGGCCGCAGCCGATGCGGTAGGCACAACATTGGAGTTTAAGGCGCCAGGCAGCTTCAAGCCTATTGCTGATATGGTAGGCGGTGGGCCGTTTGGCTTGCTCCCTGGTCAATGGACTGATGACACTTCGATGGCCCTTTGTCTGGCGGAAAGTCTGGTTCAGAAGCGCGGGTTTGATGCGCGTGACCAGATGGAGCGGTATCTACGCTGGTTCCGTGAAGGATACTGGAGCAGCACAGGCCGCTGCTTCGACATTGGCAATACGGTACGCGGTGCGTTGCAGCGCTTTTTGCAGACAGACGAGCCATTTGCTGGTTCCACCGATCCCTACTCAGCGGGAAATGGATCGATTATGCGGCTGGCTCCCATCCCTATGTATTTTGTGGAAGACCCGCTTCAGGCCCTGGAAATGTCTGGAGAGAGTTCGCGGACCACCCATGGGGCAGAAACGGCCGTTTCTGCCTGCCGCTACTTTGGAGGGCTTATCCTGGGCGCGCTGCAAGGCTTAGATAAAGCGCAGCTCCTCGCCCCGCATTACACACCTGTTCCCGGCTATTGGCTGCAGCACCCCCTACACCCGGAGATAACGGCCGTTGCTGCCGGTTCTTTCAAGGAAAAGCAGCCTCCGGCTATCAAAGGCAGTGGTTATGTGGTGCAGTCCTTAGAAGCTGCGCTATGGGCATTTTATCACAGCGACAGCTTCCGCGACGGCTGCTTGCTTGCGGCAAACCTGGGTGATGATGCGGATACAACAGCGGCCGTTTATGGGCAGCTTGCCGGTGCGTTCTATGGCCTGGAGGGTATACCTGCCAACTGGCAAATACAAGTTACCCGTCAAAGTGAAATTCTGGGGCTGGCTGACCAGCTTTATGAATTGAGCCAGGAACCATGATTGAAGCTGGAAAAATCTAGAAAAAAGATTGTGACGTGTTTCGTAACGGCTACCAATTAATTCTTCCTACTATGGCAGGCACGCATTTTACGATTCTGGAAATCCGTACAGATACCAATACTCATTGGCCGGGTATGCCCCTTGCCATTCCTGGATCCAGACAAATTCCCCAGATTGCCACCGAGTTTTTAAATTATTATCCAGTGTTTGTACTTGTGTCGTTATTTGTTCTTCCAATTTGAAGGGGTCCTGCTGCATTTGATAAATCAGTGCTGAAATGACAACCCGGATATCGACCTTGTCACCATAATAGCATCCATCCTCATCTATGTGTTTACTTAAATGACGCAAGCAATGCATCCACTCACCCAACCGGGCATGCAGCTCCTGATGGGATTTTTGCTCAAAACGTACCACATTGTTGGCCAAAATCTCATTCAAGGTAGAAATGGTATTGTGTAACCTTTCTTGCTGCTGGGGGGACAGCAGTGCTTGCATTGCGGACAGGCGATGCTGGCGCATCAGGCAGCCGCCGATAGTTAATTTGGGTATGTCGTGCTTGTAGATATCCCATGCGGTGCTGTCACTTATAAGGTAGTCGGGTAAATGGGCAACCATGGTCTCCAGGGTATATAAATCGCGTTCGAATAAATCTCGCTTACTGTGCATAGTTGCACCCCCTTGTGCGTCCAAATGTAAAAGGTTCGCTGCTTGCTCCCACGAATGTTATATAGGTAGCATAAAGGCTGGAAATTAACGGTGTCAAGTGTCAAAGATCATATTTGCCAGGGGTAACTGAATAAAGTTGTCCGCAAAGAAATTGTCAAAAAAAAGCGATCCTGCAGTAGAGGATCGCTTGAGAAAGGCGGTTGGGGATTTTTCGGAGAGCTTATGCAGCAGGTTCTTTGTTGTTGAGGAGCAGGGTAATTACCTCAATAAGCTTCTTGCGGGCAATAGGTTTTGACAGATAGTCATTGGCGCCGGCTGCAAGGCCTTCGTTTACGGCCGTTCCGTGGGTCTTTGCGCTTAACATTACAACAGGGAGAGCGGCCGTATTCGGGTTACGGCGAATTTCCTGACAGGTCGCAATACCGTCCATGTTGGGCATCATCACGTCCAAAAGCACCACGTCTGGCACCAGTACAGCCAGTTTTTCTAAGGCCTCCAGCCCATCCTCAGCTTCAAAAACTTCGAATCCGGCTGGTTTGAGCATTAAACGCAGCAAGTCCCGTGTCATTTGTTCATCATCTACTACCAATACAGAGTAAGGCATTAGCCACTCCTCAAACTGCGGCATTGTCGTTGATCTGTTTTGTCCGAACTTATTACCAGATTATAGAGAATCTCATTATTGCAAGAGCCACGATCTTGTGAAACCTGTGTTAAAGATTGGCTGTTAGTTGCCTTCAGGATCACTACCTCAAGCAAACAGCAGGAGATGAAGCAGGTTTGGATAAGTCAGGAGAAACAACCATAACCCAAAACCGACTTTCAAATCATGACGCTCATACAATCTTCAGAAGGCAGTCATGCACAGCGGTTTCTGTCTTGACCAGAATAATCGCTGCACCGTCTCCAGCCAGCGCAAATCAGAAATCTGTGCCAGACCGTACTGGTGGAGCTGTGCAAAGCCAATGACTCCGGTAATGAGGGAGGAAAATTCGGCTACGTCTAGTTGGATGGTGACGTCAGTTGATTCGGAAGATGAGAGGGGATAGAAACGGCCGTTTTCAAATCCCAATCCATACTCACCCGCATTCTCCGGCAAAAAGCTGTCAGCCAAATTCAGTTTTATGCGGCAAGTCTGCCCGTTAAAATCATGCTCTTGCAGAACTTCAAATAAACGAGGCACGTCAATAACCCTGTACATAATGCCCACCCCTTGCGCATGGCTTTCATGCCAAACTGAGGGAATTATATTTCCGGTTTGGTTTCGCGGGTCTTGCAGTAAAAAGTAAAATTCCTCTTCCTGGGTAATGAAAACAACGCGGTTAACCTGGTCTGCCTGGGTGTGTAAAAAGGTCAGCATTTCTTGCAAGGCTGCGGGATGATCATAAACCAATTCTCGCACCACAAGGTCGTGATCCAAAAAGTTATCATCCCGGTTGTTGCGAAAAATAAAGACCATGTAACCTTGCACTTCGCCATTCTGCTTGTAACCCAGCACATGGGCTGTTGGCGATGCAAATAAACTGTCTATCGCAAAGGCATTCTTGGCAAACAACCCGTTGGTGCGCGCCATCAGGCGATTGTAGCATGCTACCAGGCCCTCCTTGTCCGTTTCAGTTAGTGGGACGACGTGGGCTTTACTATTGCTGCGCGGCAGGTTGGCGGGGGCTGTGCTGTATTGGCTGATTGTGCTGCCATAGCCGAAGCCCATTTTCCGGTAAAAATCATGCCTGAAAGGGTACAGAGTAGTCATGCAGGCTCCTTTTTCCCGGTAATGGTGCAGAAAAAACTGCACCATCTCGTACGCTACCCTTTCCTTTTTGTGCAGCAGGTCAACGGCCACGCCGCCCAATCCGCCCACCAGGGTCTCTGTGGAAAGAAGCTTCATGGTGAAATCGTGGAAGCGCATTCCGCCCCACATCTCGTTTTCTTCAAACAAGCCATAAAACCGAATGGAGGGGTCCTGGGCCATTTGGGCGGTGCGTTCCTGCATTCGCTTGTTATCTTCGGCGGTTACGATCTTGATACCGGGGTAGGCATTGGCCGTTATATTTATAAATTGGGGGAAGTCTTCTGTATTGAGTTTACGAATTTTGTGCATGTTCAGACCTTGTTAGCGTGAAGGAATAAGCGTTAAAGAAGGTCCGCAAACAGGTGCATGGGCACAACGGCCGTGCCCACAATGCCCGGCCCCGTATGCACACCTAACACTGGAGAAATGCGCAGCACTTCCAGCCGCGCCACCGACAGGCGCTCTTTGAGCATTTCAGCCAGCGTTTCTGCCTTGTCGGGCACCTTGCCATGCAGCACCGACACCCACAGCGGCTTCTCTGAGCCATACTCTGCCAGCAGATAGTCTACAATGCTCGTCATCGTGCTTGTCAGGGTTCGCCCTTTGCCCACGGTACTGTATTTACCGTCAGCTTTGTCCACTTTAATCACCGGCTTAATTTTGAGCAGTGATCCGGCTAATGCCTGCACCCGGCCAATCCGCCCACCCCGTGCCAGGTATTCGAGCGTTTCTAGCGTATAAATGACTTCGGTGTTAGCCCGAATTTCCGCTAGGCGGGTCACAATGGCCTCTTTCGGCCAGCCAGCCTGAGCCGCCCAGGCCGCCGCCAGTACCTGGAATCGCTGTCCGCCGGAAAGGGTAAGACTATCTATTAGGGTAACGGCCGTATCCGTACCTTCCTGTGCACCTAACCGCGCGGATTGAATAGTGCCGCTTAGGCCAGACGAGATGTGAATGGAGAGAATCTCTTCCCCTGCCAATTGCCGATAAATCTCGGCAAAGATACCGGCCGAGGGCTGCGCCGTTGTTGGCACCTGCGGCGCCATGGCCGCCAGCCGATCATAAAATGCATCGTGACTAATTTCGGATGAGGCTATTTCTCCTTCAGGGAATTGGATAAACAAAGGGGCGACGTCGATGCCCAACGCCTTGGCTTCATCTATGGGAATATCTGCACCACTATCTGTCACGATCTTCATTTTGCCTCCAGTATTATTTAAGACCTGCCAGGCATTTGTTCCGGCTAGAGCATGGCAGGTCCAATAGTTTCAACTATTGTAGCCCACACTTGGTGAAACTCTGAGAAAATTATGCAATTTACCCGGCTAACCCATTCCGCGTTTATAATAAGCAGCATGGTCACAGAAATCACAGAGCTAACCTTTCACATTAGCGGTATGGACTGTGCGAGCTGCGCGGCCAATATTGAGAAAGGGGTGGCAAAATTAGCTGGCGTGCAAACGAGCCAGATTAACTTCACTACGGAACTCCTGCGCGTACAAGGGGACGTTGCCCCGGATACAGTGGTGGCGCGGGTACGGGAGCTGGGGTACGACATAGTCGATCAACAAGATGGGGTAAAAACGGCCGTTTCCCATTCCCAAACCGGCCATTTCTTCACCTACTTGTGGCAGCGCACCGATACCCGGCTGGCCCTTTTAGGCGCCCTGCTCATTTTGCCTGGCCTTCTTTTCAACGAACTGCTGCCCATGCTGGGCTGGGAGCACCCATTCCTGAACCTGACGTCCATTGCCGCCATGGCCGTGGCCGGCTGGCCTATTGCCACCAGTGCCTTGCGTACCCTGCGCGTCAACCGCGAAATCAACATCAATTTGCTAATATCTGCGAGTCCTGCTTTGTTAACTTCCAAAGAAATAATTTTGGCAGCTAATGATAAATCGGATAATAATTTTGACAGTTCACCAGTTGCTTCGGGGTGCATTTCCTCACCCTCGATGATGTGGCGCCCGAGGGTCATGAATTTTAATTTCGGCATGATGTTTCTCCCTTTGATTTTTTAAATATCTCTAAACAGCTTTAGAAATCTCCTGATGTTTAAATTGAAGTTGATAAAGTTTATAATAAATTCCTCTTTTTGCAAGGAGTTCCTGATGTGTTCCGGTTTCTCTTATTTCACCTTTGTGCATAACTATTATTTTATCCGCATTTTGAATTGTAGAGAGGCGGTGAGCAATCACAATGGCCGTTCTGCCAACCAATAGCTTATTAATAGCGTTCTGTATAAATATTTCAGTTTCGGTGTCAACGCTTGATGTTGCTTCATCTAAAATTAATATTTGAGGATTATATGCCAGCGCACGGGCAAATGATACAAGCTGTTTCTGTCCTAAAGTCGCGCCTCGTTCTTTAACAATTTCATCGTACTTGTTGGGCAGAAGATCAATAAATTTATCAGCGCCAACGGTTCTTACCGCTTCCAAAATTTTGTCTTGAGGAATAGAATCGTTCGACATGCTGATGTTTGATGCAATAGTACCCGAAAACAAAAACACATCTTGCAAAACCATTGAAATGTGTCGTCTAAGCTGGAGTTGGTCAACTTCTCTTATATTTATTCCATCGATTAGTATTGATCCTTTATTTATGTCATAAAATCGTGAAAGAATATTAATGATACTGGTTTTGCCAGCCCCCGTTGCGCCAACAATTGCAACAGTTTCACCGGGATTTATTTTAAATGAAATATCTTTTAAGATGTAATATCTTCATCGTTATAAGCGAACCAAACATTTTTAAATTCAATTTCGCCTTTAACACTTTTAAGATCTTTTGGATTTTCTGGGTTGTTAATAAATGTTTCGTTATCAAGCAGCTTAAATATTCTTTCCGATGACGCCATCGCTGTTTGCATGATGATATTTTTCCGATAAATCTCTTATTGGCCTAAAAAACATTTCCGTGTATTGAATAAATGCAAATAGAACTCCCAGAGTTAAAGTGTTCTGCATGATTTCTCCGCCGCCGTACCAAATAATCAAACCAATTGCTATTGAACTGAGAAATTCGACCGTTGGATAAAATACTGCATAATAAAAAATCGACTTGATGTTAGAATTCCGGTAATCATTGTTAATGCCTGAAAATCTTTTAAGTTCATCTTTCTGTTTATTAAAGATTTGAACAATATTCATCCCCGTGATATGTTCTTGCATGTAGGAATTTAACCTTGCCAAATGAAAACGAACATCTCTATAAGAATCCCTAACTTTCCTGCGAAATAAAAAAGTACCGTAAATTAAAACCGGCAATACCGAAAGGGTGATGAACGTCAGCGGAACATCCATGAAAAACATAAACGCAAGTATCCAAATAATTATAAAGATGTCGCTGAAAACCATCACAATTCCTGAAGAAAATAATTCGTTTAGAGATTCAACATCGTTTGTAGTTCTTGTAACTAATCTTCCAATTGGTGTTTTATCAAAAAATTTTAACGCAAGTTTTTGAACATGACGAAAAATTTGTATTCGAAGATCAAAAATAGTTTTTTGTCCAAGATATTGAGTGTAATAAGTGAGGAAATATTGAATTATGGCTTGCAGAACAAGTGAAGCAAAAGGACAAGCTTATTGTGAATAATCCTTCATAATTGGAATTATTTATATGATCATCAACAGCAATTTTAGTTAGATATGGACGGATTGGACCGAGAGCAGCAACCACAACATTTAGAAGAATGGCGAAAACAACATACTTTCTATACGGTTTAACATACTTCAACAGCCGTTTCATTAAACGTGAATCGTATGCTTTTCCTAGTACTTCATCTTCGCTTTTATAATCTTGGGCCATATTTTATCGTTTATTTAAGATTTATTCTAGCAATAAAAAACATTGAATTTTTTAAGCGTATTCGTATTACAATAATTTTCAAAGAGTCACTTCGACCAACCTGCCTGCCGGCAAGGCAGGAGGGAGAAGTCTTAATTCTAAATAAGATTTCTACGTCGCTTCACTCCTTCGAAATGACTTCTAAGAAAACTCAGTTCAGCTCTTCCAATTCCTTTTCAAGCAATTGTTTGAAATGCAAATCAGCATAAATTCCATTTAATGCAAGCAGTTCTTCGTGTATTCCTTGTTCGGCTATTTTGCCTTTATGCAGCACAATAATTTTATCAGAATCCTTCACGGTAGAAATTCGATGGCTGATGATAATACTGGTTCTTCCACGCATAAAACTTTTTAAGCTGGTTAAAATTTCTTCCTCGGTATGAGTATCAACTGCTGAAAAAAGAATCATCAAGGATTAAAATTTTAGGATCTATGGCTAATGCCCTTGCAATGCTTGCTCGCTGCTTTTGTCCGCCGGAAACTGTATTCTCTTTCGCCAACAATAGTATCGTATCCTTTAGGAAATGAATCTACATCTTTATTAAAAGCTGCAATCTTAGAAATAGCGATAACTTTTTCTTTATTAGTTTCCCGCAACCCGTAAGAAATATTATTTGCAACGGAATCAGAAAAAAGAAAGGATTCCTGCGGCACCAATCCAATATTTGTTCTTAAAACATATAGGGGAATTTTTCTCACATCGGTTCCATTCAAATCAGAATTCCGCCGTCTAAAGCATCGTAGAGCCGTGGAATTAAATTCACAAAAGAAGTTTTTCCCGAACCTGTAAAACCCATAATCGCTAAAGTGGAACCCTTAGGAATTTTTAAGTTGATATCATCTAGAACCAATGGAAGGTGCTCGCCGTATTTGAATGAAACATTCTTGAACTCGATATCGCCTTTAATTTCAGTAATGGATTCAATGGTTTGCTTTGAATCTTCAATTTCGTTCGACTCACGAAAAAATATTATTTAATCTTTTCATGCTTGCTTCTGCTTGCTGAATGATGTTTAACACCCAGCCGAAAGCTATCATTGGCCAAATTAAAATACTGAGGTAAGCTAGAAAGGCGGTTATTTCACCGAATATTCATTTCTTTGGAAATTACTTTATATCCGCCAAGCCAAATCACAATTATTATCGATATGCCTGTAATTAAAAACAAAATTGGCTGAATGATTGCTTGGTATTTTATCATGTTCATGTTTCTTTGCAAATACTCATGATTTCAGTTTTTTGAACTCGCCAATTTCATTTTCTTCACGTACATATGATTTAATAACGCGTATTCCCGAAAAATTCTCCTGTGCTTTTGTTGTCAGATCGGAGAATTTCTCTTGGATCAGTGTATATTTTTCGTGAATAATATTGCCAACTATATAAACTAAAACCGAGAGTAATGGCAATGGAATTAGCGAGTAAATAGTTAAGCTTAAATTCAACGATATCATGATGGTAATAACTAAAATTGATCTATTGTAGTATCAATGGAGTACATTACTGCGTAAACTAATAAACATTCGAACAGCATTTATATCGTTCGTAGCGTGAGCCATAACGTTACCGGTAGAATTGTTCTGAAAGTATCTTAAAGGTAGTTTTTGAATCTTCTGCCAAAAATCAAATCTAAGATCGTATTCAATTTCTCTTGATACAACTATGATGGTTTGGCGAATAAAAAATCTAAAGATTCCAGATAGCAGCGATGTTACTGCGATTAAACTGACATAATAGAATATCTTATCTGTTGTAATCTTTTCTTGAAGAATGTTTATCGCATCTTTTAATAATAAGGGAATGTAAACCATTCCAATATTTGATAGAATGATAAATAGCAATCCCCAAGCAAGCTTGCGTTTGTAACGTGCAAAATATTTTTTTAGTGTTCTTAGGTTTCTCATTAAAAAATTTTATTTAATAGGCCAAATTGAAAGTTGAACAATCTGTCTTTTTGGGCTAAAGCTCTATAGTATGGTAGATTAATCAACCCAGCCTTAAGGGTCTGTTGCGTAATCATTTAATTTTCACGTTTTATCTAAATTCAGCAAGCAAAATTCAAGTTTATTAGTGAGAAATAAATTTGCTGAGATATTTTCCAACACCTGAACTGCTTGGCTCGCTTTTCTTCTCACATGCCCCAGTAATCTTTTTAAGTTTTGGACAGAGGCAATTATATATGATCTTTTCTGAGCCTTTATCTATTCCTCTCTGCTCATAAATTTCCTCAACCCGTGATACATCTTTGCCTCGGCAAATAGTCCTTCTGATACCGTTTTCCTTATCCTAATTAGCTCGTCTGCCCCCGGTGTTTTGAGTCTTTGCTCTAATCTCTGATACTCCCGATAATACAAATCGTCCGGCTTACACTCCGTCTCTTTGCTTTCGGACAGCACTCTGCTTTAATGGACATTTACTACATCTTCTTCTTCCCTATATATCGATTGCGTTGTCTTGCCTTTTCGTATGTATAAAACTTTAGCTCCTTCTGATTTGGGCAAACAAATACATCCTTTTCTTCATCATATCTGAACTCTTTATTGTTGATATTTCCATTCGTGTTTACATATTCCTTGTGTTGGAATAAATGCTCTTATCCCTTGTCTCTCAAACTCTCTTAAATTTATTCCCGAACAATATCCCTTATCTGCTGATACTTCTTGAATCTGCTAATCCTAAGTTTTTCTATTCTTTCTTCAGCCCTTTGATATACCTCGAACAATACCTGTCTGACGTCTACTTCTATCTGCGTGCGTTGTTAAAACATCGGTAATGATCTCTCTTTCTACTGTCTGAACTATAATGCGTTTGAGTAGTATAACCCGCTTGGTTTACCAGGTTTACTTGCCAGTCTGCTATCAGGATCGGTTTTACTCTGATAATGCTTATTGCTGCCTGTTTTTTTACTCGTCTTATTTCTCTGAACTTTTTTCTATCCGTTAATTCTGATTGCTTTTCTTCTCTTTCCTCTTTACAGTCATCTTCTTTCTGTTCCGTTCTTCAGTTTTGTTTTCTTCGTATGTTTTATTGATATATTCTTCCACTGTTAATTTTGGCTCTTTTATCTCTAAAGATTCTAATGATGCGTTTGCTTTTACCAGCGTTGAATCTATTGATTGATGTTTCCCTTCTATTAGTCCTGACTGATAACATAATTCCAAAATCCTGTAAATATCTTTTCAAAGATTTCTTTACTTATTAGTGCTCTTGTTCTTGATATCGTTGAATGCCAGGGTAGTTTCTCATCTAAGTCATATCCTATAAAGTATCTTGCTGCCAGAGAATCATTAGCTTTTTTTATTAACTCTCGATCTGATATTATATTTTCAAAGTAACCAAACAATTCAAGCTTAAAGAATACTATCGGATCTATTGAAGGCTTTCCTGTCTTTCCATATAATTTTTCGCACTCTTTATAAACAAATCTCATATCTAAGAATTTATCTATCTGGCGATAGATGTTATCCTCGCGAACCAAGATCATCCAGAGTGAGATTATACATTATTTTCGGGCTCAAACTTCTTTTTACCTAAGCATATACTAATTTCCTTTTATTATTTTGAACCACTAGATACTGCAATTAACATGCCGTAGTTATGCAACAGACCCTTAAGTCTGGGTTATAAAACACAGAGAGAATTTAAGGACTTTAGTCCATTTTACTCATCGAGTTAAAAATTTAAGAATACTTTCTGTGTTAAAAAAACTATTAATCAATAACATTAAACCCGGTGTATTTTTGAAGCACTTTTGGGACAATAATTTTCCCTTCAGGAGTTTGATAATTTTCTAACAAAGAAACCATCAAGCGGCTCGTTGCTAAACCCGAACCGTTAAGAGTGTGAACAAATTCTAACTTTTTAGTTTCTTCATTTCTGTATCTGATGCTTGCTCGTCTTGCCTGAAAATCTCCAAAAGTGCTGCAGGATGATGCTTCCAACCATCGTTTTTCAGCGGGTGACCATGTTTCAATGTCGTAGCATTTTGCCGCTGCAAAACTTAAATCTCCTGAACAGAGCATTAGAATTCTATAAGGAATTTGAAGAGTTTTCAAAATGTCTTCGGCATCGTTAACTAGGTTTTCCAATTCATTTAGAGAAGCATCGGGTTTTACAAACTTTACCATCTCAACTTTGTTAAATTGATGAACGCGAAGAAAACCTTTTGATTCTTTTCCATAAGAACCGGCTTCTCTTCTGAAACAAGCGGAGTAGCCAACATACTTGATCGGCAGATCGCTTTCATTTAGAATTTCATTTCTGTAAAGATTGGTTATCGGTACTTCTGCTGTCGGAATAGGAAACAAATCATCTTTGTCTATGAAGTACATATCTTCTTCCATTTTTGGAAGCTGACCCGTTCCTTTCATCGAATCTCGATTGACTAAAAATGGGGGAAACACTTCTGAGTAACCATGATTTGCAAATGAAATCGAACATGAAGTTAATCAATGCTCTTTCGAGTGTTGCACCTTTGCCAAGATAAACCGGAAATCCTGAACCGGAAATTTTAGCGCCTCTTTCAAAATCGAGTATCTTTAATTTTTTCCCAAGTTCTATGTGATCAAATGTTTTTTCATTTTGTTCAAAGTTAAATCCTTCAGGGCATCCATTTTCTAATTTCAACACTATCTTCTGCCGTTTTACCGATTGGTACTGAAGAATGGGGAAGATTGGGTATGTACATCAGCAAATCATCTAATTCGGTTTCAACGACTGCGAGTTTGTCATCATGCTCTTTTATTTTATCTGAAACATCTTTCATCTCCGTGATGATAGCGGATGCATCTTGTCCTGCTTTTTTCAGTTTGCCAACTTCCTGTGAAACTTGATTTCGCTTTGCTTTTAGTTCTTCGCTTACGGCAATTATTTCGCGTCTCTGTTTATCAAGCTGAAGAACTTCATCAACTCTGCTTTTTTCGTTTTTTGATTCGATGCCTTGCTTTACAAGTTCCGGATTTTCTCTGATGAATTTTAAGTCTAACATATAATTATGGAACGCTGATTTTTATGATCATTATGATCTGTTATGATTTTTAAATTCTTTAGTTAATACTTTTCTTTTGAATTGTGGTTCTTTGCCGAAGTTGAATAAAATACCTACTTCGAGTTCTGTGGATTTTAAATAATTTATTAGTTGGCATTCATGCTCTTCACATAAACTTTCAGCAGCTTTTAATTCAATAATTATTAAATTATTCACGATGATGTCTGCATAATAGTCGCCGATAGGTTTTTCATCATAGTACACTTTAATTGGAAACTGATTCTTGCAATCTAATCCGAATTTGGTAATTCCATCATCATTGCATTTTCATAAACTTTTTCAAGAAAGCCATAGCCAAGTTTATTGTACACGTTGTAATATGCCCGGACGATTTTGTCAGTTATTTCTGAGTATTTGTAATTGTCTCCCATAATCTGGTTCTGATTAAAACGCTGAGTTTGATCTTAAAATATCATAATGGATCATAATGATCTGCGTTCTATTGAGCTTACTTAACTACTATGTTATAAATTTTATTTGTGACAAAAATTTCCTTGATGATCTCTTTTCCATCAAGATGTTTTTTTATTTTCTCATCGTTCAACAATAAGTTATGGTTTGGATTACCCATAGCCACTTCAACTGTGCTGGATGCTTCTCACGATTGACTTGAAGACAGCTATGCTCATGAGATTCTTCCAACCAGGGCTTCCGCATTGGGTTCAAACCAAAACGGTTTTTGAAATATTGATTGGATCCAAGAATATTAAAGCATTCCTCTGAAAGATGAGGAGCAATTGGAGCCAATAACACAGCATATCTTTTTAATGTGTAACATTGGATTTCTATTGAACACAATTCTAACTTCTTCATTTCATTAAGGAGTTCCATCATAGCAGCAATTGCAGTATTAAAACGAAAATGATTTATCTCCTCGTCATACTTCTTAATTGTTTGATTGACTTTTTTATAAATCTGTTTCTCATTTTCATTTAATTTAGCCAACTCATAAACATCTTTTGGAGTAACTTGATTCATTAAGCCGGGAAACCTGTTAAACAATTCATAACTTCTTTGGACAAAACGATCAGTTCCGGTAATTCCCTTTATCACTCCAATCTCCGCCAAGTTCATATGGACCCATGAACATCAAGTACATTCTAAAACATCCGAGCCATAATTTTCAATGAACTGATCGAGGTTTACAACATTTCCTTTTGACTTAGACATCTTAGCGCCTTGATTTGTAATTGTGCCTTGATGTATAAGATGCGAAAACGGTTCATCTGAATTTGTATAACCAATATCGCGTAAAAATTTATGAATGAATCTCGCATAAAGCAGATGCATTGTTGCATGTTCAGCACCGCCAACGTACATATCAACTGGCATCCATTTCTCTCAGCAAGTTTTTTATCAAAAGGATCAGAATCAATTTGCGGATTTAAAATAACGGAAATAGTACCATGATGAATCAACAAATGTGTCCATCGTGTCAGGATCTCGCCTTGCATCATTGCCGCACTTCGGACATTTTACATTCGGCAAAATTTTCATTTGAAGTTAACGGAGATTCACCTCCCGGATTAAATTGTACATCGTAAGGAAGTTCAACTGGTAGATCGTTTTCTTCGACTGGAACCTCACCACATTTATCGCAATAGATGATTGGTATTGGAGTTCCCCAATATCTTTGTCTTGAGATTAACCAATCTCGCAGTCGGTAATTGATTTCTTTCTCCCCAGATTCTTTTCTGCTAGGATGAGAAATTATCTTTGCAATTGCGTCTCTGATGTTATCCCATTAAAATCCCAGAATTTACCATAGTCCCGTGATCAGTGTATGCAGCGGAGCTCATCTTTCTCATGATTCTATTCGGATGGAAAATCACTTTTCGGATGGGAGATTGTACTTTTTAGCAAATTCAAAATCTCTTTCATCGTGTGCAGGAACTGCCATTACGCATCCAGTCCCGTAAGTCGCGAGGGCGTAATCTGCTATCCAAATGGGTACCTTTTCGCCATTCATTGGAGTAATTGCAAATGCTCCAGTCGGAACACCGGTTTTTTCTTTAACTGTTGAAGTTCGTTCAATCTCCGTTAAAGATTTTATTGAATTACGATATTCTTGAACTTGATCTCTTAAACTCGTTTGTAGTCAGCTTATCAACAAGATTGTTTCGGGGAGCTAAAACAACATAAGTAACTCCGAACAACGTATCAGGCCGGGTTGTAAACACAGATATTCTTTCATTCGAACCATCAACTTGAAAGTGGACTTCTGCACCGATACTTTTTCCAATCCAATTTTTTTGCATGAGTTTGGTCTTTTCAGGCCAGTTAATCTTATCAAGCCCATCAAGAAGCTCTTCAACATAATTTGTGATTTTAAAAAACCATTGCGTAAGATTTTTTTGAATGACGAGTGTTCCGCATCTTTCACAAGTTCCATCTGAAAGTACTTGCTCATTTGCAAGCACTGTATGATCATTCGGACACCAATTTACCGGAGCATTTTTACGGTAAGCTAATCCTTTTTTGTAAAGCTGAAGAAACAGCCACTGATTCCACTTGTAATATTTTGGATCGCAAGTCATTAACTCCGCATCCCAATCGTACATACAGCCCATTCTTTTAAGCTGTTCACGAATTTCATTTATATTTGTTTTCGTGCTGTCGTAAGGATGAATGCCGGTTTTTATTGCATAATTCTCAGCAGGCAAACCAAACGCATCGTATCCCATCGGCTCAAAAACATTTTTACCTTTTAATTTTTGATATCGTGCCCATGAGTCAGTTGGACCGTAATTGTACCAATGCCCGATGTGAAGTTTTGCACCGGATGGATAGATAAACATTACGAGACAGTAAAGTTTTTTATTATCCTCGGAAAGATTAGTTTTGTTTACTTTGTGCTGTTCCCAGAAGGACTGCCACTTAGTTTCAATTTCAGTAAAAGGGTATCGTGTGCTCATTATATCTTAAAAAATTTCGACAAATTTACCGAAAATGCAAGGTATTTCAAATGTAATGTGTTGTGATTGATTATGGGTGTTTTGAGCACTTTGAACCCACTATTTGTCTGGTCGGTAAGCTTAGAAGGAAACGTAAATTTTCTTTATCTTCGAACTATAAAATTCATAAATAAATAATTTACGATATGCATCTCTTCGATTCGTCATATTTCACTTACAAGAATAATGAACTTTTCTGTGAAAATGTTAAGGTAAAAAAAATCATCCAGGAAGTTGGGACGCCGGCTTACATCTACAGTAAGAAGTTTTTTGCAGATCGATACAAGGAATTTTCCAATGCTTTTCAAGATATTCCTCATACAATATTTTATACAGCAAAAAGTAATTTCAATCTTAATGTAATTAAAACATTTGTCGATCTTGGCAGCGGGGTAGATGTTAATTCGGAGGGGGAGTTGAAACGTGCATTACTTGCCGGTGCTGATCCGAGAAAACTTATTTTAACAGGGGTTGGAAAAACTCTAAATGAAATTCGTTTAGGATTGCAAAAAGAGTTGTTGATGTTAAAAGCAGAATCTGAAGAAGAGCTGGAATTGATTAATACTGTTGCCGGTGAAATGAACAAAGTTGCGCGTGTGGCTATTCGAGTTAATCCAGATGTAGATGCTCAAACTCATCCATATATTTCAACCGGACTATCGGAATAAATTTGGCATAGATTTCGAAAGAAGCACTCAAGCTTTTCAAAAATAAAAATCGATTTAAAAATATTGAGTTCACCGGAATTGATATGCATATCGGTTCACAGATAACTAGTATTCAACCATTTGCAGAAGCAGTCGAAAAACTTTCAAATATTTATTTTGAAGTAAAAAAGAATGGTGTACAATTAAAACATTTTGACATCGGTGGCGGAATTGGTGTCAAGTATGCAAATGAGGAAACTTTTTCCATTAAAGATTATGCAAACTCTGTATCCCCGATTTTGAAAAAATTAGATTGTGATGTGTTCTTTGAGCCGGGAAGATTCTTAACCGCAAATGGAGGAATTTTAGCGGCACAAATTCTTTACACAAAAAAGAATGGTGAGAAAAATTTTTTAATAACTGATGCCGCAATGAATGATTTACTCCGACCGAGCATTTATGGGGCGCATCATCATATTCAACCGGTAGAGATTCATATAAATCGAAAAGAAATTACTGCAGATATAGTAGGACCTGTTTGTGAATCGGGTGATTTTCTTGGTAGGAAAAGAAAAATAATTGAATCGAAGCGAGGGGAATATCTTGCAATTATGTCTGCAGGCGCATATGGAATGGTAATGTCGTCAAATTATAATGCACGGCGCAGGCCCACCGGAAATTCTTGTTGAAGATGATAAGTTCACAGTTGTTCGCAGCAGAGAAACTTACGATCATCTTTTGTATGATGAAAAATTTAATAAAGCACAACCAAAATGAAAAGAAGCGCATTCATAAAATCAATCTCCACGGCAGCTATATTATCGGCAATTCCAAAAGTATATCCTGCAGTTTCTCCACAAATTAAAATTAAACCACCTCGATTGAAACCAGGCGATACTCTCGGATTGATTGCCCCTGGTAGCTACATTTCGGAAGATGAGTTGAAAGAATCAAAGGATAATTTGGAGAAGCTAGGTTATAAAGTCGAGTTCAATGAAAAAATTCTTTCAAAATCGGGTTACCTCGCCGGAACAGATGAATCGAGAGCTGATGAAGTAAACTCAATGTTTGCTAATAAAAAAATTAATGGAATTGTTTGTGCACGCGGCGGTTACGGATGTGCGAGAATTCTTCCTTTGCTTCATTATGATTTGATAAAAAATAATCCTAAAATATTAATTGGATACAGCGATATAACTGCACTATTAAACGGAATTTATTCTAAAACGGGATTGATCACTTTTCACGGCCCGGTTGGAATTTCATCTTTCAATGATTTTAGTGTAACATATTTTAATGAAGTACTCGTCCATCCCGAAGAAAAATTAATTTTAATAAACGCGAAAAGTGAGGATGAAAAAGCGGAAAATAAAGTCACAACAATTGCAAGCGGAAAAGCTGTTGGTGAGTTGGTCGGTGGTAATTTATCACTCATGAATTCGCTGATAGGAACTAAATATGATTTTAACGGTGAAGGCAAAATTATTTTTCTTGAAGAAATTGGTGAAGAGCCCTACAGAATTGACAGAATGCTACTCAATTAATCCAATCCGGTAAATTTGACAAAGCAGCAGGAATTGCAATGGGGGTATTTAAGGATTGTGAACCAAAAGAAAAAGATCCATCTTTCAGCACATCATTTTCGTTGATGGAAGTGTTGTTTGACAGACTATCAAAATTAAATATTCCGGTTATTTACGGAATGTCATTCGGACATGTTAAAAATAAATTTACAATTCCCATTGGAATAAAAGCCGAGCTTAATACTATCAATCAAACGATTATACTTCTTGAAAATTCAGTCATTTAATAATCTGGAAATCTATTATGCAAAATTTTACAAAATCTTTTCTCCTTCTCTTTATTTTCCTCTTTATTTTAATCTCAAACAGCGGTTGCCTCGTCTTCAAAAAAATATCTTACGAAATGATTCTTAATGAAGACAGAAGCGGAGCCGCAACCCATACATTACAGACATAACCTCCGATGCAACTGAGAGCCAAGCGTTCAGTCAAGATACATCTGCATTATTTACCCAGATGCTCAGGAAATGATGAGTTCATTGAGGAAATGAAAAATGAAGGTCGATTAATCACTGGCGAGAAAATTAATTATCAATGGAGACAACCTTGATGCAGAAGTAAATTTTAATTTTGATTACATCGCCGGCATTGAGAACATTATACATGAAGATGGATTTTACTATTTAACAATTGAGCTTGAAGATAGCATAATCTCAACAAATGGTGAGATTATAAATTCAAAAAAATATAAAAGAATTTTATGGGATGATAAACAAAAAGTGTTAAAGTTCTCGATGTTCTCTGCTGAAACAGATGCTTACAGAAAATTAGGCCCTTATTATAAAAAACAACAATAATGTTTGCGCAAGTTGTATTTCCATTACCATTCCGAATTGCATTTACCTATTCAGTGCCCAGAGAAATTTCTGCGATGCTGCAGATCGGCGTACGTGTTGTTGCACCGTTTGGAAAGCGAACTTTAACCGGCTTTGTAATTGGTCTTTCGGAAAAAGTTGAACTCACCGAAAAAATAAAACCTCTCTCAGATATTCTTGATTCAATTCCTCTCTTCAATAAAAATGATCTAAAGTTTTATGAATGGTTAGCTGACTATTACCTCTGCTCGCTTGGTGAAGCATTGAAACTTGCTGTTCCTTATGGTCTAGATATTGAAAGCAAACGTAAAATCATAACCGATGCAAATTTATGTTCTGAACTTTATTCAACGGAAAAAAATAAA
>CAVOGX010000013.1:0-193552 GCA_963695505.1 uncultured Chloroflexia bacterium | reverse complement strand
AGAAGGCAGCAAAAAGCTGTCGCGTTTGGTAGAAGATTTAATTACCATGGCTGAGCTTGAAACCGGTGAAATGGCCACGGCATTCTCCTTGCGTGCACAGCCAGTGCGAGATGCAGGTCTCTATTTGTATGAGGCTGGTCAAATGCATCATCTGGCTGCGGAACGCTCAGGCATTGAGATTAAGTGCCAACTGAACCTGGAAATGCCGCAGGTGATCAGTGATGGCGTCAGTTTGCAAACCGGCCTGCAGCGTTTAATAGAAATGGTGGTGAATTATTGTAGAAGTGCAAAGTATCATGGCAAATTGGAGCTGCGAGCAATGGATGCGGGAAATGAGGTGCATTTGATTGTCAGCGCACCGGTGCCTATGCCAGAAAAAGATGCAGCAGACTTTGTAAGTGGGCAGGATACGGCCGTTTCCCCCGATGTAAACACCAATATTCGCATACTTCAGGGCGTCATTGCCTTGCACAACGGCCGTATTGCCCTGCAGCCCACCGCCAGTGGAACCGACATCATTGTTGCCCTACCCGTCTATCGGGCGGCTTAGAAATGAGTTCAGTCAATTGAAAAACAACCCCACATGTTTTACAATGAATCCCGAACCTGAAACACCCACGCACTTACCAAAGAATCTGCACTTGCCATGAGCAACCTGGAATCGATAAGCGCGTACCGTAGAAAGAGCCAACCTGTAAAACCAGTGACAAGGAGAATTGATTAAATGGCATCATTACTGGAAAAGACCCAGACCCTAATCCAGGCAAATTTGCACGAGATGGTCGACAAAGCCCTCGAAGCCAATTCCGTCGCCGTCATGAAGCAGTATGCGCGGGACGCCGAACAAAACTTGCAAGACCTGGAAGATGCGGCCGCCACCGTTGGCGGTGAGGTCAAAACGCTGGAGCGCAAGTACCTTGAATACAAGAAAAAGGCCGACCAGCTTGACCGCAATATTGACGTATTCTTGATGCAGGGCAAAGAAGACCTGGCCCGCGCTGCACAAAACGAAATGAATTCCAACCGTCGTTTGCAAGAACAGTATCATGAGCAGTGGGTGCGGCAAAAACGGGAGTATGAAGCTTTGCTCAGTGCCCGGTTAAAATTGCAGGCGCGCCTGAAGGAAATTCGCCAGGAGCAGCGAGAGCTAGAATCGCTCATGAAATTGGCCAAATCTAAAGAACAGACCGTCAAAACCATCAAAAGCCTGGACGACCTGGTGGGTGCGGGAGATGCAGACATTGCCCGGTTAGGTGAATCCATTCGCTCCCGGCTGGACAAGGCCTCTGCCCACGCTGAAATGTACGCCAGCCGTTTGGATAATCAGATGGACGACGTGTTGGGTAAGGGGGAGCTAGATATTCAACTTGAAGAACGCAAGCGGCGTCTGGGTTTGGCGCAGCCTCCGGCCATGACTTTTGAAGAAGAAGATGCCGATGCGGCGGAAATGAGTTCGGAAGCTTAATTCACCTGCACTCCTAAAAAGATGACAGCAGGATGAACAGGATTACCAGCATGGTCCATCCTGTTCATCCTGTTTTGTTTATTCGGTTTGTTGGTCAGGCTGAAGGGTAATGATGGCAATGGCTGGTGCGGAAGTGGCGCAATGGCTGCAAGAAGGTATTGCGGCGGCAAAAGGGGGCCGTACGGCTGAAGCTCGCCGCCTGTTAGAGCAGGTGATCGAGGCTGACGAACAGAACGAACAGGGATGGCTTTGGCTTTCTGGCGTTGTGTCCTCAGCCGAGGAGCGTCGCATTTGCCTGGAAAATGTGCTTACGCTCAACCCGCAAAACAGGGTTGCGAAACGAGGTTTGGAAAGACTTGGGGCCGCGCAAAGCGATGTATCAGGCGAGGAAATTGTAGTACGCAAGGAATATGCGCCTATTTCTGCGGCATCCGCCGTGTTGTACCCGGAGAGCCAGGTTAAGGAGTGGCGCTACCGCGACCCCACGACGGTACGACAAGCGCCGGAAGTTTCCATTGCCAGCCATTCCAGCTTTGACGACGTATGGTCGCGGGAAACGGCCGTTTGTGCATATTGTGCCGCCGAAATTGAGGATGAAACCACCCAATGCCCCGCCTGCCGCCGCAGCCTTATGCAAAAACAGTTTCGCTACCCAAAACCCAGCACAAATTTACACGTATTATGGGTATTACTGGCCGGTTTAGGCCAGCTATTTCTTATTCAGGGCATCTATGCCATGATCATTGAGCGCGTTTTGTTTGGCGCTATTTTAGCCGGACTGCTTACCCTTCTCTTTTTAGGCCTGGCGGCTGGCGTTTACTATCGCCAGACCTGGGCGCATCTGGCGGCTATTGCGGCTACCGCCCTGGTGCTTCTGGCGGCGCTGGTAAATGCGCTGCTGCCGGTTGATTTGAGCGCGCTGGACACCCAGCTAAGCGGCATTGATCCCAGCATGGCTGACTTTCTTGGCTCTTTTGCTCGAGATGCCGGTGGCTTTATTCGCAGCTTGCAGTTGGGTGCGGCTGGGTTGGCTTTCGTCTATGCCATTTTTGTGTCTGCGCCGGACTTCGACCGGGTGAAGGAGCAATTAGCGGCGCGGCTGGATAAGGGGTTGCAGTATGGCAGCGATTATCATGCAGCGGCGCGAAAGCATGCCCGGGCCGGCCGAATGGCAACGGCCGTTCTGCATTGGCAGCGTGCGGCAGCTAAAGAACCCCATCAGACCCTTTATTTGCGACACCTCGGTTTGGCCTACGCGCAGCTTGGGTTTTTCGAACGCAGCCTGGATACGCTGAATTCTGCCCTGCAGTTTTCCACCCATTCCACAAAACAGGCAGAAATCCAGCAGCTAATTTCGGCCGTTAAGAAACGCAAAGTGGATAGTCAGACCAGAGCGGATTATAATACGGCCGTTCACGAGAGAATTGAGTAAATACCCATGAGCGAAGCAAAACAGGCCCTCGAAGAAAGAGTACAAAAAGCCATTTTTCAGGAATCCATCTTCCGCTGGGAAAGCGCTGTGGTGATTGCCATGACCCTCTTGCTCACGGTTCTCTCTGTCACTGATGTGCCGGTTGTGAGCCTGATTCCCTGGTGGACCTGGCTGGTTGGCGGACTGTTGGCAGAAGGCGGGTTGGTTTACAGCAGCTTGTCTGACCCGCAGTTTGGTGGAAAAGTAGCGGCCAAGCTGCTGCGCCACGAGTTTGAACCGCAACGGTTGCACGATAAGCAGCTACAGCGTCAAATTAAAGAAGCCTTGGAATACCGCGGCCGCATTGAGGAGGCTATTCGTGGGCGCGGAGATTCGCTCATTAAAGACGAGCTGACGCAAACCGGCGTGCAAATTGATGAATGGCTGGAGCATATTTATCACCTGGCCCAGCGCATCGACCGCTACCGCCGCGATCAGCAAATATTAGTTCGGGACCGCCAGCGAGCGGAGGCGCGATTGGTTCAATTACAACAACAAGCCTCGTTGGAAACAGACCCTGCAGTTCGCCAAACCATTGAATCAACGTTGGCCGGGCTGCAAAAGCAGATTGACACAGCCGAACGGCTGGAGAACACTATTCAACGCGCAGAACTACAGCTTGAAAGCACCCTGACTTCTTTGCGTACCATCTACTCGCAAACGATGTTGGTAGAAGCCAAGGATATAGACAGCAGCCGTGCCCGCCGCCTGCGCCATGAAATTACGGAAGAGGTGAATGAACTGAGTGACGTTCTAGTTGCCATGGATGAGGTGTATGCCGCAGAGGGAAACATCTAACGCTGCGGCTGCGGATGTAATGACTGTCTGAAATTTCTCTCATATTACCGGATGCGCAGCCAGAAACGGCCGTTTCCGTTTGTCAAATCTTGCCCCCTCTGATAACATTTTCTATTGGCAAAAAATAAACAAACAATGGAGAAAGTGCAGCTATGAAAGTGCTGTTGAAAGAAGATATCGAAAACATTGGTTATGCCGGTGAGGTGCATAAGGTGGCTGATGGATACGGCCGTAACTACCTCATTCCTCGTGGTTTAGCAGTGAAAGCGACCCCCAACGTCATGAAACAAGCGGAAGTGTGGCGCAAGCGTGCTGAGGCCCGCCGCGCCGAACAACGCGCCGAGTACGAAGCGCTGGCGGCCCGGATTGAGGGTGTCACTCTCAGCTTTACAGCTCGCGCTGGCGAAACGGGTAAATTGTACGGCTCCATTACCATGGCCCAGGTTGCTGATGCTCTTAATGAAGATTTGGGTACCGAAATCGATCGTCGTAAAGTCGGTGTCGAACCTCTGCGCCAGCTTGGAAAGCATAAAATTGTTGTCCGCCTCAGCGGCGAGTTCCAGCCCCATTTGACTGTTGTCGTCGAAGACGAAGAGGGTGAGCAGCCTGAAGCAGTCATCGAAACGGCCGTGGATGAAGCTGAAGAAGTAGATGAAGCTGAAGAAGTGAAAGAAGCAGAAGAAATGGAAGTGGTGGCTGAAGCTGAGTAAACTTTCCTCCGCAACCGCCCCTTCTTTCCAGAGTCACTGCCACGCCAGTGACTTTTTTGCCAAATGGACGAGTTAGGACATGTCCTTCGCGAGGCCCGTGAAACGATGGGCCTCACCCTGGCAGAGTCTGAAGAAAAGACTCGCATCAACCGTCGTTTTCTAGAAGCATTGGAGAACGGCGCCTATTACGATCTGCCTACACCCGTCCACGTGCGTGGTTTTTTGCGTAACTATGCCCGCTTTCTCAATTTGGACCCCGAGCCTCTGCTAGCGCGATATGAGCTGGCCAAACAAAATGCACCCGACCAATACGCCCCGCACGCTCCCGATGCCCCGGCTACTATTCCTGAACCCATAGAGCTGCGTGAAGCCCAGCCTTTTTTTGACCCCGTGAATTTCCAGGTGGCTGATGGCCGGCAGCGCGATTCCCAATCCTTAGTGCGAATAGTCATCATCATCGCGCTCATTGGTTTTTTGGGGTTAGTCATTAGTCGCCTGATGCCGCTTTTCACGAATCCTGAAGAAGGCGCGCAGCCATTAACCGATGGCATAAATGAGGTGCTGCAAAACTTCACCAATAACGGCAGCCCAGATTCAATGACGCCCGAATCCGGTGCGGAAAGTAATGAACTGGTACCAACGGAAGATGTAATTTTGAATACCAGCCGTAACGACTTTGGCTCCGTAGAATCTACAGAGACGCCAACTCGACCCGCATTGGGTACGCTGGATGTCATCAATTTACGCCTGGATATCAGTGAACGCACCTGGATGGAAGTGACCATCGATGGCGACGTACGTTTTAGCGGCTTTGCCACGCGAGGCGACGTATTTGAATGGACGGCCGAAGAGGATGTGCGGCTGCTGACTGGCAATGCGCACGGGATTCTTGCGACAATCAATGATACGGATCTGGGCCGCCTGGGGGGATTTCAAGAGGCCAGAGAAGAGTATTGGTCTACGACCCAGTAAGTGAGCGACATCAACCAACCTTTCCATGAGTAAACATACAACAGAAAAAACAGTTCTATATGCTCAGCCTGGGCTGCAGCAAAAATACGGTTGACTCAGAAAGCATGGCCAGCTTGCTCCAAAAGGCCGGCTTTAACGGCACGGCCGATCCCGACGATGCCAGCGTGCTCATTGTCAACACCTGCGGTTTCATTGAAGCTGCGCGGCAGGAATCGATTGGCGCATTGCAAGAATTGGCAGCCCTGAAGGGTAAAAATCAACTGCTCATTGCCGCAGGCTGCATGGCCCAACGCTACGGCGCAGAAGTGGTGGAATGGGTTCCCGGCATCGATGGCGTCATTGGCACGCGGCGCTGGATGGATATTGTGCCTTTTGTGCGCCAAGCTGCGCCGCAAAAAGCATCCCGAACCACTGTACCACCTGCCAGATGAAGCGAAGACGGTGGGGAAAGACGAAAAAGGGGTGTTGCGAACGGCCGTTCAGGGCCACAGCGCCTACCTCAAAATTTCCGATGGCTGTCGCCGCCCGTGTGCTTTTTGTGCCATTCCCCAAATAAAGGGCACCCACGTCAGCCGCCCGCCTGAAGCCATTGTGGCTGAAGCAGTGGCTTTGCAAGAGGCGGGCATCCAAGAGCTCATCATCATTGCCCAAGACACCACCGATTATGGCCACGATTTGGGTCTGAAGAATGGCTTGAGCCAGCTTTTGCGGCAAATTACCCAGGCTGCCCCGACATCCCCTGGATTCGCCTGATGTACGCCTATCCTGGCTACGTTACCGACGAACTGATTGAGACGATGGCCACCACGCCGCAAATAGTGCCTTACCTGGACATTCCCTTGCAGCACGGCAGCCGCGAAACCCTGAAGCGGATGCGCCGCCCGGCCAACATCGAGTGGGTGTACGGCACAGTGGAAAAATTGCGTGACGCCATGCCCGACATTGCCATTCGCACCACCTTTATCGTGGGCTATCCCGGCGAAACGGATGAAGAATTTGACGAATTGAAGCAGTTTGTGCGGGATTTGCAGTTCGACCGGGTGGGAGCCTTTACCTATTCATACGAAGCGTCCACGCCTTCGGCAACGGTGGCTGGCAGGTGCCAGAAGCGGTCAAAGTGGCGCGCCAGGAAGAATTGATGGCTTTACAGCAGCCCATTTCGCTGGCGAAAAACCAGGCGTTGGGTGGGCAAGACCCTGCCTGTGCTGGTAGAAGGGCATGGCGATGGCCTCAGCGTGGGGCGCAGCTTCCGCGATGCCCCGGAGATCGACGGATTGGTCATAGTACCCGGCGAGCTGCCGCTGGGGGCAATAGTGCCGGTCAACATTGATGGGGCCATGACCTACGACTTGACAGGTTACCCGGATGGGGTGCAGCCTCAGGGAATTCCGTTGGTGGTAGCCAGACATTCATAACGGGGTGGGTAGTGATGGCAAGAGCGCGTATTGAGCAGTGGGTGTTGTTGGTTTTGCTGGGGGCGCTGGGCACGGCGTGGATTTGGGTTTCGCGGGAGCCGGTAGAAGAGCCGCGCGGGTTTGGCCTGACGGAGGCGCCCATCGTCGGCCACCTGGCCCCTGATTTTGCTGCACCCTCTGTGGAGGGAACGGCCGTTTCTACCACACCCATCTCCCTCATCGACTTTGTAGACCGAGAGGGGGAGAGCGGCATACCGGTCGTTCTCAACTTTTGGGCTAGCTGGTGCGGCCCCTGTCGCATTGAGACTCCCCACTTTCAAGAACTGAGCCTGAAATTCCGGGAACAGGTTGCCATTTTGGGCGTCAACCAGGGCGAATCTGTGCAAACCATTGCCGATTTTGGCACCAGCTTTGGGCTGACGTACCCGCTGCTCTACGACGCGGAAAACGTGGTTAATGACGCCTACGACGTCTTTAATCTACCTACCACCATCTTTATAGATCGCTATGGCGTGGTGCGCGAAGTTTACGTGGGGGCCATCAGCCAGGCTGTATTGCAAGAGCGCATTAACCGGCTGGTGAAGGAATAGGCAGCCCATGTTTCCCACCTTGCAAATTGGTCCCCTGTCATTCCCTACCGTGGGTCTCGTTTATATTTTGGGGGCTTATGTGGCTTTGAGCCTCAATGAACGGGCGGCGCGCTGGCTAAAGCAGGATGCTGCCCGGCTTTATAATCTCAGCGGTTTGCTGCTGCTGGCCTATTTTGTGGGGGCGCGGCTGACCTTCGTGGCCATTTACTGGCCGGTGTTTCGCCAGGATTTGCTGAGCATTGTGTGGCCGTTGAACAGCGGCTATAACCTGTGGGGTGGGCTGGTGATTATGCTGGCCACGGGGATTCTTTTACGGCCGTTTCCACCAGCTTGAAGCCCTGGCCCACCCTGGACGTCCCTGGCTCCTGGCCTGCTTCTGATGCTGATGGTCATCAGCCTGGCTGACTTTTTGGGCGGTCCTGGGTTTGGCAAATTGACCAATATGCCCTGGGGCATCACCCAGTTTGGCGTGCGCCGTCACCCGGTGCAGATGTATGAGGTGGTAGTTGGCTTGCTCGCCCTGGCCGGCTGGTGGTATCTACACCGCCACCGCCTTTTTGACGGGCAGCTTTTCCTGCTTAGCGTGGCGTTTTACAGCGGCGGACGCCTATTTATTGACGCCTACCGCGAAAATGCGTGGCTGGCGGATAATGGCATTCACCTGCTGCAAGTTGTGTGCCTGGTGCTGATGCTTGTTAGCCTCTACCTGTTGGGCCAGCGAGGGGCGGCAAACAGTAAGCAGTAATTAGTAGGCAGTAAGCAGTAGCAGTGGTCGGTTATCGATAACTGATTCAACTGATTACTGAAAACTGATCTCTGGATACTGGTCACTGATAACCGGCAGCCGGTGACCGAAAACTTGCCCCCATCATTTGCCTTCGTTAAACTTCCCCCATGAATTCCCGTTTTCGTCTTCTGTTTTGGCTGGTGCTGTTGGCTGCGGTGGCGGTGGTGCTGTTTTTTGTATTCCGGCGCGACACTCAGGCTGCTTATGGCCCTCAAGTCGCTTTGTGCCCTGGCCCAGACTTTTATGGCTACACCTGCGAGCCAGGTGGCAATTATGCCTACATTGACGCCACGGAGGACACCGGCCTGTATGCGGATGATGGCGTAACGGCCGTTTCCCTACCTTTCCCTTTCACCTTCTACGGCACGACTTACACCTCCCTGACCCTGGGCAGCAACGGCACGCTGCAATTGGGCGACGGGGGCGCAGCCGAATACCTGAACCGCTGCCTGGACGGGGGTCCGGCGCCTGCCATGGGCGACCTCATCGCGCCGTATTGGGATGATTTAGACCTGACCTTTGTGGGTTTTTTGGAAACGGCCGTTATTGGGGAAGCACCCAACCGTATTTTTGTGGCGGAATGGGATGGCGTCCCTCGTTTTGACGGCGACTTTGAAGACACGTTGACCTTCGAAGTGCAGCTGTTTGAAGGCAGCAATGAAATCGTGTTTTTGTACCCGGATGTGACCGTTTTGAATGAAAGCCGGGGCGACAGCGCGACAGTGGGCTTGCAAAGTGCGGCCCAGGGCCTGGCCTTGCAGTACAGCTGCAACCAGCCGGTGCTGGCTGACGCGCTGGGTATCGCCTTTCACCCATCCAGAGGTGGCCAACGGAGATGTGGGGCTGGAAACGGCCGTTTGCAAATCATTGCCTTCGGCCCCGACCGCCAAAGGACCTGCGCAGGAACTGCTGAGCCGCCTGGCGCAGCGGGAGCCTGGGGTGCTCACAGCCCTTCAGCAGGAGTGGCTGGCGCAAAACCCGCCCCGCCGCATGGTGTGGCACGAGCTGGATTTGACCGGAAACGGCCGTAACGAGCTAATGGTTCTTTGGCATGGACCGGCGGGCTACCCGCACCTGAGCCAGTTGGCCGTAATTGGCGTAAGCGAAAATGGATACAATTTGCTGCTGGATCAACCCCTCTCCAGCCGAAATGCCCCAGTCTCACGCATGATTCTGGTGACCGCCGCCGATCTCACCGGAGACGGCCTGGTTGATGCCTTGCTTTGGGACGAAGCCAGCGGCCAAACAGCAGTCATCACCCAGGAGCCGGGCACGCTCAGCCTGCTGCCCTTGCCGGGAAGCTGTCGAGGATGAGCCGGTGCTGCGCGCCGGGCAAATTCTGTGCCGGGACAGTGCCTCAGATGCCCCATGATGGCCGTCTGGAACGGCCGTGAATTTTCCCTAACCTCCAAGCCCTAAGGGCCGCCCTAAGGGTCTCCCCTAAAGCAATTTCAAAGATATTCTGCCAGAACCTCCTAAGGTTCTCCTGGCGATTCACCTGAAAACCACTTGCCAAGAGCGACTGAAAACGGTACTATGCGCACGTTTTCTGCGAAATAGACTAAACTATGCAGACTCAAAGGGCTTGTCAAACCCTTTGGATCTTACCAACGAAATCAGGGTTTGGGAGAAAGTAGCATGTTTGTATTTGAAATCAATGGAGAATACGTTAATCGCAAAGGTAAATACACCGTTCTGGACATGAATCCCCCCAAAATGACCGTGCGTTATGAGGATGGTTCCACTGCAGAAGTAAACATCGGCATCCAGGCGCGTATTTGGGAAAATATCCTGGTTGAGCGTGAAGCAGAAGAAGCGAAACGCAGCGCCAAGTCAAATCGGGGCGGCACCTCGAAGACCCAATACTTTATCAAAGCTGTATCGACGCCTGCACCTACCGAAATGATATTCGCCGGGTGGGCAGAAAAGGTTATTTTTGCTACGACCGAAGAGGCTCAAAAAATCCAGCCTGGTGACCGCATTCTGTATTACGCCATCGAAGCACAAACTTTTGTGGCTGTTGCCACGATTACCGGTACGCCAACCACGGCAAACCCGAAGGATTACTTTTACGCTGTTGACCTGGAAGAGGCATATTTCTTTCCCCGTAGATGTGGATGCTGCTGCCGTTAACCTGGAATTGGGCGTGGCCTACGACTCGGTTGAGCTGGAAAGCCAACCTAATTTTCGCAAGCTCCAGCTAAAACCGGAGAGCTTTCTGCCCATTACCGAAGATGATTTTGAACTGTTAGCTGAAATCCTCACCGAGATAGCCGAAGAGGAAGAAGACGAAGATCTCGATGAGGATGATTATGAAGAGGAAGATGAAGATTAAATGAGCTGAATATATATTAGTTTGTGTGGCCTGGCCTTATGCCAACGCCGACATACACCAGGGCAACGTTACCGGCTCCTACCTGCCAGCCGACATTTATGCCCGTTTTCATCGCTTGCAGGGCAACCACGTGCTCATGGTGTCTGGCTCAGACAGCCACGGCACGCCGGTCACGGTGAAGGCGGAAGAACTGGGCAAGACCGTCGCCGAAGTGTTTGATTATTATCACGGCCGTTTCCTGCAACTGTTCCAAAAATTGGGACTCACCTACGACCTGTTCACCCACACCGACACCGAAAACCATTTCAAAGTCTCGCAAGATATGTTTCTTGCCCTGCTGGAGAATGAATACCTCTATCGCAAAGTGACCAAGCAAATGTATTCGCCGACGGCCAATAAATTCTTGCCCGACCGCTACGTGGAAGGCACCTGCCCCAACTGCGGCTACGAAACGGGCGCGCGGCGACCAGTGCGACAACTGCAACACCCTCTTTGAAAGCGCCGCCGAACTGATCAATCCGCGCAGCAAAACCGATGACAGCGCCCTGGAACTGCGCGACACCGAGCATTTCTTCCTCGATCTACCCGCCATTGCTGAAGATGGCCTGCAGGCGTGGCTGCAATGATGACAACAAAGCGCATTGGCGACCCCAGGTCATCAACTTTGCGCGTAACTTTGTGGAGCAAGGGCTTGATTGGCCGCGCCGTCACCCGCGACATGGATTGGGGCATCCCCGTGCCGGTAGAAGGGTACGAGGGCAAGGTGCTCTACGTCTGGTTTGAAGCGGTCATTGGCTATCTGTCGGCCACCATTGAGTGGGCGCAAAACAACGGCACGCCCGACGCCTGGAAAAAATGGTGGCAAAATCCCGAAGCCCGCACCGTCTTACTTCATCGGCAAAGACAATATTCCCTTTCACGCCATTTTCTGGCCGGCCCAGCTTTTGGGGGCGAAAGGGCTTTATGCGGAGGACCGCAACACGCAGCTTAACCTGCCCTATGATGTGCCTGCCAATGAGTTCATGAACATGGAAGGGCGCAAGATTAGCGGCAGCATGAACTGGGGTGTGTGGATGCTGGATGCCCTGGAACGGCATGACCCGGACCCGCTGCGCTATTATTTAACGGCCGTTATGCCCGAAACCCGCGACAGTGACTGGAGCTGGCAAGGCTACGTGGAACGCAACAACACCGAACTGGTCGGCAACTGGGGCAACCTGGTCAACCGCGTGCTCAACATGACCAAACGCTACTTCAAAGGCGAAGTGCCCGATCCTGGCGAGCTGACCGACAAAGATCAGGCGCTGCTGGCCGCCATTGACGCCGGATTCGACAGCGTGGCGCAGTTGTACGATGGCTGCAAATTCCGCGCTGTCGTGCAAGAAAACTTGCGCCTTTCCTCCCTGGTGAACCAATACCTGGAAGAGACCAGCCCCTGGACGACGGCCAAAACCGACATGCAGGCGACGGCCCGTTCGCTCTACACCGCTTTGCAGGCCATCAGCGGCCTGAAAGTGCTGTGGGCGCCTATTTTGCCCTACACCAGCCAGCAGCTGCACGAAATGCTGGGCGAAGAAGGGCACGCTGTTTGGCGCGCAAACGGTGGAAACCTACCAGGAAGCCAACCCGCAGTCACATAGCCCTGACTTATGATGGGGCAGCCGCCGTGGGAGCCTGGGCGCGTACAGAAATCCCTGTTGGCCGCCAACTGCCCAAGCCTGCGCCGCTCTTCAAAAAGCTAGAAACGGCCGTGGCCGATGAGGAGCTGGCGCGGTTGGGGCCAAAGCCGGAGTAGATGGCAACCTTTCACAATCCCGGGAATGTGCGAGTTTCCGGGATTTTTTGATTGGAACGGCCGTTGCCTCACAAGTCATTCTGAGCCGAAGGCGAAGAATCCCGATCAACTTGGTTTAGATGCTTCACTGCGCTCCGCATGCCAATCGCTTGCGAGATGATTTACAATGCTGGTGGAATAGACAGCTAATATTTTTTGAGAGAATGCAAATCAAACTATGACCACAGACGACAAAAAAATCATTTACTCCATGATCCGCGTGGGCAAAATTGTGCCCCCCAACAAACAAGTGCTGCGCGACATCTCCCTCTCGTACTTTTATGGCGCGAAAATTGGCGTATTGGGGCTGAATGGCGCGGGCAAGTCTACCCTGCTGCGCATTATGGCTGGCGTTGATCCGGACTTTGTGGGGGAAACCGTCCTCTCCTCTGGTTATACCATTGGCTACCTGGAACAAGAGCCAACCCTGGATGACAGCAAAACCGTGCGCGACATCGTCGAAGAAGGGGCGCAAGAAATTGTGGACGCACTGCGGCAGTTTGACGAACTCAACCTGCGCTTTGGCGAGCCCCTCAGCGACGAGGAAATGAACGACCTCATCGAGGAGCAGGGCAAACTGCAAGACAAGCTCGACCACATGGGCGCCTGGGACATAGACAGCCGCCTGGAACTGGCGATGGACGCCCTGCGCTGCCCACCGGGTGACACCTCCATCTCTGTCCTCTCTGGTGGCGAGCGGCGACGTGTGGCCCTGTGCCGCCTGCTGCTCAAAAAGCCGGACATCCTGCTGCTAGACGAACCCACCAACCACCTCGACGCCGAAACCGTAGCCTGGCTGGAGAAGCATTTACAGGCTTACGAAGGCACGGTCATTGCCGTCACTCACGACCGCTACTTCCTGGATAACGTGGCTGGCTGGATTTTGGAACTGGATCGCGGCTATGGCATCCCCTGGAAAGGCAATTACTCATCCTGGCTGGCGCAGAAACAGGCGCGGCTGGCTCAGGAGAAAAAGGTAGAAGGCCAGCGTCTCAAAACTCTGGAACGGGAGCTGGAATGGGTGAATACCAGCCCTAAGGGGCGGCAGGCCAAATCAAAAGCGCGCCTCAATGCTTACAACCAGCTTTTGGAACAGGGCGTGGAAAAGGCGCAAGAAGATTTGCAAATTTACATTCCGCCGGGTCCGCGCCTGGGTGATATTGTGGTGCGGGCTGAGGGCGTGCGTAAAGGGTACGGGGATTTGCTGCTGGTTGAGGACTTGGACTTTGACCTGCCGCCGGGGGCTATTGTGGGCGTTATTGGCCCAAACGGTGCAGGCAAAACGACTTTGTTTCGCATGATTGTGGGGCAGGAACAGCCAGATGGAGGCAGCTTGCGCGTGGGCGACACCGTTGAGCTGGCCTATGTGGACCAATCCCGTGAAACCCTGAATGATGACAAGACGGTTTGGGAAGAGATTTCCGATGGGAATGAGAACGTGCAGCTTGGGCCGCGCCGCATGAACTCCCGCGCTTACGTGGGGCGTTTTAACTTCACCGGTTCTGACCAGCAAAAGCGGGTTGGTGACCTGTCTGGCGGGGAGCGCAACCGCGTGCACCTGGCAAAGGTGCTCAAGTCTGGGGCAAACCTGCTGCTGCTGGACGAGCCGACCAATGACCTGGACGTGAACACGCTGCGGGCGCTGGAAGATGGCTTACTCAATTTTGCGGGATCGGCCGTGATTATCTCCCATGACCGCTGGTTTTTGGACCGCGTGGCCACCCACATTCTGGCCTTTGAGGGAGAAAGTGAAGCCCGCTGGTTCATTGGCACCTACAGCGAATACGAGGCGGACCGCCGCCAGAGGCTTGGTGCTGTGGCCGACCGGCCTCACCGCATTACCTACCGCAAGCTGACGCGGTGAAAATAGTGGGAGGAGACTAGAAAGGGGAGACCATCTCACTTTTCTAAATTGGAGTCGATATGATTGTAGGATTGGATCACGTCCAGTTAGCAATGCCACCAGGTTCAGAGGAAAAGGCTCGCCATTTCTATGGCTATTTGTTAGGTTTAGCTGAAATCGAAAAGCCGGGACCTCTGCAAGCTCGTGGAGGGTGTTGGTTTGCTGGGCAAGGCGTGGCTGTCCATCTGGGGGTGCAGGCAGACTTTGTGCCGGCACGGAAGGCGCATCCAGCATTTTTAGTGCAGGATGCACAAGTGCTTTTTGGACATCTGCGGGAGACCAATGTTTCGGTGGAATGGGACAATTCTTTGCCAGGGATTCACCGCTTTTACGCATTTGACCCATTTGGTAACCGGCTGGAGTTTATGCAGGACGGCCATGGGTTTAACCAGAGGGCTGGTTAGCAGTGTGAAAGGCACATTTTATTATCTCTTCTGGATCGCTGAGCAGTTTTAGTAGAAGCCTGTCCAACCCGCGTCACGTAAAAACTGCGTAAGTTTCCAAAGCAACATCACATCTGCCAGCGTTTTCCGGTCCTTTTAACGGGAATTGTCACTTTTTCCTGGCATAATCAGGATGGCATCTGTTTTGGAGGCTTGAATGAAGCAAATTTTGGCAAGAGTGGGTTGGATCTTCTTTTTATTGCTTTCCCTAGTTGCTTGCGATACTGCACCTGACTCTGTGCAAGTGGACAATTCTCACGATCATGGTACAGGGCGCGTTTTGGTTTTGGGGGATATTTCTGATGAAGCGGCAGAGACCATTGAGGGAACCCAACCAACGGCCGATTATCTTGCTGAACGGTTGGACCACTTTGGCATTACCGGTGGAGAGGTGAAGATAGCCCCAGACCTGGAAACGATGACGCAATGGATGGCCGAAGGGGTGGTCGACCTCTATTTTGACAGTCCCTACCCGGCGTTGGTTATTAGCCAGGAAACGGGGGCCGTGCCTATTCTCCGCCGCTGGAAATATGGGGTATCGGAATACCATTCACTGTTTTTTACAAGAAGCGATTCGGGAATTGACTCAATAGCTGATTTGCATGGCAATTACGTGGCATTTGAGGAGCCATTTTCTACCTCTGGCTACATGCTGCCCCTGGCCTACCTCATCGAGCGTGGGCTGAATCCGGTGCGCAAGGGGGATATGGAAACGGCCGTTTCTGCCGATGAGATTGGCTACGTCTATAGTACGGCCGATAACACCACCATTCAATGGGTAGTCAGCAGGCGCGTGCCGGTGGGGGTCGTGGACAATATTACCTACGAGCGATTCATCCCTGCGGAAACAAGAGCCGAATTGGTCGTGTTAGGCGAAACTGAAAGCGTTCCCCGGCAATTGGTTTTAGTGAGCCCTGATATGGACGAAGAATTGCAAGAGGCTATCAAGAAAATCCTTCTAGAAATGGACGACTCAGAATCAGGCTCTACCGTCCTAAAAACATTTTTAACTACCAAGTTTGATGAGTTCCCCCAAGGTGCTGAGGTAGCCCTGGGACGGATGCGAGCCATTTACCAAATAGTGCAAGAGCGATAAACCTATGCTTACTACGCGCTGGACGCGCTGGCCCCTGGCCGTAAAATTGACAATTACCATCACAATCATTGTGGTTTTGGTTGCGACAATGGTTACGTATCTTTCGGTACGCCGTGAACGGCGCAATTTCCAGATTGAGTTAGAGCAACAAGTGGCGCTGTTACTCAAGACGTTGTCTGCCAGCAGCGCCGATTCCCTCTATTTTTTGGATGCTGATTTCCTCTCTGACATGATGCTGGACCTGGGGCGCTTCCAGGTAGTGTCCTTTGGTCGCATTTATGATGCGGACGGCCGAATTGTGGCCGATGCGTATGACACCAGCGTACGATTCACCATGAAGCCCGATGATTTTGGACAGCAGTTGCTAAATAGCAGTGGGGTTATTTACCAATGGAATGAGGACCAATTAGTTGCCGGACAGGCGGTTGTATTGGGAACTCAGACCGTGGGGGCGGTAAGCCTGGGCTTGCCCACGGCTCCGCTGTATCCCAAAATTACTGCAGCGCGCAATGAGGGCATCGCCGTCGCTTTGGGGGCTGTGTTGGTGGGTTTAGGGCTGGCGCTTTGGTTCAGCCGCTCAATTACAGAACCGTTAAAACAGATCGTAGAAGCAACAGAACGGGTGGGGCATGGCGATCTAACACAGCGTGTTGTCTTAAGCCGGGGAGACGAACTGGCGCAGTTAGCTGCCCACTTTAACCAGATGACAGATCAGCTCCAGCAGACCCTGCGACGTATGGAGGGGGAAATTGAGGAGCGCAAACGAACGGAGATTTTGCTGCAGAGTGCTAAAGAGGCGGCGGAGGCGGCAAATCGGGCAAAAAGCACCTTTTTGGCAAATATGAGCCATGAATTGCGGACGCCGTTGGGTTCGGTAATTGGGTACAGTGAACTCATGCTGGAACAACTGGCCACGGGGGAATACGATGATTTTGAGGAGCAACTGCAGCGAATAATTCGCGCCAGCAATCATTTGCTGGCAATTATTAGTGACGTGCTGGACCTGTCGAAAATTGAGGCGGGGCGCATGGAGCTGTATGAAGAGTGGTTCTCCCTGCCGCTTTTGCTGCAAGAGGTGGCGATAACAACACGGCCGTTAATGGAGAAACGGGCAAACGAGCTTGAGACATACTTCGACCCCACATTAGGCGAATTCTACGGGGATAAGGCCCGCCTGCGGCAAATCATGTACAACTTGCTGGGCAATGCGGCAAAATTTACAAACCAGGGCACGGTAACGCTGCGCGTCGAGCAGGAGATTAGGCAGGAAACGGGTAGGTGGCTGGTATTGACAGTGGGTGACACGGGCATTGGTATTCCGGCTGACCAGGTGCAAAAGCTGTTTCGACCTTTTGTGCAGGTGGACCCTTCCACAACGCGGCGGTTTGAGGGAACGGGGCTGGGCCTGGCTATCAGCCAGCACTTTGCAAAAATGATGGGAGGAACCATTACTGTGGAGAGTGCCGTCGGAGTGGGGTCTACTTTCAAAGTACATGTGCCAGTTAAAGAGACGTTGGAAGCGGTGCCTTCTTGATTGTTGAAGGCCGGTGGGCTAGACAGGTGGCTGAGATTGTTTTAAGATAACGGCCGTTACCAAGCTGGTGTGTATGGGTACGGAAATGGCCCCGCAGCACTGCAAAAAAAGGGAAGACCCCATCACCGTGCCTCCACCGGCCACACCTTCATGGGTACCTAAACCTGTCATTCGCAATGCGAGATTAAAACATTAGACCAAAAAGGAACCTGACATGACCGATCCTTTACTGTCTGCCAATCTATTGAAACACGTTAAAGCGTTGGCCCAAAGCATAGGGCCGCGTCCTACTGGCCATCCTGCGGAAGCTGTTGCTCAGGAGTACTTGCGCGAAACCTTGCACAGTTTGGGCCTACCAGAAGTAGAAGAATTGCCGTTTGCTACTTGGGACACCTGGGGATATACGACGATTACGCCTAACGTGGTGGGCCTCTCAGGTAATTTGCTGGGAAAGTGGGGTAGATTTGGCCGTTTGTTAGGAGGGGCCATCTCGCTGTTGAGCGGCTATCATCTACTCCAGGCGTCTGCATGTGGCCAGCAGCCCCTGGCCTTTCTGTACCCAAACAAAAAGACGACCAAGAATTTGCTGGTGCGCATTCCACCGACCGGGGAGCGATTGCATCGAGTGGTCCTGGTAGGCCACACGGACACGAATAAACATCGCCAAACCTTTGGTCCGGCGCAGAAGCAAAATGTTCTACTTTTAGAAACCCTGAATATTGCCCTCCCTTTGCTGAATGGCGCCGCTCAGGTGGCCGAGGCTTTTGGCAGGGGAAAGCGTGCTGGGTGGCTGCGTAAACTCAGCGCGGGCGGCATGCTGGTTTCGCTAGGTGTCCTGCTGGCGGATGAGCTAGAGGGATATGTGGAAGGAGCGAACGATAATGCAACGGCCGTTGCTGCCCTACTTGGTCTTGCCGCTCACCTAAGCGAGAACTCCCTGCAGCACACAGAAGTATGGCTAGCTTTTACGAGCGGTGAAGAAGTGGGTTGTGTAGGCATGCACAAACTTCTTGATGAATATGGCCACGTTCTTAATAATGCGTATTTTATCGACTTCGAGATGGTGGGCTGTAAAGAAATTGCGTATGTAACCGAACACAGCAGTTTCAGTTACCTCACAAGCTATCGCCCTGACTTGGAATCAGTAAGATTGGCGGAAAAGACTGCGCGTAATTATCCGGAACTTGCCGTAAACGGCCGTAACATGTTCATTGGTGATGAAGTAGGCGCCCTGCGTGGTCGTGATTACCGGGGAATTTGTCTGGTTGGGGTGGGCGAAGATGGCTGGCCAGCCAACTGGCACCAATACAGTGATACCCTTGTGAACATCCAGCCCGAAGGTATCGAGCGTGCTGCTCGTTTCGCCCTGGCTATGATGCAAGAGCTGGACGCACAAAACTAATGATTTGTGACTTCGACCCTGGCCTCTGAAACGGACTGAAAATGGCAACCCGAAACAGATTTCCCTTAACATTCGTTGCGCTTTGTCCGTTTGTTTCCTAAATTATTCGCCTATTGTAATAATTTACGTTTAACTGCTATTCAAAAAAAGCTCAATCTTCTCTAATAGCTGCTGAAAATCGATGGGTTTGGTCTCAAATTCATCACACCCGGCGGCAAAGCTTTTCTCCCTATCTTCGACCAGGGCGTGGGCAGTTAGAGCAATGACTGGAATATGCTTTGTTTCTGGGGTGGCTTTCAAGCGCCGTGTTGCTTCCCAACCATCAATCACCGGCAAACTCATGTCCATTATGATGACATCTGGCGCTTCCTGAAGAGCCATTTGCAATCCATCTTCTCCATTGTCGGCCACGAACACGGAATAATCTCGCAAGAGGAGACGCTCTTTCAAGATTTCTTGGATCATTTTGTTATCTTCAACAATCAATACTTTTTTCATACTGCCTTTATCTTACTAGGTAGCTAAAAAGCTGGTGTCATCATATTCAGCCATTGGAGGTTTCTCTTCCATTTGTGCAAATTGTGGAATACAAATCGTAAATTGGGATCCTTTGCCCGGCTCACTGTTTACAGTTATTTTGCTTTCCATTATTTCGCAAAGGCGATGGCACAAGGCTAGGCCTAACCCCAACCCACCAAAACGCCGCGTAGTAGATTCGTCAGCTTGTTTAAATGGTTGGAATAATCGGTTAAGCTGCTGCTGGGTCATGCCGATACCGGTGTCAGCCACCTGAAACAGCAGGGTTGACCTGTTTTGCTCGTTATGGGAGATCGATAAGTGTATTTCACCATCTTCAGTAAATTTAGCTGCATTCCCCAATAATATCAATAAAATTTGCCGCAACTTCTTTTGGTCGGCTTGCATACTCTCTACATCGGAGGAAATAGACACCGTCAATCGGTTGTTGTTTTTTTCGATGAGTGGCTCTGCTGCAGCAATTACGCTTTCAACCAGGGCAGGTACGCTAAAAGTTTCGGGGTTTACCTTGACCAGGCCTGCTTCAATGCGGGACATATCCAAAATGTCAGAAATCAGGTCCAGCAAATGAGTTGCCGATAAATTAATTTTTTCTACTGGCCCAGTAAATTTCTCGATACCAGTTAAGATTGCTTGTTCTTGCAATAGTTCGCTGTATCCAATGATGGCTGTGAGCGGCGTGCGAAGTTCGTGACTCATGTTGGCCAGAAATGCGCTTCTAGCCCGGTTAGCACTTTCGGCGGCTTCTTTCGCATCTTTAAGGACTTTCTCTACTTGTTTTTGTTGGGAAATGTCGTGTATCATGACCAACCGCCCAGTGAAATGTTCATGTTTATCCCGTAATGGCGAAATTGACAGTTGATAATGAGTTTCCTGCTCCGCATTTCCGTTTATGCTGATATGCGTGTTGACGGTGGTCACATCCCGGAAACGCTTCACCAGGTTGGGCCAGGGTGCGAACACCTTTTCGCCAGGCTGCCCAATGACATCTTCGGTACAGTTAATGATACGCAACGCGGCTGGGTTAATATCTACGATGCGGTTGTTTACATCTAACACAAACATGCCATCCTGCATTTTCTCTATCACATTGTTCCGGGCAATTGGTGAGATATCTACTAATCCGAACCCAAATATGCCCGAGGCTAACAATAATCCAGATAGCAGGAAACCAATCGGCGTTGGGTCAATGTAACCATTCCCCCCAAAGAATACCAGGTACAAAGCATTGGAGACCCAGGGTATGAACGCTCCAATGAGCATCACACCGATCTGGCGGCGGTAAATTCGCGTGCTTTTTAGGTAAGCCTGAGCCAGCAAGATTGCACCCAGCAGCAAAAGAATGTAGGAGTAAATGGTGTGCAGCCAGAAAGCTGGCCCCAACTCTACCTGCCAAATGGGATAGCGGTTGGTGACGTCTAATGAAATGGTGCGGCGAACAAGCTTATGGAAATCATTCGTCCATACTAAAGTGAGTATTATAATCGGTTCGATTAATAGAAATGATAGGTTGCGGCGAGTAAGTAAATGGGACCGCCCAGTGTAAACCAGGGCAAACATTAACCAGGAGGCGGTAACTGTTACAATGCCTATGTATTGAAAATTTACCCAAAACAAGCGGCGAGAAAAATCGAAGTAGCCTACCTCGAGCAGATTGCCAATTAGCCAAAGAAAAATCCCCATCATTAGCGGTAGGAACGCCCTGGCGCCCAGCATTTCTTGCCGTTTCCAGGCATAAAATAACACGAAGATGGAGATGATGGTAGCAGTGAATAATGGTATGGTGAGAATGGTAAATTGCCAATTCATATTTATGTGCGTCACTCGTATACAACTAACTCTACTTTGTTGTTTGGGGCAGACAGACGACGAATGTGGAACCATGCCCAAATTCGCTTTGTACGGTAATGTCGCCGCCCATCATGCGAACTAAATGCTGGCTGATTGCTAACCCTAAACCAGTGCCCCCAAAACGGCGCGTTGTTGATGAGTCGGCCTGAGTGAACGGTTGAAATAATCGCGCCAATTGTTCTTCTGTTATGCCAATGCCGGTGTCAGTTATTTGGAAATACACTTTACCAGCGCGGAGATATACGTCCAGACTTACTTGCCCATTTTGCGTGAATTTTGCGGCATTTCCTAGCAGGTTTACCAAAACTTGCTGCAGCCGTAGCTGGTCTGTATACATGATTTCTACGTCTGGTGAGCAGGAGACGGTTAACGTGTTGTTTTGCAGGTGCATCAGGGGTTCAGTCGTGACTACAACAGTCTCAATGAGGGAAGGAATATGGCAATGCTCTACATTGAATAGAATTTTCCCCGCCTCAATTTTTGACATATCCAGGATGTCGCTAATGATGGTTTGCAGGTGGTGGGCGGAGGTACCAATTTTCTCTAAATACGGCCGTATCTGTCGCACATTCTCGTTCATTTCGGATAAATCTTGCAGCAGTTCACCGTAGCCAATGATAGCCGTGAGGGGTGTCCGCAGTTCATGACTCATATTGGCCAGAAAGGCGCTTTTTGCGCGACTGGCTGCCTCAGCCCGATCTTTGGCTACAGACAACTCGGAGACCAATCGTTTCTCTTCGGCGAACAGCAGGGCGTTGCTAAATGCCAGCGCAATCTGATCCATCGCGGCTTTCATTAGCTGCAGGGCATCTGCTGAAAAATGACCCGGTTTGAAGTGTGTCAAGGTCAAAATGCCTAATACATTTTCGTTTTTTAGGATAGGCACGGCCAAAGCTGAGGCGGCGTAGAAAGATTGGTCCGGCAGATGCACCCAGCGCGGATCAACGGCCGTATCATGGATTAACGCGACCTGTTTTTCCCGCAGCACCCAGCCAACCAGACCTTCCTCCAAAACCACCTGCTCTACCGCCTGCTTTTGCTCAGATTCCAGGTAGGTTCGCGCCAAAATACTGTGCGTGATGCGCTGCTGTTCGTCAAACAAAAAGATGCTGCCCGTTTCTGCAGCCGTCAGCCGCTGAGCAATATCGAGAGTGCTCTGCAACGTTTCCATTAATTGCGGACTACGACTAACGACTTGGGCAACTTCCACCAAATTTTCAAACAACATCTTTTGGAGCGCAATGGACTGCGACGCGTGTTTTGCTTCTGTGACGTCGCGCATGACAACCAGGCTCCCTTTTGGGTCACCGCGGTGATCAAGCAGCGACGTTACCGTTGCGTCATAAAAACAGGGTGAATCGGCCGTACTTAAATCCACTTCCTGGCGGGAAATTTTTTGCAGCAATAACTTATTTATGGGATCAAATCGGCCTGAAAACAAAGTGTCAGTTCGCGCCCCAATCGCATCTTTAATGGAAACATTTAATAAACGGGCCGCTGCGGGATTTATGTCCAGAATTCTTTGCCGACGGTTCACAACGAGCATGGCATCATCCATGTTCTCTAGAACGAGATCCCGAGCAATTGGTGTAATGTCCAGCAAATTCAGGCGCTGGAGCGACCAGCCCAGTAATAAGGTGGTCAAGGCAAAGCCGAATGGGGTTAGATCCAAATAAGATACGGGGTTTAAGCCGGAAACATAAAGTCCATTTCCCAGCCAGGGGAAACTTGTTGCCAGCACAATATTGCGAATTTGGGATTGATAAGGACCGGGCATTTTGCGAATGGTCCATACCAGTAAAGCGGTTCCGGCAAGCAGCATCGCGTAAGAATAAACGATGAGAAACCAAAAAACGGGACCATAAGTTAAGGACAAGTTGACGAAGGGTGCCGAATAATCAAGTTCAATCGCCCGATAAAACCAGCCTAAGTTTGGTTCGAGCCACACTATCAGTAGTATTACCCAGGGGATGATGAATAAGGCTAGGACTGAACGGGGGGAGCCAGGCCATTTGCGCGTGTATTGCAAAGTGTAGACAAAAAACATTGTTGAAACGTGGGTAATGCCGATGTATTGGAATTTCACCCAGAACAACTTGAGTGGCAGCGTGTTGGCGCTGATTTCGAAGGCATACCCTGCGCACCACACAGCAACTAGCAGCGCAAAAGCCCCAAAGGTAAGTGCCCCGGTTGCCTCTCGCCTGCGCCACGCGGGTATCACAAGCAAACTGCTTACGACAGCCGCAATCAGAAGCGGCACGGCATATGGCGTTAAAGACCAGGGCATGAGGCTTGCAACTTAAGGAGAGTTTGACACGGCCGTTTCTGTGGTGCTAAGCGGCAGCGTGAAATAAAAGGTTGTGCCAACTCCGTACTCGCTGGTAAATCCTATTTGCCCTCCGTGCGACTCGACCAATTTCTTGGCAATATTTAAGCCCAACCCAGTACCTACTTCTGCTCGCACAGCGGAATCACTCGCGCGGAAAAACTGGCTGAAAATATGGCTCTGATCCGCTTCCGAGATCCCGATACCCGTATCCCGAACGGAAACGTACAGCATGGGCTTCTCAGAATTGTTCTGTGCGTAGGCTTGAATGGTTATCTCGCCGTTTTGTGGCGTGTATTTAATGGCGTTGCTGATCAAATTAGTCAGTATTTGCCCTAGTCGATGTTCATCTGCCTGAACAAGGGGCAGATCTGGCGCCACCTGTAGATGTAATGTTTGGTGCTTTTCTTGTCGCTTTTGTGCCAAAAGATTCAGCACGCCTTCGAGAACAGCAGAAAAAGAAACGGCCGTAAATTCCAAATTGAACTGCCCCGTTTCAATACGCGTAATGTCATCCAGCTCCAAAGCCAGGTTTTGAATCCGGTCGGCACTGGCGCGGATGACCTGCAAAAAATGGTCCTGTTTACTCCCAAGGTTGCCAACAACACCTCGCCTCAATATGTCTGTATACGACTGTATGGCCATGAGCGGGTTCTTTAGCTCATGCGACACCATCGCCACAAAGTTGCTTTTCGCTAAATTAGCCGCCTGCACATCCCCATAAAGCTGCGCATTGTGGAGCGCAATTGCCGCATGGTTTCCCAGGCGAAACAAGAAGTCAAGCATCTCGTCAGAACACTCTTCTTTTAGTTCCAAGATCAGCAGGTCCCGAATGATCCGGTCCCGGTGAATGGAGAGAAGAATGCGATACCTGGCGTCTCCATGGAAACAAGCCGATTCGGGAACAGATTCATACATTAAATCAGGAAGAGGCAGACCTATTTGTAAATCTTGCAGTGAAAATTCAGTTACCCCATCAACCCCAATGTCTTTTTCCGCCCAAAGAACCAGCTTGGTATCATGGACTGCCCCCATCAGCCCGGCGATGGCGCCCGTTTTGTGCATGGCCCAAAATAAAGTGATGCGGGCGACCTCTTCCAGATCCATGGTCGTGTTGAGTTCAAGGTCGATTTGCTGTAGTAGATTGAGTTCATCGAGCCTATTCTGCTCTTGGTCCCGCAAAAGCTTCTTCTCGAGTGTGGCCTTCATGCGCGCCCACATCAACTGGCTTTTTATTGGTTTGTATAAATAATCTTCAGCTCCCAACTCAATACAACGCACCACGCTGTCAACGTCATCTAATGCGGACATAACGATAATGGGCGGTGGGTCGGGTGACTCTCGCAATTTTTCCAATACCTGAAAACCATTTAATTCAGGCATCATAATATCTAATAAAATCAGGTCATAAGTGTTCTTTTCCAGTAAAGAGAGCGCTTCCCGCCCATTCACGGCCGATTCTGTTCGGTAACCGCGCAGTTTCAGGCGTTCTATGAGCATATTTCGTATAAAGTTGTCGTCATCGACCACAAGAATGAGACTCTTCGATGGGACAATTAGGGCATGATTCATTATCTGTTCCCAACCAGGTGATTATTATGTTTATCAAGATTCAATTATAGCAAAGGGTTTATACTAATAAATGGGAAATTACTCCAGGTCACATAAAAACAAAAAAACCTGGCAATTATGCACAAACTTGCCAGGTTCATTCAAACCTTCGATTGGAAAGGTGATGTCGGCCGTTTACCGGCCCATGACGCTGCGCAATGTGTCGCAAGCCGGGCAGCTGCCGTCCGGGCGAATGATGGCGTAACCTGCCTGCGGGTCGTTGCCATATTGGGTGAAGTCCACGTTAAAGACAATCATCATCCGGACCCGCCCAGAAGAGGCCGAGAGGCTGGCAGCCTCGGCTAACCATTGGGCATGCTCGGCTACAGAAGTGTTCGCCGCCCAGGAAAAATTAGGTGGGATGCTGGGGAAACCTTCTCCAGAGAGATAGCCCAATTCCGTAAAGCACACCTTGCGCGCCCCGCCAAAGGCATTGTAATACAGGTCACGTGTGGCGGCATAATACCAACTGTAATGCGAACCACCCGGATGCCCGCTGGTGGCGCTTGGCGAGGTAGCCCCGGCATTGTGATGGACGCCAATGCAGTCCATATAGCTGGCGGCTCCTGCTGCGGCCATGCCCTGAATGTAGCGGCTGTCTGCCCAGGCATTGGTCGTGTTGTCAAAGCCCGTGGGGGCCAGCGCCCCACTGATGACCATGACGTTGCCGTTGGCGGCTTTGATGGCGTTGTAGGCTGGGGCCAGCATATTGTTGACGTAAGAGCTTGGGCTAATTTCTCCAGCAGGCCATTCAAAATCAATGTTCATTTCATTCCATACTTCGATAGCGTCTGGTCCAAGAGCGGCGACACCGCCAACAAAGTTCACGAAACTGCCAAAATCAATGCTTCCGGGTGCCGGGTAGGTGTTGGCGCCGGTGATGGATAGCAGCACCTTGAAGCCTTGAGCATGAGCGTCGTTAATGCGTCCGACTAAAACGCTGGGATTGTCACCGGGAGACCATTTGTGCTGGAACTTGACCCAGGTCATGCCGATAGACTGCATGAGCCCAGCGTTGCTGAAGCCCTGGGTCTGGCCACCCAATTCAAAGCTGCCACCAATCACAGGTGGGGGCGGGCCCGGATTAGGTGGTGGCGGCGTGCCTCCGGTCCCACCGGGAATAATGAGAACCTGCCCCACGTAGATGTAGTTGGGGTTGGCCAGATTGTTGGCCTGGGCGATAGCTTGATACGTGGTTCCAAAGCGCTGGGCAATGGCGGATAACGTGTCACCAGGCCTGACGGTGTAGGTGCCACCGGGGGAAGGCGTCGGGGTTGGGTTTGGTGGTGGCGGTGCGCCGCTGCCGTCACCAGGAATTTCAAGAACCTGGCCCACGCGAATGAGGTTGGGGTTGGGAATATTGTTGGCGTTGACGATGTCTTGGACAGTTGTGTTAAAACGGCGGGCCAGCCCGGAAAGGGTGTCGCCGGGTGCGACGGTGTAGGGGAAGGCAAATACGGCCGTTACCATCCCCAACAACATGATAACGGTCAAGACTACAGTTAACCAGCGGTACTTCTTCATGGTTTTCCTCTCCTTCATAATCGTGGAATGTTTTGGGATATTGCGCTCGCTTTCAAGTTCATTATAAGATGGGTAACGGCCGTTACAAGTGCCTGGCCGCCTAATTCACGCCCCCTTTTGTAGAGATTCACGACTTTTTTGGGAGTTAGCGCGGCGGAACAAAAAAGAGCATGAAATCTTTGTTTGCCCCGTAGTTGGATTCGTAAATTTCAGCCCAGCCTGCGGGGTATGTATCTTGCAGCAGCTTCAAGGATGGTTGGTCGCGTAGGTGCAGAATGTAGAGCTTGGGTGCAGGATCAAGAATGTGGAGTTGCGTAATCTGATTATTATCAATGACCGCATTTTCCCAGGGGATAGCTTCGGCATAAATGCCAATCAGACGGGTGTCCACCCAGTAAGGGAACGGAATGTGGTAAACGTGGTCCATGTCCCCCACGCTGTCAGCAAAGCCACGGGCGGCTGCCCCCATTTCGCTGGTGTTCCACAATGTGCGGTGAAAATGGGCGTCGTAACGCACAAAGTAATAGGTATAATTTTCGTAAGTAGCCAGCAGAATGAGAACGGCCGTTACGCCCACCGCCAGCCATTTACCCCACTGCACCCAACTGGTCCGTAAATGCTGAATGACCACCTGCAACGGCAAAGCGGCAATCAGCATCGCCCAGGGAATAGCGCCGCCGGTGCGTACCCGGCTGGGATTTTCGTTGGGAAACTCCAGGCTGAGGATGGATGGCAGCAGCAGCATAAACAGCGCCAAAAGCACGTACAGCGTACGCCGGTCGCGAAATTTAAGCAGCCGCCACAGCAAATAAACCATTCCCAACACAAACAGCCCCCCGCTGACCCATCCCAGGAAAGGGGTAAAGGGGATGCTGTTGCTAACGACGGGGTCGCCGCGATAGTTGAACATGAGCAGCGCGTTCCCGACGTTGCTCCAAAAGATGCGCCACGCCTCGCCGGGCAGCATGCTGCCATTTTCTAATGAGCGGCTGGTAACCCGATACCAAAACATGTTGGGGTCGTCGCGCATGTAGCGCAGCAGGGGCAAAAAGAGAAGCAAGGAACCGAGTCCGCCAAGAACCGCATTTTGCCAAAATGACCAGCAAAGGGCCGTGGCTTCACGGTAAGCGGCAGTCAGTTGCCGTTGGCTGGTACCTGACCACCGCTTACGGATAACCGGCAAAGCGTCCAGCAGCAGCTTGAGCAAGGCCAGCACAACCAGCAGCAGGGGCACAATGCGCATGGGGATGTAAGTGTGCAGCCCTACGCCCAGGAACAGCCCGGCGGCCAGCCAGTCGTTGCGGTGGTTGTATTTGAGGGCGCGCAGGAAAAAATAGAGTGTTGGCGTGGCGAAAGCGGCAGTGAAGGGGAAGCGCAGCCCAATGCGGCTAATGGCTACGTGCCAGGCGGACATGGCGAAGAAAAGGGTGGTCATGTAAGCCACGGAACGGCCGTACAGTTCTTTCGCCAGCAGATATACCCAGGGCACGGCAAAAAGGCTGACCAATGCTGTCCCAATTTTTAGGGGCAAGAAGCCAATAGGCAGACCGGTAATCTTGACTATGGCTGCCGTCAGGTAAAACTGTACTGCTTCGCGCCCGGTATTACGGGGAAAAAAGATGGGGCGCAGACCGCGCTCGACCACGTCATATACGTCAAAAAGCTTTTCCGCCTGGTCGCTGCCCATTTCGGCGGGCAGGCTGTCTAGCCGGTAGAAGCGGAAGAAAGCGGCCAGCAGCAATATCGCCAGCAGAATAAGATGGCTGGCGGGTGACGGTGAAGGTGAAGGGCGGTGAAAACGGCCGTTTCTGCCACCATTTTTTCATCCGTCCGGGCCAACTTGCCGCACCTTCCCAAAAAAGCAGCAGGAAGCAGAGTACTGCGCCCAGCCACGCCAGAGTTCCATTCAGGGTAAAGGTGTTGTTGCCCAGATGGGAAAAGGCAAACAAGGCCAGGCCAATGGTGGACAGCGCCAGGCCAATGCGCCAGGGAAGAAGGAAAGGGGGTGTGGGATGGGAAACGGCCGTTTCCTCGTAGGACTCTCGCCAGGCGCTGCCATCAGGCTGGTTAATGATTGCCCACAAAAAAGCCACCACAGCCAGCGCAAAATACACAATGCCTGCCCCGGTCCAGGACTGCTGGGGCAATAAGATTTGACCAATGATAGCAGCCGCCAGAGCTAAGAGCAGCGCGCCAGTGCGGAAAAGTGACCGGATCATGCCCCATATTTTCTTGGTGCGGGGCAACCTGTCAAGGGGAAATAAAAAGCCCACATGGCAATTCCATGCGGGCTTAACCTTTTCGATTGAATAATTATTATGATGCGCCGGTGGAGCAGGTGCGAATATCAATTAGCGCTTCGATAAAAGGCGCAATCTTTTCTTTGATTACCTCTTCACTCAAGCCTTCCACCTTGAAGGTCACCATTTTATTGGCGCTGCTTACGCCGGCAAACTGCCCAAAGGAAATAAAACTGCCTCCCGCCTCAGCGATGGCGTGAGTCAACGCGTCCAATTCGCCAGGTTTTTCTGGGACCAAAGCCGTTACGCGTACGCCCACCTCACGCGCCCCCATCAATTCTAGGAAAATCTTGAACAAATCTGTTTCCGTAATGAGGCCAACAAGTTCACTGCCTCGCATAACCGGTAACCCGCCAATTTTATTTTCAGCCATGATGAAAGCGGCCTCTTCAATGGGCGTTTCTTCAGTGACTGTCAGCACGTTTTTGGTCATCACGTCTCGCACCAGCACCTTGGTCAGCAGGTAGTTAAGCTCCCACACGCTCAGAGTAGTGGCATCCGACGGCCCGGCATAGAGTAAATCTTTATCCGAGACGATACCCTCCATTTTTCCGTGCTTATTCACAATAGGCGTGCGGCGGATATTTTCATGGCGCATCAAGTCTAAAGCCTCCATGACGGGCATGTCGGGCTTTATGGTGATAACCGGAGTAGACATTCTTTCTTTGACGAGCATACTTACCTCCAGGACGCGACGTTTGCCAAGTCTTTATAACTTAACCATAACTGAGCTGATGCTTTGCGAGTATTTGACCCAGATTGATGATACCATAGATAGGAGTAAAAATGCAGTTTCACGCTGGCAAAATGTAGAATGCGATCAATAAAATAAGGGGTGTCATGGCTAGACCAAAAGTATTTGTGACACGCATCATCCCTAAGAAAGGGCTGGCATTAATTCAACAACATTGCGACGTGGATTTGTGGACGGCCGAACTGCCTCCACCTTATGAGGTGCTGCTGGAGCGGGTGCGCGGTGTCGATGGTTTGCTGTGCCTGCTGACCGACCGCATTGATGGCCAGCTTTTAGACGCCGCTGGCCCGCAGCTAAAGGTGGTCAGCCAGCACGCCGTAGGGTTCGACAACGTTGACGTGGCCGCAGCAACCATTCGGGGCATTCCGGTAGGCAATACGCCCGGCATTTTGACGGACGCCACGGCCGATTTTGCTTTTGCGCTGCTGCTGGCGGCGGCGCGGCGGGTGGTGGAAGGGGATCGCTACACCCGTTCGGGTCAATGGCGCACCTGGGGGCCGTCTTTGCTGCTGGGGCCGGACGTAGCCGGAGCGACGCTGGGCATTGTGGGCTACGGCCGTATTGGGCAGGCCGTCGCCAAACGCGCCCGCGGTTTTGACATGCGCATTTTGTATCTACGACCCCACGGAAAATGACCCCACGCTGCCGGGAACGGCCGTTGATCTGCCCACCGTGCTGCAGGAAGCAGACTTTGTCTCTCTCCACGTGCCGCTTAACGCGCAAACCTACCATTTGATCAATGATGAGACGCTGGCGCTGATGAAAGAAACGGCCGTGCTTATCAACACCGCCCGGGGGCCCGTGGTCCATAGCCAGGCTCTCTACAAAGCTCTCAAAGACCGGCGCATCTTTGCTGCCGCCCTGGACGTCACCGACCCCGAGCCCCTGCCCATGGATAGCCCCCTCCTGGAATTGGATAACTTGATAATTGCCCCCCACATTGCCAGCGCCAGCAAGGCCACCCGCGATAAAATGGCGCTGATGGCTGCCCAAAACCTTATTGCCGGATTGCGCGGCGAACCTTTGCCCCACTGCGTCAATCCGGAAGTTTATGGCTGAAAAAAAGACGCTTTGCCCGCGAATTTCGCACGAAAAATTGGCCCCCAATTACCCCGTGATTTCCGCTAAAATCGCTGGAAAAACCAGTGAAAAACACGCCCGTTACCGCCCTGTAGTCGGTTTGACAGCCCTACCCCCTTATGGTATTATCCCAACGTCCCATGCTAACATAAAGTCATGACTATGGTGTATGATTTAGGCCTCAAAACAAAGCCCAAGCAAGGAGAATCCGGATGAGATCACGTACAGAGATGATGGTTGACCGCCTGCGAGACCTTCAAGCGGGCACGCCAGACGTCGAAGCATCAGCCGTTGTCAGCGTTGATGGTTTAATTATGGCTTCCTCTCTCCCTGCTGGCGTAGATGAAGATCGTATTTCTGCCATGTCTGCGGCCATGCTTTCCCTAGGTGATCGCATTGCCATTGAGTTGAGCCGGGGCAGCCTGGAGCAGGTTTACATTAAAGGCAGCGATGGCATTATTGTGCTGATGGCTGTCGGCGAAGATGCCGTGCTCACGTTGTTGGCCCGTGAATCTGCCAAACTAGGCCTCATCATTCATGATATGAAACGCGCGGTAACAGACCTGGAACGACTTCTCTAAACCCATGCGAAAACTTGTTTCGCGCATATAATCGAAACCGGCAGTGGGGCATGTCACACAAGTGGCATGCCCCACTTTCTTTGTAGGCAAAATCATTTTTTCAGAGGGTCAGATGACTAAATTTATCTTTTTCACCGGTGGCGTAGTCAGTTCCGTGGGCAAGGGCGTAACGGCCGCTGCTCTCGGCCGCATCTTGAAAGCCCGGGGTCTATCCGTAGCCGTGCAAAAATTGGACCCCTACATCAACGTCGATCCCGGCACGATGTCACCTTACCAGCATGGTGAAGTTTTTGTCACCGAAGACGGCGCAGAGACGGACCTGGACCTGGGCCACTACGAGCGGTTTATTGACATAAACCTCAACCAAATGTCCAACGTGACCACCGGCCGCGTTTATGCCGAAGTCATTGCCCGGGAGCGGCGAGGTGACTATCTGGGCGGCACCATCCAGGTGATTCCGCATATCACCAACGAAATCAAGCGGCGCATACACCTGGTGGCGGAAAAAACTGGGGCTGACGTCGTGCTGGTAGAAGTGGGCGGCACCGTGGGCGACATTGAGAGCTTGCCTTTTCTGGAGGCGCTGCGCCAGATGCGTTCCGACGTGGGGCGCAAAAATACCCTCTACGTCCACGTTACTTTTTTGCCCTACATTGCCGCCAGCCGCGAGTTGAAAACCAAGCCGACCCAGCACAGCGTGCGCGAACTGCGCGGCATTGGTATTCACCCCGACGTGATCATTGCCCGCGCCGACCACCCCATACCCGAAGAACACATCCAAAAGATTGCTCTGTTTTGTGACGTGAAAAAGAAGGCGGTGATTCCGGCCGTCACCAGCGATATTCTCTATGCCATTCCCCTCGACCTGGAGCAAACCGGGCTGGGAGACCTGGTGGTAGAACGCTTGAAGCTGGAAGAAAATGTAACCAGCCCTGATTTGCACGAATGGACCTCGATGATTGCCGAGATTCGCCGCCCCAAACCCAGCATTCGCGTGGGCATTGTGGGAAAGTATGTGGAATTACACGACGCCTACATGAGCGTGCGCGAGGCATTGTATCATGCGGGCATTACCAATAACCGCATTGTTGAAGTAGACTGGATTCATTCAGGGGACCTGGAGAAAGGCAAGGGTTTGGAATTTTTTGCCAATTTGGATGGCGTAGTCGTGCCCGGCGGCTTTGGCGAGCGGGGCATTGAAGGCAAGATTATGACGGCGCGCTGGGCGCGAGAAAATGGGGTGCCGTATTTGGGGCTCTGCCTGGGGATGCAGGTGATGTGCATTGAATTTGCCCGCCACGTTCTGCAAAATGACGAGCCAAACAGCACGGAATTTGACGCCAATACGGAGCACCCGGTCATTAGCCTGATGCCCGACCAGCATCAGTTGGCAGACATGGGCGGCACAATGCGCCTGGGAGCTTACCCCTGCCATTTGACGCCGGGTACGCAGGCAGCGGAGGCGTACGGGGTGGAGATAGTGCAGGAGCGGCACCGCCATCGTTGGGAATTCAACAACGATTACCGTGAGGTGTTGGGGGCAGCGGGCATGGTGTTCAGCGGCTTGTCGCCTGACGGCCGTTTAGTGGAAATCGCCGAGCTAACAGAGCATCCCTTCATGGTGGGCAGCCAGTTCCACCCAGAGTTCAAAAGCCGCCCCAACCGTCCCCATCCGCTGTTCCGCGCCTTCATGGCGGCGGCCGTGGTGCGGCAGGAGAAAAACGCCGACCGTGACGGGTGAACCGAGAGGGTTCTTTTTGCGTTATTTCCCATGCTATAATAGCGGCAAGTTTGCTTTACGGAGCGTGTAACATGGCCTTGATGGAACAAAAACCGCTTAAATTTGCGCCGCGTCGCCAGAAAATGAGCTATGCCGCTTACCTGGAAACAGCCAGCGAAAGCGAGATCATGGAGTGGAAAAATGGGGAGGGAATCAGCTATATGCCGCCGCTAGATCGTCACCAAGATATTGTTGGTTTTCTTGCTGCTTTGCTCAACGGATTTGTACACGTTTTCAAGTTGGGTATTGTTCGTTTCGCCCCATTTGAAGTGAAATTATGGCCCGATGGCCCCTCCCGCGAGCCGGATATTCTGTTTGTCAGCCAGGCAAACCGCGTTCACCTGACAGAAAAGCGGTTTGAGGGCGGTCCCGATTTGGTGATTGAGGTAATTTCCCCCGGCAGCGTGGCCATTGACCGGGTGGATAAGTTCCGCGAATATGAGCAAGCTGGGGTGCGCGAGTATTGGCTCGTTGACCCACGCCCGCACCAGGAGCAGGCTGAGTTTTACATCTTAGGTGAAGATGGGGTGTATTATCCGGGGGCTATTGGGGAGAACGGCCGTTACGCCTCCACCATTCTCCCCCACTTTTGGTTAGACGTGACCTGGTTGTATCAGGCCGACCTGCCCAATCCGCAGCGGGCGTTGGCCGAAATTATGATCGCCGTGCCGGAGCTTTCAGAGGAGCTGCGAGCCGCTTACCAGACTATCTTCAACGCGTTGTCTGCCTAAACTGGCAACTTGAGACACCGCCAATCCCAAATCCCCAATCCAAAATCCCCACTCCCTACTTCAACAGCAGCGGCAGATAGGTCTTGAAAGGGTTCCAGATGGTGAAAGGGGCGTCGCTGTCGTCGAAAACGGCCGTTTCCGCCACACTCACCACCCGCACCACGTAATCCCCCGCCAGCGTCGTCGTTGGCGGAACCACCCACTGCACCTGCCCGGCTGCCGCCGCTGTCGTCGTTATCACCGTTGTCAGCACAGTGCCCTGATGCAGTTCCAGGCGCACCGGTGGCGTAATGGCCGCCATCCAGCGCAGCGAGACCTCTTGCCCCAGCTCCCAATACTCCCCACCGTTAGGTTCCACCAGCCACAGGGGGTCCGTCTGCCCATTCCAAATGCCCACCCTTTGCGCGGCCTGGTTGGTGGGGTAGGTCAGGTCGGTGAGCTGCAGGCGGTAGTCGTGGGCGGTGGCCGTACTCAAGGGAACTGTCCAGGTGATGCTGTCCTGTGGTGGCAGGCGTCGTTGTGAGGGTATGTGACATGCCCAGGGGCGTGAGCAGGTCGATTTGCACGCTCTCGGTGAAATCGGCCGTCCAGGTGATGGTGACGGGCTGCCCCACCGCCCACACCGTGCCCTGGGTGGGGCTGAGAATGGCCAGGTGGCGCAGGGAGGCGGGATCGACGATGGCAAAGGCGTCGCTTTCGCCAAACACCGTTTCGTCGGCCAGGTTGATGGCCCGCACCCGGTAGTTGTCGGCGTAGGCTAGAGCTGGCGGGAACGGCCCAGTCATGAGCGCCGTCGCTGGGGGTGCTGCTGGCGATGACGCTGTGGAATGCGCCGCCCTGCCACAGCTCCAGCCGCACCGGCCCGCCCAGGTTGTCGCTCCAGGTGATCACGGCCGTTTCCCCTGCGGCCCATTTCGTCTGTGCGTCCGGCATCAGCAGGGTAATGGCCGTGGGTGCGCCCACGTTGAAGTAGGTTTCGTAGCTTTGCCCGGCAAAATTCACCGCAAAGCGCCAGGTGCCGGTAGGCGCGTCTTGGGGCAGCGTGTAGCCCCACCACCACCAGGAAGCGGCGTAATGGTCGGCGCTCATGTTGTACTCCCACTGCTCAAAAATAGTGCCGTCGGGGCGATAAATGGCGTACTCGCTGGTCTGGCTGCTGAGCTGGTCGCGGTAGAAGGTAGTGAAGTACACGTCGTCGCCCGGCTGGAAGCTGTCGCGGATGTTGGGCTCGTCGGGCAGGGGGCAGTCAGCCCAGGCGAAGGGGGCGTCCCCCGTGGTGACTTTGTTCACGGCCGAATCGTAGTACGGCCGTTGCGCCACCCACCACGTAGCCTGCGCGTTGCAGCTCCCGGCATACGGGTCGATAGTTTGGTTTTGCCCATCCCGCAGCTCAAAATGCAGGTGCGGCCCGGTGGAATTGCCCGAACTGCCCACCACGCCCAGGTATTCGCCGGCGGCCACCGTGCTGCCAATGCCCTTGGCGGTCACCGACCCGTTTTTCAGATGGCCATACCAGGCAATAGAGCCGTCGGCGTGGCGCACGTAAACGGCGTTCCACGGGTTGCTGCTGCTGCTGCAACTGCGGTCATAGTTGCCATCTTGCTTGTACACAATGACGCCCGGCGCGGCGGCCACCACGTACACTTCGTCGTTGTCCATTTTGTTGAAGGTGTAAGGCCAGAGGAAGTAGTCGGTGCCGGGGTGGTTGTAGCCGCTGCTGGTGTCGTAAGTGCGGTCGCTGCAGGCATAGTCCTGCAATTGGTTGGGGTAGGCCGGGTTGTGGTCGACAAAGCCGGAAACGCCGTGGTAGCCATAGTCGGCCAGGCGCGGGGAGGCTTGCAGGGGCCAGGTCAGGGGGATTTGTTGCGGCGTGGCAGGGGGGAAACGGCCGTTTCCCTCAAGCATGCGCACATTAGCGGCAATAGCCGCCTCAATGGCCGCGCGCTGCGCCGGAGCCAGCTCGTCGCCCGCCACGGTGTATGACCCGCCGCCAAAGGCCATGGGCGCTAAATCGGCCTGGGGTGCGGACGGGGCGGCAAGCAAGGGCGTCAGGGCGGTTAAAAGGAGCAGGCCGCCCAGTAAAGTGCTGGCGGCTATCCATTTGGTCTGTTTCATGGGCAAACTCCCGCATTTGGTAAATCGTAATCGGTCATCCGTAATCCGTAATCCGATAGTGTCCACCTTCGTAAAATGCTGACGGAAAACGGTATACGGCCTTCGGGTAACGGATATTAGGGCGGGAGTGTAGCAGGTTTTACGGGCGGGGGTAGGTTGTGGGAAACGGCCGTTGCCGTTAAAATGCCATCAATTCCTCTATCTTCTCTTGAATTTGGGCCACCGTAGGCACGAATCTTGGTGCTAAAGGGCACGGGCACGAATTGGGAAGTCAGGTGCACAAATGGGGTCATCCAGGTCGAAAAAAGCGTTGCCGTTTTCTTGGGGGTGGGCTTTAGCCATACCTGGGTTGGTATGTGTCCTCGACAGCCCATACCCCAGCCCCGCCCCCATCCCCGCCACCAAGAGCACCAGTCCCAGTATCGTATAGTGTGCAGGTGCCCGCAGTTGCATGCAGTCAGTATGACAAATACCACCCACCCATGCAACCTTCCCAAAAAAGATCGACTCCTCTTCTTCAGGCCTTACCTTAAAAACACTCAAATCAGAAGGTATGGGTAGTATTCCGCGCCCATCTATCAAATTATTCAGCAGATCATCTACATCATTAGTTTCGGCCGTAAAAAAGACATTCTCACCACTAGGCTGCAGAGCTTTATAGAGAGCTATCAGATCATCAAACAGCGATGGTGCAGTGCCTGCCACAAATCTCCCTACTTCATCTCTCTTCATGTTCCAGTTAACTGTGTCTGGATCAAAATCCTCTGCAAGAATCTGAAAATTCATAGTAATCCTAATTCTTTGACCTACTGCCGTAGCGCTGGTCTCATCTTGCCCAAATAGCTCAAACAACTTGAGATTATCAATCACCATTCCTCCACCGGTAAACTGATCATCGGGCATATCACCCGGATTTGTAACTCGTACATCAAGGCCCATTTTCCCCAAATTCTCAAATACTAAACTACTCCCATAACCCATATCCATTGCATACACAAACCGCTGCCTATTCACATTTTTCTGCCCCACATACCAGCACCATTCTCCCGCGCTCATCTATGAACGAGCCCAAAAAGGCTGGTGCCACATGTTGACCATATATAGTGTTGCCTTCACCATCCTCAGCTATTTTAAAAGGCCCCTCACCCACCCAACCTAGACCTATCTCAGTTTTCCAGTGAGTTAGTCTCCCCTCAGGTGTATACGTCCCCGCTAAAAATCCTTCGGCTCGCTCCAGCGTATCCTGAAAATATTCCATACGCACCGGGTACCACACTTCGTACTGCTCATCGTAGCCCGCCACCATGTTTCCTTCGGCATCATACGCTCTCCCCGCTTCCCTATAAGCAGTATCCGGAGCCACTGCAAACAAAGACGGTTCCATCCATACGTCACCACTATCCGCTGCTCGCAGTACCTCTCCCTCTTCATCCATTTCCACCAACCGCCCCGTTTCGTCACGTCCTACGGTAGCTCCCTCTGCTTCAGGCGAGGCAAAGAAGAGCTCGACAGGTTCATTGGCTTCATTGTATTTCACTTCCACTAAAGTCCCTGGCCGACCTTTATTTAGGTCATCCGCCGCCTGACCATAAAAGTACGTGCTACCGTCCAGGTGCACGCCCACAGTCAGGCCGGGAATGGTGCCATTTTCGTCCACAAAATGTAACTGCTCCGTATTTCCATCCCCATCCCAGTCTCGCACCTGGTTCAAAAAGGCCAGGTCGCGGTTGGCCTGCGCCACTTGTGCTTCGTTCAGCTCCAAAGGGCCACCCACAGTCTTGTCAAGATTCGCCACGGTGAGTGCATTAGGTTCTTCGGGCGACACTGCCGGGGTAAGGGTTTCCCCCAAGGATTCCGCCCCCGCTGTCAGGACCTGCGTCGCTTCAGCCAGCGCTTCCGCACCTGGCGCTGCCGTCGTTGGCATTGCCGCTGTTGCCAAATCAGGTGCCTCTTGGCTGGTGCACCCCTTGAGAAAAACAATGCCAGCCCCTCCGCCCAAAATTAAAAGGAACCCCAACGTTAGCCCCAACCATTTTCCCATTAAATCTTTCAAGTTAATCATCTCTGGAACCCTTTACCCTGTCATAACACAAAATAAGGACTTTAACCGAACCGTGACAACCGGTTAAAGCCCCCATTCAGAAAATTACGCTAAATGTTGTGAGCATTCCAAAACACGGCAACTTCATCCAATCTATGCGCTCTTTAAATACTGGGGATTTGAACTCAATTCACAATTTCTAGCTCTTCCAAGTCAATCTTTGCCCCCAACTTGCAACAGCGTATCCATGCCGATAACGTCGAAGCCAACAAGCGCTGCGAAAAAGCCGGATATTTCGGCTGTTTTTTCAATGTCACGCCAAACGAATTCGGCGGCAGCCTCTTGCTCTTGCAGATAAGCATAAACCGCCTGGCGATGACGCAAATAATACGAAATAACGGCATAGACATCTGCCAATTGCAAAACCGGGTAAAGGGCGACAATTTCCTCGGCTGTGTGACCTTGACGAAAATCTTGAATCACAGTCTCAGCGTAACACGGCTGTTACCCACAAGGATCACGCCATCATGATCGGCATGTAAGGGGCGTGGAGTTGAGCTTCAATTAATAAGCTCAAGCAATTCTTGTGACCACAACGCCATTACACCATTGCGTACAGCAACCGGATGGCTTTAAAAATCCAATAACTCTTCTATTTTACCTCGAATCTGTGCCACCGTAGGCACAACGCCCTCCATGAGTTGCGTGCTAAAGGGCATGGAAATACACCATTTTCCCCGACAACCTCTACACCCTCAGCGCCCGGCGCAAACTGGAACCCATCGCGCCATAACAATAAGTTGACACGGTACAATTTGCCTCATACCATATACACAAACGCTTTTTTGGAGTGCAACTATGCTACAAACTTATGAAGCAACAGTCGATAAAAAAGGGAATATCCGGCTCATAAAACCGGTAGCCCTGCCCCCTGGCCATCGCGTGCTTGTCACCGTTTTGGAAGAACCCGCTTTAGATATTGCGGAAACCGCACTGTTGAGCGAAGCGGTATTGGCTCAAGCGTGGGACCAACCTGAAGAGGATGCTGCATGGGCACATTTACAGCAGGCTCAGTCGTCTTAGTCCGCTTCCCCTTCTCCGATTTGTCGCAAACAAAACTGCGTCGGCCGTTGTTCTGGCAGATGCCGGGCGCGATGATTGGATTTTGTGCCAGATAACCAGCAAGCCTTATGGCGACTCGCGCATCTTGGAGATTAACGACGACAGTTTTGCCGATGGTTCCCTTCAACTGACAAGTTATGTGCGAGGCAGCAAATTGTTTACAGCCAATGAAGATTTGATGGTCTCGCAAGTTGGCACACTCAAGCGTGAGACTATTAGCCAAATCATTGAATTAGTGGTAAGCATTTTACGTGCAAGTCTGGGAAAAGAAAGCCAATAATTACAGCTAAAACGCCAGTAATTCTTTTACTTTCTCTCGAATTTTCGCTACCGTGGGCACAACGCCCTCCATGAGTATAGGTGCTGAAAGGCACGGGTACAGAGGGGGCCGTCAGGCGCAGAATGGGGCCGTCCAGGTCGAGGAAGGCTTCATCGGCAAGGGTGGCGGCGATTTCCGCGCCAAAGCCGCCCACGCCGATGTCCTCATGCACAATCAGGCATTTGCTGGTTTTGCGCACGGAGGCCAGCACCGCCTCTTTGTCCCAGGGGATGATGGTGCGCAGGTCAATCAGCTCCACGCTGGCGTCCACCGCTTGCAGGGCCAGTTCGCAGCGCTCCACCATGGCCCCCCAGGTAATGAGGGTCAGGTCGCTGCCCTCTTGCAGGATTTTGGCCTTGCCGAAGGGGAGCATGAACTCGTCGCCGGGATACGGCCGTCTTGCCCAACCCGCGTCCAACATAGCCCGATGCTCAAAAAAGATGACCGGATCATTGCTGCGCAGCGCCGTGCGCAGCAGCCCCACTGCATCCTCGGCGTTGGAGGGGAAGGCCAGCAGCCAGCCCGGCTGGTGGGCAAAGACAATCTCGCTGGTGACGCTGTGCCAGGGATCCCCTATTTTGCGGTAGCCGCCGGGAATGCGCACGACGATGGGCGCGGCAAAGCGGTTGTCGGTGCGCCAGCGCAGCGTGCCGCAGTTGTTGAGCTGCTCGGTGGCCGGGTCGGCGTATTTGCGGAACTGGATTTCGGGCACGGGAACCAGCCCGGCCAGGGCCATGCCCACCGCCCGGCCGATAATGCCCTCTTCGTTCAGGCTGGTGTCGAAGACACGGCCGTTCACCGAACTGCGTTTGCAGGCCCCAGCGTCGCGGCATGCACGCCTCCCTTTTGGCCCACGTCCTCGCCGAAAACCAGGCAGCGCGGGTTCACGGCCAGTTCCACTTCCAGCGTGCGGCGAATGGCTTCGATCATGTTGATGCGCCGCGGTTCCGGGGCGTGAGGCACGCTGCTGCCCGACCGGCAGCTTGAGCCTTCGCCACCAGCCCGCCCACCTGCTGCGGCGCTTCCGGGTTGGCCCAAACATGGCGGGTCACGGTGGCCGGGGTCGCCTGGGGCTGGCTCAGCCGCGTCGCGGGCAGCGTTGACGTTCTGCATGGCCTGCATCACCAGCTCGTGCCACTCCGCCTTGCTCATCACCGCCGGAACCAGGGCGTGGTTCAGGGCCGACCAGGGGGTCGCGCGCCCATTCGGCGTCCAGCTCTTCCTTGCTTTTGTAGGCCTGCGTGTCTACGCTGGAGTGGCCGGAGAGGCGCGGCACGGTGAGACGCAGCAGCGCCGGCCCTGCCACTGGCGGCGTGTAGCACGGCTTCATGAATGAGCACGGCCGTTTCCTGCCGGCATCGTGCCATCCGCCATCCCAAATCTTCAGATTCTGCCGAGGCGGCCAGATTGGCGGCGATATTGGCCGCCCGGCGTTTGCAGCGGCGCACTTGACGGAAATGGCGTAGCCGTTGTCCTCAACCACAAACAGCAGGGGCAGCTTCAGGGTGGTGGCCATGGTCAGCGCCGACCAGAAGCCGTTGGTGGCCACGGCGCCATCGCCGCCAAAGACCACGCACATGCTGCCGCGCAGCTCCTCTCGCCCAACTCCTCCACGCGGTAGCGCAGCGCCTGCGCCCAGCCCGCCGCCGGGGTGAACTGGGAGCCCACGTCGCCGGCCATGGGCAGCACGGTGGCCCGCCCGCGCCCCGGCATGTTGAAGACCACGCCCACGTCCCGCCCGCCGCTGAGGCCGCCGGGCCGGGCCATGTCGCTGGCAAAGGCTTCTTCCAACGTGAGACCGCTGCCCAGCATGAACGGCCGTGAGCGATAATAGACGCTGGCCCCATCCATAGGCCGGTCCAGCAGCTGGCTGATGAGAAGCTGGCCCAGTTCGTGGCCCCGCGCCGAAAACTGGTAGGTGACGACCCCCTGCGGCGTTAGCTCTTTTTCTTCCATTTCGTCCATCATGCGCGAGGCCAGGGCCAGCCGCGTCACTTCCAGCCAGTCAAAGGCAGGGTGAAGGTGGGTAGTGGGCGTTTCGTGGTTCATGGTTTATTTGGTTGCAGACTGGAGACTGGAAATTGACCGTATCCAGTCTCTACTCTTTTCCTTTTTGGTATACTTTTTCCATATGCTGCGTATATTGCCGCACGGTAGCGCGGCAGGAGGATGGCCTATGTTACCGCAGAAGCAGAGTTTTTGGAAAAGGATGGGTTGGGGAACGGCCGTTCTTTTCATCACTTTCTTCACGATTGCCTTGATCCTACCCGGCCAGGAATCTCTAGCAGCGCACCCGCCCTGACCCCCACGCTGCCGGCAGCGGAAATTCCTTCCATAACCATCACGCCCACGTGCAGCGCGGCAGAAGAGGTGCAGGTGCAGCTTTACGGCGCGAACTGGGACCCGGCAGAAGCCATTAACCTTACCTGGGACGGCGCGCTGCAGCAGGTGATACCCGCCGGTCACACCGGCTCATTTTCGGCTACCTGGATTAAAAGCGAGGTGAGCGATGGGCAGCACCTGGTGACGGGCGAGACGGTTTCGGCCACAGCGTCGGCCATACTCACCGTGCCCTGCCCGCCCCCTCTGCACCAATACCTGCCCCTGATTATTAGCGACGGCGCGTCGCCCCCTCCTGGCCCCACTATCGCGGTGTCGCCCAATTGCAGCAACAGCTCAGAAGCCCAGTTTACGATCAGCGGCTTTGGCTGGCCCAGCGACGAAATGATTGGCTTGTTTTGGAATGGATTGCCTCAGTCCATCATTCCGGAGGGGCATGGCGGCAGCTTCACGCAGGATTGGTTCAAGAGTAATTTGGTAGTGGGAACGGCCGAAAACCCCACAATTTATACCGTACGAGCGCAAACGAATTCATACACAGTAACGGCCGTTTTCTACGTACCCTGTCCGGGACAAGACCCGGCTACGCCTACCCCTTCCGTGCCGTCTCTGGTTATCTCCCCCGCTTGCAGCAGCGTTTCGGCCGTGCAAGTGACCGTGGAAGGGTTCAACTGGCCGCGTAGTGAAGAGGTTATCCTGTTTTGGGAGGATGAACCGCTGTCTGTCATTCCTGCCGGCCATAACGGGGCGTTTGTGCGCCAGTTTACGCGTACCGATCTGGAGATAGGGGCGCCAGATTCCCCGCTGGCTTATGAAGTTCGGGCACTGTCTGCTTACCATGACGTGGTGACCTTGTTCCACACACCCTGCACCGAGCTGACGCCCACACCCTCAATGCCCGATCTGGCGCTTTTGGGCACTCCGGTAATCGTGAGTACGCCGCCGCTCGTCGCTTTCCAGCCCATTGACGTGGCGCTGGTATTGTACAATGTGGGCGGTCCCATCCACAGCACGTTCTTTTTAGACGTGTTTTTTGACCCGGCTGGTCCTATCAGCAGCACCATTCCGATAACGCAAAGCGTGGGCTTTGCGGCGGTAGAGAGCATGGCTACCGGTGAACTGCGTATCGTGCACATTTCCGTGCCTCAGGGCTTTGCCAATGAGCCAGACCCGCACCTGGTTTACGGTATGGCGGATTCGCTGGCGCAAATTGCGGAGCTGGATGAAACAAACAATGTCTCGCCCCCTTCTGTGCTAACCTACGTCACGCCGACGGCAACGCCAATTGCCACTCCAACCCCGGAGAGAGACATCAGCGGTATGGTTTTCCGGTGGGAAGGGACATGGCAGCCGCAGCCGCGGGCGTTGGTGACGTTGATTGAGGAAGAGACGGGAACGGCCGTACAGACCACCATTTCCAGCCCTGAGGGACATTATCAGTTTACCGGCCTGCCTTCAGGTCTCTACACCGTGCATGCCTGCGTGATGGTGGACAATGAAAGCTATTGGGGCATTCGCACCAGCGTGCGCGTGCCCGACGCCAATGCTCACGTTTATCTTTTGCCGGGGCCGTGCAAGTGATGGAATTGGTTGGGAGTTAGTGAAAGGGGAATAAGGACTAGCTTGAGTGCAGTGGGTTATGCTGAGGTAAAAACTTTGACCTCGGTTTCTAGACGCTTACCCAAAGCCATTTTAGCTTTTTCAACTTCGTAATGCGTTTGGATGCCTGTCCAAAATTCTACAGACGTATCAAAGTAGCGCGCCAACCGGAGGGCTGTGTCGGCACTGATACCCCGTTCACCGCGCACAATTTTGTTGATGCGCATGGCCGGTACGCCAATATCTTGGGCCAAACGATATTGACTAATGCCCATGGGCTCTAAAAATTCTCTTGCAGAATTTCACCAGGGTGAATTGGGGGACGCTCTCTCATAATTAACCTACAATCCTTTGAAGGGCGTTCAATGATAATCCACTATTTCCACTGCGTAAACGCCGTCTTCACGCCATTCGAAGCAAATTCGCCATTGATCATTGATACGAATACTATGTTGCCCATTTCGCTCCCCTTTTAATGCCTCCAGTCGATTGGATGGTGGTACGCGAAGATCCTGTAGTGTTGCCGCGTGATGAAGCATAATCAGTTTGCGCTCAGCAATATTTTGAATGTTATGGGGCAATCTTTTGGAAAAACGACCACGAAACACCTTTTCAGTCTCTTTGTCCTTGAATGCCCTTATCATTACGGTATTTTAACCCTTTGCGATATTATCATCAAGGGATATGTGGGATGAAATATCGTTCTTCGAGCTAACAACAATTTATTTGCACACTTGCAAGCATAGTTGATCTCGGCCGTTCCCCAAACCACCGCCTGATCAACTCCACCTGGAAGCGGTAACCGTGGTCCAGCGGCTCAATTAGCTCGCGGTGCTGCAGTTGGGCCAACGCCTCCTCTAGCTGCAGCAGGCTGGGAATGTGCTCCACCAAAGTGGGGCGGGGGGTAACGGCCGTTTCCCCACTGCGAGCCATGCGGCGCAGCACTTCCAGCCCCACGGCGTCCACCTGGTTTTTCTCGATGTCGGCGAAAAAGAAGCTGCCGTGCTGCAAGGCATGAGGAACGGCCGTTTCCACATCTATTTCCGGTAGCCAGCCGCCGCTGCGCTGGGGGCTGCTCATTCTTCAACGCCACCACCTCCGCGCACAGCAGTTGCACCAAAAATGGGTGCCCTCGCGTCAGGTCCAACACGCGCTGGGCGGCCTGCGGCTCATAGCGCAGGGCAAAATCCCGCACCGGATGCGTCACTAACTGCCGCGTCTCCTCCTCCCGCAAATAGCCTATGTGAATCACTTGCACGTTAATCAAGTAGCTGGCCCACTGCTGAAACTCATTTAGCGTGTGCGACCCCGACAGCAGCACCTTAAATTTAGGCCGGTGCTGAATAAGATGGCGGAACATGCCCAGCACCTCTTCCTCGTCAAACTTACCCTGGTTCAGGGCATTGGCCAGCACCTCAAACTCGTCCAGCATCAGCAGCGTCAGCCGGTTGGCCAGCACCTCTTCCACTTCGTCCAGCCACTCATCAAAACGCGTGAAGGGGTCAGCCGCTAAAACTTCCCGCTCCAGAGGTGGCAGCAGCAAATCCCGCTGCCGCTCCGCCGAACGGGCTCATGCCCCGCGCCATGTTGTACAGAAATCCCGGCCATAATCGCTGGCCCGCGAAGCCGGCCCTTGTAAATCGACAAACAGGGGCACAATGGTACTGGGCAGCAGCCGCCCCAAGTTGTTCAGCAGAGATGTTTTGCCCACCCTACGCTGCCCGTAAAGCAGCAGCGGTGGCTGGCGGCGGTCGAGCAGCAGTTGCTCAATGCGCGCGCTGATGTCAGTGCGCCCAATGAAAATCTCCTGTTCTTCTGTTAGCGGCACGCCAATGATGTAAGGGCTGTCAATCTCCTGGCGCAGTTCCGCCTCGGCCGCCAGCCGCTGCAGCTCCTCGGCCAAAATGCGCCGCCAGTCAGCGGCGATGGGGCGAAAGCGGTCCATGTAGGGCTCGTTGCTGCGCGTCAGCTCCCGCAGCAGGCCGTTTAGCCGGTCTTCCACGGCGCTGAGGGTTAAACGCCGGTTGAAGACGCTCTCTTGCTGTAAGGCGGCGTCCACGTCCTGGCTGATGCGGCTGAAGCTGCGCAGCAGGGCGCTGGCCGGACCGGCCAACTCCCCGGCGGCGATGGAGGGGTACACAACGCGAATGGCCTGCACCGTCTGGCAGCCGGCCAGCAGGCGGGCGTCCAGCTCAATTTGCGCTTCCTGGGCGGCCCAGCGTTGGCGGGTAGTGCTCAGGTAGTCGATGGCCGCCTGGCCGGTATCTGGTTCGTGGGTCAGCACCAAAAGCAAATGGTGGTCCAGCCCGGTGAGGGGCAGCCGCTGGAATTCGTCCCAAAAGGCGGAGTGCCAACGCAGTATGCTGGATTGGCCGTTGGGGAGCCGCTGGCTGTCCAGGCGGAAAAGCAGCAGGTTCCATCCGGCCAGCAGGGGGTACATGACGATGGGCCGCCACCAGGCCAGCGTCAGGCCCAGCAAAATCCCGGCCAGGCTGAAGAGCAGCAGAGGCCCGAAGGGCTGGTTGGGATAGACGAAGAGGAAGAAGCCGCCGCCTGCCCCCAGCGCACCGGCCATGGCCCCGGACCAGGGTCCGGCAATGCGCTCGGCAAGAACATAGGGGAGGGTGAAGAGGGCGGCCAGGAGTGCGGTAACGGCCGTTAAATCCAGCAGGCTCGTCTGTCAGGCTGCCCGGCCCCAGGTTGGTCAGGCTGCCGGCGACGCCCACCAGCCAGCCCGCCAGCAGGCTCAGCACCCAGCGGCGCGTGCGCAGCAGCAGCGCCAGGCCGAAAGGCAGGCCGATCACCATGCCCAAGGTCAGCCGCTCATTCACCACGCTGATCAGCCGCCCGGCCAGGCTGCCAATAAAAATACCCACAACCACGCCGCTCACCTGCCGCGGCAGAGAATAGGCTGCCTCGCTGCTGCGTCCCGATTGGCTGGCTCCGGCGGCGACGCCAAAAGCCAGCCCCCCCGCCAGCCCTCCCGCCAGACCAATGAGGGTGCTGGCCACCAGATCGGCCGAAAGCTGCAAGGAAACAGCCAATACGCTGCCCGTATTACCAAACGCGGCCACACCCCCCAGACCAATGACAATGCCAATGGCCATGCCCATGGCCTGCCCAACAATGAGGCTACCGGCAAAACTGGCGGCAAAACTGGCCACAATCCCTACCGCCACGCCCACAATGACGCCCAGCAGAATGTTTTGCGCCGGTAAATTTAGCAGCCATAAGCCCAGGGCTACAATACCGGCCACGACCAGAGGCCAGGCAATCTGGCTCATAAGCAAGAAGCGCCAGAAGGCTAACCGCCGCCCATGACGCCAGCGCAGCTCGGCCAGGCAAAAATTGGGGCGCAGGTCAGGGGCCAGGGCAAGCAAATAATTGCGCCAGGCTGAGGGATGGAAAAAAAGCCAGAAAAGAAGCTGGAGGCTTCCAAGAATCATGCTGCGGCGCAGGGGAGGGCTGTCAGTAAATTGGCGAATGGGCGCGGCTTCAGAATTCATATTGGGGCGTGTGGAAGGGCGCAATTTGCTGTAAAGCGTCGGCGCGCCACCCGTTGCCGCTCTCAGGCTCATCCAGGCTGAGCAATCGTTCACGGCACAGGATTTGCAAAGGCATGGGCCAACGGCCGCTTTGCTCCACAATCCATGCTACGTCGGCGGCGGGGAAGGGGCGCGGAGCGCTGGCTATGAGGGTGTGGGCTTCCTCCTCGGTCAGGGGACCAAGGTGGGCCGCATAGCCAAAAATGTTGAAGAAGGGAGAGCCAAGACCGCGGTTGTGGGCCAGCCGGTCGGGCGGTTCGGCGGCGGCGAGGATGAAGGCCATGTTGCCCTGCACCTGGTTGGTAGCCAGAGAGCGCAGGCTTTCCCAGAAGGTGTCATCCAGTTCGGGGTAGCGCTCCATAGCCACGCCGATTTCGTCGAAGAGAATGATGGTTGGCTGGCTGAGGTGGTCACTGACGGTGTCCAGGAAGTGGTCCAAATCGCAGGTATCGGGAATGGGCAAGCGCATGTGGGTGAGCAGGTGGCGCATGAGGCCCTGGTGGCTGCCGAGCCGGGCGTCTTGGAAATCTACAAAAATCCACTGATATTGGTGGGGTTCAGGCAGCCAGTCCTGGCGCTGGTCGGGGCGGAGCTGGCCGGCGGGGGTGCTGGTGATGGTGCGCAGGTAATGGAGGAAGGAGGTTTTGCCGCTGCGCCGCGGGCCGATGATGGCCGCATTTTGCAGAGGGCGGTGGCTGAGCAGGTTGAAGAGGCGGCGCAGTTCGCGCTGGCGGCCAAAGAAATGAGCGGGATGGGTAATGGGCGGGCCGGCGATGAAGGCGGGGGATGGAGCCAGGTGGACATGGGTGTTGTTGTTGGCAACCGGGCGGGGAGCCAGAATGCCGGTGCGGATGTGATCGTAGAGTAACGGCCGTTTCCGCTGCTGGTTCTACTCCCAGTTCGGCTTGCATGATTTCCCGGCAGACGTCAAATTGGGCCAGGGCCAGCCCGCGCTGGCCGTGCAGCGCCAGCTGGCGCATGAGCAGGCGGTGGGCGTCTTCCCGCACCGGCTCCAAAGCTAACGCCTGCCGGGCGTTTTGGATACCCGCCTCATAGCGCCCCTGCTGCTGGGCGTGGTCTGCTAAAGCCAGCAAAGCATCGACAACCATTTGCTGGTACTGGGTGCGCTGCTGGGCCATCCAATCTTCAAATTCAGGGGCCTGGCGAATGTAAAACTCGTCCAGGAAGTCGCCACGATAGAGGGCGATGGCTTGCTGCAATTGGCTGGGCGCGGGAGCGCCATTGAGGAGTTGGCGAAACTGGACCACATCTAGCTGGTGCGGGGCGGCGAAGTTGAAGGCGACGTCGTGGGTGTTGATAACCAGATGCTCTTCCACTACCTGGCGCAGCTTGAGGAGCACGCCGCGCAGGTTGCGGCGAGCATCAGCCTCGGGCAGGTCGCCCCACAGCAGGTTGGCAAGGGCGTGGCGGGTGTGGATACGGCCGTCTACAGCCAAAAAATACAACAATGCGCGGGCCTTGGCTGACACCAGGTCAATTTGCGCTTCATTTTCATCGGTTAACTGTGCTTGTCCCAGCAGCGCCAATTTTAGTACTTTTGTCATAGAACCATCGGTTTAAGCGCCAAATCAACGCTTGATCAACGCTTGAATGACACGCTTCCTGTAAGATTATCATAAGGCAGCATCGTTTCATACTCTTTTCCATACGAGTATACATCAAGACGTTAGCTAATCTCGACCTCCTGAAGGCAGGTAGGACGAATTCACTACATAGATCGCTATCTGGCAAGCATATAATTTTAGTAGTCATCATTTTCAAAGGGACATACTATGTTACAGCGAAACAACAAATCCCATGGACAAGCACTTGTTGAGTTTGCTCTCATTCTCACCGTGTTGCTTATGCTCATGTTCCTCATTGTCGAGAGCGCCCGCATATTGCAAGGCTGGGTCACAGTACAAAACGCAGCCAGGGCCGGCGCACGCTATGCAATTACCGGGCAAAATGAGACAATTTGCCCCACAACGGGCCTGGCAAAATTTGCCAGTCGTTGTGATGATTTGCGCGTTGCCTCGGTCATTGCCGCTGCCCATGAGGGGCTGTCTGGTTTGCCGTTAGATGAAGATCCAAATAGCGACCCCTTTAGCAATCCCCCCGATGAAAATTCATACTACATCGAAGTGTATGGCGGGTTTATTGACAACAACGGATCGCAACTGCTGGAAGATTATGCAGGCATGCCGGGACAGCCAGTAGTCGTCCGGGCTGTTTATAATGTGCCCATAATCACCCCATTTTTCCGCCCTATCATCAGCGTGATACCTGTTTTTGGCCAGGTAACCATGAACAACGAGTCCTTTGGCTCCTTGGGTAATCCCACCCAGGGGTTGGGCTTGCCCCCGGAATTGGACACCATCCCAACGGTTGGGGCTTCTCCTACCCCGACTCCTTCGCCCTCTGCCACTTCTACCCCTACACCAGGACCAACTTCAACCGACACACCTGTCCCGACCATCACAAATACACCGACTCCTGTCCGCTGCGGCGCGTACATTGAGGCTCCTCCGGTAGCCGGGCAAAATTATCTTTGGGTGTCCGGTGAAGTGGGTGAAACGGTGACCGTCATTGACCTGACGACGGGCCAAACATTGGGGCAGGATACTTTCCTGGACGTCAATAATCATATTTGTGAAGGGTTTGCAGATTTCAATACAGTCCCGCTTAATCCGGTGCTGACTGCCGGTCACGTGATCCTGGCCGTACCCAGCGCGGGCCAGCCGGCGAATGCCATTGTTTTGCAAGGGACCCCGACTCCTACGGCCACTTCTACACCGGTTGTGCTGCCAACCTCGACGACGACACCTACTCCTACCGTTACGCCAACCGCCACGCCAAGCAATCCGTATATTGTCCTGATTCAGAGCTGTTCGATTAGTTCGAATGCACAGTTTAATGTCATTGGTTTTAATTGGCCGAACAATCAAACCATCGGTCTTTTCTGGGAGGGGGCGCCGCAGTCGGTGATTCCTGCTGGCCATGGCGGTACCTTTAGCCAGACCTGGACGAAGAACAATTTAATCGTGGGCACGCGGGATAACCCTACAATTTATACTGTGCGGGCGCAGACAAATACGTGGACAGCTACCGCACAGTTCCGCGTGCCTTGTGATGATCGGGACGTGCCTACACCTGCAGCAACCATTACGCCCACACCTGAGCCGGCCGACCTGATTGTGGTCGGACAACCAGAACTTATCAGTACACGGCCGTTAGTCGCTTACAGGCCCATCAGTGTACGAGTCGTCATCAGCAATACGGGTGACATTGACGTGAGCAGCCAATTCTTCGTCGACGTCTACTTTGACCCCTCACCACCCGTAACGCCAACCATCAACATTACCAACAGCGTCGGCTACATGGGCGTGAGCTCATTGGCCGGTGGCGCCAGCCGGGTCATCACCATTACAGCCCCCCTCGGCTTTGAGAACCAGCCTGATCCGCACCTGGTTTATGCGATGGTCGATTCTCTAGAGCAGGCCATCGAGGATGATGAGACGAACAATGTGTCTGAGCCTCTGACTGTGGGCAACGTGACGCCGGCAGCTACACCAACGGCAACGGCCGTTGCGCCCATTGGCGATGAGTCTGTAAGCGGAGTCGTCCAGAACCGAATTACCACCTGGCTGCCTCAGCCCCGGGCTGTGGTCACCTTGATCGATGATGGCACGGGAACGACAGTGGGCAGCACCGTTGCCGAGAGAGATGGGTATTTCATTTTCCCCAATGTTCCTCCCGGAGCTTATACGGTTAAAGCATGCGTCAGCATTGATAACGGAACTTATTTTGGCATTCGTATAGGGTTGATTGCCCCCACATCTGCGGCTGATATCTACCTCTTACCAGGACCATGTTCATAATGACTAGAAAACAATTTCTGCGCCCGATCCTTTTCCTGGCATTGGCCACTATCGCGTTAATGGCCCTGGTTTACCGCCCGGCAACGGCCGAACCCGCTGCCGAGCCTTCCAACGCGCCCGATTGGTCAACGCCAGAACTGCTCTCGCTAGATTTGCAGGGTGTAAGACCCTACATTGCCGCAGATCCAGTGGGAGACAAGCTGCTGGTGGTTTTTATCGGCCGGGCCAACAATTCAAATGAAGTATTTGACGATAACCCTTATTATCTGCTTTCCCTGGACAGAGGCGATACCTGGACACCGTTTACCAGCGCCATTCCCCAGCCGATCTATATCAGCAATAACACCCAGTCGTTGCAGGTGAGTGCGGCTTTCGATCATACTGGAGATGCCCACGCCGTGTGGATTGAGAACTTTTCGCTATTTTACGCCCACCAGAACGATTGGCCAGTAGGTACCTCGGTTTTGCCCACAACTATTTCCCCTGTTGCCACTGCGCCGGGTGCTTCGGAACCGGCCATTGTCTCGCCCAGCGGCAATATTTTGGACGTGGTGTGGAGTGAAGGGGATGGTGGTAATCCTCCTGACTTGTACCACTCACGTTCATTAAATGGCGGCGACAACTGGAGTACACCCGCGATTATTGCCAATTCTGCGGCGCGGGAAAATTTCCCTTCTGTTTTAGTAGACCCTAACGACTCGAATTTACTGCATGTGGTTTGGGAAGCCGCCCAGGGCAACTTAAGCGCTATTTTTTATGCACAAGGCGTTTACAACGGCACAACTATGGTCTGGTCAACACCTGTACAAGTCACCCCCGATGATAGTGAAGACCGCTTACCTGAATTGACCATTACTGGGAGAGGTCTTGCCGTAGCATATGCCCACGTGGTGCCGGCGGGGACGATTCCCGGCTTGACTGACGACGTGCAGCAAATTGACTATGTCACCTGCTCGCAAAATTGCACCTCCAGTTCTGGCTGGCGCGCACCCCGGGACGTTTCTGGCCCGCCATTTCTGAACGTGAATGAGAATTATCCTTTCTACGTTTTTTCCACGATGACTAACGTGTATGGCTGTGACTACCTCTATTTTCATGGTTTCGAAGTGGGCAGCGTGAGGTTTGAAAGCGTCAAAGGCGTCAACGGTTGCGCTGGTTGGAAAGCATCCGGCGCGGAAGAAATTATTACGCAGCCTGGCATTTCCCACGCCTTGTTCCCCGCCGTAAACAGCCATCCAGATGGGTGGGTTTATCTGGCCTATCAACAAGCAACTATTGAGAATGGGTCGGTGGTGGGTTACCCAGAAATCTATTTCATGCGCGGGGAGGTTCCGCTGCCCAACCTGTACTTGCCGGCCATTTTAAAGAATTAGTAGAAGAAAAATTATGAGTCGATTGGAGTGGATTTTAGGTATTTTGTTAGTCGTGCTGCTGGTAGCCGTTATTGGCATTTCGGCGCTGTTGTGGCTGCGTCCGAGCGCGCCGGAATTACCAGAAGGGCTGCCGCCAACGGCCGTTTCTGACCTGCGCCCCGCCCCGACATCTGTTTACGAAGAAAAGACCGCGAAAATAGCCCTGGCCACTGCCCAACGGGGCATCCAGGATTGGCACAGCGACGCCGTTTTGCTCGAAGCCACCGCCACCTGGCCGCAAGGGGTTACCGAAGAAACATTGCGCATCGGCGAAGCAAACTGGGCCTACACTTTTTACTCCGCCGGCAGCAATGCCGTGGCCCTGGTAACCGTGCGCGGCGACGAGGCAACCCGCATCTCCGAGAGCGCCTATGCCCTCGACGCCCCCCCCGCCGACGTGGGTAGTTGGAACATGGACAGCCAGGAAGCGCTGGGCCTGTTCTTAAATGAGGGCGGTGCGCAATTTTTACAGGACGAAGGAATCAGCACCATGATTATGAAGCTGTCAGCCGCCAGCGGGCAGATGGAATGGTTTTTATCCCTGTTTGCCAACGGTAGCGGCCGTTCCTTCACCATGTTTATCAACGCCACCACAGGAGACGTCCTGGAAGTGGAAGCAACGCCTTAATAATCAAAGGATATTCAAAGTTGAGTATTGCGAAAAACTTACTCACAAATGGGAGTGTTTTACACGGAGGTACCATCATGATTAACAAAACAGTCAACAACCGTCGCCGGGAGAAGGGTCAAAGTTTAGTAGAAGTAGCCCTCTTCCTCCCCATTTTTCTGGTCATACTGGCCGGACTCATTGAAGTTAGCCAGTTAGTGATTACCCAAAACCGCGTCAGCCAGGCCGCCCGCGTGGCGTCTCGTTTTGGCGCCAACGGCGGGCAGGACGAAGGCATGGTCATCGTCGCCCTCAACTCCATTACCCAAACCCTGGGTATGGCCGAAGACGAGTGGGATTTGTGGGTTGTTCGTGGCGAGGTAAATGAAGCCGGTACCGCCATTGTCGATGCCACCTGGGAATTCAATCACGCCTACGGCATTTCGAACACGGTGCGCTTTAGCATCATTGATGAAGATGCCATTAAAACCCAGGTTCTGGATGAATTACAGGCGGTGCTGCCCAGCTCGCCTAGCTCCAACGATTATGAGGATATGGTGGGCGGCATTGAGTTTGTAGGCTTATTTGCTTTGCATGACATCGAGTCTATCCTGGGTCTTGACGCCATTCCCTACCTCACCGACCTGTATACCATTCGCGGGTTCAGCTATATGCGGCAAACGGGAGAAACCACGGTCGTCACCAATGGCTGTGACGCCTTTCCTATCACAGTCAGTTACCTGGCCCGCTCCGTGACCCCACCCGGGCAGGGCTCAAATCCTTATCCTGACGAGAGTGACTTTACCGGCCCGGCCAATCCGCCAGAATATGATGATTTCATCTATCACCGGCCAGATATCCCGCTGGTGCAGGCGCGCGAAGGCGACGTTTTCTATATCTTTGAAGGCTTTGGTTCAGGTAACTTTGGCTGGCTGCGTTGGAACACGGGATTAAGCGGAAATACCGGTACAACTGCGGATAGCTTAGGGTGGCCAGGAGATAGTAAAGATTACACCGATGCAGGGAACTGCGGGTCAAATTGTCCTACTCCCCTGTACCCCCACCTTGTAAGAGGATATGTTAACCCGGATGATACTTCAGACCTGAACCTGAATATAAATGATTGGGTCTTGGCTAATACAGGAGTCAGTAACTCAAGCAGCCTGCGCAACATATTGAATCAGCATATAAGCCGGACTCGCAATCTTCGGCTAATTGTTTGGGATGAATCCCGCGGTTCGGGCAGCAACGGTGCATACAAGATATACGGTTTTGCAGTATTTGAACTAAAGGGTTACAGCCTGCAGCACGGCTGGATTTTGGCCGAGTTTGTCCGCTGGGACACCTCTTGCGGCCAGGAAGCAAACCTGCCTTAGTAAACATCCCCAAGGGCTTGATTTTCCTGGAAGCTGACAATAGCTTCCGGGAAAATCCAATTCTGCGAGTCAGAGACAGTGAGAGGATGACTTATGAAACACATCATGAAAAAATTAAGTTGGCGACAACCTGACAAGCAAGAGAGGCAAGCTGGGCAAAGTATTGTGATCATTGCCCTGGCCCTGGTGGGGCTGCTAGCCTTCGTGGGCATCGCTGTGGACGTGGGGTTTATTTTTGCCCGCCAGACCCAACTGCAAGCGGCCGTGGACTCGGCCGCCCTGGCGGCGGTGTCGGAACTTGTACAAGATACGGATGATTCAACACCGGCCAACCTGAAAGCGACCCAATTTTTTAACACCAACGGCTTTGATATTACCGTGGACGTACCGGCGAACTATAATCCCGCAAATGACGTTTTAGGCATGGGTAGAAGCCTGGGCGTCAATGCGCTGGGCGAAATCCAGTATGAGCTGACCGCCACCTGGCCGGTAGACCTGTTTTTCCTGCGTCTGGTTGGCCAAAGAACGGTTACCTTAACCCGCGACGCGGTGGCCGGCATTTTTCCTATGGCCGACATTTACGCCAGCCGCCGTATCGAGGATGGTATTCTGAGCACCTCTAATCAGGCTGTTTTTGGGCTTAATTCCTGCACGAGTATGGGCGACCCTTACTCTCCCAGCGCCAGCCCCTGGGCGACGGGGTTATACAGCTATAATTATCGCATTCTTATACCGCCAAATTATGATGACCAGCACGACATTGTGCGGGTAGAGCTGTTTGATCCCGATTCCATCAACCAGGCTACGCAAAATCACGTTGTGCAGCATACCCAATTAGCTATTGACCAGGGGGAGCCGCTTTTTGAACGCCTATCCTGTACCGATCGTCAATACCAGCCGTGCCTGATTGATACCGGTGAGGATAGCCTGGGTATTCCGATTGACTTTATTAACCCGTTTTGGTTTGTGCGCATTGACGAAAACCGCAAGCCCGGCGCCAATAACAGCGGCTGCGGTGCGCCGACTGGAAATCCAACCCCTATACGTGCCTAGCTTTAACACGCGGACGACCTATGAATTGTTTTACTGGGCGCAGAATGCAGACGGCACGGTGGCGCGCATTACGCTGGCCACCTACACCGGGCAGGTAGGCGATAATGTGCGGGACAATGGGAATCATCTGACAGACATGCAGTGGGTGTCACCGGGGGCGCCGCTCAATACCGGCCAGCCGGCGCCGGTGCCTACGGACTGCGGCAGCCCCAACGGCGGTGATTTTTCTGCCACCTGCCCTGGCGGCTACGCCGGCCGGGCCGGGTACCGGGTTTGAAATCTCCATTTCGCAAGATTTGGGTGACATTATGGTGGACCCGGCTACGGGTAACCGCTTCATTTACCTGGACGTCACGGCCATCGACGGCGCATCAGAAAATGGGTTCGAGGTGTGGGCCGGTCCCAACACTTACGTCAACAACGTACCCAGCGACGCCAACTTGCGCAATCTGTATATTCTGAACAGCCGCGGCTCCCATTCGTCAAAGGGAGTGACGGTTTATGGCATGGGCCGTTTGCCGCTCAACTCGAATTTTAATAACCGCGTGGAAATCCCCTTGATCTACGTTCCGGCAGAATGACGCAGGGCAGTTGATTTTCGTAAGCCTGTTTGACTCAGACTCCGGCGCCCAAGGCCCAATCCATTTTTCTACTTTGATTCAATTGCTTTTGATGATTGGCATTACACATTTTCTGATGGGGGCAACCCGGATGATGATCGGTTTAGGCGGGCGCTGTGCCATTGGTAACTGCAACAACTCATTTGTGAACCCAGCCTACCAGATACCCGTTCCCGGCAATTTGGACGACTGCGATTATTCAAACCCTGACCCGGACAACTGCACGCCTTACTACGGTGGGCGGCTGATGGCCAGCTACGACGGCGGCACCCACGACACCTACGGCTGGCAGGTGCGCCTGACGGGGCAGCCTTATCTTATTCGTTAATTTTATTTTTTGCGGGGGGTGGATATTGTTCACCCTCCCGCACACAGGCCTTATTCGCGCCTCTGGATAACGAGGGTAGCATCATGAACAAGAACAGAATCAAGCAAAGTGCCACTTCCCGAGAAGCGGGGCAGGGTATCGTGGAATACCTTCTCATTATTGCTCTGGTTGGTTTGGCGGTAGTGGTCATCATCAATTTAATGCAGCCGGCCATTGGGGCGGTGTTTTCGGACTTTGTGGATCGGGCCAATACAGCCCCGCCTAATCTGGTGGGTTTTACACGGATTCCCCCCACGCCGACGGCCACGCCGGACCCCGGAGCCACGCTGACCATTACCATCATTGGCAATGGGTCGGTGACGCAAAGCCCAGACCCACCCCTTCCGGGGAATACGGTGACGCTTACGGCCGTTCCTGACCCGGGTTGGGTGTTTACCGGATGGGGGGATGACCTGTCCGGCACCGACAATCCGGGGTTTATTTATCTGGACACAGACAAAACGGTGTCGGCCAATTTTGTGGAAGAGACCTACATTTTGAATGTGACGCTCTTTGGGGCCGGTTCTGTGACGGTTAGCCCAGACCAGCCCAGCTATAACTCCGGACAGACTATCTCGCTCAGCGCCATCCCCGACACCGGCTCTTTGTTCATGACCTGGGGTGGTGATATTGGCGGCAGCACCAATCCCTACATCCTGGTGATGGACAGCGATAAAACTGTAGAAGCGTATTTCCAGGTGGGCTGCTATGATTTGACCGTCACCGACAGCCCCAATGACGCGTGGGGGAATGTCGCTGTGAGTCCCGGTCCCAACTGCAATGGGACACAATACTCACATGGAACAGTGGTTTCACTCCAGGCCAACCCCGCTGCTGGTTACGTATTTGATAGTTGGGGCGGCGCACTAACGGGCAGCAGCAACCCCGCGTCTCTGACTATGAATGGCGACCGCAGCGTGACGGCCAATTACACGGAGCTGCTGTACACGCTGACGACCAGCGTGGCCGGAAACGGCTCTATTACCATCTCGCCTAATCAGTCAACCTACGGATGGGGAGAAACGGCGACGTTAACGGCCGTTCCCGCGACAGGAGCCGTATTCACCGGTTGGAGCGGCGACGCCAGCGGCACCACTAATCCCGTGACCATCACCTTTGACGGTAACAAATCCGTCACCGCCAATTTCCAAAGCACATGCTATACGCTTTCCTCCGCGGCCAGCCCCACAGCCGGGGGTACCGTCACGTACAGCCCGACATCCTCCCCGGGCTGCGCCGCCGGGCGGTACGTTTATGGGGAAAACGTGACGCTCACTGCTGCCCCGGCCACAGGTTATTCCTTCACAAACTGGACGGGGGGGGCATCAGGTACGAACCCGGTGACCACTATCACTATCCTCAACAACACCAGCGTCACCGCGAATTTCCAGGCTAACTGCCACACCCTGACAGCCTTACCCAACCCCACGGCCGGCGGTATGATTACCCCGAATCCAGCGCCCAACTGCGTGACGAACAACACCAGCGGCTGGACTTACGGCAGCAATGTGACACTCACTGCGAATCCCAACAGTGGCTATATGTTCAGCAGTTGGACTGGTGACACCACATCCACCAGTGGCAATACAGCGACAGTGCTTGTCAACAGTAATAAATCAGTGACCGCAAACTTTGTCGTGAACAACCTGGTTGCCTGTGAATATCAGGAAACAGGCGGCATTATCGTCATTGAAGCGGAACATTACTTTGCGGTAAACAATCCTGGTACAGGCAGTGCAAGCGGTTCTTCCTGGCTTCCAGTTACGAGTCCAAGCGGTTATGTTGGTAGTTACGCCATGCAAGCTTCGCCTAATTCCGGTGTAAATGTAGGGGACGGTAGTAATGGGCCACGATTGGACTATCACATCAATTTCCAAACAACCGGTGACTATTACATTTGGGTGCGCGGCTATGGTCCCAGCGGCAGTGATGATTCTCTACACGTTGGCTTCGGATCACCCCACACCACAGGCGCTATGGGCTTGACAGAATTTGGCACCAATTATGAGTGGAACAGGTGGGACGTTCCTATCAATGTTTCAGCTACCGGTTTGCGAACTTTGAACGTATGGATGCGTGAAGATGGCATGATTTTTGACCGCATCTACCTTGTAAGAACCAATGTTTCTTCCGGTTTGTCCAATGGCAGCACAGCTGTTGGTCCGGCTGAAAGTAATGCGCCTGCCGGGTGTCCCAATCCAGTGATTGTGCCCCAAACCGTTACAGACAACTTCGAAAGTGGCGGCTGGAACGGTGGCAATAATTGGGGCGGTGATTGGAGCAACAGCAATGATGCAATCGTTACCGGAGGTGGTACCCCTTACGGAGGCAGCTACCATATGCGGCTGCGCGATAATGGCTGGATAGAGCGGTCTGCAAATTTGTCTAGTTTTGCTGGGTCAGGGGCCACGATTTCCTTCTATTGGAAGGGGACTACGCCTCTAGCCGGGAATGAAGAATGGAATGTAGAGATCAGTTCAAATGGTGGCAGCAGTTGGAATTTATTGTTCCGCGTTGAGGATAATAACGTTAGCAGCACGTATTCTCAATTTAGCGCGACGCTGAACAGTAGCTATCTGGTGAGCGGCTTTAGAATCCGCTTCTCCGGCGTAAATTCCAATGATAACGATGACTACTTCTACGTTGATAACATTGTGATTTCTGCTAATTAAGAGCTAAAAACTGATAAGTTTGTAAGGGGGCGGCATGGATAGAAATGCCGCCCCCTTCTTTTTATTCACCGCCGCCGCCAGCCTATCCCTACCAGCAGCAGCGCCACCACCCCCGCCGCGCCTAAAAGCCAGCCGGAATAATTGGTTGAGGTTTGTTGTGCAGGGGCAGCAGGTGAAGGCACAACGGCCGTTTCTACCCCAGAAGCTGGCGTTGCCGAACTGGTGGGCAAGGGCGTGCTCGACGGTACGGCCGTCATGGTTGGGCTGGGCGACGGCGTGGCCGTGTTGGTGGGCGTAGCCGTCGCTGTGGGCGGCACGGTGGGCGTCGGTGAGGGCGTGTCTGTGGGGGTGGGGGAAGCTGGAACCAGCGGCGTCGGGGTAATGGTGGCCGCTGTCAGCAGCGTGGCTTCGGGCGGGCTGGTCACATCGTCAACTTCTTCCACCAGGTAAACCGGCGGCCCGCCAATGTCACATTCCACGTAGCAGCGCGCCCCTTCCAGGGTGAGGGTGTAACGGCCGTTCTGCGGCAAAATGGTTTTCGCGTGCCCGGCATACCCCACTACCTGCGCCCCGCCTGCCAGGGCAGGCACCTCCAGGGTGACGGCAGCCAGCCTTTTCGCCCACAATACCCGCACCAGCCCCTCCTCTTTGGGGAAGCCGACAATCGTGAAATCGGCCGTGTCCTGCATGGTCACCGGCCCCGTAAAGCCGCCTAACTGGGCCACCATGGTTTTGTAGGCGCCATAGGCTGGGCGCTGGCTTTTGTCAGGGCGCAGCAGCCCCCACGACTCGCCTCCTGGCTCCAAATGAATATCAATCAGCTTGTACACCCCAATCCGCTCTGCTCCGGCGGCAAAACCCAGCGAAAAGGCCTGCACCAGGTACCACGCCTGCATCTCCGCATCCAGGTGAAAGCGCAGCACCTGCACCGGCCAGGCCGCATCCAGGCTGGGCCGCGCGTTGGTTTCATTGATCCACACCGGCTTGGGCGGGTTGATGCCCAATTCCTGCTGGATGGCCGTGCTTTCCCGCACAATTTCTGGCACCGTCTCTGGCCGAAAGTAGATGTGCTGCGAAATCACGTCAAAGTAGTAATTGTTTGCTGCCGCCTCAGGGTCGGCGGCCACCATCTGCAAAAATCGGCGCAGGTAGGTGGGGTCATGCCAGTAGGTAATGCCGCCCAAATGGATGACCGCCTGCGGGTCCGTTTCTTTCATCACCAGATAGGCCACCTGCAGCAGGCGGTAGTAGTCGGCCATGCTGCCGCCAAACTCGTAGCCATATACGCCGGGCGCAATGTCCGGTTCGTTCCACACAATCCAATGGTGCACGCCTCGCGCCCCGTAATACTCAGCCACGCGGCGCACATAGTTGGCCCACAGGTTGTCGGGGTCGTCCAGGGGCAGGTACAGCCCGCGCGGTACCCCGGCGTAAGGCTCGCTCTCGGCCGCCCAGGGTGGCGTGCTTTTCAGTAAGCCCATCACGGTACGGCCGTTTACCTCTGCGTCCACCAGCCACTCTTCCAGGACGTGCAGGGTGTTCCATTCCTCCGGCCCCGTGGGTTGAATCTCGTGCCACAAAAAGAGAATGCGGTCCCAGCCCACGCCCAGGTCGGCGGCGGCATCGGGCTCCCAAAATGCTTCTATCGCGCCAAAACGGGTGTCCACGGGGGTTGGCGTGGGTGTCGGGGGCGTGGATTGGGCAACGGCCGTTGCCCCCGCACTTACCCATAATCCCCACAGCAGTAACAACCCGACAAAACCAATTCGTTTCATACATCCACCTACAGCAGCGAGAGGAAAAGGGCTTGCTCTATCTCTCGCGAAAGCTCAAAGTTTAATTTGTGTCAGACTGCCCAGGTCGGATTATAATGAACGGCATAACCCGGACAGCCTTGAACAATCAATTGTCAATCGACAGGCGTAAATCGTCAATCGCAAAGTGCTTATTATGAAAAGAGTTCCTCTCCTCCTCATTTCTTTTGGTCTCGCGATGGTCATCCTGGGTCTCGCCTGTTCACTTTTCAATCCGGTGATGGCCGCGCCCACAGTGCGGTTGGCGACCACCCCCAACGACTTTCTGATGCCCGGCACCCAGCCTAACCAGCTTATCGATCCCATCGAGGCGCCGCCTAACTGCAACTATTGTCACAACGATTACGCTTTCGAAACCGGCCAGGATCCCCAAACCGAAACCCTCTTCGCCTGGATGGGCAGCATGATGGCTCAATCTGGCCGAGACCCGCTGTTTTGGGCCGCATTAGACGTAGCCAACGCTGACGCCGCCAATGCAGGCGAATTTTGCCTGCGCTGCCACGTGCCGCGCGGCTGGCTGGCCGGACGCAGCAGCGCTCCCGACGGCTCCGACCTGGAATTGGACGACCTGGAAGGAGTGCAATGTTTGGTGTGTCACCGCATGGTGGACCCCACCTACACCGCCGAAAACCCACCTCGCGATCTGGAAGTTCTTGCCACCCTCACCATGCCCCTGACCGTTACCGCCCCCAATCTGCTGCTGGGCAGCGGCACTATGATTGTCGACCCCCTGGACCACCGCCGCGGCCCCCTGGTGATTACCGACGTGGTGGGCTTTGACCCCCACGTGCCTACCGGAGCCGAAGCCACCCTGACTTCGCCTTATCACCGCGACAGCGCCTTTTGCGGCACCTGCCACGATATTAGCAACCCGCTTTTCACCTGGGATGAAAATTCCCAGCAGTTTGTGTTGAATCCATTGGACCAGCCGGGTGATTTGAACGCAGGCTTTCCCATTGAGCGTACTTACAGCGAATGGTTCCTCAGCGAGTACAACACGCCAGGAGGCGTTTTTGCGCCGCAGTTTGGCGGCAACAAGCAGTTTGTCTCTACCTGCCAGGACTGCCATATGCGCGACGTCACCGGGGTGAGCGGGGTGCCGCGCGATGGCGAGCCGGTGGAGCTGCGCAGCAACATGGCCTTGCACGACCTGACCGGCGCGAACACCTGGGTGCCGCAAATCATCCCCCTGCATCCGGTGTTCAGCGAGACCTTCGCCCTGAACCCCGAACGGGTGGAGGCGCTGGAGGCAGGGGTGCAGCGGGCGCGGAGCATGCTGCAAAATGCGGCGACTGTATCCGCTACGCGGCAGGGGGTCACCCTGACGGTGACGGTGGTGAACGAGACGGGCCACAAGCTGCCCACGGGTTACCCGGAGGGGCGGCGCATGTGGCTGCAGGTGGAAGGGTATGACGCGGTGGGCAACCTGGTTTACGTGTCGGGGGCGTATGATGCGCAAACGGCCGTTCTCACGCCCACAGCCGACCTGCACATTTACGAGGTCAAGCAGGGCGTCACTGGCCGACCTGGCAGCAGGGCTGGATGGCATCGATCCCGGCCCCACCTTCCACTTTGCCCTGAACAACACCGTCATCAGCGATAACCGCATTCCCCCCCGCGGTTACGCTTTCGCCGATTTTGCCGAAGTGGGCGCAGCGCCGGTGACAGAAGGACAGCCCGATCCGGCGCGTTACGCCGATGGGCAGTATTGGGACACCGCTCTTTACACGCTGCCGGAAGGCGTGGTTTATGGCACGGTGCGCCTGCTTTACCAGACCGCTTCCAAGGAGTACATAGAATTCTTGCGCGACAACAACGACCCCGCCACCAATAACGGCCAGATTTTGTACGATTTATGGCAGCAAACCAGCATGAGCGCCCCCGAAGTAATGGCGGAAGTGCAGTTTGGAGGGTTGGTATATTTGCCCTTTGTTGTTTCTGGAGACGAATTAATGCAGCTTCGTCCGGCTCAAGAAGAGATACTCAAATATGAAAACGGCCGTTTAGCCATCAGCGCCGTACCCGGCAGCGGCAAAACCTTCACCCTGTCCCTCCTGGCCGCACAGCTCATTGGCAACGGCCGTATCGACCCCGAGGCCGGGCAGCAAATCCTCATCGTCACCTACCTCAACGCCAGCGTCGACACCTTCAGGCCCGCATCCGCAAGCGGCTGGAAGAGATGGACCTGCCCACCGACGCGGCTTTGACGTGCGCACCCTGCACAGCCTGGCCCTGGAAATCGTGCGCCTGGCCAGCAGCGGCCTGGGCGACGAGCTGAGCCCGATGTGCTGGATGACGTGCGGAGCAGCCACGTCCTTTCCCTGGCCGTCGACGGCTGGATTGAAGACAATCCCGACATTGGCATGCAATTCCTGCCCGACGACAGCCCGCAAATGCAGGCCCGCTGGCGCGACATCACCGCCCGCACCGCTCGCAGCCTTCATCCGCACGGCCAAGAATGAGCGCTACCTCGCCAGAGGAAATCTTGCAGAGGAGCATGGGGGCAAGGGAGCAGGGAAGCAGAGGGGATAATCTCCAATCTCAAGCCTCCCAATCTCCCCTCCTTTGCACATGATGGCGGGCATTTACGGCCGTTACCAAACCATCCTCACCCGCCAGGCCGCGCTGGACTTTGACGACCTCATCTGGCAGGCGGTCGATCTGCTGGAGCAGCGCGCCCGACTTTGCCGCAGCAACTGCGCCAGCGCTGGCCTTACGTCCTGGAAGACGAAGCCCAGGACAGCGTGCCGCTGCAAGAAGTCCTGCTCTCGCAACCCTCTGACCGGGCCCAAAGGGCAACTGGGTGCGCGTCGGCGACCCCAATCAGGCGATCACCAGCACCTTCACCGCCGCCCATCCCCGCTTTTTTAACGCCTTCAGCGACCGCCCTGACGTGCGATCCCTGCCCCTGCCCAACAGCGGCCGCTGCGCCCCGCTCATCATGGGCGCGGCCAACACCCTGCTCGCATTGGGTCATGGACAAACATCCCGTGCCCGAAGTACGCGACCACACCTTCCGCCGCCAGGACATCCTGCCCACCCCGCCCGGCGACGCCCAGCCCAACCCGCCCGACAGCGAAGCCGACATCCGCATCAAGGTCTACAAACACCGCGAAGATGAAGAACTGCCCGCCATCGCCCAACTGGCCGCTCAGCTACGCGCGCAAGCAGACGCCGATCACACCCTGGCCATCCTCGTGCCCACCAACCAGATTGGCTACAAGCTGGCCGAACATCTGGACGAACTGGACGCCGATTACGACAACCTGCTGCGCGGCGGCAGCCGCGAACGGGAAATCGCCGCCGCCATGCACGCCATCCTGGCCGTGCTGGCCGATCCCGCTAGACACCAAAGCGCTGTTGTGCCGCCCATGCCAGCCTGCACGAACTGGGGCATCCGGCCGCCACCGGCCCCGTGGAGGACCTGGAGCGTTTCCACACCATCTTGCGCAGCGTCCACCAACCGGAAGCCTGCTCTTCCCCTGGCGACCAGGCGCATGGGAGGCGCCCTGCCCGCCGGTGTGCTGAGCGAAGATGATTTGGACCATGTCAGCCCGGTTGGCCGACTTTTTGCGGCGGATGTTTGCGCTTGCGTGACGTTGCCCATCGACGACCTGGCGCTCGCCCTGGGCGACGAACTGTTTGCCTGGAGCCAGGACGTGCACGAAACCGACCTGGCCATTGCCTACCAGATTGCCACCCTGATGCGCCGCTGGCGCGACACCCAACCCGGAATGGCGGCTGCCGGAACTGGTCGCCGAGCTGGACGGACGTGGCTGACAGGCCGGCGCCGTCTGCCCATCACCACCCCCGCCGACTTGGGCTACGAGCCAGCAGCCGGGGCGCATCACGCTGACCACCCAGCACAGCGCCAAGGGGCTGGAGTGGGACGCCGTGTTCCTGGTGGGCATCGATGGCTTCTGGATTCCCGGCAGTCTGGACGCCCCTTTCCTGGGCGTACACGATTTTCTGGGCGGCGACCCCACGGCCGAAGCTGGTGGCCCAGTTGCGTTATTTGATGCAGGGGGAGGCGGGACTTTATGACGGCCGTTCCGCCACCGAATCCGCCCACATCGACATCATCTGTGAGCGGCTGCGCCTGCTGTACGTGGGCATTACCCGCGCCCGCCGCTTCCTGCACCTCAGCCGCAGCCGCGCCACCCGCCAATACAACAAAGAACGCGACGCCGAACCGGCCACCGTGATGGGCGTGTTGTATCAATATCTGCAAACTCAACGAGAATGATGCGGGTTTTTTAGGGATACGGCCGTTTTACCTTTCACCTATTCCGCATTACAATAACGTCATGAGCATTAACAATCCCTTCTTTCACCGTGGCGCCATCCGGCGAGCCGAAAATTTTTACAATCGGGAGAGTGAAACCGCCCAAATTTTAGGCCTGCTGCGCAATGGCCAGAGCGTTTCGCTCATTGGGCCGCGCCGCATTGGGAAAAGTTCGCTGCTCATTCACCTAACCCGCCCCGATGTGCGGGCGCAAATGCAGTTGGACCCGCCCCACGCCCTTTTTGTGCTGGTGGACTGCCAGGAGTTAGGGGGTGCGCCGCCAGAAGAAGTGTATGAGACGCTCTTACTAGGTTTGCTGGATGCTGCCCAGGACGCGGAACTAGACGTAAAAAGCGACGAACCGCCGGGAACTTACCGGGCCCTGGATCGCGTATTGAGCCAGGTGGCGCGAAAACGGGTGGCTGTGGTGCTGCTTTTGGATGAATTTGAACTGCTGGCGGCTAATGAGCACCTGACGCCTTATTTCTTTGCCCGGCTGCGCGGCCTGACGACGAAGTATGGGTTGGCCTACCTCACGGCCAGCCAACGGCCGTTATTTGCCATCACCGCCGAGGAAGAAATTCTCAGCTCCCCCTTCTTCAACATATTTGTCACCTTGCCCCTGGGGTTGTTTTCCGATGAAAACGGCCGTGCTCTCGTTCAATATCGCCTGGAAACCACCGACAGCATCTTTCTCTTCCGAACTTGCTTGATTACCTTCTCTACATGGTTGGTCCCCATCCCTTTTTCCTGCACATTGCCGGATATCACGCCTATCAGGCGATCATTGAAGGCAATCCGCTGTTAGACGAAGAAGAATTAACCCGGCTCGATGACCCGATCGAAGTAGAAGCGGGTTCTCACTTGGGTTATCTGTGGCAAAATCTGAGCGCAGAGGAGCAGTATGCCCTGGCCATTGCCGATGGCCCCATTGACAGCCTGCGCCTGCTGGAGCAGCAGTGCCTGCTGGCTTCCGTAGATGGCAAATATCATTACACCAGCGAAATTTTACGCCGCTTCGTGCGCCGCCAAAAGGTGGAAGGACTCATTCAGGCTGGCCCCTTTGTAATTGACCAGCAGCGGCACCAGGTTTGGGGCAACGGGCAGGAGTTAAGCCTCACGACCTCCCAATTTAGCATATTGGTGAAGCTATGCGAGCATGAGGGGCAGGTCGTGCATGGCGATGATTTGGAGCTGGCCGTTTGGGGGGATGTATTGGTTGATGACCCAGATCGCCTGAAAACGCTCATTAAGCGGCTGCGCCGCGCCGTAGAACCCTACAGCGGATGGATTGTCAGTGAACGTGGCGTCGGTTACGCGCTGCGCCCACCAGATTGAGAGGGGTGGCAGACGAGCTGATAATGGCACGCTTTTTTATTGGAGGCAGGCGCAAAACACGATGGGGGTTGGTGTTATTTTGCCTGCTTTTTTTAGGATTATTACGGCCGTTTCCCAGCCACGCCCAAGAACAATCCACCGGATATTGGAACTATCCCACTTCTGGTCGCCTGCAGCACCTGCTAACCGCCGACGTCAACAACGATGGGATCTCTGAGCTTATTGTTACGGCCGAAAACGGCCGTATTGACCTGATTGACGCCAACGGCCTGCCCTTGTGGAGTTACGAAATTGGCGCACCGGTTCTGGCCGTGGGGGCGGTCAACAGCGATGACGTGCTGCAGGCCGGGCGAGAAATTGCCATAGCCCTGGCAAACGAACTGCTGCTCTTTAGCGCCCAGGGCGCCTTACTTTGGCGCGTGCCCCTGGAGGCCGCGGTTCCGCCCCCTGTGCTGCTTACCGGTGGTGGTGGCGCGACGCTGGCTGAGTGGCAGGCGCAGTACACGGCTGCACCGGCCGCCCTGGCTCCCTTCGATCACGATGGAAACGGCCGTGAAGAAATTCTCGTTCTACTCCGTTCAGGGCAGCTTCAGCTTTACGATGCCAGCGGCAACCGCCTATGGCGATATGCCCGCAATAATAATCCCACCATCGACACGACCCCTTACCTGTCCGTTGATGATTTTGATGGAAATGGCCGCCAAGAAGCATTGGTGGGTTATTTTAACCCCAGCAGTCGCTTTAGCCGGCTGGTTTGGGTGCAGGGCAATGGGGAAGCCCGCTGGGAGCGACCGGTTGATGGCCGTATTACGGCCTTGCTGCCCTTTCAACTTGCCGAAAGCGATAACCCGAGCATTGCCGTAGGCACCAGCCTGGGCAACGTCAACCTCTACAGCGCGACCGGGCAGCGCATCTGGCCACGCACAGTGAACCGCCCCGTTTCGGCGCTGACCCTCGTCTCACTGCCCGATGGCCCTGGCCTGGCCGTGGGCACCAACAGCGGCAGCGTCATTGTCTTTGACGGGCTGGGCCGCCGGCGCTTGACCACCCACCTGGATCAGGAAGCTGACCGCCGCATTGTTTCCTTGTCGGCAGGATCGGCGCTTGCAGGGGAAAATTGGCCGCTAATGGCCGCCGTTATTGGGCCACAGCCAGACCTGCCCGGACCAACGGATCTGGTGCTCCTGGGCGAAGACGGCCGAATCCTGCAAACCTTTACCAGCATAGACGAGACCGGACTGGCTCGCCTGACAGACATCAACCAGGATCAGCTCAGCGAACTCCTGTTGGTGCAGTTTCCGGATCTCTCGCTGCTGGGTTTAGGCGTGGGAGAAAGCGAAATTGCCCTGGAATGGTCGCGGGTGCTGCGGGCTGTGCCCCTTTCTTACCTTGTCGTCGATTTTAACCAAGATGGCGTTGATGAACTATTGATCGGGGATGACGACGGCCGTTTACACCGATTCGATAATGAAGGGTCCCTTTATCTGCGCATTGCCCCAGGTGGCGAGATTACCCATTTGGCTACCATGCCTTCACCGAATGCAGCCGAACCACGCATCGTTTTGGCCCGTACCGTTGGAGAGGGTTCGGGAGGACCCATAAGCTCTCTTGAAGTTCGCCTGGAAAATGGGGAGCAAGCCTGGGCGGAAGAACTACCGGCCCCTATCACCAGCCTGCTGGTGGACGACGTTAATGGGCGGGGTGAACCGGAGGTTGTTGTTGGCACAAACGCCGGCAACATCACCGTTTTTTCGACCTTGGGCGCGCGCCTGGCAGATTATCAGCTTGACGGCCCGGTGCGACAACTGCTCATTTTGCCCAACCCCGATCCCTTTGCGCCAGCAGCGCCTGAGCTTCTCGTGGCAACTGACACGGAACTATACAAAATTCGAGAAGATGCTGAGCAGCCTTCATTACTGGTTGCTTATGGCGAGCCCATAACGGCCGTTTACGTGCTGCCGCAGCCTGACAGCGGTGTGGAACTGGCCGTTCGTTTGCTGGTTTTGGTAGCTGATGGGAATGCATATGGGCTGAACTGGCGGGGCGTGCTGCTGCCCCCCTGGCCACTGGCGCTGGGTGGAGTGCCCACATTTAGCCGGAGCGCCCAATTTTTAACGGATGAGGAGCCGGGAGCGGAATACAACACTTTTCTAATCGCCACAGATGAAGGTACGTTGCTCAACTTACACATTGAAAACGGCCGTCCCCAGATTGACTGGCGCATTCGCGGAGTAGGCGACGTAACCGGTGTGCAGTGGGGCGACATTGACGGCGATTCCCAGGCCGAAATTGCTGTGGCAAACCGCGACCGTAACATCTTGTTATTCTCACAACTGCCTGAGCTTATAGACGAACTGGCTCTCAGCAGCAGTGCCTTTGGCCTGGTGTCGTTACAGCGAGATACAGGTCAAAAGACAGACCTGGTGGTGATTACAGACAATGGTCTGGCTCAATTGTACCGTGCCCAGGAAAATCGCCCGCCTCTGCTCACCAACCCAACTACCGATGTGAAGCCTGGTCAGTATAACCTGACTGTTGCCGTTCGGGACGTTGAGGGGGATGCAGTGACAGTACGGCTGGAAATGCTTGATCCCAGCACCGGAAACTGGGCAACGCAGACAGAACGGCAAGTTAGTACCGGGAATGGGCAAGTTCCTTTTCTCATTCCTAACCCGGTGGCGACCGAGGTCGGTGTGGCCTACCGCTTTTTCTTCGACGATGGCTTTCACAGCGGATATTTGACCCCTCTGCCCGGACCCCGCCCCCTGGTGGTGACACCGTTGGTGACTCCTTCACAATTGCTGCTGCTTGGGTTAACCGCCCTGGCGGCAATTACGGCCGTTATCCTCATCAGGCAGGGGCAATCTGCACCCGCCCGTGCCCGCCGCTTTCACCGCCGCCTGCAACAGCAACCCTCGCGCACCCTGCTCTTGCTAGAAAATCGCTACACTTACACCGGTGGCTCCCCGGAATTCTTGCTCTACTTAACCAGCCAGGCGCGCCAGAGCGGCGACAGGCTGATCGCCAGCCTGGCTGATGGCTTATTCTTGCTGGCCGATCGCCCTCATGCGGCATTGTCTATTTTGAACGGCGCGCTGGATGAGGCTGAGCAGCAGGACCTGGATTGGTACTGCCTGGAATGCTGGCGCATGATGTTTAAAACAGGGCAGGCATTGTTGGAAGCGCCGGCTATAACGGAACTGGCGCTGCTGCATTTGCAGCTAGTAGAACTGCTTCGTCTTCTGGAAGCCGCTGAGCGTTGGTCGCCATCCCTGGAAATGCTGTTGCCGGTTCTAACCAATTTACGTGACAGCGAGCGGGTAGAAGTGGCGGAAGATCGTCTGGTTTATTTAAATGAAGCCAGTTCGCAATTGGCGGTGCTGGAAGAACAATTGCCGGAACAGCCGGAGCGCATTGATAAAACCCTGGTGCGGGCCGTAGCGCGCCGCTGGATGGGTCTGGTCGTGGCGAAGGTAGAAGAGCTGCGTGGGCGGGCCGAGCTGGTAGTTACGCTCAAAACAAAGCGGCTTGTGCCAAACGGCCGTTCCCATGTTGCTGTGGAGATTTTCAACAATGGTCGGGCGGCTGCGGAACAAGTGCTGGCATTACTTGAGGAACGGCCGTCTTATCTCGTACACAGCCCGCCCCAGGTCATTCCCCTCATTCCACCAGGGCGGGCACGGCAGGCCAGCTTTGATATTGAACCCCAAGTCAATGACCGCTTCCGAATTGCGCTTTCACTCACCTACAATGATCGCAACCAGCACGACAAAGTCACCGCCTTTGGCGACATGGTTCACGTTCTTTCGCCAGTACGGGATTTCAAACCCATTATCAATCCCTACATTCCCGGCTCCCCACTGCGCCGCGACAGCCCCATTTTCTTTGGGCGGCAGGAACTCTTTGACTTTGTGGCCGAAAACGTGGGCGAACAAGGCAGGCGCAACGTGCTCATTCTTGTGGGACAGCGGCGCACCGGCAAAACCTCGGCCCTTTTACAGTTGGAGCAGCATTTGCCGCCCAATTTGCTGCCCGTTTACATAGATTGCCAATCACTGGGTGTCACCCCTGGCATGCCTGCGCTGCTCAATGACCTTGCCTGGCTTATTGCTGATACCTTGCTCAACCGTGAAATTGTCGTGGAAGTCCCTGAAATAGATGCTTGGCGGCCTGACCCAACCGGGTTGTTTGAGCGTAAATTCATGCCATATGTGCAATCTTTGCTGCCTGAACAAACCACGCTGGTGCTGGTCTTTGATGAGTTTGAGGCTATTGAAAACCTGGTGCAGGATGAGATCTTGCCCGCGACGATATTCCCCTACTTGCGCCACCTGATGCAGCACAGCGAGGGGCTGAGCTTTATTTTTGTGGGGACACGCCGTCTGGAAGAAATGGGGGCCGATTATTGGTCGGTGCTGTTTAACATTGCCTTGCATCAAAAAATTGGCTACCTTAGCACAGAGTCAGCCACACGGCTGATTATGGAACCGGTCGCGCCAAATATTGTTTATGATGACCTGGCGCTGGATAAGATTTTGCGCGTCACGGCCGGGCATCCCTACTTCCTGCAGTTGGTGTGCTATACGTTGGTCAAGCGGGCTAATGCGCAGAAAACAGGGTACATCACCGTGTCAGACGTCAATGGGGCGCTGGATGAGATGCTGCGCCTAGGGGAGGTGCATTTTGCCTACCTGTGGCAGCGCTCGGATTACACGGAACGGGCTTTGTTAACGGCCGTTGCCCATCTCATTGATGCCGACCAGCCCTTCCACCCCGAAGAAATCATTCGCGCCCTGCAGCCCTACGACATTCACCTGGACCCCGGTGCGGTGACGGCCGCGCTGCAAAACCTGGTAGAGCGGGACATTATGCGCGAAGTCACCGAACAGGCCAAAACGCTCTATGAACTGCGGATTGGCCTGGTAGGATTATGGGTAGCGCAGAACAAAAGCCTGACTAAACTGCTTTACGCCGGGGGCCAGTGATTGCCAAAAACCAAGCTGTAACCCGTGTACCTTTAGACAATTGAGAATTACAGATTATCAGGCAATTCTTTTGGCCACCATACGTTAACCAGTTTGCCTGCCCACTCTTCCGTCAGCTCTTCCCAATTTGAAATATCAAACTGTACCTGGGCCAGGGCGGCCGTTGGCATCCGCTCAGCGTAACCGGTCAGCTCTTCAACCAGCTCCTCGATACCCGGATTATGGCCGACAACCATCACCCGCTGATTTTGCCCACCACGGGCTTGCAAAACCTCACGGTAAGCTTCCGGATATGCGTGGTAAAGCTGCCGCGTCACCTGAATTTCTGCTTCATAACCGCTGGCCAGCGCCACGGCTTCGGCCGTAGCCAGCGCCCGTTCCGCCGAGGAGCTGATGATCAGGTCGGGAACAAGGTCCTCGCGTTTTAAGAGCTTCCCCATGCGCGGTGCATCGGCTTTGCCGCGTTCGTTGAGCGGCCGGTCATGGTCGGCTAAATGAGCATTGTGCCAACTGGATTTGGCGTGGCGGAGGATGAGTAAGGTTTTCATGGATTTAATCATAGCCTGATTTTTGCCGGTTGACAAAGTGTTTGTTTAACACTAATATATAGTGTAATAAACACACTAATAGGTGAAAGATGATTCAACACGCAACTATCAACGGCCGTTTCCACCGCACTCGCCAGCAAAACAGCCACGATTTTGCTCTCAGCGGCAACCCGGCTTCTGGGGTTTTCTTCGGCCTGGTGCTGGACGGCTGCGGCAGCAAACCTTCGCATAATGAGGTAGGAGCCAAACTGTTAGGCCGGTATGCTGCTTGTTACTTGCAGCAGGAGCTTGCCAGCTTGCCTGAAAGATCTGGCAAAGCGGTTACGGTCGTTCTGGCCGGCCTGCACCCCGCCTGCGTGCAGTTTCTACAGCGTATGATCTGCCCTTTTCCCCTGGCGAGAGACACGGACCGGGCGCAGTTTGTGGCCTCACATTGGTTGGCGACGCTGCTGGGTTTTGTGGTGACGCCGGAAACGGCCGTGTTCTTCTGGCGGGGGGATGGCTATCTCGTCTACAACGGGCATGTCATCACCCTGGACAGCGACAACCGCCCCAACTATCTGGGGTACACACTTTTAGAAGCAGAGCCACAAAACAACCTAAATTATTTTGCTGGATTTCAAACATTGGTGTTGGAACGGCCGTCATTGCAATGGTTGGCCGTGGCCACCGATGGCTGGCAGCCTGACCTGCTGTCCCAGCTAAGTGTGCCAAGACCCGGTCTGCAGTTGGCCCGCTGGGTCAACGTGCAGGCTCGCTGCCCCGCACATTTTGAGGATGATGGGGCAGTGGCGGTATGGTGGGGGAATGTGGGGCAGGGGAGCGGAGGAGCAGAGGAGCTTCTCGCTAGCGAGACTGGCTGACCTGCTGATTAGCTGACCTGCTGACAGACTGACCTGCTAAGGTGCAAAATGACAAAGCGAACCATTTACATCAATAACCAGCGCGTGGTTTTAGAACCGGCACAGCTCATCCAGTCGGGTGGGGAGGGGCTGGTATTTGGCGCAGGGTCAACGGCCGTTAAGCTGTACCATACCCCCCAGAAGCACCACGCCGCAAAGCTCATCCACCTGTGCCAAAGCGGGTTAGCTACAAGGCTGCCACCTGGCATAATGGCCCCACAAGCCTTGGCTTACGACCGTCAGCAGCGCATTGTCGGTTTCCAGATGGCGCGGCTGCCCGGCGGCGCACTGCCGCTAAAAAAATTAGCCAGCCCCTTATTTTGCCAGAAAAATGGCCTAAGCCTGCCGCAAGTTGTAGCCATTTTCTTGCAGATGCATCAAACGCTGAGCCATTTACACCGCTTGGGCGTGGTCGTGGGGGACCTCAACGACCAGAACTTGCATTATCTTCCCAGCAACAGCCACCAAACATATTGGCTGGACGTGGACAGCTACCAGATAGACCCTTACCCCTGCCCGGTGGCGACGCTGCCCTTTTTGGACCCTGCTTTGTTTAGCATAGCTGATTTTGGGCAGCGGCCGTGCTTCACCCCCAACACCGATTGGTACGCTTACTTTGTGCTGCTGCTTAAGAGCATATTACACGCTCATCCGTATGGCGGTGCGCATAACCAGCACAAATCACTACAAGCCCGGGCGCAGGCAGGCATTACCCTGGCTGACAGCAGCGTCACATATCCCCACAACGCCCGCCCGTTGGAAGCGCTCTCCGACGACTTGCTGCATCACATGGAAGCGGTTTTTGCGCAGGGGCAGCGCGACATTTTCCCCGTCCACTTGCTTGCCAAATATGCTGCCGATTTGACCACCTGCGCTTACTGTGGTTTGGCTTACCCGCGCCAGCGGCCCGGCTGCCCTGCCTGTCGCCGGCTCACCCCCATATCCCAGCCGCTGGCCACCGGCGTGCTGCGCCAGCTATTGCGGGTGGATGGTGTATTGGAGTTTGTGCGCACTTTGGGAAGCGGCCGTATCCTCGCCATCAGCTATCACAACAACGCCTATACCCTGCACCGCCTGGGCATTGGCGGCACGGTAGAAGATGTAAGCCTGTTTAACGGCCGTTCCGGGTACCGCTTTGCCCTCTTCCAACCTGCCGGGAACCCACCGGTGCTGGTGGTGAATCCACCAGGTGGGGCGCAACTGCTGCTGCTAGACGTAGGCGGCCGGCCGCGCAAGCTATCCGTGCTGGAAACGGGGCTGTTCCGGGAAACGGCCGTTTTTGCTGCAACCCCCACCCACCTCTTCCGCATTGCCGGTGGCTGGATCATGCGCGGTACGCTGCGCGATGGCCTTTACGTCGAAGATGCTGTGGCCACCGCGCACAAAAACCAGACCCGTTTTTGGGCTTCGCCCTACGCAGAGACCCTGGCTGGGTATCATCGTGTATTCGCAGAAATGCGCACCTTTTTGTGGCATGCCGGGTCCAGCTACGATGTACCGCTGCCGCCGCTGCATGCTGGAGAAGGGGTGCGGGAAATTGGCGTGGCTTTTGCCCCCCGAGTGGTGTCCTTTTGGCGCACCGTTCACCACCGGGGGCAGGCGCGCGGCGAGAGCTTTGTGGTCAACGGGCAGGGGGAGGTGATGCAATCAGTGGCGGAAACGGCCGTGCACTTCCCCTTGACCACCAACCCGGCTCTGGGTCAACGGCCGTTTCGCCTTTTACCACCGGAAATCGAGCTGGATGGGGAAACGGCCGTGCATCTCCACCCCCAGGGCTTTTTGCTGCAAAAGGCCACCCGGCTCAATTTTATTGCCCTTCAAAGGGAATTAACCCTTGACAAAGTGTATAAATGACACTATACTAAGAAACAATTAGTGTGATAAATACACTAAATAAACCGCAAAATGGTAAGATGATTGAAAATATTGTAAGGAGATACCCATGAATAACTTCCCCAATTTCTATGACCCCAAGCGCATTGGTGGTTTGTTCTACCCCGATTATGGCGCCATAGCCGCCGAGGCCAGCGCTGCGAACCTCACCCCAGCCACCCAGGACAAGGAAAACATCCACTTAGTCATTATCGACATGCAAATTGATTTTTGCCATGCCGACGGCAGCTTGCATGTTCCCGGTTCCACAGGTGACATTCAGCGCCTCGTCGAATTCATCTACAACCATGCCGGGCGCATCACCAATATCACCTGCTCCCTGGACTCCCACCTGCCGCACCAAATTTTCCACCCTGCCTGGTGGGTTGACGAAAATGGCAATCATCCTGCGCCATTCACCCTCATCACCTACGACGACATCAAAGCGGGCAAGTGGCGGCCTTTAGTAGATCCGGTTTGGTCTACCAGGTACGTCAAACAGTTGGAGGAGGGGTCCAAAAAAGTGCTCACCATCTGGCCTTACCATGTCATGATCGGCAGCGTGGGTAATGCGCTGGATCCGGAGCTCTTTTCTGCCATTTTGTGGCACAGCCTGGCCCGCAAAACCCAGCCCACATGGCTGACCAAGGGCACCGTACCTCAAACAGAGCATTATTCCATCATTCAGCCCGAAATCCCTGTGGTCAACCACCCTTTGGGTGGCAAAAATAAAGCCTTCCTCGACACGCTTGCCGCTGCAGATGTGATTCTAGTTGCTGGGGAGGCTGAAAGCCACTGCGTGCTGGAGACGGTGGAAGACCTGGTGGAAGATTTTGGCAGCAAGCCGGAACAGTTGCAGAAAATTTACTTTTTGCGTGACTGTACGTCCCCGGTGGTGCACCCTGACATTGACTTTCACGCCATCGCTCTTAAGCAATTTGCCGGTTTCGAAAAGCAGGGCGTGAACTTCATCAACAGCACGGATCCTTTACCATTTTAGTAAAGGCAACCAACAAACTTACTAACCAACAAACAAACCCATGGAGGTAGAACGTGAGCAATAACGGGCTCGGAAATTTAGATGATTTATTCCTGTCGGCGCAGGAAGATGGATTGACGGAGGATACGCTTGATCTGGTTATCTCGAATTTGAATGGGCCAACCATGATGGGGCCGGTGGGCGTTTCCCTGGACCAACTGGCTACCAACGAGGTAACGCTGGCCATGAACATCATTGACATGAGTGGGTCAATGTCTCCCCACGCGGCTGACTTGATGCGCGCGTACAATGACCATTATCTGGCGGCCATGGAGGGGTCAGCGGCTGCGGACGACATTTTGGTTAGCACCATTTTGTTCGACAGTGATGTGCAATTACTTCATGGTTATGTTAATTTGCAGGATGCACCACGACTGACCCCGCAAGAATATGCACCCTATGGCGCTACGGCATTGTATGATGCCATTGCCGGAGGATTAACCAACATGGTGCTGTATGCGCAGCAGCTAAGGCAAAGCGGGGTGATGGTTCGCTGTATTGTCGCTGTTTACTCTGATGGGGAGGATAATTCCTCGAAGCAGCGGGTGCGAGACATTAAGCGCACGGCCCAGGAATTGCTGAAACAGGAGATTTATACACTGGCCTTTGTGGGGTTTGTGGCTGGTCAGCAGCAAATGGGTTTTCGCCCTTCCGGGCAGCCAGACCCGGTGCAGCAAATGGCCGACCAAATCGGTTTTCCGGAGGCTTTGCAGGCGGGATTGAATGCCGCCGAACTGCGACGCATATTTCACCTGGCCTCTATGTCTACGGTGCGGGTGAGTCAGGGTGGGGCGATTCCGGCGGGTGTGTTTGCTTAACAGGATTGACTGACGGGACTGGGGGCTCGAGATTGGAGAGTGAAGAGTGGAGGCTGCTTTCTAACCTCCACTCTCCACTCTTTTGCTTTTTGTGAGTTTAGCGCTTGATTTGCGGGAAAGCATTCCAGCCGGCGTAAACGGCCGAATCTGCCAGATCGTCTTCGATGCGCAGTAGTTGGTTGTACTTAGCCACGCGGTCACTGCGGGCGGGTGCGCCGGTCTTGATTTGCCCGGCGTTTAACGCCACGACCAGGTCAGAAATGGTGGCGTCTTCGGTTTCGCCGCTGCGATGGCTGACAACGGCCGTCCACCCGTGCCGCGTCACCGTATCTACCGCCCAAATTGACTCCGTCAACGTACCGATCTGATTTACCTTGCACAGCAAACTGTTGGCCGCCTTGCGTTCCAGGGCCATTTGAATGCGCTTGACGTTGGTTACCAGTAGGTCATCGCCCACAATTTGCAGCCGGTCGCCCAGCTTCTCCATCATCAAGGTCCATGCTTCCCAATCGTCCTCTGCCAGACCGTCTTCAATGGAGATAATCGGGTACTTGTTCACCAGGTCGACGTAAAAGTCTACCATTTCTGCGCCGGTCAGCTTCTTACCTTCTACCTTCATGTTGTAAAGGCCACCCTCGTAAATCTCCGAGGCTGCTGGATCCATTGCGAACATAATTTGCTCGCCCGGTTTGTAACCCGCTTTCTCAATGGCTTCTAGCATCAATTCAAAGGGTTCGGCGTTGGACTTGACCTGAGGGGCATAGCCTCCTTCATCGCCAACTGTGGTGCGATAGCCTTTGGCCGCCAACACCTTTTTCAAGCTGTGGTAAATTTCCACGCCCCAGCGCAGCCCTTCGGCAAAGCTTTCTGCGCCTACGGGCATGATCATGTACTCTTGCAGGTCGGTGGCCCCAGCCGCGTGTTTACCGCCATTCATGATGTTCATCATGGGTACAGGCAGGGTGCGAGCGTAGACGCCGCCCAGGTAGCGATAAAGGGGGAGTTCCAGGCTGGCGGCAGCGGCTTTGGCGACGGCCAGGGAAACGCCCAAAATGGCGTTGGCGCCCAGGCGGCTTTTGTTTTCCGTGCCGTCCAGCTCAATCATCATTTCGTCAATGCCCGTCTGGTCTGTGGCGTCCCAACCAACGATGGCTTCGGCTATTTCTTCGTTAACGGCATCAACAGCTTGCAAGACGCCTTTACCGCCGTAGCGGGCTTTGTCGCCGTCGCGGAGTTCGTGGGCTTCGTGTTCACCGGTAGATGCCCCCGAGGGCACGATGGCAATGCCCATCGCGCCGTCAAGCAGGTGAGCTTCAACTTCTACGGTAGGGTTCCCCCGTGAGTCTAGGACTTCACGGCCGTAAACAGCTTCTATCATGGTCATGGTTCAGGTCTCCTTTTATAAGAGACCCCAAAAGCTCACAAAAGCTCTTAGGGTCTACACCATTTTGTAAATTGTTAACCTAGGAAACTATACTGAACCTGTTTCAATCCCGCAAATGATGATTGTCAGGTGTTTAGGCGCCAGTTATCAGGTGTTGTGCCTCCTTAACACTGCCTGGACTTTACTCATGCTAAAGTCCTATTTGCATCCCTGGCAACGCAAGGCTATAACTCCACTGTAATATGACTGATTCAGTGCAAATTCAAGTAACCCAACTGTATGACTTGTGGCGCAAACTCACCCACGAATTAACGGCCGTATTCGACCCTCATGGTGTTTGTGCCATCGTGGCGTTAGAAGTTGCCGCGCACACGCAAACGCAAACTCTGGTAGGCGTGCAAGACCCGCAGCACAAATACTTTGACGTGTGGATTGCCAATGGGGATGGGACGTTAAAACAGGCCCGCTGGTCCGACAAAAAAGCCTCATTTACCCCCTTGATTGCCGCGGAAATGGCGCTGCGCACCCTCAAGTTTAGCCGCCCCCCCGAAGAGTTGATAAACAGTGAACTCTGGCAGCTTCCCAGCAAAATTCTGCATTCCGTTCCGCTGCCCTTTCCCAAGGCCGATTCTCCTATGGCGAAAACACCCCCGGGCCTATTATGCTTAATCGATCCGCAGGAGGATTGCTGCCTCACCATCGAAAACATGGAACCATTGGCTGCCAATATTTCAACATTTTTAGACCGGGCATACATGCGCCGCCAGCTTGACCGGCAGATGATTGAGTTTGCGGTGGTATCCGACATTAACTACGCTCTCACCTCCAAGTTGAGCTTGCAGAATATTTTCAAGCAGTTGATGGACCAGGTGCGGCGGACGCTGAATGTTGAATCCGTTTCCATGGGGTTAATCGAACCGACCACCGGCGACATCCGGTTTGAGGCAATTTTGATGGGGCCTTTGTTTGCAGATTTACCTCCGGTCAAGTTGCGCAAGGGCCAGGGGATTGCCGGTTGGGTTGCGGAGCATGGCGAACTGGTCATTGTGAATGATGTGTATTCTGACGAACGCTTTTATGCGCGGGTAGATCGGCAGTCTGGTTTTCAGACGCGTTCGATGATATGTGTTCCCCTAAAAGTGGAAGAGCGCATGATTGGCGTTCTACAAGCCATCAACAAAGAAGAAGGGCTGTTTAGCCAGCATGATTTGTCGCTGCTGCAAGCCATTGCCGGCCCGTTGGCGGCGGCGATTGAAAACGCCAATTTGCACAGTGACGTGCTGGCGGAAAAACGGCGGGTGGAAACGATTCTGGCAAGCATGGCGGAAGGTCTGCTCACGATCACGGTGGATGGCATCATCACCCAGGCCAATGAGGCGTTGTTGACGCTGCTTTCAATGCCGGAAGCGGAAATGGTTGCCGGTGCGGAGTCGCTGGTTGGGCGACAGGTGACCCAGGTAATCCGCTTGAAGAAGGGGGAGTTACGGCCGTTTCTGGACGAAGTTTTGGAGGCTGAAGATGAATATCCCCAACTGGCTGCCGACGTGTACCAATATGATGAATCAGGCGAATTCGTGCCGGTGCTCTTAAGCGGTGCGCCTATTCCCGCCGAAGATGGCCACGTTAGCGAACTGGTATTGATGCTCAGCGACCTGCGCCAGATTCGCGAGGTGGAGCGCATGCGGGATGACTTTTTTCATGGCATTGTGCACGAGCTGCGCACCCCGCTGGCCACCATCCTGATGTATGCGCGCATGCTGCGCAGCGGTAAGGCGAACGATCAGGAAAAAGCCGATCGCTTCCTGGGCGTTATCGAGCGCGAAAGCGACCGCCTGCAAAAGATGGTGCGGCAGATGCTGCAACTGGCCAAGCAAGAAGTCCGCGAACTGCAGCGTAGTTCAGAACCAGTAGACTTGAATCCGGTCTTTGAAGAGATGCTGCCCCCATTGGCCGACCGCGCCTTGGAAAGGGGTCTAGTATTTCGGCAGAAAATTGCCCCCGATTTACCACCGGTGTTGGGAAATACTGAAACCTTTTACCTGATTTTTAAGAACTTGATAGACAACGCTATCAAGTTTACTCTTTCGGGTACGGTCAGCGTAACGGCCGTTTCTGAAAATGGTCGGGTGGTGGTGCGTGTGAAAGACCAGGGTATCGGCATTCCCCAACAAGCCCTGCCCAATATGTTTAAGCGCTTTTACCGCACGCAAACGGCCGTAGAGCGCGGCATCGCCGGTACGGGGCTAGGGTTGTACATGGTTAAAGAAAGTGTAGAAAATTATCGGGGACAGATCTTTATAGAAAGTGAAGAAGATGTGGGGACAACTTTCACTGTCAGCCTGCCTGCCGTGGAAGATTAGCCCGCGGGTTTGCCCGATAGCAAATTTGCACACCTACATTTTGCCCGAGAGTATGCGATGGAAAAGCGACAAGTATATCTAGACCACGGCGCATCAACGCCGGTAGACCCCCGGGTGGTAGCGGCAATGATGCCTTACTGGTCGGAAGTTTATGGCAACCCAGGGTCAGGGCATCATTTTGGCCGGGCCGCTAACCACGCCCTGGAAGATGCCCGGCGTACCGTGGCAGGCTTGCTAAATGCTCAGCCTGACGAAGCGTCTTTTACGGGCGCCGGCTCGGAAAGTGATAATTTAGCCCTGCGCGGCGTGATGTGGGCGGCTCGCTGGCATAAAAAGGGCAATCATCTCATCACCAGCGCTGTTGAGCATCCGGCGGTATTGGGAACGGCCGTTCAGCTCCGCGACCTTTTTGGTTTTGATCTCACCATTTTGCCCGTGGACGAATTTGGCCGGGTCAGCCCAGACGATGTAGCTGCCGCTATTCGTCCGGACACCGTTCTCATCAGCATCATGGCCGCCAACAACGAAATTGGCACGGTGCAGCCCATTTTGGAGATTGGCGCGCTGGCCCGCGAGCACGGCGTGCTCTTTCATACGGACGCCATTCAGGCAATGGCCAGTACCCGGTGGGATATGGCTGCCATGCCCATTGATCTTCTCAGCGTAGCTCCCCACAAATTTTATGGCCCGAAAGGGGTAGGTATCCTGTATGTGCGCCGCGGTGTGGAAATGGTTTCGGCTATGACCGGCGGTGGGCAGGAAAACGGCCGTCGTGCGGGTACAGTCAACGTACCTTTAGCGGTGGGCGCTGCCGAGGCATTGCGGCTGGCAGTAGAGCACATGGGCGAGAACATGGTGCATTACCAATCTCTGCGCGACCGGCTGATTGCCGGAGTGCTGACCCAGTTTCCCGACGATGCAATCCTCACCGGGCATCCCACGGAGCGGTTGCCCCACAATGCCAGCTTCGCTTTCCGCGAGCTCAACGCCAACGACCTGCTGATGCACCTGGATATGGCCGGAATTGCCGCCAGCAGCGGTTCCGCATGCAAAACGGGCAATCCCAAGCCATCGGCCGTGCTGCAAGCCATGGGGCTGGGCGAACAGTGGCACAGCAGCGGCCTGCGCCTGACAGTAGGCAAGCAAAATTCCCTGGCGGACATTGAGTACACCTTAGAGTCTCTTGCCCACATCGTGCCCAAGCTGTACAAACTGCAAACAATTAGCATTTAGTGCTGGAACTATGACCTTACTTACTTTTTCAAACCTGGTGAATAACCGCGTTGTCGTGGCCATGAGCGGCGGCGTGGACAGCTCTGTTGCGGCAGCGCTGCTGGTGGAGCAGGGTTATGAGGTCATAGGCATGATGATGCGCTTGTGGAGTGAGCCAACGGTGTGCGGTACACCATCTGTTAACCGCTGCTGCACGCCTGACCAGATGGCTGACGCCCGGCGCATTGCTGACCAGTTGGGCATTCCTTTTTACGTGTTAGACGTAAAGGACCAATTTCGCCAGACGATTGTGGACTTTTTCATTGCGGAACATGAGCAAGGGCGCACGCCGAACCCGTGCATTGAATGTAATCGTAAGATTCGCTTCACGTATTTACTGAACCAGGCGTTGGCGCTGGGGGCAAACTATTTGGCGACGGGGCATTATGCGCAGGTGATAAAGGGAAACGGCCGTTTCCACCTCCTCAAAGGGCGCGACGACCACAAAGACCAATCCTACGTCTTGCACGTGCTGCGCCAGGAACACCTGGCTCACGTTCTTTTCCCAGTAGGCGGATACACCAAAGATGAGGTGCGCGAGCTGGCCCGGAAATTCAACTTGCCAGTTGCCTCTAAAGGGGACAGCCAGGACTTGTGCTTCCTTGGAGATGGCGATTATCGGCGCTTTTTACGCGAGTACAGCCAAAAGGCCAGCAATCCTGGTCCCATACTAACCCTGGACGGCACGGAAATTGGGCAGCATGATGGGCTGCCTTTTTACACCATTGGCCAGCGTAAGGGGTTGGGGCTGACGACACCTGAGCCGGTGTATGTCGTGCGAAAAGACGTGCGCCAAAATGCCCTGATTGTGGGAACAAGGGAGCAGCTAGGCCAGGAAACAGTGGTTGTGCGTGACGTAAACTGGGTAATTGGCGACCCGCCCACCACTCCCTTTGCCGCTCAGGTGAAGATTCGCTATAAGGCGCCAGCAGTGGATGCGGTAGTTGGGGTGGATGAAAACGGCCGTGTTCAGATACAATTTAAGGAGCCGGTGTTTGGCGTCACAGCCGGACAAGGCGCAGTATTTTTTAATGGCGACGAGTGTTTGGGTGGTGGCATTATTGCCGATGCGGTTGGCGCCACAATCAACTCGATCAGAATACCTGTTTGGGAAAGTTAACATGAGTGGCATTGCTTCTTCATTGGTGTTGGGTTTTTTATTGGCAACCGCCTACGGGGCTGGTTTTCACCTGCTGCTGGGCGGTCCAGCACGGCGCATAGTGCTGTATGTTTTGGCAGCCTGGTTAGGGTTTGGTTTAGGCCATTTCTTAGGCGATTTGCTCAATATTGAATGGTTGAAATTAGGCGTGCTGCACCTGTTCAGCGCCAGCCTCGGCGCCTGGATTGCATTGCTGACAAGTTGGTGGTTGGCCTCGTATGAAACCACCCAATAAGTTGTGACCTCCTGACCATTGATATATACTTGGTTGGCCAAGGTGAAATCATGAGCACACAACAAATCACAACTGAATTACCGGCAGTTCAAGAAAAAAGAAACCCCCTAGTATCCCGCATCGCCGTTGTGTTGGGTGTTGTGGCTGCTTTGGCCCTCATGGGGTTGATTATTTGGGGGGTAATCGCCCTGGCAAATAACTTTGCTCCACAAATTGAGGCAATTCGTGACATTTTAATTATTGGATTGGCCTTGATGTCCTGTGTGTTTGCCATTGTTTTGCTTTTGCTGCTGGTCATGGTTATCCGTTTGGTGAATATGCTGGAATTTGAGATTAAACCGATTCTGGAGAAAACAAACGAAACCATCGGCATGGTACGCGGCACTACAACGTTTGTCAGCGAGAATGTGGTGAAACCAGTGACCAAAGCGAACAGCTATGCGGTGGCAACCCGCCGCGCTATGAAGACTTTGTTTGGCAACCCACGAAAGAATCTTCCAGACTAGAATAAGTTTATCTGCTTGAGGAAAAGGAAAGAAATACGATGAGTGAGAATAACGGTGATTTTGGCGCATTTTTGGCTGGATTTGTGATTGGAGGCCTGGTTGGGGCAGCAACAGCGTTAATTTTGGCGCCGCAATCCGGCCAGGAAACGCGGGCTCAACTGGCGTCGCGCAGTGGCGATTTTCGCCAATTGGGTGGGGAACGGTTCCAGCACGTACGGGAAACGGCCGTTTCCTACGCTAGTGATTACACCGACAAAGTCCAGGAAGCCACCACCCAGGCCCAAGAACGGGCGCGCATTGTCCTTGACAGCGGTAAAGAACAGGCCGCAAAGCTTCGCGAGCAAGTCTCTACACGCACAGCTTCTACTGCGCAAGAAACCACCACCGAAGAACCCCTTGCCGAAATGCCAGAAGACAGCACTCCTGACCCTGAAGCACCTGAAAACGCCTGATTGGTTCTGACAAACACCTTCTGATATAAAAAACAGGCGTTCTCATCGGGGAAACGCCTGTTTTTTCTTGAGAGGCTCTTGTAAGCAACTTTGACCAAGTAAAAGTACCATGCCAGACACCCCTTTAACCTTCGATGCGCTTATGGCTGAATTGCCTGGTGGGCTTGCCACGCCGGCAGGTAAAAAAATTCGCGAAGCTTACGAATTTGCCGCCACTGCCTACCAGGGTCACCAATGCGAAACAGGCGAATCGGTCCTCAGGCATAATGTAGCTGTTGCCCATACCATGATTCAACTGGACGTGGACGCGAACACCATCGCCGCCAGTTTGCTGCAGCATGCCTTGCAGCCCTTTACTAACCTCAATGTGGCTGATTTGAAAGCGAAATTCGACGAAGATATCGTCACCCTGGTTAATGACCTGCAGGCTTTGCACGCTTACGCGGCAAATGAAAACTACAAACGCTCACAGGCTGGCCAGGACACAGAAAAATCTAAACTGGAAAGCGTGCGGCGGGCCATTCTCTCCATTATCAAGGGTGATATTCGCGTCATTCTCATCCGCATGGCCGACTGCTTGCAGGATTTACGCGAAGCAGAAGGGCTTTCTCCGGAACGCCGCCTGGAAGTGGCCAATGAAGCCATGCATATTTATGCTCCGCTTTCCAATCGTCTAGGGGTCTGGCAGCTAAAATGGGAGCTGGAAGATAAGGCTTTTCACCAGTTAGAGCCAGGGGCATATAAGACCATTTCCGATTCTTTAGAAGTACAAAATGATGAAAGGACGCGAAAAATTGAAACCGCTGCCGCTAAACTGCGTCACCAATTAGCATCATTGGGTCTAAAAGCAGACGTAGAGGGGCGGCCAAAGCATATTTACTCAATTCATCGCAAGATGAAGCGTAAAGGCGTGGAAATTGGCGGCATTTATGACATCCAGGCGCTGAGGGTTATTTTGCAGCCGCCAGACCAGGTAAAGTATGCTAGTTTGAGCAACAAGGAAAAAGATGAAGTTGATCGCGGCCTTTGCTATCAGGTTTTAGGGGCCGTACACGGCCTGTGGCAGCCCATTACCGGGGAGTTTGACGATTATATTGCAGCGCCCAAACCAAACGGGTATCGCTCGCTGCATACGGCCGTAATCGACACCGAAAGTGGCCAGACTCTGGAAGTACAAATTCGCACCGCCCGTATGCATGAGGAAGCTGAAAAAGGAGTCGCTGCCCATTGGGCCTACAAAGAAAGCGAGACTCGGGTCAGCGCCTCGGCGCAGCGGCGCATTCAAACATTGCGCGAGCTGCTAACGGCCATGCAAGAAGCAGATGGACCGGAGGAAAGCGCGGCCATTGAGGCGGAAATTCAGGCAGGCCGTATTTACGTTTTTACTCCCAACGGGGATGTCGTTGAACTGCCCGGCAGTTCCACCCCCATTGACTTTGCTTACATGGTACACACTCAGGTTGGCCACCGCTGCCGCGGAGCCCGCGTTAACGGCAAAATGGTCAGCCTTGATTATCACCTGAAATCGGGTGACAAGGTGGAAATTCTCACCACAAAACGGCCGAATCCCAGCCGCGACTGGATGAACCCCAGCCTGGGTTACACCGGCAGTGCCCGCACGCGCAGCAAAATTCGCCAATGGTTCCGCCAGCAGGAGCGGGAGAAAAATGTGGAGCAGGGACGTGAGGTGGTGCAGCGTGAACTGCGCCGCCTGGGACTGAGCGACACCTACACTATTGACGAGATTGCCCACGCTCTGAAGTATGATGACCTGGAGCAGTTTTTGGCAAAAGTGGGTTTTGGCGACATTCAAACCTCGCAAATAAGTGGGGCCATCGCCCTGATGCGCCGCGAGCTGAAGCCTGATGATGAGTTACGGCCGTTGCTGCAGCCCCAGGAAAAGAAACCGCGCGGCCTCACCGTCAAAGGGTTGAGCGGCCTGCACACCCGCATGGCCAAATGCTGTAACCCCATCCCCCCGGAAAGAATTATTGGCTACATAACGCGAGGGCAAGGGGTCACCATTCACCGGCAAGACTGCGCCCAGGTGGCGGCCATCACCGAACAAGAACGACTGATTGAGGTAGGTTGGGGCGAAGAAGCGGAAACTTATCCCATTCCCATCGTCGTGCAAGCCTATCGACGGGCGGGCCTTATTGACGACATGAACGCCATTTTACGTGGGCAAAACATCAACGTACCGAAAACCAAACGCACCACCGACGAGAGCACCATGGCGGTGTACCTGGTGGTGGAAGTTACAGATCTCAGACAGCTCAACTGGCTGCTGCAAAAGTTTGAGAACCTGCCGAACGTGATTGAGGTGTACCGGCAGCGCTGGAATTAACAAAAAACAAGAAACAGAAAACAGAAAAACCCAATCCTGTTCATTGATCACTATTGATTGTTAATTGTCTGCTCTGGTATGCCCATTTCGTCCAAAAGAATGGTGCGCTCTCCGGCTTCTTCCTCCAGCGTCAGCTCCTGAGTTTGCAAGTTAAAGCGAAAGTTTTGCGCCGATTCTTCTCCATTGTGGGTGAAGACGAGCTGCCCCCAAACGGCCGTTTCCCCTCGACCTCGCAGACGTAAAGATGCTCCTTGCCAGCGACAGTAATACACCAAGGGTTTCATGCGCTATCGCCGGTATGCTTCCAGGCAGGCCACGCCCTGAGGACCAACGAGGGCATTATGCGCCACCCCAGCCGGCAGCTCCATGCGGTCGCCTAGATTTAGGATTACTTCCTCTTCGGTGTCGGGCAAGCCAAAGGTAATGGACCCTTGCACTACAACCAACACTTTGGCGAAATCATGGGTATGGGTGCTGTAGCGGTCTTTAGGGCGGTTGGACCAGCGAATAGGGGAAAGACCTTCTTCCAACAGCAAACGGCGCACCACTTTTTCGCTGGGTGGCTCGTCTTGGCTCCATGGTATGACAGTAATTTGCATGCTCATATTGCTTTACCAATGCTGGCGGGGCGCCAATTTACTCCAAGGTTGTGACGTAGAGCTGGTTGCCGGCGGTCACAAAAATGCGCAGTGGTGTTTCTGCGACGGCAAAATCGCTGATTTGTGAGAAAAGTTCCTGACCATTCTCATCCGTGGCGCGATATTGGGCCAAAACGGTGCCGCTGCGAGCAATTTTTATGATGCGCCCACTGCCAGGATCGGCAATAAAGATGGAAGTATTCAGCCCACGGCCCACCATTTTGACCACTGTAGGACGAACCAGGGGGCTGTTCAGGCCATTTTGCATCAAGTTCGCCTCGTCCCACTGGATGTTGCTGGAGCGAGTATCGTAGTAGCGGATACGGCCGTCACCATAAAGCACCACCAGGCTGGCATCCTCACTGTAAAGGTCAAAATCTACTGCCAGCGCCAGTTCCGGGTTGTTGTCGAAGGCAATTACGCGGTCCTCATCATTAACCAAAAAGCCTTCCCCATCTGGGAAATATTTCCAGATTTGCCCGGCGCCTACATCTAAAACGTAAATACGTTCGTCGTAGGTTGCCATTCCTACCGGCGCTTGCCATTCGCTGGCCAGCCCCAAAGGAGCGGCGCGGGTATCAGAAAAGTTGGGATAGTAGGTGAGCAGCGCCCCGCGGCTGTCGAGCATGGCAATGCCGTCGCGGCTAACGCTGTTTCCAGCCGGACGCCAGAATAAGTCCAGCACATTGCCGACCACATGGCTGCCAATGGCTTGTTGACGGAAAATAAGCTGCACGGGAGGTTCATTCCCCAGATTGATGTAGCTTTCGTCACTGTCGTGGCGATAAACAGAACCGCTTGCTGCATCAAGGGTATAGATGCCACCGTTGAAGCCTTCTTGCAGGGCCACATGAGACAGATTGGCAGTATCATCGTAGGTATAAAGTGGACGGGCAACCAGCCGCTGCACACCATCTAGCTGATCCAGGGCGGTAAAGGCTTCCAGGCGCAGGCGGTTTATTTCGCTGTCTCCTGGTCGCAAAGTGTCGGCTTCTTCAGCCAGCGTTACCATGCCCTGGTAATAGCTGCGGCTGAGGGATTCAGAATCTGCTGCTTCAGCCTGCACCAGGTTTTGCCCCATTTCTTGCTTGATTTCTGCTAGCCGCCGCACCTGCCCCCGTTGAATGTAAACGCTCATGCCTACAATTGCGACAACAACGGGAATGGCAATTGCCAGCATGGCGGCCCAGGTATAATTGACCGGTTCTTCGGTATCGGAGCGGGGTGGGTTCAGGCGGCCCATCAGTTTTGCCAGCCAGCCGGTGAAGCGGGAGAGGCCTAAAGCGGCATCGGCGGTGGCCTTACGGGCAGTCGTTTCGACGTTGAGGTCGCGTACGGGACGCGGCAGTTGTTCGCGAATGGGTAAACGACCAGGGGGTGGAGAAACGGCCGTTTCTGTGGTGTGGGGCATCGTCGTGGTACCGGGTAAGGCAATTTCTGGCAAATCTACCGGTGCATCATCGGTGAATTCTACCAGCAGCAGCCGCCCAGAATCGCTTCCTACAACATCTATCAGTTCCCCCAGGCCAATTTCTACTTCTGTGTCTACCAGCACCGGTTCAAAGGTTTGTGTGGGCAAATGCGCCAAACGAGGGTCCACCAGCAGCAGCATATCCCCTGCCTGCAGGTGATGATGGGAGTAGCGAATGTCCAATCCGGCGCTGCGACCGAAAGGTGTGACCTGGTCGGGGGTACGTACCGGCAGCCGCTCAATGCCAAAGTTGTGCCCCAACATGGCCAACGATTCCCCGTCTGCAGAACAAACAATTCCCCATGACGTAAAACAGCACACGTAATAGCACCCTCACGTGTTGGACCGCTGCCGCTGAGATTCAGCCGCAGCAGCAGTTCGTTGGCATCGTTCAGGGCGCGGCGCAGAGCGGCGGTGACGCTGCCCGGTGTTTGATAAAAGCGCAGGCTAATCGCATCGAGCAGGTCTTGGGCTAAAACGGACGTTTCGGCTACCTGTCCGGTTAACGTGAGATGGACAAACAGGAAATCATTTTCGCGTCCCCTCACCGCTTTGCCGGGAGCAGGCTGTGCCAAGATGCCGGGAACGGCCGTGCCCTGCGGGCTGCCGCTGCCACCCTGGACCTCCCCATCAATGACGAATAACTGTGCTGCAACTGCTTGCAATTCCATAGTGCGTAAGCATAACACATCACCAGGGGGTTACAAAGAGAAAATCACGGTGTAGAATAGAGAAGGTGGGAACTCCTGCTTAGTTGTATTGACATCTGTGAGTTGAAATTGACACTTCCGTACATTACGCAGTTGAAAGAGGTGAAATATGGGCTTGTTTCCAGACACGAGTGAACGGTTAACCGCATTGTTTGCCCGATCGCCGGTAATCGAGTTTGACGACAATGATCGCTTTATCTTTTTTAGCGATTGCCACCGCGGCGACAGCAGTTGGAAAGATGATTACGCCCCCAATCGCCACCTGCATTTGCATGCGTTAAACCATTATTTTAAGTCAGGCTACAGCTATATCGAGCTGGGGGATGGAGACGAGCTTTTTGAAGTCGCGGATTTTGCTGATATTCGTTACGCGCATAGCAATGTGTTTAAAGTTATGCGCAAGTTCTATGAAAACGGCCGTTTCTACCTTCTTCACGGGAACCACGATATTGAACGCAATAATCCTGCTGTCGTAGAAGCCCAGCTCTCCCACTACTACAGCTATTATGACGACCAGGAAGAACCCCTTTTTCCCAACATTCAGGTTCATGAAGGGTTGATTCTGCACCATCGTGCCACCGGTCAACAAATATTCCTTTTTCACGGTCACCAGGGCGACTTGTTCAATGACCATTTGTGGCCCCTGGCGCGCCTCTTGGTACGCCAGATTTGGACAAGATTACAATTTATGGGTTGGCGTGACCCCACATTGCCCCCCAAACCCTACAAAAAAGCGCACAAAGTTGAAGAACGTATCACGGCGTGGGCCCAGGCAAATCAGCAAATGGTCATTTGTGGCCATACGCATCGCTCCTGGCTGGCTAAACCAGGCGAGGTGCCCTACTTTAACCCTGGAAGCTGCGTGCACCCGCGCTGCATAACCGGCCTGGAAATTGAAAATGGCGCCATCACCCTGGTGAAATGGGAGCTTGAACCGCAGGAAGATCTGGCCACGGGGGCAGGATTGCTGCACATTCGCCGTACCGTGCTGGCGGCTGGCCCTGTGCCCCTTACCGCTTATCTATAGGAGGGGTGTAGGGGTGAGTACGGGCGAGGCAGTTGGAAAACTTTTTGGTTTTAGTATGCAGTGATGCTGTCCAACTGCCTCGCCCCTACAAAAACATGGATGTCGGATGCCAACCATTCACGTAAATGACACAACCCTTTATTACGAAACGGCCGGTTCTGGGCCGCCGGTGCTGCTGCTGCATGGCCTGGGTTCCAGTACGCAAGATTGGGAGCTTCAGCTTCAGGCTTTTACCCAACGTTTTGAGGTGGTAATGGTGGACGCACGTGGACACGGCCGTTCTGCAAAGCCACCCGGTCCCTACAGCGTGCCTCAATTTACTGCCGACATCATCGCCTTCATGGAAGACCTGCAAATCAGCCCTGCCCACATTTTGGGGCTGTCGATGGGGGGGATGATTGCCTTTCAAATGGCCGTAGACCGCCCCGACCTGCTGCGCAGCCTTACCATTGTCAACAGCTACCCGGAATTGGTGGCCAAAAATTGGCGAGACCGCCTTACCTGGTATCGGCGGCACTTCATCGTGCGCTTGCTGGGTATGCAGCGCATGGGCGCGTACCTGGGTGGGCAGCTTTTCCCCAAGCCAGAGCAGGCGGAACTGCGGCAGCTTATTGCCCAACGCTGGGCGCAAAACGACAGGCGCGCCTATCTGGCGGCAACTCAGGCGCTCTATGGCTGGAGTATGGCCCACCGCCTGGGGGAAATCCGCTGTCCGACCCTGATCATAACAGCCGACCAAGATTACACTCCGGTGGCCCAAAAAGAAGCGTACACGGCCCAAATTCCCGGTGCGCGGCTGGTGGTCATTGCCGACTCGCGCCACGCCACGCCCATCGACCAGGCAGAACGATTTAATGAGGTGGTGTTGGATTTCTGGGAGAAATTGGAGACTGGGGACTAGTTGACTGACAGAAATTATTTAACGCAGAGAACGCGGAGAACGCGGAGAAAAATGGAGCAGAAAACTCTACGTCTTTCGCGCTCTCCGCGGAAGAAATCTAAGATTCTATAGCCAGCCAGGACAGGAGATTAGCCAGTCTCTAATTACCAATCTCTATTTGCGCCAGCGGCAGCGCATCCTCCCCACTTTGTAGGGACAGGCGGGCGGTGGGGTCAGCTACATCATACAGGCCGAGGAGCAGCGTGTATTGGGCCGGGGGGCGTGCCTGGGGGAATGAGAATACCGTGATTGTCGACGACAACTTCGCCGGACCGCCAGATGGTGGTGAGATTGAGGCCGCCGCCGGGTTCGCTGTCTCGCTGTGCAATAAGCTGGCCGCTGGCATTGAGCAGGTGCAAAAAGACTTTGTAGCGTTTTCCAGGGGTGCATCCGTTTGCCAAAATAGGGTCACCTGAATAATGTCGCCGGGCTGTAGTGTGGTGTTGTTCAGCGTAAAGCCATCAAGGGAAATGTGGGGGCCAAAGGAAACGGCCGTTTCTGTTTCCATTTCCGCAGCCGCAGCGTCTGGTACAGCGTAGGTCACAAAACGCACGTCCTTATACCATTCGTCGGTGGCTTTGAAGGCGTGTTCGTCCAGCCAGCGCTCGACCAATCGCTCCGGGTCACGCTGCGCCTCACCCCAAAAAATGGCGTAAATGCGGTCATATTGGGCGGCAATATCCTGAAGTTCGGCAGAAATCACCGCCGCATTGGGCGTACCTCGCGGTAAGGGGTAAACGCGGCCTGCGTCATGGTAGTAGTAAGTGAAAACTTCCCACTGGTTTGGCGCATTAAGGACAATGGCTGCATTGGGATGATTTTCGGCGGTGATGCGGGCGGCCATACTCCTGTAGTCTGCGCGGGCGTAGGCGGGGTTGGAGTAGAGGTTGTACAAGGAACGGCCGCTGCCCCACAGCAGCAGCACAAACAATAACAAGATAACGAGAATAGAGATTAGAGATTGGAGATTGGGCAACCGTTTAATCTCTAGTCTCCAATCTCCAATCTCGCCAATCAGCAGCGCCAAAAAGGGCACAGCGACCCCCAGAAATTTGAAGAACTGCGGCTGGGTGGCGCCGGTGGCGGCCATGAAGACCAGCGGAGTAATGAACATGATGAGGGGCAAGAAGCGCGGGAACGGCCGTACACCACTCCCAACCCCGCTAATACCAGCGCCGCCAGCAGTGGCAGCGTTCGCTTGGGCGGTAGGCAGCGTTTCCCCCGTCACCAGCCAGTTTCCCGACTGCCGCAAAAAGGCCAGCAGCGCCACATCGCTCGCCGGCGCGCCCCCCCACCTGTTCCCAGAAAATGGGCAGCCAGGGCAGGTAGAGTAGCCCGGCAGTTAGTAAGGCGAGGAACCAGGGAAAAGGTAGATTTGTGAGTTTGCCGGTTTGCTGGTTTGTTGGTTGGCTGGTTTAGCGCCTGCACTGTGACGTAGAGGGCATGGCCAAGGATAATGGCGGGGAAAAAGTAATGAGTGTACAAGCCGGCGGTGATGACAAGGGCGTAAAACATGGTCAATGGCCAATGGTCAATAGCTAATTGCCAATGGGATGGCGTGGCTGATCGTTTGTGGATCAGGCGTAACAGCAGCCAAGTTGATAGGACGGCTTCCAGGGCCAGCAGGGCGTACATGCGGGTTTCCTGGCTGTAGTAAACGAGTGCGGGGGAAACGGCCGTTACCACACCAGCTACCAACACACCAACAAACCCTCTTCCCTTTGCCCCTTTCTCTCTTTTGTTCCTTTGTAATAAGCTCCTTGCCCAGCGCCAGCGTCACAGCCACAGTGCCCACGCCCACAAACGCCGAAAAACTGCGCAGCCCAAACTCCGTTTCCCCCACCAGCTCCCGCCAGCCGCGCAAAATCAGGTAGTAAAACGGCGGATGAATATCGCTGGCTGTGCCCTCGATAATCAGCGGAATGGCGCGTTCGCTCAGCCGGGCGCTGTTGCCCTCATCATTCCAAAAAGATTGCGCCTCCAGCTTGTGAAAACGCAGCCCGAAAGCCAGCAGTAGAACTGCTAACAGCAGCCCACCTTGTACCCACCGTTGTTTCATAGAGGTGGATTATACCTGCGTTAATCCTTTCTCAGAATTCTAGAAACAAATGGCCAAATCTTCCCCAAAAGGTAGACAAATGCAGCTATGATGGAGTAGACTAGGGGCTTGTGTTAGACAATCATCTAATTCGATGAAGAAGCGCGGTTGGTTCATTGGCCGCATTCTTCCGGGTTCAAGATATCTCTGGCCCGGCATAGGGGATGTTCGTGACGAAAGAAAATGCAACTGAACCAGATACCATGAGTGTGACGCTACATTCTGAAGAATGTAGACATTTACCGGCGGTTGTTGGGGTATTTACGGCCGTATAAATTCCAGGTGGTGTTGGCCTACATCAGCATGATTTTTGCCGCCTTGCTCAACCTCTTCGTGCCCCAAATCATCAAAGATGCCATCGACAACGGCCTGGCTGCTGGCGAAGCCTCGGCGTTGTTTGTTGCCGGTGGCATCATCTTAGCCATTGCCGTCGTGCGCGGCCTGGCCGGATATGGGCCAGCTATTCTATGGCGAATGGCTGACCCATCGTGTGGCCTACGATCTGCGCAACCATTTCTACAACAGCGTGCAGCATCTGCCCTTCGCCTTTCATGATCGCACCCACACCGGCGACCTGATGAGCCGGGCCACCAGCGACATTCAGGAAACAGAGCGCTTTGTCGGCATCGGGCTGATGGATTTACTGGCCATCGTCCTGCTGCTGATTGGCGTGATTGTGGCCATGTTGATCGAATCAGTGCAGCTCTCCTTGCTGGCGTTAATACCCATTCCGATTCTCATTTTTGCCACGCTGCGCTTTGGCGCCACCGTCCGCCCCATGTTTAAGCGCATTCAGGAGCAAATGGGCGTGCTCTCCTCCACCATGCAGGAAAGCATGACCGGCATTCGCGTGGTGAAAGCTTTTGCCCGCGAACCATATGAGCTGCAGCGCTTTGACCAGGAAAACGATGAATGGTTTGATCGCCGCTTCACGCTCATCAACACCTGGGCCAATAACTGGCCATTTTTCACCTTTTTGGTGGCCAGCAGCATCTTCTTGCTGCTTCTGGTTTGGCGGGCCGCGGGCGCTGGACGGTGAAATTACCGTTGGGTCGCTGTTTGCCCTGATTTCCTACGTGTTAATGCTGAGCGGGCCGGTGCAGCGGCTGGGCTTTTTGGTGAATCTGGCGGCTACGGCTTCGGCCAGCGCCAGCCGCGTCTTTGAGATCATCGACACGCCCAACGAGATAGAAGTCGCGATCTGGCGAGTCTCGTTCTGGAAAACCCGCGGGGAGACTTGTGTTTGAGGATGTGGATTTTGCCTATCGAGATGATCAGCAAATTTTGCACGACATTAGTTTTTATGCGGAACCGGGGCAGCGGGTGGCCCTGATTGGCCCGACGGGATCGGGTAAATCGACGGTGACGAATCTGATTCCCCGCTTTTATGACGCGAGCGACGGCCGGATTCTGGTGGATGGCATCGACGTTCGTGATTTGACAGCTGGACAGCCTGCGCCAGCACATTGGCATTGTGCTGCAAGACCCGTTCTTGTTTAGCCAGACGATTGCCGAAAATATCGCTTACGGCCGTCCCGAAGCCAGCATGGATGAAATTGTCGCCGCCGCCAAAGCGGCCCGCGCCCACGACTTCATCACCGGCTTCCCCGAAGGGTACGATACCCGCGTCGGCGAGCGTGGCGTGACGCTGAGCGGCGGGCAAAAGCAGCGCATTGCCATTGCCCGTGCCTTGCTCACCGACCCGCGCATCCTCATTCTGGACGATTCGACCAGCAGCGTGGACACGGAAACAGAGCATCTGATTCAGCAAGCGCTGGAGGTGCTGATGGAAGGGCGCACGACCTTTATCATTGCCCAACGGCTGCTGACGCTGAAAAATGCGGACTACATTTTGGTGCTGGATAACGGCCGTATCGTCGAACGCGGCACGCATGACACTCTGCTGGCCCAAGGTGGCCTGTACCGAGAAATCTACGATTTGCAGCTGAAAGATCAGGAAGAGTTTGTGGAGCTTGCAAGAGCGAATGGCCAGTCACGGAGAAGGTTAACAATCTATGACAAGCGTAAACGGACACACCAAAACCAGAACCCCCGACAGACGAACGGCAAGAAAACGGGAAGCGCGCATCAAAGACTGCTGCCCAATGAAGATGAACTGTTGGGCAAGGCGTATGACGGCCGTTTGGTGCGCCGCCTGCTGCAAGGCGTAGGCCCCTACCGCCGTCAGCTTTGGTGGGCGATCATTGCTCATGATCGTCAGCTCCCTGCTGGGCGTATCGCAGCCATTCATCGTTGGCTATGCCATCGACGACGGCATTCGCGTCAGTGCCCCCGACGTCCTGCGCACTTGGACCATTCTCTTTCCACAGCCGCCGTAGGCGAATGGATTACCAACCGCTGGCGCATCGCCATTATGGCTTTTGTGGGCACCAAAGTGGTGGCCGATTTTCGCAGCCGCCTGTTCCGCCATCTGCACACCCTGTCGCCTCAACTTTCACAACAACTACAGCGTGGGCCGCTTGATGAGCCGCCTGATTAGCGACGTGGGTGTACTGCAAGATTTCATCACCTGGTCGATTACCGGCCTCTTCCGCTCGGTCTTTACCCTGCTGGGCATTATCGTCGCCATGCTGATTCTCAACTGGCAGCTGGCGCTGGTTACCTTTGCCGTCATGCCGCTGATGGGCTTGCTAACCAACTACTGGCGCGTGCGTGTGCGCGATGCTTACCGGGCCACGCGGCAGCGGCTTTCGCTCATCAACGGCTACCTGAACGAATCGATTTCCGGTATTCGCGTAACCAAAAGCTTTACCCGCGAAACGCTGAACATGCGCAATTTCAACGACCTGAATCACTCCTATTTTGACGCCAACGTGGATGCCACGCGCCTGACGGCGATCTTTTTCCCTGGCGTCGATTTTATGGGGTCACTGGCCACAGCGCTTGGTCGTTGGCGTGGGCGGCTGGCTGGTGATAGGCGATACCCTGACGACAGGCACGCTGATTGCTTTTGTGCTGTACATCGACCGCTTCTTTCAACCGATTCGGGAAATGGCGCAGCGCTACAACACCTTTCAGGCGACCATGGCCGCCAGCGAACGCATTTTCAATTTGCTAGACAATGAGCCAGATATTCAAGATGCGCCTGATGCGGTAGACACTGCCGCCGATTCAGGGACATGTGCGCTTTGAAAATGTGCGCTTTGGCTACAAGGATGGCGAGCCGGTGCTCAAGGCATTACGCTGGCAGCCGCAGCCGGGGCAGCGCATTGCCTTTGTGGGCGAAACGGGCGCGGGCAAAAGCACCATCATTCGCCTGCTCGCCCGCTTCTTCGACATCAACGAGGGGACACTGACGATTGACGGGTATGACGTGCGCCAGGTGACGCAGGCCAGCCTGCGTTCGCAGTTGGGTATTGTGTTGCAAGACACCTTCCTGTTTGCGGGCACGATTGCCGACAATATTCGTTACGGCCGTTTGACAGGCCACCGATGAGGAAGTGCAGTGCGGCGGCGGAAATGGTGGGCGCCCACGAGTTTCATTCGCAAGCTGCCAGAAGGGTACCAGACGGACGTGGGCGAAAATGGCGTCAATCTGAGCGTGGGGCAGCGGCAGATGATTTCCTTTGCCCGCGCTTTGCTGGCCGACCCGCGCATTCTCATTCTGGATGAGGCCACCAGCAGCGTGGACACGACGACGGAGAAGCAGATTCAGCAGGCGTTGGACACGCTGATGGAGGGGCGCACCAGCTTTGTCATCGCCCACCGGCTGAGTACGATTGTAAATGCGGACCAGATTGTGGTGTTGGATAACGGCCGTATCGTCGAGCAAGGCACTCACGAAGAACTGCTGGCTCAAACGGGGCCGCTACTTCAACCTCTACACCATGCAGTGGGCGCAAGAGGGCACGCAATTCAGCAAGAATTAGGGGCTAACAATGGGTCAATTTGAAGAGAAATATAACGACACGCTGCGCAGTATGGAGCTGACGCTGGTGCGGCAGTACCGCCAGATGGAGAATTTGATGGATTGGGAGGTGAAAACGGCCGTGAACAACCTCATCCGCCACTACACGGCCGAAGCCCGCCGCCGCCAGCCTCCAAACCTCACACAGGACGCCCTGACTCAGCTTGTTTTCGACCGCCTGCGCACCACCTGCGAGGGGTGGCTGGGCCGCGAGGCGATCGTTGACGAATCCGGTGGGGTAGTTACTCTTTCTGAGCACGCCTTGAAGGTAGACGAGGTGATTGCTTGCCTGAAGCGCATACGCCGTTCCATCGACATGTGGCAAAAGGAAGGGGGACGGCGCGGTTATTTTGAATTTATCGACCAGTTTTTGCCGTAAGCGGTTGGTTAGTTGGTTAGTTTGCTGGTTTGCTGGTTCGTTACCTATCCAACTATCCAACTCAACCTGGGAAGGCCCAAGTAAGGAAATGGGGCAGCACTTCAGCCCAAGTGTCGTAATTGTGCCGCCCGCCCAGGACTTCCACATAGACGACATTTTCCCCGCGCCGGTAGCCCAGTTTTTCTAGTTCCTCAATCAGTTCCATGGTGTCTTGAATGGCGTCTATGACCCCGTTGTTGTCGCGGTCGGCCGTTTCGTCCTGAGTGGCAGCCTCAAACCAGAAGCGCTGGTGGGGGCGATATGTTCCTTGCCGAACCATCTGGTGAGCGATGGGCTGCCCCGATGGCAGAAGTTGCTCTTCTTCACCAGCCCGCCACCAGAAGGAGCCGGAGAAGACGCCAGCTGTGCCAAACATTTCAGGATGGTTCCAGGCCATGTCGAATGCAGAGAGTCCACCCAAGGATGCGCCGAGTACGGCCGTATCCCAGGCTTCCGTCCTTGTGCGAAATTCGCGGTTGATGTGAGGCATTAGCTCCGTGATGACAAACTGGCTGTACTGGGCTGCTTTGCGGCCTAAGCCCTGGGCGTTGGCGGCAACGGCCGTACCATACTCGTGCAGCCGCTCATCATTTGCGGGAATGGCCACCACAATGATTTGTGTAATTTTGCCGCGAGCGATCAGTTGAGCGAGGGTTTCTTGCAGCTTTAGCTGGCCAACGTCTTGCCCATCATTCAGGTAGAGCACCGGAAAATTCTTGTTGGCTGCGGCATAACGGGGTGGTAAAAACACCAGCACGTCCCGCTTATTTTGCAGGTGGCTTGAGGGGAATTCAGGTAGCGTGACAACCGTAATTGTGGCTAGCAGTTTATGCCGCCGCCAGCGGTTCCATCCAGTAGCGATGAGCAGTAGGGTGATGAGAACGGCCGTTACTAAAGTAATATTGATCATAAACAAATTAGTAATTCTGAAGTGTTAAATGGTAAAAGGTAAGGCCAATTGTTATGAATTGTGGCGCAAGGTTCGTTATAATGCATATTGAAAACGGGACTGCTTATGAAGAGCGTTGATGGTTTCCCCCAAAAATCAACTTATGGGAAATTGACTTTGCATCAATGGAGCTTGGCCATTACCGGTATGGCCCTGTTTCTTCGCTTGATTGGCGTGAGCCGACACAGTTACTGGTTTGACGAAGCGCGCGAAGTTCTGCGTGCCCAAACTCCCTGGCCGGATATTTTATTCGTATCTCAGGGGGCAGACCCCCCAGTATACCGTTTGCTACTTTACCCAATAGCCCAGCTTACTGCAGCGGAATTTTGGTTGCGGCTGCCATCGGTTCTTTTTGGGACGGCCTCAGTTTACCTGGCATATCGTTGGTTAGCGATGCTGGGGTTACCAAAGTTGGGGGTGACTACGGCCGTTTTCATGGCTGTCCTTCCTACCCAAATTTACTATGCCCAAGAGGTCAGCCAGTATAGTTTCACAGTTTTTCTTGCCTTGTTGTTGCTGCTGGCTTATGAGCGGGCTGGTAGGTATGGGCGTCACCGTGATTGGATTTTATTAACCTTGGTAAACTTGCTTGCTATATACTCTTACTATGGCCTGGCTTTCCTCTTACCTGTGCTAGACATAGAGCTTGCTTGGCGGACCTGGAAAAAACGCAATCGACTGCGCATTTTGGGATTTATTGGTTTTCATCTTGCTTTTCTGGCTGGAGTTGCCGCATTATATATCCTACTGCTGGAGTTGCAAATCGCAAGATTCACAGAAAACAAAGGATTAATCCCCGTTTTTGTGGAGTCTGGTTTTTTCGCCAGCTTGCGCAAATTAGATAACCAACTACTGGATCAGTTTATACGTTTTTTTGTCACACCCTTTAGCACAAAACTACCGCAGTTTGTTATATATTCCTTTACTTTCCTAACCTTGGCAGGCTTTGTTTGGTTAGGGTGGGAATTTGTTCAAGGGCGGCGCATCATTCTCATTACTTTGGGTAGTATAGCGGTTATGTATGTGGCTTATGGATTAGGTTATTATCCTTTTGGTGGGCGCTACGCACTATTTGTGGCTCTCTTATGGGCGGTGGCTTTGGCGAGTGTGGTGCAGGCACTTAGCTGCTGGCGAAGGGTAAAACGATTTTTTTTGATTGGGCTAACAGGATTTTTTCTTTTCTTTACTCCTTTTGTCACAGAAGATGTGAATCCCTGGGTGAAATGGCCGTGGGAAGAACTGCGCCCAGCAATGGTTTATTTAAATGAGCATTTACAGCCTGATGATGTGGTATACGTGTATTATGGGGCGGTTCCCGCCTATCAGGTTTATCAATCAGAAGAAGAACATCTAACAATCTATGGTACCTGGTTTCGCTCCCAGCCCTTAGAGGATAAGCTATCGGAAATACTTAACACTACAGCAGGTGCGAAACGCTTCTGGATGGTGATGTCCCATATTCATGCTAACGAGGATGAAGAATTGCTATCCGGATTAAGCCTGGGGGAGCCAGCATATGAGCAGGTGGCCAAATATACTGACTTGAATGCCCTGGTGGTACTATTTCAGCGTGTGGAGTGAAGAATAAGGAGATTTTATCCCCACCGGGCATTGATGGGTACGTGCGTGCGCAGCACCTCTGCTGGTTCGGCCATGTCTGCAGTTTGGTAGATGTAGGTTTTACCTTGCTGGCTGCTGAACCCGGCGTGCTGACCATGCTGGTCGACGGCAACGATGTGCATGACGCTGATGAAACGGCCGTGCAAGTCATTCAGATCACGCATGGCTTCTGCTCCAGCTTCCGCCAGACTCATGCCCATCTTCATGTAAAACACCAGGCTGTGGGCGGTGCCGGCGCGGATAGCCATTTCGCCCATGCCGGTGCAGGCGGCCGCGCCGTAACGGTTGTCGGCATAGTTGCCTGCGCCGATGATGGGCGAATCGCCCAGCCGCCCGGGATAGCTTCCAGGCCCAGCCGCTGGTGCTGACGCCGCTGCAATGTTGCCCCTGGTTGTCCTGGGCGATGAAGTTGACCGTACCGTTGGCACGTTCAGGGTCGGTGGCCAGGCGCACCCAGTCGCGCAGGTCAATCGCTCGGCGCAGGCTGGCAAACACGTCGGCGTCGCATGTCTGGCTGCAGGCGGTCCAGCCAGACGGCCGCGCTTCTTCGGTGAGCAGCATCTCTGGCTGAGTCGAAGAGCCCATCTCGGCGGCAAAGCGGGCTGGCGCCGTCGCCGACGAGCATGACGTGGGGCAGTTCGTCCATCACCTTGCGGGCGACAGAGATGAGGCGTGAGGATATCCTTTCATGGCTGCCACGGCGCCGGATTCGAGGGTACGGCCGTTCATGATGCTGGCGTCCAGCTCCACCTCGCCCAAAATGTTGGGGTAGCCGTCGTAACCCCACAGTGTGGTCGTCGGGATTGGTCTTCTACGAGGCGAATACCCGCTTCCACGGCGTCTACGGCCGTTCCCCCCTGGCGCAGTACATGCATTGCGGCGGGCATACCAATTTTGCCATTGCTGCTGGCGACAATGATCATGGTGCAGTCTCCTTAAAAAGAGATAGAGATAGAGTCCAGAGATAGAGGAATGAACGCCTCTCTAACCCCAATCTCTGAACTCTGTCTGTTAACAATTTTGTGCCCGGCCTTTTGCGGGTAGAATGGGAATCATATCACGAATACGAAGAGAGGAAAGCATGGCACGAGAGATACCAAAGAAGCCCCGCAAAGTCAGCGATGAAGAGGTGTATGAAACGATTGTACAGATGTGCCGTGAGGCGGGACTGGTGGGGAGTGTGCGCCCGGAAGATGTGGCGCGGATGCTGCTGCCTGACCATTGGCAGACAATTTTGAAGCGAGTGCGGCTGTTTAGTAAAAAGCTGGCGCAAAACGACCGTATTCTCATTTTGCGCAAGGGAAAACCCGCCGATCCGGAAGAGTTTAAGGGATTAATTCGCCTGCAAATTACGGAGGCGGGTCTGGTGGACGAAGAAGAGTGAGTGTTGAATGGCCAACGGGTTACTACCCCTCAGCCTCGGCAACGAAGTTTAGTTCCAGGAGAACAGATTCGTCCACGTTGGCGACGCCCTGTACTCGGGGGATTGCCAGTTCCCATTGGGTGCGGTCAATCGTGGCCGTGGCCGTGCCGGTAATGCGTGTGGGGGATTCGGCAACGGCCGTAACGGCAAGGGTCACTGGGTGGGAAATGCCAATAATGGCCAGGTCACCGGCAATGGAAAATGTCAACGTCTCTCCCACGGCACCCTGCTGGGGTAAGCCGGTTATGTCGGTTGGCGTAAAGGTAATGGTGGGGTAGCGGTCCGTATACAGGATGTAGGTGCGGATAGCGCTGTTGCGCAAATTGCTGTCAGTGGTCAGATCCGAGGCGGCTATTTGAATTGAACTGAGTTCAGCGGTGGCCAGGTCATCCAGGTTAAGGGCAAGCTGCCCGCTCACTTGATTGGTAACGCCCACAACCGTGGTGGGCATGCCCCGTAGGGTTTCCCCCAAAGTGAAGCTGGCTTCGCTGCCGGGGGTGAGGGTGTACAAGGTACGGTCGTTCGCAGCCAGTGTGGGAAGAGGCGCAATGGCGCTGGGCTGGTCGCCGGGCTGCCGCAGCAGCAGGAGCAGGGCAACGGCCGTCAGGCCACCCAGCGCAATAAGCAAGAAGAGTCCTTTATTTTTCATGAGTTGAATTGTAGCGTAGTGGCGGGGAAACGGCCGTTATGCTCAGTTGTTACTGAGCCAGGTATCGTTGAATTGGCGTTCAGATGGTTGGCGAGCGAGCCATGCAACAGTGCCGACTAGCTGAATGCTGACGCAGCCAATTTGAAGTTGCCCATGCCCGGCAAATCTTTTACGATTGACGCCATGACTTATTTGCTGTTTCCAGGCCGTCATCTCCTCAACACTGCTTTTCAGGAGCGGTATTTACGTACAATATTACAAATGCCGCTGGCCGAACTGGACTTTTGGCAGGGAGAACGGCCCACAGCCCCCTGGCCGTCGGCTTCTAAACCCCTGGATCACATCATATTTGCCGTTACTTCCGCCAATCAGGCCAATTCTCGCTACAACCCTATCCCCTTCCACGTGCGTGCCATTGGCGTAGACCGCTTTGCCCGCCCCATGGAGATGACCTTTGGCGTACGCTACCGCATCATCGGTATTCCCCATTTTCGCCCCACACCTCGTTTTGCCGAATTTACACTCAAGGAAATTGAGGAGCAGACCGATGGAAACCTGCGGCTGACCCCGGAAAACTCTGTTGTGTTGTGCTCGACAACGGCCGTTATCGAGCAGTACCAAAAATTAGGCTTTGCTATCTTACCCGCTGAATTGGATCATCCAGATAAGCCACCAACGCCAAACAAACTTCTGCAAAAAATTGTACAGGCCGGGGAAAGTTGGCACGTGACGGCCTCTTTACGGGCTGAGCTGGCCCCGTCCACCTTTGATTTGTGGCAGGACTTTCCAGACATTCCGCGCCGCGTGCTGCGCTTATGGCGCGACCCCCTGCTAAATGACGCTGGCAGCCTGACGGCAGAGCGCGATTACGCTAGCTATGCCTATGGCATGAGCAACCCGGCCATCATGCAAATCAAGTACGAAGACATCAAAGAGGCTATTGTACCGGGAAAAATTGTAGACGAAGGATGTGCAGATGGGGCATTGCTGGCGCTGGTTGCCCGTGATTTCCCCGACTCAGACCTGATTGGCATTGACATTGCTGCCGAATTTATTGCGCGCTGTCAGGAGCGCCAGCGCGCCGGAGATTTCGGCGGTAGTTACGTTTACTTTCACCAGCGCAACATCATGCAGCCGGTGTTTGAAGAGGGGTCGATTGATACCACAATCTGTAATTCGACCATGCATGAAATATGGTCTTACGGCAACGGAGCAGCCAGCGTGCGGGCGTACCTGGCCCAGAAGTTTGCCCAACTGCGGCGGGGCGGGCGGCTGCTGATTCGTGATGTAGTGGGGCAAGAGGAGGGGGATCGGGAGGTGTACCTCTGGATGAATGAGGTGGACGGCCGTTCCGACAATGTGCTGGCGGCATGTGAGGATGGCGAGGCTTTGGAGGCGTATCTGGCGGAGGTGTCTACTTACGGCCGTTTCTTGCGTTTTGCCCGCGACTTCAAGCCCGGGGTGGGAGCGTATCGCATTGAGCAAATAGCGGGCCAATCCTACGCCGTGCTGTCCTGGCGCGGGGCCGTGGAGTTCATGAGCAAAAAGGATTACATCGACAACTGGGACAGCGAAATGCACGAAGCCTTTGCATTTTGGGCATTCAGCGATTGGAAAACGGCATTGACAGCGGCGGGATTTACAGTATTGGAGACCCCTAATGAGCCGGAAAGGGGGTCACGCGCATATACCAACCCATGGATCGTGGCGAATCGTTGGGCAGGGAAAGTGGCGCTGTTTAAGAGGGAGGGTGGAGAGTTACGGCCGTTACCCTGGCCGCCAACAAACGTGGTTCTGGTGGCCGAAAAGCGCTAATGATTGAGGAAATATCTCAGGTTGGCAGCACAATTTGGGACAGGTCCAGATCCTGCAGATCATCTAACGGAATGTTTAATAACTGCTGCCGGAAGAGATGGTTTTCTGACTTCTCAACCATCGCAATATAGTCACGCATGGCTTGCAGCACAGGTGCTTCTTGCCGGTCAAACACCTCCCCTTGCAGCAAGCGATGAACTTGCAGGCGATATTGTGGTTTTTGGATGAAAATTGTAAAGATTGGGAGAAGTTTGTAGTAGAGACGAATGAACTCATACCAGATTTCAACGCCAGTGCGCAGTCGATTTTCATAAGGCATCAGCATATTGATACTGAAATCGTTTGCTTGCAGTGCATTAATAATTTCCTCAGATGCGAATTTAGCACTGTGCATGGCTACGCTGATACCGGAGGAAAAAATCGGATCGACAAAACGAGCCGCATCACCAATTAAGAGCCATCCATTGCCCACAAAATTGCTCATGCTGTAACTGTAATCCCCCTCGACTTCAAAGCTGCGAACCTGCCTGGCGTTGCGCATAGCATGCAAAAGGGATTCACTCATAGCGACGTGCTTATGAAAATAGCCGTCCAGGTTAAGTTTAGAACTTTTGAACTGCTCGCGCTCGGTAACCACACCGATGGACGAGACAGTATCGGAAATTGGTATTTGCCAGACCCAACCTCGTTCAACGGGTAAAAAATAGATGTGGATATAATCGGCCGTTTCCTCATTACCGCGTTCCACATTTTCAAACCACCCATGAATGGCGTACTGATTAAATAGGGCGTCCTTCTTTTTAATTTGCAACTGTCGCCCCATCAAAGTTCCTCGTCCGCTGGCATCTACAATAATTTTTCCAGCAATATCAACGCTTTGGCCTCCAATTTTGATCTGTACGCCACAAGCAGTCCCTTCATCGTTGAACAAAACCCGAGAGACAGGGAACCCTTGATAAATGGTTGAACCCAGGCTCTCGGCATGCTTAAGCAGTAAGGTATCAAATTTACTACGTTCGATGTGATAGCTGTAGGGTTGGTTAATGCCTTCGAGGGGAAAGTCAGCAAAGACGATACTAAAGCTGCCATGTCCTATTGGCGAATGCCATGTGGCCCCGTATTTATGAACAAATCCCTCTCTTTCCATAACCGGCAAAAAGCATATTTCATCAAAGATTCTGGTTGTATTTGTGACAAGAGATTCACCAACATGGGGCCGAGGATGATTCGTTTTTTCAATGATGGTATTACTGATTCCAGCCATTGAAAGATAACATCCAAGAGTTGCTCCCGCTGGACCACCACCAATGATAATGACTTCGCTCATAATACTCCCTCCACTGGAAAGAAAGTAACTATTTTATTGCAGTTTTGGGGGACAATATAGGTATCTTTTCCACCCTAGCCAGCTTATAGAACTATGCTGAAGTAGAAAACTTTCAAATGAACTTACGACCAATAGATGAAAAATGGAAATGAAGAGGAATAATTTATCTTGCCAAAGATTTCCATTATGATAAGCGGCTGCAATGTGAGTTTAAGCCAAATGTGCAATCTTTCGCTGCCGAAATGTGAGCATGACCAAGAAGCTGACAGCACAAAGAAGTATTACAATACCGGTGACAATAATCATGGTGCTGGTGAAAGAGATAAGAAACAGTGTGCTAATAAATTCAGCAATTATAAGTAGGATGACAAACCCGATAATAACATCGCGGTGTACCAGGGAAGCGAAGAAAGCACCTAAAGGGGCGCCAACAGCAACTACCGGCGCGGCCACAATCCAATAATTCCAGACAATGCCAATGTCTTGAATAACTGCGCCATGTAAAGAGAAACCGAAGAGAGAGTTGAGGGCCATGATGATGACGGTAGTAGGTACGCTTACCTTTTCATCTACGCCAAAAGCCAGGGTAAGTACGATAAAAGTTAGCATGTCTGCCCCTGACCCGGTATGAGCGGCAAAAATGCCGCCGAAGATACCCACGAAAAAGAAGGTGAGACGAGTACGGCCGTTCCATAGCACCAAGTCTTTTCGTGGCGTCCACTTCAACACCCAGCGCGAAATAATCATTGCCACTGCAAAAGATGTAGCTCCCAAGGTGAACAAGATTCTCGGGAATGGGTCAGGGATCACCAAGACGTATGTTCCCATAACCATACCCAAAACGCCCCCTGCCGATACCCAGCCAATCACGTGGGGCAGTACCCGCACGCCTCGTGCCACAATCAAAATGGACGCCATAGTCATGCCAATTGACTGAATCATCAGGCCAAAAGTACGCGAATCGGCGGTGGGGATGTTTAGTAATTTTGTAAAGACTGGAAAGGCGACAGCCGCACCACCTTGTGGCGTCGATCCTGCTACAAAAGAACCCAGCGCCATCGTTAGGGACATAGGCCAGTAATCCACAAAAAGCTCCCATCGCGGATTCACAATCATGTAGCTTAACCAAAGGACAGCAAACACCAAAAGCGCAATACCATAAAGCCAGCGGCGAAGCCGCACAGTATCCAGCTTTGGATGAAATGTCTTGATACCAGAAACGGAGGACATTTAACTCTCCTATGCTAGGAAATAAAATGAAACTGGCAGAGAGTTGTTTCTTGCAAAAGAAGCAAACAGCAATTTACAAAAGAATCGCCGCGATAATCACGGCGATTCTAAATTCATTGACCTGAGATTGAATCTTACACATTAACTAATTCAGGGGCATCCTCTGGTAATGCTCCTAAAGGCAAATCGGTTAGCTGCTTTTTAAATAGATGGCCTTCTGAACCCTCAACTGTCTGAATATAATCTCGCATGGCTTGCAGGACTGGAGTCTCGTCACGGTCAAATACTTCACCTTGCAGCAAGCGGAAGACCTGCATGCGATATTGCGATTTTTGAATGAAGACTGTAAACAGCGGCAGCAATTTATAATAAAGACGGATAAACTCGTACCAAATTTCTACACCTTGGCGCAGTTTGTCTTCGTAAGGCTGGAACATCTGCTGGCTAAAGTCATTCACCTTCAGCGCTTCAATAATTTGTTCTGAAGCAAACTTGGCGCTGTGCATGGCTACACTTATGCCAGAAGAAAAAATTGGGTCAACAAAACGGGCGGCATCTCCAATAAGCATCCAGCCATCACCTACAAACTGGGTCATACTGTAACTGTAATCACCTTCAACTTCATAGTCCCGTACCATCCTTGCATTCCGCATGGCGTGAGCAAGGTTGTTATTGATGGGTAAGTGCTTTTTGAAGTATTCGTCTAAACCCAGCTTGGCTTCCTTGAATTGCTCTTTCTCGGTCACCACGCCAATAGAAGTTACTGTGTCGGAAATGGGTATTTGCCATACCCACCCTCTCTCAACAGGTAAAAAGTATATGTGGATGTGCTCGGATGTGTCGTCATCACCACGGTCAACATCTTCAAACCAAGCGTGAATGGCATATTGGTTGAACAAAGGGTCTTTATTCTTCATTTGCAGTTGACGACCAAGCAAAGTACCTCGCCCACTGGCGTCCACTACGATTTTTGCTGGAATGTCTACTGATTGGTTGCCAACTTTTACTTGTACACCGCATGCGTGATTATTATCGTCAAACAAGACGCGGGACACTGCGACACCTTGGTAAACAGTAGAACCCAACTGCTCGGCATGCTTGAGTAAAAGTAGATCAAATTTACTGCGCTCAATGTGGTAGCTGTAAGGTTGGTTGATGCCTTCCAGTGGAAACTCCGCGAATTCAATGCTCAGCTTTCCTCGATGCATGGGTGCATGCCATGTTGCACCATACTTGTGTACGAAGCCTTCACGCTCCATGGTCGGCAGAAATCCGATTTCATCAAAAATTCGCGTAGTATTTGTAACTAAAGATTCTCCAACATGAGGACGTGGGTGTATCGCTTTTTCAATGATTGTGTTGCTGATACCAGCCTTTGAAAGATAGCTGCCCAAAGTGGACGCTGCTGGACCCCCGCCAATTATCACGACATCGCTCATAAAAAAATGCCTCCAGGTAGATTTGCCAAGCTTTGGCATGCATAATAGATAATTAGGAATGTTACATTCTTGCGTTTATAAATAATATCAACCTCTCTTACGATCCCACTTACAGAACTAGGGAAGGCCGTTATTGCTAATAATGCGGGGTTGCTAATAAATTTTTTGCAGGTATAAAGGTCTAAGGTTAGCATCTATGCAGATTTGAACGCATGGAGGAATAGTGCGGTGGAAAGCTGGCAGCAAGCATTACATAGTGTTGTTCACAATATTGAGAATCACTTTGATGACCTAAAAGAGAGGCTTACTGCGCGTTTGGGTCCCCCGGCCTCCCTGGTTATTTTGCCTTATTTTGGGTACGGCAAGCCGCAAGAGTTGACCTTACGCGGGCGTGTGCTGCGAAATCCACGTGACACAACGGCCGTTAACAACGACAGCCTGTGGGACAACCTGGTAGACATGTACGGCCGTTTTGCCAGTGACGAAATCCCCTTTCCCAAAGTCCACGCCCGGTATGGTCAAGTGGAGCAAATTGTCACTGGGGATGAAGAAGGGTACTTTTTCGTCTCCTTAACCTTGCCAGATCCGATTGTTGAAACTAGAAACTTATGGCATGAGATTGAATTAACCTTGCTCCACCCTGAATCGCCTGTCCCGGTCCATGCCACCGGGCGCGTGTTCGTGCCTTCACCAGGGGCTCGATTTGGCATCATCAGCGATATTGACGACACAGTCATGCTGTCCCATGCCACCGACATGCTGCGAATGGCACGCACTGTGTTTATGGGGAGTGCTCAAACGCGGCTGCCCTTTCCCGGTGTAGCGGAATTTTACAGGGCTTTACAAGCAGGCAAGAACCCTTTGGTATACCTTTCTAGCAGCCCGTGGAATTTGTTTGACTTACTGGTCGATTTCTTTGAGCTGCAAGAGATACCCTTAGCCCCCCTTTTGTTGCGTGATTGGGGCATCACCGAGACGGAACTGCTGCCCACCCAACACAAGACTTACAAATTAGATGCCCTTCGCCAGGTGCTGGACTTTTATGGTGATCTGCCCTTTTTATTAATTGGAGATAGCGGGCAGCAGGATCCGGAGATTTACGCGGAGATTGTGCAAGCATATCCGGGGCGCATTCAGGCGGTTTATATTCGGGACGTTTCGCCGGAGGAAGAGCGGGATACGGCCGTACTGCATTTGGCTGAACAAGTAAAATTAGCCGGATCAACCCTGATTTTGGCTGGCGATACTTTGACCATGGCGGAACATGCAGCCTCTCAGGGGTGGATCGATACGGCCGTTCTCGAGAAATTGCGGCAGGTGTAGGTAATGATGCGCTTTTGCCAGTTAGAAAAGTTGGTTCAGCCGCCGGAAAACACCCGCAGCCCGGTTATCTTCCTGCATGGCTTTCCCGATTCTCCGCTTATGTGGCGCGATTATTTTACAGAAGCGGAACGGGAAAGGCCGTGGCTGGCCGGGCGAGCTGTTTACACCCTGGCCTTTCCCAACCGCCATACACGCCCTGCACCCATACCCACCTGGCGCGAGCTGCGGCAGGGGGTGCTGGATGGAGAAGTAGGAGCCGCTTTTGCCGAGGTGGCGGCGCAAAGCCCTACCGGCCAACTGATACCCATTGCCCACGATTTAGGCGCTACCTACACCTGGCGATTTGTGCGTGCGCAAACTAATCCGCCCTTTGAAAAGCTGGTTGCCCTGTCTGTTGCCTCTTCTTTTCGCTATGATGTGTGGGAGCATGGCTTGAATGCGCTAACCTGGCTGTACCAGATTCCTTACATAGTGCCGTACACCTTACGGATACGGCCGTTCCAAAACCTGCTTGGCTATCTCCTCACCCGTTTCGCCGGATACCGTTCCGAAACGGCCAACGAAGCGTGGCGCGACACCTATCATTACTGGGATGGCTGGTTTTGGCCTATCAAGCTGCCCTTCACCTTTTGGGGCATTCTAGGGCGCGAACCGGAATACCTTGACTTTAGGTTCCCCGTGCTGTTCATGCGCAGCCACATTGACCGCATTGCCAGCACCAAAGCCTTTGAAGCGGAACTCCAGCACCGCCCTGACTGCAAGTTTGTTTTTCTGCAAGGCGTCAATCATTGGTTCCCCGCACAGCAGAGCGAGCTGGTATTGGCTCAACTCCGCGAGTTCCTCGCTTGAATCACGCTGCTTAACAACTAAGCCAGAAGATAGTGCAGTCGGTACTCACCGGGGCGGGGTTGGTAGCCCAGCTTGCGGTTAATGGCCAGCATGGGCGCGTTGCGGGAATCGTTGTGCGTGCGCATATAGTCTGCACCGATTGATTGCCCGTATTGGATGGTGAGCAGTTTCATCGCCAGAGCAATGTGCCGCCCACGATAGGCGCGATCCACGCCAGTCATCAGGTTGTACAGCGAATTGGTGTTGGCAAAGTAGCCCACTGCCGCGATGCCAACATACTGCTTCCCATCTATGGCCAAAATTTGGCCCGTTGACCGGAACCAACTGGCAGTGTTGAGCATCTTGTTAAAGGTATCAAAATCTGGAATATCGCCTGAATTCCCTGGCTCATCAAGGTATGTCTCCCAATTTAGTTGGTATAGCTTGCGTCGCGCTTCTTCACTATCCCCTTCCTTTGCCAGGTTTGAGAAGCGGATGCCGCTGTTCGAGACGGCTTCCACGACTCCGGCAAATGGCCTAGGGTCAAAGCTGTGCAAATCAAGAATGCTTTCAAAGCGGTGGTGGCTGATGGTGAAGCCGCGCTGCTCCGCAAAACGTAAGGCATATGGATTGTTGTCTCGCACATCCGTGGTCAGTTTTGAGGCAGCCTGTTTTTGCACAAAACTCAGCGCTTCATCGTACAACTGCCCGCCAATGCCCTGGCGCTGCCAGTTGGGAGAGACACCAACCCATACCTGGTAACGGCCGTTTGCATCAAAGCCATTCCGCGCCACAAAACCGTACCCGACTATATTGCCATCCACAAAAGCGGCCATGCGCCGCCGCAGCTTACCCGGGGCCGGCGCATCCCATTCACGCAGTTGATTGGCCGAAACCGGTTCCGGCTCTAACTCATTCCACAGCGCCGCAATGCCGTCGTAATCTGTGTCTGGATCAGCCAGACGCATGATGATGCCCATAACAATCTCCAGTTTTCAATCTCTAGTTCTCCGCCACCTCGCCGTGCCACAACGCCTGCATTTCCGCGCTGCGCGCCAGCAGTTCGTCCAGCGTGCCCTGGTCTTCAATACGGCCGTTCTTCAACACAATAATCCAATCAGCCTGCCGCAGCGCAGGGCGGCGGTGCGACACCACCAAACAAGTGGGGCGGCGCAGGTTTTCCTCCGCTCCCTTGCTCCTCTGCACCCTTGCCGCATTAAAAAGACCTTCCCACAATAAACCTTCCGTTTCCACGTCCAGGGCGCTGGAGAGGTCGTCGAAGATGAGCAGTTCGGCATCGCGCACGAACATGCGGGCCGCCGCAGTGCGCTGCACCTGCCCGCCAGAAAGACGCACGCCGCTTGGCCCGACCAGCGTATCCAGCCCATCCTCCATCTCGGCCAGGTCCTGGGCGAGAACGGCCGTTTCCACCGCTTCCATCAACGATCCACCTTCATCTTCCGGCAGCCCTAGCAGCACATTGTTGCGCAAGCTTTCGCTAAACAGGCGCGGCACCTGGGCCGTGTAGGCCACTCGCGGCGGCACAAAAAAGGTTGTTGGGTCAGCCACCTGCTCCCCGTTCCATAAAATTTCGCCTGTTTGCATCGGCAGGAGCCCTAACAGCAGCTTCAACAGCGTCGTTTTGCCCGATCCAATGCGGCCGGTGATGACGGTAAAAGAGCCGCGCGGCACGGTGAAGGAGATGTCGCCGATGCCAGTGTGCGGCGAGCGGTGATCAGGGGTCAGTGAGCCAGTTCCCTTTACCTGCTCACTTTTTGCTGAATACGACACCGTTTGCTGAATACTGATAACTCAATTCCGCACTTCCAACGTTTCCAGCCGGTGAACGGCCGTTTTCTCCACAAAAGGCAGCTCCGGCAAATCGCCCGTCAGGTAAATCGGGTTGTGGGCTACCACCGCGCCGGGGGGGCTGCCCTGCATCAGCACGCTCCATCCGCTGCGCCGATACGCCCACCTGCCGGTAATGGGTGATCAGCCGACCGGCCATGCGCATAAGCTGCGTTGCTGGCCAGACATAAGAGGCAAACAGCGCAAAATCGCCCACCGTAAACGTCCCGGCAAAAATTGCCTGGGCGGCAAAGAGCAAGATCAACCCCACGCCCACGTCCACCGTGCCGTCGCTCAGCGTGTCCACGATCTGCACGATCAGCTTGTCCTGCACCATCGCCGAACGCCGTTGATCATTGACCTGCCGGAAACGGCCGATAACCCGCTCTTCGGCATCGGCTACCTTAATGGCCTGCACCGCATTGAACATATCGGCGATGAGACCGGTAACTTCGGCCGTGGCGGCACGGCTGGCCTTGCGGATCGCCTCAGCCCGTTTGCTAAGTCGGTGTGCGGCGAAAATGACCAGCCCCAAGGGCACAAAAGTTCCCAGCGTGACCAGGGCGTTGATGCGGAACATGATGACCAGCGAGATGACGGCCTGTGTGCCAAAAGCAAACAGATCGTCAAAAACGATGGGTGAAGAAGCCATCTGGTCGGCGTCATCGCGCAGCGTGCTGATGATTTTGCCGGATGGCATGGGATGCCCCTTTTCATCTTGCGGCAATGCCGCGCCGCCCGGCAGCGACAAAATGCGCGCCATCATGTTGCGAATCATCAGCGCCATGCCGTGCTGAATGAGGTTGATCGTGCCCATAATGGCCACGAACAGCAGGGCCACGGACACGATAACGGTGGCAATTTGCCAGCCGACCACCGCCCAAAGCCCCAGGCTGAAACCCGCATCACCGGTCAGCCCATTGAAGAAGGCGCGCAGCAGCAAGCCGTTGACCGCACCTAAAGACGTGTGAATGGTGAAGGGGATGATGTCCCGGGCATAATAGTGCGGGCGAAAGCGGATGAGTTGGAGGAAGTATTTGTAGGTTTTCATAAAATATCCCGGCGAACGTTGCTCTGCGGCGGAGAAGCGCCTTGTGCTGATTTAGCCCAACACAGATTAGCACAGATGTGCTATAATTGTGGGCATGAAGTTGACCGCGAAGCTCAAGCTCCAGCCACGCCTGCCCAGTTCGACTGCCTGCTGGCTACCCTGGCCGTCGCCAACCAGTGCTGCAATGCCATCAGCGAGACCGCCTTCCGCGAAAAGTCCTTCAGCGTTTGCCCCTGTGTGAGCTTGATTTTCGCCCCGGTAAACTCCGTGAAACGTGAAAAGAAGACCATCACGTTTTACGTTTCACGCTATCGCCTCCTCAAGTCCGGTTTGTAGGAGACTGTAGAATTCCGAATTCGGATCAGCAGCCAGGATGTCCCGGTCGCCGTGTTCGAGGATACGGCCGTTACCCAACACCATAATCTCGTCAGCGCGCTGCACCGTATGCAGGCGATGGGCGATGATAACGGCCGTACGCCCCGCCAGCAGCTTGTCGATGGCCCGCTCCAGCAGCGCTTCCGTCGCCGGGTCCAGCCGCGAAGAGGCTTCATCCAGAATCACCAGGCCCGGATCGGAAAGGAAAACGCGCGCCAGGGCCAGCAACTGTGCCTCGCCGGCCGAGAGGCTGTGGCTGGCGTCCAGCCGCGTGTTCAGACCGTCAGGCAAGCTTTCCAGCCAGTCGCGCAGCCCTAACTCCTCCAGGGCTTGCAGGAGACGGGTATCGTCCACCGCGTCATCGAACAAGCGTCAGATTGTCGCGCACGCTGGCGTGAAACAGCTCCACATCCTGCGTCACCATGCCTACGCGGCGGCGAATCTCTGCCTGGGTGGTGTGGCGCAAGTCTGTCAAACGGCCGTTTCCCAACCGAATTGCTCCCTCGGTAGGATCGTAAAAGCGCAGCAGCAGCCGCGAAATCGTCGTTTTGCCGCTACCGGTGCGCCCCAACAGCCCCAACACCCGTCCCGGCTCCAGCGTGAACTCCACATCTTGGAGAACTTGAGATTGGAGATCTGGAGAGTCGACCCTTCACCATTAACAATTGGCAGTTGTACCATTGACTGTTGCCAATTCATCCTGGTAGGCAAACGACACACCATCAAACTGAACGGCCAGTGGGCCATCGGGTAAAGTGGTGCTGTCGCCATCTTTCAGGGTTGGCTGCTCGGCAAGCAGATCGGTGATGCGGTTTAGGCTGGCTGCGGCGCGCTGTAAATCCTGTACCTGGCGCTGAATGCCCCACAGTGGCCCGCGAATGACGTCAATGTAGTAAAAAATGAGGTAAACGCTGCCAATTGTGAGCACGCTGCCACGGAAGAGATGGTCACCCCAGAGGTATGCGACCACGTAAGCCAGGGCGGGTACGATGATGGGCAAGCCAATCACCCACACGTTGAGCCGCATGGCAGATTGGGTCAGCCGCCAACGCCGGCGCATTAGCTCGTATAGGCGGCGCATGATGTAGGGCTGCGGCGCGGTTGGTCTGGATCTCTTCTGTGCCGGTGAGCCACTCTTCCAGGTAGCCGAAGAGGTCGGCTTCTAGCGCGCGTACGGCTTGCCAGCGCGGCACCAAATGCCGGTTGAGCAAGCTGAGCACTTGCAGGCCAAGAAGGGCAACGGCCGTTACCGATGCACCCACCCGCCAATCTTCTAGCCAGAGCAAAACCAGCACACCCACTACCAGCAGCAGGTTGCTGCCCAGTTGGATGATGAGCTGCGAGAAAAAGTTGGCAAGCTGGTTTACGTCGCCGTCTACCCGCTCGATGAGTTCGCCTGGTTTGTGGGTCTTGTGGAAGGTCATGTCCAGCTTCAAGCAGTGCAAGGCCAGGTCGGCGCGCAGCTCATTGGTCGCCGTCCACGCTACCACTTCGCCGACGTATGTGCCTGCCAGCAGTATTAACTGCGCCAAAATCGCAATGCCAGTGAAGAGAACGGCCGTGCGAACCAACTCATCCAACGTGCGTCCTGTTTCCGCGGCATCCAAAAAACGGCGCACTAACTGCGGATTGATAAGCTGCAGGGCTATGCTGCCAAGAATGAGCACAGCCAGCAGCAAAACCTGCCCCTTTTGCGGGCGCATATAGCGCACGAACAGGCGCCAATATTGCTTGAGTCCAGTGTCAATGGTTTTTTTATTCATATGCTTTCGGGTGGGACACGGATAACCACAGATTTACCCGGCTTTGTCACTTTGCCCGAGTTCGTCTGCAAGAATCCGTGTCCCGATAAGACTGTACTTACCCTTTAATCCCTTGCGGCTCTATTACTTTGCCGTTTTGCCCGAGCCCGTTGACGTGGGCGGCAAACTGGGTCAGATACAGGTCAAAGTAACGGCCGTGCTGCGCCAATAACTCTTCGTGGGTGCCCCATTCCACGATTTGACCATGGTCGATAACCATAATGCGGTCCGCGTGGCGAATGGTGCTCAGGCGGTGGGCGATGATGAAGGCGGTGCGCCCTTGCAGCAGCGTTTCCATGGCCTGCTGAATCACGCGCTCTGTCTCTGTGTCCACGCTGCTGGTTGCCTCGTCCAGAATGAGGATGCGCGGATTGGCCAGCAAAGCGCGGGCAAAGGCCAGCAACTGCCGCTGCCCCACGCTGATACGCCCGCCGCGCTCGCCCACGTCGTGGTTGTAGCCATCTTCCAGGCTGCTGATGAAGTCGTGCAGACGCACCGCTTTGGCGGCAACCTCTACCTCAGCGTCGGTGGCCTGGGAACGGCCGTAACGGATGTTGTCCGCAATTGTTCCCGAGAAGGCAAAGCCATCTTGCAGCACTATGGCCATTTGTTGGCGCAGGCTTTCCACCTGCACGTCACGCAGGTCGTGTCCATCCACGCGCACTGCACCCTCGGTGGGGTCGTAGAAGCGCATCAGCAGGTTGATGATAGAAGTTTTGCCCGAACCGGTATGCCCCACCAGGGCTACCGTCTCGCCAGGGTGCACGTGGAAATCCACGTTGTGCAAAATCCACTCCTGCTCCGGGTCATACTTAAAGTTCACTTGCTCAAACTGCACTTCACCACGAATGGACGGCATGGGCGCAGCGCCCGGCCTGTCCGTAATCTCCGGCGCCGTGTCCAGGAAGCTGAAGATGCGCTCCGCTCCGGCCATGGCGCTCAGCGTCATGCCATAGAGGCGGCTCATAGCGCTGAGCGGCGCCCAGAAGCGCCACAGGTAGTTGATGAAAGCAATCACGAAACCCACCGTCAGCGTTTCGTTGAAGACCATGGACGCGCCCACGACGATGACCAATCCCGTGCCAGTCACGCCGATGAGGTCAATGGAGGGCCAGATGGTCTCTTCGGCGCGTACCGTCTGCAACCAGGTGGTTTTGGAAGTTTCTGTCAACCCTTGGAAGGTGTGCAGATTGCGCCGTTCGCGCACGAAAGATTGCGTTACCTGCATCCCCGTTACCGACTCGTTCAGGTTGGTGCTGATGTTAGCGACGGTCTTGCGCACGTTTTTCCAGCCTGTTTCGATGGAGGTTCGCGCCTTGTAAAACAGAAAGGACAGCAGGGGGATGGTAATGAAAGCCACCAGGGTCAACCGCCAGCTCATCCACAGCATGACAACCAGGATGCCGATGAGATTGATGCCCTCGCCCACGAAGGTGACGAGGCCGGTGTTCAGCAGGCGGGCAATAGACTCCACGTCGCTGGTGATGCGCGACATAATGCGCCCCACCGGGTGCTTATCGTAGAAGCGCAAGCTGAGCCGCTGGATGTGCGTGAACAGGTCGTCGCGCAGGTCGAACAGGACGCCCTGGCCGATAACGGCCGATAACCAGGTGCGGGTGCGATTGCCCACCCAGCTCAGCAGGTGTAATCCCATGAGCAGCAGCGCCAACTGCCTCACGACGGTGAGGTCTTTGGCGACGATGCCGTCGTCCACCACGCGGCCCAGCAGGTACGGCTCAAACAAAGGCACGCCGGCCGAGGCGATGATGGCCAGCCCGATGAGGGTGATTTCGCGGCGATAGCGACCCAGGTAGCCGAGCATGCGGAAGAAGTATTCTTTATTGAACGGCCGTTGTTCGGCCTCTTCCAGTTCTTCGTAAGTTTCGATAGACATGGCTATCCTTCCTTTGCCAGCTTCGCAAATGCCGTGGGTGGGGGCCCCGCCAGCATGTGCTGCTTGATTATCTTCGCGCAGGCGTTCACGTCGTGCTGCGCAGTGTCTATTTCCAGGTCGCAAATGGCGTGAGCATGAACCAGGTGAAACTGCGCCCGCGCCTGTCCCAGCGTGCGATCACGGCGGGCGCGCTCACGCTCCTCCAGCACTGCCAGCGGACAGGTGATGTGCACCAGCCAAGCGGGCAGGTTAGAAAAGAGGGCGGCGCACTGGCGCACCCAGGCTGGCTCGGCCAGAACATGGTCAGCCACCACGTGGTTGCCTGCCTGCGCCAGCGCGGCAATAGCCTGGTGCATCCCATCCATCAACTGATGCCCCAACGGCGCGGCGCGGATCATTAATTGGTCCGGCTGCGGCCACTCATATTGGTAAACCCGCTGCCAATAGGCGGGTTCGTTGATATACCGCCTGGGGAGCATCCACAAAAACTTGTCAATTCCTGCGTCCAGGTACGGCTCGTCCATGATTTCTTGCAAGGCGCGCAAGATGCTGCTTTTGCCAGAGCTGGATGTGCCGTTAAGGATGATGATGTTTCCAGGTTTCATGCTGTCCTCATGAAGAAGATTGGAGATTAAAGATTGCCAGTTTTCAGTCTTTGGTCATCAGTTACACTGCCAACGGCTTTAGTTGATAATCGCCGCTTTGCGTGGTCATGTACTGGCGCATTTCCGCCAGCAGGTCGTCGCTTTCGCGGTACTGCAAGTCGTAAATGTGGGCGTATTCACCGTCGCGCGCCAGAAGTTCTTTATGTGTGCCTTCTTCTGCGACCACGCCATCTTTCAGCACAATGACGCGGTCGGCGTGTTTGATGGTGCTGAGACGTTGGGCAATGATGATGCTGGTGCGCCCCTGCATTACCTGTTCCAGTGCCTTTTGAATTTCATGTTCGGTACGTGTATCTACGGCGCTGGTGGCTTCATCCAGGATCAAGATTTCCGGGTCAACCAGGATGGCGCGGGCCAGCGACAGCCGCTGCTTTTGTCCCCCGGAGAGCCGTACGCCGCGCTCGCCAATCTGCGTGTCGTAGCCGTCAGGCATTTCCTGGATGAAGTTGTGGGCCTGGGCCAGTTTGGCGGCGCGAACGATGTCCGCTTCGCTGGCTTCCGGGTGGCCGTAGGCAATGTTCTCGCGCACGGTGGCCGAGAAGAGGAAGGCTTCCTGGGGCACAATGCCGATATGCCGCCGCAGGCTTTCCAGAGTGATTTCGCGCACGTCATGGCCGTCAATCGACACCTGCCCGCCGGTGACTTCCTGGAAACGGCCGATCAGGTTGACCAGCGACGATTTCCCGCTGCCCGTACCACCCATAACTGGCGACTATCTCACCGGGCCTGACGTGCAGGTCCAGCCCTTTCATCACCAGCCGTTCCGGTTCGTCATCAAAGGCAAAGCGGACGTCGCGGAACGTCGATCTCGCCGCGTACCGTCGCGCAGGTCTGATGGCATCCGGCTTGCTGGCGATGGTCAGCGGCGCATCCAGAATCTCGAAGAGGCGCGGTGCGGCGGCCAATGCCTGGCGCATCATGCTAATGAGCCAGCCCATGAAGCGCACCGGCCAGATGATGCCCCACAGATACCATTGGTAAGAGAAGAACTGCCCCAGGTCGCCCTGTCCATTGATTACCCGCTGGGCGCCGAAGCAGGCCAGCAGGGCAAATGTCAGACCAACCATGGCATCCATAGCCGGGAATGAATTGGCTTCCAGGCGCTAGCGGTCCAGGTTTTTCTGGCGGTTGAGGAGGTTTTGGCTGCGGAAACGGCCGTTTTCCTTTCGGTTCCTGGGCAAAAGCCTTCACCACACGTACGCCGCTGATATTTTCTTGCAGCACGGTGCGTTAACTGTCCCATCTGTTCCCGCACCGCTTCCCACGAGGGCCCAATGCGCTTGTCAAAGTGGTAGACGATGAACACCAGCACCACCAGCGGCAGGTACAGCACCAGCGTGAACTGCCAATCCAGCAGAAACAGGATGATGCTCGTGCCCAGGAACGACAACGACGCCCATCCCCTGAATGAGGAAACCCCAGCCCAGGTACTCCTGCACCGCTTCCACGTCACTGGTCACCCGGGACATAATTTGCCCGGTGGGCATGTCGCGGTAAAAACTGGGTGGCAGCGCTTGCAGGCGGCTATAAAGCTGGTCACGCAGGTCGCGCACCACGCTCTGGCCCACCTGGTGCTGCACTATCCATTGGGCATAGTTCACGACCGATTTGACAGCCTGGGCCAGCAACCAGCAGCCCGGCGTAAAGAATCACCTGGTCGATTCGCCCTGATTCCAGACCTTTGCTGATTGTCCAGCCAAAAAGCATGGGCACCAGCAGGTCGTTACCGATGGTAATCATGGCCAGTGTAAATGAGAGGGCAAAGCGCCCTTTATAAGGTTTGAGATAGCTAATAAGTCGCCAAAAATTTTGCATGATGGCCACTCCTGAGGATTGAATAGGGGAGACTGATGAATGGAGACTTTGATCTTTAATCTCCAGTTTTCAGTCTGCAATCCCCTGTATTCAATCTTTTGTTAACAATAAGCCGGAATAAGAAAAGGATACTGTGCAAACCTGACACCATTCGTCAGGAATAAAAAAACCCCGCGTGCTTGTGACGACACGCGGGGCCGAGAACCCAGTTTGCGAGGCGGAGGAATGTACTTTATGGGGTGAGACACACCCTCCCTGCCTGGAAACGCCGACGCATGCCGTGCGGACGCACGCCACCCAACCCGAAGTCACGGGCTTGGGCGCTGCGGATCCGATTGATGGTGAATAACATGCTCATCGACATCTCCATAAAAAAATTAGTCTAAGTGACCGCTCAACATTCTACCTCATCTTTACTAGGGCTGTCAACGGTTAAAACTTAAAGTTTTTTGGGGGAAAGCACGTGTTGTAAAGTTAGAAGTTTTGCTTCGAGGTGGTAAAATGCTCTGCAGGAAGAAGGAGAACATGCATGACGCGGCGAATCGAAGTGTGGATGTTGGTCGTAATTGGGTTTCTAGGGGTTTTGTATGTGGCTGGGCTGCAGCCAGAGGCCTGGGCAAAGCAGAATGTTTTCGAGGAAAGCACATTGTTGCGAATCTCCAAGGCGCATGATGGAAGCGAAGCAAATGGCGATTCGTTGAAGCCGGTTATGGCTGGCAACGGCCGTTACCTGACATTTGCCTCCAAAGCCAGCAACCTGGTGCAAGAGGACGAAAATAACCTGCAAGATGTGTTTGTCTACGACGTGGAATTGGACAGCATTACCCTGGTTACTCGCCACAGTGATGGGACCCAGGCCAATGGCCTTTCGGAAAACCCCGACATTTCCACTGACGGCCGTTTCGTCGTGTTTGACTCCCTGGCGCAAAACCTGGTGAATGGGGATTCCAATAACTTTCGCGATATCTTTTTGCATGACCAGGACAACGGGGAGACGGTGCTAGTTTCATTAACCCACGATGGACAGTCTGCTAATGGCAGCTCTTACAATCCGGCAATCTCCGGAAACGGCCGTTTTGTGGCTTTTGACTCCCTGGCCCAAAATTTGGTCAGTAACGATACCAACCAGGTTGGCAATGTTTTTGTGCGCGATATGCAGGGCGGTACGATGGCGTTGGTATCAGCAGGGTTGAATGGGCAGCCACCCAACGGCAACTCTTATGCCCCCGATATTTCTGAAGACGGCCGTTTCGTTACTTTTTACAGCAGCGCAACCAACCTGGTGGCTGGGGACAGTATCGCCAATTTTGATGTATTCTTGCACGATCGGGAAACGGGACAAACCATTTGCCTTTCTCGGACTGCGAACGGCGACCAGGCATTAGGGGATTCGTACGAGCCAACTATTTCGGCAAACGGCCGTTATGTGGCCTATTTGTCTGATGCCGGCAACCTCGTTTCAGGCGACGATAACGATAACTTCGATATTTTTCTTTACGACCGCCTCACAGGGTACACACGGCTCATTTCCCGCGCGCCTGACGGCTCAGTCGGTGATGATGGTTCCTTCATTTCCTCTCTTTCTGCCGATGGCCGTTACATAGCCTTTTTTAGTGCAGCAACCAATCTGGTTCCGGGTGACCAGAATGGCGCTTGGGATGCCTTTGTGCGAGACGTATTCCAGCAGCAAACCTGGCTGTTATCGCAAAATCAGCAAGGTGCGTCAGGAAACGGCAACTCTTCCTTTGTTTCTATTTCCGGAGATGGGCTTTTGGCGGCATTTGATTCTTTAGCCAATGACCTCGTCCCCGAGGACGAGAATGAATTCCGCGATATTTTTTTGGTGGCTATGGATTACCCAACAAACGTGTATTTGCCGCTCATTTTGCGACCAGCAGTTTATGATATTTCCGGAGTTGTTACCAATGGCGGCCTTCCGCTGGCGGGGGTGACTGTTCGCACAAACAGTGGCGAAACGGCCGTTTCCAACAGCAGCGGTGTTTACCGGATTAAAGATCTGCTTCCAGGCGTCTACCAACTATCACCTTCGCTGCCGGGCTACGCCTTCAATCCCGCTGTGCACACCGTATCTTTGCCACCGGGGGTAACGAACGCCAACTTCACGGCCACACCCATACAATTACCCACAGCCACGGCGATGCCGACACCAACAGCCACGCCTGTACCTACTTCCCCGCCGCCCCCTTCACCTACGCCAGATCCCTGCCAACAGTTGGTGCTCAATGGCGGATTTGAGCAGCAGGCGAATTGGGTGATTGGCGATAATGCATACCCGGCGGTCTATGATACGGCCGTTACCCACAGCGGCAGTTGGGCTTTGCGGGCAGGCATCGTGAATCCTCTGGAGAATGTCAACAGCTATTCCTCAGCCTGGCAAGTAGTCTCCGTACCGCCAAATTTGACCAGCGCCACCTTTTCATTTTGGTTATATACCACCAGCAGCGGCACCCGCATGGTAACTGCACCGGAAATTGCACCTATTGTTAAGCAGGATGTTTTGGTGGATGATTCACAGTTTGTGCTTGTCTATGATGAAGCCAATCAACAGCACACGCTGCTGTTTCAACGATTGAATGAACAGGTGTGGACCTTACACCAATTTGACCTGGCAGCTTTTGCCGGGCAAACAATCCAGCTTTATTTTGGCGTCTACAACAATGGGGTCACTGGCGTAACAGGGATGTACGTGGATGATGTCTCATTGCGAGTCTGTGTACCCTTGGTCAATGTTGGGGAGAAATGAGAGCCGCAAAAACGGCCGTTTCCATTTTTTGACATCCCCTGTTACCAGAGCTATAATCTTTGTTCGCTGTGCAGGCCAACCAACCACTGCCTGCCTGGTTAATAAACTTGACGACCGGCATCGCTGCATGCCGGTTCTTTTTGGAGGTATACCCGTGTACGCTATCGTTGAAAGTGGTGGCCGGCAATACCGCGCCGAAGAAGGTCATAGCTTTTCCACCGAAAAGCTGCCTTATGAAGTCGGTGAACAGATAGAATTAGAGAACGTTCTTCTGCTTGCCGATGAGGGTGATGTGAAAGTGGGGCAGCCCAATGTCACCGGCGTGAAAGTCAAAGCTACCGTAGTAGAGCAGTATCGTGGCAAGAAGATTTTTGTGTGGAAATATAAGCCCAAGAAGCGGTATCGCAACCGTAAAGGGCATCGTCAATACTATACCCGTCTGCGCATTGACGAGATAGTTGTAGAGTAAGGAGAAGGAATCATGGCACATAAGAAAGGTGGCGGTTCCTCGAGAAACGGCCGTGACAGTAATTCAAAACGCCTGGGTGTAAAGCGCTATGGCGGCGAGTATGTTATTCCTGGGAATATCATCATTCGCCAAAAAGGTACCAAAATTCACCCAGGTGAAAATGTCGGATTGGGCAAAGATTACACCATCTACTCCCTCATTGAAGGCCAGGTTCAGTTTGAAGTCAAGCGCGGGCGTAAATTCGTCAGCGTTTATTCCGTAGAAAGTTAAGGGCCAGAGTCATGAAGAAAGACATTCATCCCCAATGGTATCCCGATGCCAAAGTCATCGTCGAAGGCGAAGTCGTCATGACGGTTGGCGCAACGGTTCCTGAAATCAACGTGGAAATCTGGTCAGGCACCCATCCCTTCTACACAGGTACACAGCGCCTGCTGGATACTGAAGGGCAGGTTGATCGCTTTATGCGTCGTTTGCAGCGTCGCGAAGAGCTGCGCCAGACTCAAGAGCAAGAAGAAGAAAAGCGTGCGCCGCTCAAGTTGTCAGTGGAAGAAATGTCGCTGGGAACGCGGGCCACAAATGCCTTGCAAGATGCCGATGTAACCACGGTTGGTGACGTGATGGCCTTGTTTGAGCAAGGTGAGGATGCCCTGCTGGCGCTGCCTGGCATGGGTCAGAAGGCACTGATCGACATCAAACGCTTCCTTCGCTCCGAAGGCTTGATTGCCTAAGGCGCGGACTGGTAGTTATATGAGATAAAGGGCAGATGCGGCAACGTATCTGCCCTTTCTTGTTTATCGACCTTATCGACTTATTGGTAAGATTGCAAAAAAGATTGAGATATTGAACTGTTGAGGCATCTGAAAGCTCTAAATGCTGATCAGCATGCAAACTTGATGAAGAGGAGAGGAGTTGCTATGAAACATACCCGCGGACGCATTGAACTCATTTGTGGCAGCATGTTTAGCGGCAAGACGGAAGAACTCATCCGCCGATTGCGGCGGGCCGTCATTGCCAAGCAGCAGGTGCAGGTCTTTAAGCCAGCCATTGATACGCGTTATCATGAAGGAAGAGTTACCTCCCATAATGGCCTGAATTTTGAAGCCGTGCCGGTGACATCAGCCGGGGACATTATGAACGCTATTGCGCCAGACACGACGGTTGTCGCAATTGATGAAGTGCAATTTTTTGATAATGGTGTGGTGCAGGTATGCGAAACGCTTGCTGAGCAGGGCAAACGCGTGATTTGTGCCGGGTTAGATATGGATTTTCGCGGCGTGCCGTTTGGCCCCATGCCGGATTTGCTGGCGCGGGCGGAAATGATTAGTAAGCTCCACGCAATTTGTGTGGTGTGCGGTGAAGAAGCCAGCCGCACCCAGCGATTGATTGACGGTCAACCGGCTGCTTTCGATGACCCGGTTGTCATGGTGGGTGCCTCAGAAGTGTACGAGGCGCGCTGCCGCGAGTGCCATGCCGTGCAGCCTGCTCGAAATGGAGGCCTCCAATGAGTGAGACATTGCGTAATCTGGAAGCGGATGTGCAATATGTCATGATTGACGCCCAGCGGCTGCAAACGCGCATTGCGGAAATGGCCCAGGCCATTGCGGCCGACTACACTGACGAAGAAGATTTGCTTTTGATTTGTGTGTTGAAGGGTGGCTATATCTTCTTGGGTGATTTGAGCCGGGCATTGCAACGGCCGCATGAGCTGGATTTTATGGGTGTTTCCAGCTACGGGGCGCGGACGGAAAGCAGCGGTGAGGTGCGCATAGTCATGGACTTGAAGGAGCCCATTGCCGGCCGCAATGTACTCATTGTCGAAGACATTATTGACAGTGGGCGCACGCTGGACTATATGCGGCGCAATTTGTTGGCTCGTTCGCCTAAATCTTTGCGCATTGTGACACTGCTTAACAAACCGTCGCGGCGTGCAGTGGATGTGGATGTAGAGTACATTGGTTTTGACATCCCCGATGAGTTTGTAGTGGGTTATGGCCTGGATTTTGCCGAACTGTACCGCAATTTACCTTACGTGGGTGTGCTGAAACCGGAAGTGTTTGCTCACCTGGGAGGCGAGTAGCGCGGGGACGTAGGTTTCCGTAGCCGGATTTGGATGAACTTTCAATGGAGATTTTGGATTTAACGCCTTATGCCGGCAGGTGGGTGGCGTTGGCACAAGGTCGTGTTGCTGGTGTGGGGTTTACAGCAGAAGAAGCGCAGCGGCTGGCGCGGCGGAATCGCCCCAAGGAACGGCTGGCTTTACGATTTGTGGAACCGTCTGGAGGAAAGGCATTAGCCCTGCCGGTGCTGCTTGAACGAATACGGCCGTTACTGGAAGAGCAAGAATTCCCCGTTTACCTGGTTGGCGGGGCCGTGCGCGATGCCCTGCTGGGTCGCCCCAGCAAAGACCTGGACTTTGTCGTACCGCGGCAGGCCATTCGCCTGGCTTTTCAGGTAGCTGACGCCTTGGGGCTGCCCGCCTACGTACTGGATAGGGAGCGGGACACGGGGCGGGTGGTGCTGCCAGAGGGCGGTGTGACACTGGATTTTGCGCGTTTTCGCGGCTCTGACTTGGAAGCAGATTTGCGCGACCGGGATTTTACGGTCAATGCCTTAGCCCTGCCCGCCACGGCCCAAACCACAGCAGCCCTCATTGACCCCTGCGGCGGAATGGCCGATTTACAGGCAGGGCAGCTTCGTCTTACCCACCCAAACGCGCTGCAGCAAGACCCGGTGCGAGCGCTGCGGGCGGTGCGGCTGTCATTAAGCCTTGGCTTTACGCTCCTGCCGGAGACGGCCATGACCGTTTCTGCTGCTGCCTCTTTACTGCCCCAAACCTCCATTGAGCGCGTGCGGGACGAACTAATTAAACTACTGGAAACGGCCGTGCCGGACCAGTCTGTGGCTTTGCTGCACCAACTTGGGCTGCTGCCACACGTTCTGCCGGAAATCGCCGCTTTGGCCGAAGTGACACAGTCCCCGCCGCATCATGAAGCGGTACTGCCTCACACTATCAACGTTCTGCGCTGGCTGGCTGCAGGTAGAAACGGCCGTATTCGCCGACGTACCACCCGCCGATGAAGCCTTGAGAGTAGCTCATAATGCCCTGGCTCCCTTTGCTGGCAGATTTGAAAGCCCATCTTGACCGGACTGTGGACGGAGCTGTAAACGGCCGTTTGCTCTTGAGGTTGGGCGCACTTTTCCATGACGTGGGCAAAAAAGAGACTCAAAGCGTTGATGACGGGGGACGCATCCGCTTTTTCGGGCACGACAAAGTGGGAGCAGCTATAACGGGTGGCATCGCTGCGCCGCTTAACCTTCAGCAACAAGGTTGTCGAGCACGTGGCGCCACATTGTCCAGGGCCACATGCGCCCGCTGCTGCTGGTGGAGGCTCAGGGTGCATCGCCAACTCGCCGCGCCGTTTATCGCTACTTTCGCGACATTCAAAGCGCCGGGCTGGACGTAGGCTTGCTGGCGCTGGCTGACCACCTGGCCACCTATGACGGTCCCGGCGAAGGTGTGCAGTGGGCGAATCTTGGTGGCACTGGTAGCCGGGTCTGTACCGCTTTTATTTTGAGCAATACGAGGAAGCGGTAGCTCCTGTGCCTTTGGTGAACGGCCGGGACTTGATGAATGAAGCTGGGTCTGGCGCCAGGCCCGGAAATTGGCCGCCTGCTGCGCCTGCTGGAAGAAGCCCAGGCGGTGGGGCAGATAGCAAGCCAGGAAGAAGCCCTAAACTTTGCCCGCCAGGCAGTTCAATAAGAGCCTGCCTAGGCTTTAAAATGCCGCGCCACAAGCCGGGCAAAGCGCATCTGAGGCATTGACTTTCGCGTCGCATACAGGACAAAAGAGCTCAAATTCACTGCCGCAGCGGGGGCAGAGGACGTCATCTTCGGCAACGGCCGTTCCGCATTCGGGACATAGCAATGCTTCACAGTGTGGGCAGGCATCCATGCCAGAAGTCACTGGTTTCCCGCATTTAGGGCATGCCCGCTTGTTACGGTTGTTCTCTCTTTCGTGCTTTTGGCCACAGCGGGGGCATACTTGCTCTTTTGCCAACAAAGTGATCTGGCAGTTTGGGCAAAGCCTGTACCCGCACTCCGGGCACTCTCCCTGGTGCAGGCCGAATTGCGTGCCGCAGTTGGGGCAGGCTACAACTTGTACGAGTTGGTTACTGTCCCCTAGCAAGGAATGGACTATGCGGGCTGAGGGGCGTTGGGAAATGGAAACGGCCGTTTCACATACCGTGCACGCCGTTATCCCAGATTCGAGCCTGGCTCCACATTTTCCGCAATAAGTTGGGAATAGCGCGTGGCAGTTTGGGCACATTTCTGTGCCGGTCGTCAGCTCAAATTCACAGAGCGGGCAGGTAAGGTACAAAGCCGCGCCACAATTTAGGCAGTCAGCCGCGTCCTCATTCACAGCCTGGCCGCATTGGGGGCACAACGTTTGCCCGCAGGCTGTGCAAAAACCATCACCCAGGTAAACATCTTCGCCACAAATCGGGCATGCCGTCGCTTCTGCAATGGCAGTTTGCTCTTCTTCCGGCAAGGCCAGGTAAAGATACGGCCGTTTACCTGCTACATCTTCCTCATCACCTAAAAATTCGCCACAATGAGGGCAAATGTCTGCATCTTCCGGTACCTCTTCCTGACAGCGAGAACAAACAATGGCAAACTCTGCACCACAGTTGCTGCATACCGTGTCCGTTGCGGATAAAGATGCGCCGCACTCCGGACACAGATCACTCCCGCAGTGGGGACAGCTTTCAGAACCAATCGTAAAGGCCCCACCACAAATTTTACAATTCATAACCTAATGTGCGACTTATTTTTGATTTGGACATCGGGTAACTCCTTTTAGAATAGGGGTACTAACCAACTATTCATTAACGAGGAGAATTCCCGATGTCCAGAGACTATTTTATCATTATGGTGTACTGTTTGGTGTGTGAACATTATCCAGTTGTTGTTGCTCAATATCCCATCCGCAGGCGCGGTTTTTCTCCTGCTTTGACCGATGAAGAGGTTATCACCCTTGAAATCTGCGGCGAGTATTTCGGTTTGTATCAGGATGAAGACATCTATGACTATTTTCATGCCCACTACCACCATTTCTTTCCTCATCTGCGTGAAAGAACAATTTTTGTCCGGCAAGCCGCTAATCTATGGGCTATCAAAGCGTTGATTCAACAACGATTAACGCAGGTCAGCGGACAAGCGAATGACTGTGTGCAAATCATTGACACCTTACCGTTACCTGTCTGCACCTATACACGCAGTCAACGGGACCACTGTTTCCAAGGAGATGCCGATTATGGTTACTGTGCCGCCAAAGACCTGCACTACTATGGGTTCAAGTTAGGTCTCCGCATTTCACGAGTGGGTATGATTATTCACTACCCTTTGTTGCCGGCTCGTCCTCACGACTGTCAACTCCTGGATGACTTGATTACCGGCTTTGAAGGTGTGATTCCGGCAGATAAAGGTTTTATTGATAGCTGGCGTCAGGAGAATTTAGCCCGAAAACGACACATCGAGCTCGTGGTACCTGCCCGTAAGAACATGAGAACCAAGCCCCCGGTGTCCATCATCAAAACATGCAATCGTTGGCGTAAACTGGTCGAAACAGTGGGTTCACACTTGACTGAGCGTTACCACATCACCAAGACGCGTGCTCATGACCTGTGGCATTATCAACATCGTTTGATTCGTAAGGTACTTTCTCACACGGTTTGTGTGTTCATCAATTTGCAACTGGGCCGACCGCCTCTTCACTTAGATGATTTGGTGGCCGCTTGAAAGTTGCACATTAGGTAATTCATAAGCTCATTTTCCTCAAACTACCGCCAATATTCGGCAAATTATACTGCCGACCCATGTAAAATGTCTCTCAATGATTACAAATAGCATCTAAGTAAATGACATTGTTCATGTCATCCTGGCAAAAACTCGCTATACTTGGCCATGAGCCACCGTTTTTACCCAGGGAAAACTGGGTGCAAACAATTATTTGCATATTTTATTTTCCCACAACTGGTCTTTGGAGGATTTAGACTTATGACAAAAGACACACTCTCCCTTACAGATAATCGCACAGGTAAGACCTATGAGATTCCCATTGAGCATGACACCATCAATGCTATGGACTTGCGCCAGATTAAGGTAAATGCCGACGATTTTGGCATGATGGCCTACGATCCTGGTTTCAAGAACACCGCTTCAACCAAAAGCAACATCACCTACATTGACGGCGCCAAGGGGATTTTGCGCTACCGCGGTTACCCAATTGAACAGCTAGCAGAGAAATCTAATTACCTGGAAATGGCCTACCTGGTATTAAATGGTGAACTACCCACAAAGGAACAATATGCCGTGTGGGAGCATGACATTCTGCATCATACCTTTGTGCATGAGAATATTAAGCAGTTGATGCACGCCTTCCGCCATGATGCGCACCCAATGGGCATGTTTATTGCCACGGTGGCCGCTATGTCCACCTTCTACCCTGAAGGGCGCAATATTGCTGATGCCGATGTGCGCTTGAAGCAAATTATCCGTCTCATTGCCAAAGTGCCAACGGTAGCAGCCTTTTCCTACCGTCACAGCCGTGGCCTGCCCTTTGTCTATCCGGACAATGACTTGAGCTACACTGGCAATTTCTTGAATATGCTAGACAAGATGACGGAAACAAAATATGAACCAAACCCTGTTTTGGAGCGGGCGTTGGACGTACTGTTTATTTTGCATGCCGATCATGAGCAGAACTGCGGTACGGCTACCATGCGCGTAATTGGTTCCAGCCATTCTGACCCCTACTCGTCAATGGCCGGGGCAGCGGCGGCGCTGTATGGCCCGCTGCATGGCGGCGCCAATGAGGCGGTGCTGCGCATGCTGCTAGAAATTGGGGATCTGAAAAATGTGCCCGAATTTGTGCAGGGTGTGAAGAACCGCGAGCGGCTGTTGATGGGTTTTGGCCACCGCGTTTACAAGAATTATGATCCGCGGGCAAAAATTATTAAGACGATTGCCGACGAAGTATTTGAGGTGACGGGCAAAAACCCGCTGCTAGATATTGCTTTGGAATTGGAACGGATTGCGCTGGAGGACGATTTCTTTGTGCAGCGGAATTTGTATCCCAATGTGGACTTCTACTCCGGTATCATCTACCAGGCGATGGGCTTCCCGATTCCGATGTTCCCGGTACTGTTTGCCATTCCGCGCACGGTTGGCTGGCTGGCGCAGTGGGTGGAAATGCTGAATGATGATGCACAGAAGATTGCGCGCCCGCGCCAGATTTACCTGGGCGAAGGAACGCGGGATTACGTAGCCATGGAAGATCGCAGCTAATTTTGGTTGGTTTTGGTTTTACGAACGGCCGTTTCCCCTGGAGACGGCCGTTTTTTTGTGCCTGTTAGTCAAGGGCATCGTAGGCTGAACATGGATAAGGCGGGCAGCAAGCAACGGCCGTTTCTGATACCCTGGCTAAAACAAACTGGGTGAAAGCTATGCAGGGAGGATGAAATAGACATTATATCGATTAAATGAGATAGAATGACGTAACCTTGAAAACAACACCCTACCAGCTTAACAAGAGATGGAGCATGAGTAAATATCAGGATTACGCCGATAAACCCAGAGAATTTCTAGCCTTAACCGGGTACACGCGAACAGAATTTGATGCCTTGTTACCGCATTTCGCAAAACAGTTTTATGAACATATGAAACAGTATCGCCTGGATGGAAAGCCCAGAGGCAAACGCAAGTACAGCGATTATCAGAACAGCCCGTTGCCCACACCAGCCGACAAGCTCTTTTTCATTTTGAATTACCTCAAAACCAACAACCTACAAGAAGTACAAGGTGCCATGTTTGGTATTAGCCAACCTAAAGCCAATCAATGGATTCATACCTTGCGGGTGGTGTTACAGCAAACCCTTACCTGTTTGAATGAAATGCCTGCACGTAGCATGGCGGAGGTGGTGTTTAATGATGACTGCACCCTCTATTTTCATGATGGCACCGAGCGTCCCATTCCCAGACCAACCGATGCCGCCAAGCAAAAAGAGTTCTACAGTGGTAAAAAAAACAGCACGGCCTGAAAAACAACGCCATGATTAACACCGCCTGCAAAATACTCTTCCTCACGGCGACCGTCGAGGGCAAAAGACATGATAAAAAGCTTGCTGACGAAAGCACCTATAGGTTGCCTCCTGGTAGCCAGCTGGCCCAAGACACTGGTTTTCAAGGTTTTGACCTGACGGGAGTGACCATTCTTCAACCCAAGAAGAAACCGCGCGGAGGCGAGCTCTCTGATTTGGATAAACATGTAAACGAATGGCTTTCATCCCTCCGCATCCGCGTTGAGCACGCCATTGGTGGCGTCAAACGTTATCGTATTGTCAGGGACAAAATCAGAAATTGGAAGGAGGGGTTTCGAGACGCGGTCATGGAAATCTGTTGTGGCCTTCACAACTTCCGTTTGAACTTTCGTCCGTGGCATTATGAGCCTATTCAACTTCATCTCTTTGTACCTATCTAATCGATATAATCTTTAATGTATAAAGCCATTGTTTTATTAGGGTTTTTGCTGGTCTTTTTATTCGGGTGTGCTGTGTACCAACCGGCAGCGGGCCCTACGCCAGTGCATAGTGAACCCATAACTGTAGACAGGGCAACTACCGTTCCTCCAACACCTACCGCATCACCATCCCCCACAACCGCAACGGCCGTTCCCGCCACCAGGGCGTCCACACCTATACCAACTTTAGAGGCCATAACCCACCCCCTGCACACCGGCCAGACTGTATGGTTTGCGCAAGGGGAGGCTCTCTGGCGTTCCGACGTGCATGGCATCGAGTTAGACCAATTGACCAGTGACGATTTCTTGGGCTGGCTCAATGCGCCAGAGTTTGGCCTGCACACTACGTTGCTTTCGCCAGACGGCCGTTGGATAGCGCACCCCCGTCACCGCGCCGGCGGCTTACGGTTGGTAGACCTGGGAACACGTCAGGAGCGCATAATTCCCATAACTGTCTCCGCGCTGGCCTGGTCGCCGGATAGCCGCTGGCTGGCTTTTGCCCCTGCTGATGACCCCACACGCCGCTCGCCTGAATGCGGCTTGTGCCTCTATGATCTTGCCGCTGACACCCATCTCACCCTGATTCCCCGCACCGACGACTTGGAAGTTGGATCAATCCGTATTCTCGTCTGGTCGCCTGATGGGGCAAAGTTGGCTTATGGTTGCTGCTTCACGCCACGCGAGCCGTATGAAGGTATCAGCGACGGCCGTATCGAAACCGTCGCCATCGCCGATGGTCAGCGGCAATCGGTCGGCGCCACCACCTCCAGTGTAGGCGGTGGTTTTGAGCGGCTTTGCTGGTCACCGGAAGGGATAGTCACCACCACAGTTGATCTAGCTTATACCTGTTCGCCATCTCATACGGATATGCTAGCAGCTATTTCCGGCGATAATTTGCTGGCGCAATGGGAAGCTATCACAGGGGATGATGGTGACTGGGAAGCGACGCGCTTGTTTGTCACTCAACGCGTAGATGACCAGCTTATCTGGGAGCGGCAGATAGAAGGCAATACTCCACTGCGGCTGGCATGGTCGCCAGACAACCGCTACCTCTTCTTCGACGACAGTTGGTCAGATTCCCCGATCTGGCGACTGACGGCTGAAGGCGATAATCTGACCGAAATCGTGCCGGATGGCTACCTGTTGGGCATCGTTCGCCGCTGGGAATAATGGGAGAATGATTCGTCAAATCCCACCGAGATATTGTCAAAAGTTGTGGATGACTGAATCTGAGGTGACGTCCACAGGAAGCTTAACAATCCCACCTGCTCTCGCAACCTGGAGCATAAAATCAGGAGAGATATTCTAATTGGCCATGACTCTTGCAATCAAAACGACCCTTGCAAAAGTGCTGGGTGTACCAGAAACGGCCGTACATCTCACCCTGCGCCCACCCCTGGAATACCAGAGCAACCGCCTGTATGATTTGCGGGCCGCTGGGCGGCACTTCATTGCCAAAGAATACCTGAAGCCCGACGAGCTAGAAACAGCACCCGCCCGCGAATTTCAAGCGCTTCACAGATTGGCAGAATTGGACATTGCCCCACGACCGATTTTCTATGATCCAGGGCTGGCCCCTGTGGTTGTTTACGAATTCATGGCGGGTGAAATGTGGAACCGGCAGCGGCCTTCGCCTGCCCAACTCGGCCAGTTGGCGGCGCTGTTTGCCCAGTTGCACAGCATTTCTACAGAGGGATTGTGGACTTCGCGGGCGTATGAGCAAACCCTGGCAGCCAGAAAAATGGGGATAAAGGCATCTTTTCAAGGATATGCTGCCTGGGCTGAAACGGCCCCTCACTTGCAGCCTCTCGTTGAAATTTGCGATGGGTTGCTCCTAAAATATGACCTGATCGCTCAGGAGCTTGCCGACTACCGCCCCCCGCTCACTTTTTGCCGGTTAGATTCGCGCTTCGCTAACGTCATTGCCCGCCCCGGTGGGCGGCTGGGGCTGGTGGATTGGGAGGACAGCGGGTTGGGGGACCCGGCCCTGGATTTGGCGGATTTACTGATGGCGGCCAACCAGGAAGATTTGCTGGATGGGGTGGGGTGGGAGGCTTTGATACGGCCGTATCTCGCTACCCGCGCTTCCCAAGACCCTACCCTGGAGAGGCGCATACAGCTTTACGTTGGCATTCTCGCCATCTTCTGGTTGGGGCTGCTGCTGCCCATAGGCGTCCAGAAAGCGCAAAACGGGCAACTGGCAAGCTGGCAGGTAAACGGCATGGGGGCAAACCGGCGGCTGCACCGCTATTTGGCGCGGGCGTTGGCCTGGCCCCGGCTAAATTTTGTCGCCGAATTGAATCAGTTAAAGGGTGTGGAATTTTTCCCGGGGTGAGAGGTGAGTCGGATTATAACGGCCGTCTTCCGGCAAAACCTGTATGCAGTTCGTGGTAGTGGGTTATGCCTGGCTCCCCATATCGCCAGCAGAGGTAGACATCGCGCCCATTGCGCTTAGACAAAAAATCTACCAGGCCCCCGTTCAAATCCTTCACCTCGCAGCCATAAGCGCGGATTTTTTCTATCAGCGTTTCAATGAGGGTAAAGTCCTGCACCATGGCCGAGGTTACCGGGCTGCCTACGTCGGCGCCCACCTGGTTGAGCAGCACCCCAACTTCCTGGCGCTGCTTCACCACTTTTGCCCGCGTCTCCAGCAGCCGCCCCATCAGCGGTTCGATTTGTTCCAAAAGCGCATTGGCTTCTTCTAGCGTGAAATATCTGGTTGCCATTGTTTCTAATCCGTAGATATTCCTTCCTCTCGCAAAACAAAAGGCGCTTGCCAGTTGACAAACGCCTTACTTATCACTGATTACTAATTACTGTTTACTGAATTAGCCACACCCACAACCGCCACTGCCGCAGCTTGCGTCACTGTCATAGGCCTGATCTTTAGACTTGAAAGAGTGACCGCAGCCGCAGCTTGCTACCGCATTGGGATTCTCAATCTTAAAGCCACCGCCCATCAAGCTTTCTTCATAGTCAATGGTTGCTTGATTTAGGTACATCATGCTGGTGGGATCCACAAAAACCTTGACGCCGCCTTGTTCAAACACATTGTCATATGGGCGAGCTTCGGCTTCCAGGGCCATGCCATATTGCAGGCCAGAACAGCCACCACCGGACACGAACACACGCAGGCCATACTCCGGTACATTTTTCTGCACCAGCAGGTTTTTAATAATATCGATTGCCGCATCAGTAACGTAGATGGTCTCGGTTGTGGTTTTAATTTCTTCCAGCATTAGTTGTCTCCCATTTCGTTCATTTTGATCTTTTAAAAGTTGACCAATATGCGCCACATTTTAGCAGTGATGTGGACCGGTGTCAATTTTTATCAAAACTTTCTTAAAAATATGAGAGGCTGTTTCCCAAGACGTTAGCTTTTACTACTTTTGTAAACCACCGGACGGCATGATAGAATTCAGCCGGTTTCCCCTAACCGACTGCTGCAAGAGGCGCAAGCTTAGTTTGCGCCTTTGTTTTTGCGAGACACTAACACGATTGAGGAAGGATTGTATGCTAAAAACACATAGCTGTGGGGAATTGCGACTTGGCCACGTGGGCCAGGAAGTAACGTTGGCAGGTTGGGTAAACCGCCGCCGGGATATGGGCGGGGTGATTTTCGTTGATTTACGAGATCGCGATGGAAAAACGCAGGTCGTCATTGATTCGGGCCGTTCCCAGGAAAATTTCGATCTGGCGCAGCAAATACGCAACGAGTATGTGCTGCAAATTACCGGAGAAGTGGTGCAACGCCTGGCCGGACAGGAAAACCCCAACTTGCCCACCGGCGACATTGAGGTGATGGCCAATGAGGTGGTGGTGCTTAATCCGGCCAAGACGACGCCCTTCCTGATTGATCGCGAAACGGCCGTTGACGAATCCCTGCGCCTCAAATACCGCTACCTGGACCTGCGCCGCGAGCGCCTGCAGCGCAATATCATTTTGCGCCATAAAGCGATCAAGTTTATCCGCGACTTTCTCGATGAGCGCGACTTTTTGGAAATTGAAACGCCTATACTTTTCAAAAGCACGCCGGAAGGGGCGCGCGATTATCTGGTGCCCAGCCGCGTGCATCCCGGAAAATTTTACGCCCTGCCGCAAAGCCCGCAGCAGCTCAAGCAGCTGCTCATGGTGGCGGGCTACGAACGTTACTTCCAGATTGCCCGCTGCTTCCGCGACGAGGATTTGCGTGCCGACCGCCAGCCAGAATTTACGCAGCTTGACCTGGAAATGAGCTTTGTGGAGCGAGACGACATCCTCGACTTAATTGAAGAGTTGATGGTCGGCATGGTCAACGAGGTAAGCCTGGTTCCGCTGGCTGCCGACAAGTTCCCGCGCCTGAGCTACCGCGAAGCGATGGAGCGCTTTGGCACAGACCGCCCTGACCTGCGTTATGGCCTGGAATTGGTGGATATTTCCGACATTGCCGGAAAGAGCGCTTTTCGCGTGTTTGCCGAGAATGTGGCCGCGGGCAATCCGGTAAAGGCGATTTGTGTGCCGGGCTGTGGCAACTACAGCCGTAAAGAAATCGGCGAACTGGAGGAGCTTGCCAAAGCCAATGGCGCCAAAGGGTTGGCGACATGGCTTTGGACCCGGATACCGGCGAAATGAAGGGTTTTATCACCAAGTTCTTCACGGTGGATCAGCTGATTGCCCTGACGGAACGGATGGAGGCCGAACCGGGCGATTTGCTTCTGCTTTGCCAGTGACGAGAAGCTGGTGGTGTATGCCGTGTTGGGCGCGCTGCGCGAGGAAATGGGCAGCCGCCTGGGCTTGAAGGATACCAACACGCTGTCGTTTTGCTGGGTGGTTGACTTCCCGCTGTTTGAGGAGACGATGGAAGATGGACATTACGCGCCCAGCCACCACATGTTTACCGCCCCGAAGCGGGAACATATTCCGCTGCTGGATACGGACCCCGGCGCGGTGCTGAGTGAGCAGTATGACCTGGTGTGTAATGGCTTTGAGGTGGCTGGCGGCAGTATTCGTATTCATGAACGGCCGTTGCAGCGCAAAATCATGGAACTCATCGGCTTCTCCTGGGAAGAGGCGGAGGATCAGTTTGGGCACATGCTGGAAGCGTTTGAGTACGGCGCACCGCCGCACGGCGGCATCGCCCCCGGCATTGACCGCCTGGTGGCGCTGATGGCGGGCGAACCCAACATTCGCGAGGTGATGGCCTTCCCCAAGACAGCGCAAGCCACCGACCTGATGTCGGATACGCCTTCCTACGTGGCCCAGAAGCAGTTGGACGAACTGCAACTGGCCGTTTTGGCTGCAAAAGACGAGGCTGTAAGCTGATTTACAGCGGGTAGTTCCCATTGTATGATAGACCTGACGCGGCATTGGCCGCGCAGGTCTTTTTTATTTGTTGCGCATAGGGATGGATGGCATGAATCAAACGTTACGCCGCATATTGGAAATGGTGGGTATGGTGGAATCCCAGCAGGTGCTGCTGCGCCGCAAGTTGGGAATGCTGAGCCAGAAAAAGCCCCAGGGCAAGGCCAGCCTGATTTTGCGCAGCGTAGGCGCCAAACAAAACAGCGCTGTAGCCATCATCCGTGACCTGACGGGCTTAGAGCTTTCGGAAGTCTTGCTATTGCTCAACCAGTTACCTGCCCCCCTGCTGATCCACGTGAGTGCGGAAACGGCCGTTGCTGCCCAACGAAAGCTGGACCGGCTGGGGGTGAAGACCGAAATTATTGGCTTGCCCACGTCCTCGGAAAATGTAACAGTTCCGTCAGAAGTAAAATCGGCGCAGAAACCCGCGCGCCAGCAAAAAAAGCCATTTTCCATTCGCAAAGGCAACTATGCCGTTACCTTGACCTCCATTGGGCTGTTGGGCGAGCGGGTGCTGGACGGCGTGCAGCGCATCACCGGGCGGACTATTCCCGGACTTGCCAAATTGGAAGAGGCGCTGCCATTGATTGTGCTGGAAGGCGTGGATCAGGAAACGGCCGTTAAGGCCCAAACCTATTTACAAATGGTGGGCGCCGTCGTCGATATTGATGAACTGCAAGAAAGGGCAGACCAGGAAGGGCCGCATTCCGCGGCCGAAATACTTGGTTACGCCCTGTGGCTGTCAGAAGTAGGGAGTGACCGGGTTGGCGTTGTGCGCGCTCTGGCCGAAATTTTGCAGACAGACATGATGCAGGCCACCGCTTTGGTTGATGGCGGACCCGGCTACATCTTGAAAAATGTCGGCGCTGACCAGGTGCTGCAAGCCCTGGAGAAACTGGAAGCCTTTGGCGCCACCGTTGAAATTCTGGAACCTGAAGAGCAGCCAGCAAAGTAATCTCAGTTTTCCCGCCGCAGGCGCAGACTGACCAGCCACGCTGCGCCTGCCACCGCTGCCGAAACCAAAAAAGTTTCGGTGAGCACCTGCACCGTAACCTGGGTCAGCCCATCGATGATGGCCTGCTGGTAAATGGGGTCGGAAAGGGGCAGGTCGGGCAGTGGGATTTGCGTACGCAAAATGTCGAAGCGGTGCAACCCCCACGCCGTCAGTGCGGAAAGCCCTACGCTCATCCCCATCAGACGCAGCACAATGACCAGGCTAGAAGCAATGCCCCGCTGGTTGTCTGGCGCGGCGTTGATGACGGCCGTTCCCACTGGCGCAATCACCAGCCCAAAACCAACTCCCAACACGGCCAGCTGCCACGCCATTTCGCCGTAAGGTGTGCCCACCACCCAGCGGCTGCCCATTAAGCCCATGCCAAGGGCGCACAAAGCCAGCCCCAATAGCGTCACCGGGCGATAGCTGAAGCGTTCCGTCAAGCGCCCCCCCACGTAAGCGGTTACCGCCATTGCCCCCGTCATGCCGCTGAGCAAATAGCCGCTGGTGAGGGCGGCCGTTTCCACATCGAATTCCAGCACATTGATCACCAGCGGCACGTTTACCATGGCGATAATCAGCACCCCGCCTACGAGAAAGTTGATGAGAATAGCCGGGCTGAAGTTGCGGCAGCGGAAGAGGGTGAGGTCAATGAGTGGAGGGGCGGAGGGGCGGAGGGGTAAAGGAGGTGGGCGGCGTTCGATTAGGAGGAAGAGGACGAAGAAAATAGCAGCGGCGGCATAAAGCCAGCCCAGATTGGCCGGTTCGGTGTCGCCGAGGTTAGCGAAACCACCGGCGGCCTGCACGTCACCGCTGCCCAGCAGGGCGACGTTCAGAGCAAGGAGAGCGGCAGTGAGAACGGCCGTTCCCAGCCAATCGATACGCTCGCGTTTAGCGGATTGGGGCAAGTCGCGCAGCGCCCACCAGGCGGCAGCTATGCCCAGCAGGCTGAGGGGAATATTCAGGTAAAATTGCCACTGCCAGCTCAAAAAGCGAATGAGCAGCGCGCCATACAGCGGCCCCCACACCCAGCCGGCCGTGTCTATGGCGCCCAGCGTGCCCAAGGCGCTGGCTCGTTTCTCGCGGGGATACACGTCGCCGACCACAGCCATAGCTACCGGGACCATGGCGCCACCGCCCAGCGCCGTCAGCACCCGCCCCACAATGAAGCTGTTCAGGTCAGGGGCTAGCGGCACCCAGATGGAGCCTGCCAAAAATAGCAGCAGCGCGCCTACGTACACGGCGCGGCGACCCAAAATGTCGCTAAGCCGCCCGATAAAGGGCATCACCACCACGTAGGCGATGAGATAGGCGTTGACGATCCAGGCTGCCTGGTCCAGCCCTTCTGGCAGGGGGATTTCCAGGTCGAAGATGATTTGGCGCAGCATGGTGGAAACGACCGTCAGGTCGTCGGCGGCAACGAAGACGCCAAAAGCGACGACGGCGAGAATGAGCCGGGGGGAGGAAGAGCGGTTAGTGACGGAAGTCATGGAAGAGAGGACTAGAAACTGAAGATTGGAGATTAGTAGTCTCCTGTCTTTAGTCTCCAGTTATTAGCTACTGCTTACAGAAAGAAGTCCTTAATTGCTGCGGAAACGTCGGCGACAATGGCGTACCAATCGACGTCGGAGTCGATGGCCAGGGTCATGTCGTTGCCTTCAATGGTTAGATGGGAAATGCCAGGAATGACGGACAATGCCTGGGCTAGAGGCGAACCCTCGGCCATCTCATCCAGGGAGTGATAGGTTTCCTCCTTCTGGTCGGTAAGGGTCAGGTTGGTGTAAAAGTGCATACGCTGTCCGTCGTCGCTGAGTTCGGTTTCGATCTCGATGTATTCGGACATGGGGACTCCTTTGCTGAATGGTTATGGGTAGAAGGTGTTGAGGGTGATTATAGCAACGGCCGTTTCCATCTCCGAATTTCGAGTATAATCAGCAAAATGACCGATTACAAAAGGGAGGCATTTTCATGAACAAACTGTTTAGCTTTCTGGCAGGGGCTATGAGCGGGGCGCTGGTGGGTGCGGTTACCGCCTTGCTGCTGACGCCCGCTTCAGGCGAAGATTTGAAGGCAGACGTTGCCGCGCGGATTGCCGCGGCCAAAGAGGAATTCCAAAAAGCCTACGACGAGACCTACCAGGCCAAAGAGTCTGAGTACCAACAGATGAAGGGAGCTTAGCGTTTCATCTATTGTCATGCGCCATACAATGGATTGCTTCGCCGCGTATGGCGCATGTTTTATTCGACCGCCAGCCAGTAATTGGCGGTGTCATCGGTGAAGGGCGTGAGGGGGGTGATGACCAAAACGCCACCGCTTTCTCCCAATTCGACCGTCCACTGCCCCTGATTGAGGGCATTAAGTGGCAAAGGTACAACCTGGGGCTTGTCGCCCAGGTGTATGAGCCGCACCTGCCACTGCTGCGGTAACTGCCAGCCCGTCTGCACAAACCCGGCGGCATCCCAGCCAGAAACGGCCGTTTCCAACGCATTCACGGCATTCATTTGGGGGATGTGGACGTTATCGACGGCAAACCCCTGGCCTAAAATCGAAGAGTCCGTCAGCGCTTCAAAGCGCACCAGTACCTCCTGGCCCACATACTGGTTGAGGGAGATGGCTTCCTGCACCCAGCCATTGACGGCGCTGCTGGCGGAGTCGGAACGGCCGTTAAAAGCCGGACCGTAATCTCCAACCGCCATATTTTCCGGGGAAAGCAAATCCCACGTTGCCCCTTCATTGGTGGATACGGCCACGTAGGCAAAATCCCACTCCTCTTCCAGATCGTACCAGGCGTTAAAAGCCAGCGTAGCCTCGTCCAGTCCGCGCAAATCGAAGCGCAGCGTCAGCCTGGCGCTGGTTTCGTCCATGGCCGGGGCGAACCATACCTGCCGCCCGCTCAGCGGTGCGGCGCCCATCAGGTCGGTCAGGGTATCCCCAGCAAAGCTGATGGTGGTCTTGCCTGTATTGCTGAGGGCGTAGTAATGAACGCCATATTGGGGGAGAGCATCGGTGCGCTCGTAAGGGAACTGGCGGATGCGCATTTGCAGGTCAGGCGTGCCGGGGTCCAGGTTGTTGTAAGCATACGCTTTCCCGGCAGCCGGGTCATCCAGGTAGTTGGCGGCGGCCCAATCGCCCATAAACTGTTCCAGGCTGCGCTGCTCATAGCCAGCCAGCACAGAACGCACGCCGGCCATGTCATTGGCGGGATGGCGGGAAAGCTCTTGGATGGCGGCGTCGCCCATCTGCTCCCACAGGTACACGGAAAACAGATAAGCGCCGCTGTAATGGGCGTCTACCACGTCTTCGTCGTACTCCCATGTGTTCAGGCGAACGTCGGGCTGGCGCTCGTAATAGTAGGAATCGGCCGTTTCCAACCCCACGTAAATTTCGGCCAGTTGGGACAGCCCTTCGTTGAGCCAGGTTGCCTCATTGGGATCAACGTTCCACTGAATGAGGTGCTGGATTTCGTGCACCAGCGTGCCGTAGTAAATGTCTTCGCCCACGTCCATGGCCGCCATGTTGAGGTAAATGAGTTCCTGCTGATTGGAATCGCCGTAGAGCGCCCGCGGATATTCATCCATGCTGGAGAAAAAGCCCAGCTCCGACGCATCGATGGGCAGGCGCAGGTGCAGGATGGAAAAGCGTGGGTCATTGTCAACGCCGGGTCGCCAGATATCGCCAAAAAGGTTGACCAGCAGGGGATAATATTCATTTTCCACGCGGTTGGCGGCGGCGAGAATGGCCTTTTCGCTAACGTCCAGGTCATTTTCTACCCAGAAATAGGTGTGGTCGGTGGCGGCCATTAGGGTGGCCTGGATGCTGCCTTCGTCGGTGAGGAAGGTTTGCACGTCGCCAATTTGGTAGGCGGGGGCAGTGATGGTGCGCTCCGTCAGCCCTTCTTTGCCCAGGCGGTTGGCGGTTTCAAAGTAGTCGTGAGGCGGATACTCGGCCCTGTAAAGTTTTTCCAGGTCGCGGAAAGCGCTGGCGGGAGCCGGGACCTGGATGATGGTATCAGGTACGGGGATGGGTAAAGGATCGACTTCTGGTAGAGGCGTCACGGTGATTACGGCCGTTTCGCTGGCAATTGGCTGGGCTGCGGGCGTGACGCTGGGTTTGAGGCGCGGGGTCGCGGTGGCGGGTGGGGGAACAACGGCCGTTGCCGCAATGGTCGGCTCAGTGGTTTCCAGCAATTGCGCAATTTGCGTGGCCAGATTGCCGTTACCATCTCGCCAATAGGTGAAGGCTGCTACCCCCAACCCCAGCCCCACACAGAGAAAGGCGATCACGAGCACGCCCAGGCAGCCGCCACAGGCGATGAAGAATTTACGGTTGGGGTTGGGCTTGGTCTCAGTTGTGTAATCATTCATGGCTTGCCACTCACTCGTTGCTAATTTCATAAGCATATGCGGCCGTTTCCCGCGTAAAAGGCGTCATGCCGGCCACGATGATGATTGCTTCCGGCGTCTCCGCGCTCAGCGGAATCGTCCAGCGTCCTTGCTGTTCGGAGTTAAGGGGCAGGTGTTTCACCTGCACTGTCTCATCCCCCAGTAAAATTTGCTGCACCAGGAAACGCTGCGGCAAGGTGGCGGTGAGGCGCACAAACCCTTCTGCTTGCCAATTCTCACCGACATCCTCTGCGTCATCGGCATAGCCTAACTCAGGGATGGCGATGTCGTCAATGGCCCATCCGTCCAGGTGTACAGCGTCGTCGGTAACCACCTGGAAGCGCAGCAAGATTTCCCGCCCGGCAAAGGGAGTGAGATCGGCCGTTTCCTGCACCCATCCGCCAGAGCTGCCGGTGTAGCCGGGGCCAAAACCGTTACCCTGGGGGTTATTCGTGGTGGTGGTGGTGGATTCCAGCAGCGTCCAGCTTGTGCCGCCGTCGGTGGAAACGGCCGTGTAGCCATAATCCCACCCTTCCTCCAGGTCGTACCACGACCAGAAGGTAAGGGTGGCCGCGTCCAGCCCGGTCAGGTCAAAAGCACGGGTCAGGTGCATGTCCGACTCGTCGGCGGGGTAGCTGACCCAGTAGAAGCTGCCGCTGTGGGGGGTGGCGGCGATAGTGGACACCTGCTGCGTGCCGGTGAAATCCAGGGTGACGGGCTGTGTGCCGGAAACGGCAATGAAATCGGCGCCATACTGGTTTACGGCCGTTTCTGCTTGTAAGCCCGTGCTCGTTTCCAGCGGAGGCAGCATCACGCTTGTGTAGCTATAGACGCCCTGCTCGCGACCAATGCTGTTAAGGTAATTGGCCGCCAGCCAGTCGGCGAAGAGGTCGTCAAAAGTCAGGCCAGTGCCCATTTCGGCCAGCACAGCGTCAAATCCGGCGGGGCCATTCTCGGCGTGCTGCACCAGGGCCTGCACGGCCGCATCGCCAAAGCGGTCATGAAAATAGGTGGTGAAGAGGAAGGCGGCGGCGTAATGGCGGGCAATGGCGTCGGGATCGTGCTGCAAGTCGGTCAGTTGAATGTCGGGCTGGCTGGCGTAGGTTTGCTCGCGGTTGGTGGGGTAGCCGTTGAGGTGCACGGCCAGTTCCGACAGCCCTTCGCTGGCCCAGGCGTCTTCATTGCGGTCGATGTGCCACAGGCTCATGTGCTGCAGCTCGTGGGCGATGGTGGCATAGTAGCGGTCGCTGCCTACTTCGGCGGCCTGCAGGCTGACGTAGAGCATTTCGCGCTGGTTGGAGTAGGGGTTTACGGCCGTTACGTACTCATCACTCGAAGAAAAGTAGGCAATGCCCAACCCGCGCAGCTCTTTCAGGTGCAGCACGTTGATGCGCGGGTCGCCGTCGACGCCGGGGGACCATTCGCGGCCAAAAATGGCGCGGTTGGTGGGTAAAATGGTGCTCCCAATAAACTGCCCGGCGCGCACCACATCAAAATCGTCCACCTGGGCGTCTTCCTGTACCCACATGTTTAGGGCGTCGGAGCGGTAAACGAGGCGGGCGTTGATTTGCTCGTTGCTCCCTGCGGCTAAATCTTTGAACCAGAAGGGCTCCACGTCACCCACGGCATAGGAGGTAGGCGTGTCTTGGGCCACGCGGGGGGCCTCCAGCCCGCGCAGTTGACGGGTAAGGGCGGTCATGTCACGGATGGGGATGGAAGGATGGGTGGAAACGGCCGTTAGCGCATCAAAGGCGGCGGGCGGCGGGATTTCCGTCACCAGCGGCGGCGGCGCATCATTAGCCGCCTGACCACATCCCCCCAGCAGCAAAATAAATAGTAATTGCGATAAAAACAAAATGCGTTTAGGTTTTAACAAAAGATAGCCCCATATGAAGTGCAATACGCTTAGAAAAGCATCGCACCTGTCATCACAAAGCATTATACGAACAACCCCATCTCCTGCCCAACTTCATCCTGCACTTCTGCAACACTTTTCATCTTGCCCGTAACCGGGGAGGGCTGCCTGGGTTCTTAATAGGGATTGGGGGCTAGGGTTTGGGGATTAGCTGGCGGCTGATTCCACTTCCTGACCCCCAATCCTCATTTTTTGTGAAGGAATTGCTATGAGATACGCACATATTGTGGGCTGGGGCTGTTATTTACCGGAGCAGGTCATAACCAATGATGACCTGGCCAAATTGGTGGATACGTCCAATGAGTGGATTTTGACCCGCACCGGCATACGGGAGCGGCGTATTGCCAATGAAAAGGAAACGACGGCCACGCTGGCTTTTGAGGCGGCGGCCCGCGCCCTGGCAGTGTCCGACGTACATCCGGCGCAGCTTGACATGATTATTGTGGCTACCTCGACGCCGGAGTACATTTTTCCGTCTACGGCATCGCTGGTGCAGGATTACCTGGGGGCGCGTAAGGCGGGAGCTTTTGACCTGAGCGCGGCCTGCTCCGGTTTTGTGTATGGGCTGAGCCTGGCGGCCAATTCCATTGCCTCCGGGGCGATTAATACGGCCGTTGTCATTGGCGCCGAAACCCTTTCCCGCGTGGTGGACTGGAAAGACCGGGCCACATGTATTTTGTTTGGCGATGGAGCGGGGGCGCTGGTGCTGAAAGGTTCGGATGTGCCCGGCGGGGTCCTCTCCTCCACGTTGCGCTCTGATGGCTCCGGCGGGGATTTGCTCAGCCTGTATAACTTGCAGGAGAACCCCATCCCCATTTACGGTACGGCGTACCAGAATGGCCATAAGCCCACCATCCATATGAACGGCCGTCAGGTGTTTCGCTTTGCCACCAACGTGGTTAGTGACGCCATAGAAGACGTCGTAAAAAAAGCTAACCTGACTATGGCCGACGTCTCTCTGGTCGTGCCCCACCAGGCCAACGTGCGCATCATTCAAACGGCGGCCAAAAAGCTGAAGATGCCGGTGGACAAGTTTTACACAAACCTGGACCGCATCGGAAACACGTCGGCCGCTTCTATTCCATTGGCCTTGTGCGATGCGCTAAAAGAGGGCAAACTACACCCTGACGATAATTTGGTGTTTGTCGGCTTTGGCGGCGGCCTGACCTGGGCAGCGGCTGTGGTGAAGTGGGACGTGACGCTGCCGGAAGTGTCGGTGATTAAACGGCGGTGGCAGCAGACGCGTTACGGATTGGCCCGCGTCCGCTCCCGCATACGCCGCTGGATGCGCCGTTTTGGGGCCTGGGTTGCCGGGTCGCCCACGCCGGAGGCGCGCCTGAAGGATGCCGACAAGCCGCCGAAAGAATGAAGGCGAGAGATTAGGGATTGGGGATTGGCTAATTTCCAATCTCCAATCTCTAAAGGTGTAGGGAATATGATTGAAGAAACAGCCCAATGGCGTGGCTCGCTGAACACAAAAGCAGTAGCGGGGGGAGCGCTGATAACAATTGGCATTTTGGCGGTATTGTTGGTCTGGCTTGGCCCAGCCGAGCGTACCCTGGGCAACGGTATCAAAGCCGTTTACGTGCACGTGTCGCTGACCTGGGCAGGGTTGGCGGGTTTTGTTGCTGCGGCGCTGCTGGGGTTGGTCCAGCTTGTCGCCCGGCGGCCCCGGTGGGATAGCTGGCGAGTGACTGTGGGCTGGGTAGCCTTTGGCTTTTATCTGGCTGGTGTGGCCATGAGCGCCGTCGCTTCCCAGGTGAACTGGGGTGCAGTGTTCTGGCAGGAACCGCGCATGGTTACATCGCTGAATGTGCTGGCGGCGGCGCTGATTGTGCAGATGGGCAACTTTTTCTTCCCCTGGTGGTGGCTGCGGGCGACGTTGAGCCTGCTGCTGCCCGGCTTTATTCTCTGGGCAAACTTCACCACGCCGCTGGTGCTGCATCCGCGCGACCCCATTAGCACCTCCGAGGCGACGGGCATTCAGCTTACCTTTCTGGCTATGTTTGTGCTGATGGCTTTGGCGGAGGGGGTGCTGGTGTGGCTGGTAAAGCCGCAAATGCCCGCGGAAAGTTGAGGGGTAGCTTAAAACTGATAACTGAAGATTGGAGACTGGAGAGAGATGCGCTCCAGTCTTTTTTATTTCAGGGGGATTTAGCCTGCTGGGCAGCCAGGGCGATGTGCTTGAGGATGGTTTCTTCGTTGGCAACACCACTGAGGTGGACACGGCCGTTTACTACCAGATGGGGCAGCGCGTAGGCCGAGTTTTGGATGGCCGCCTCCGGGAACATGTTGGACATGATCAGAAAGGTGCGCACTTTTTCGCTGGCTACGGCCAGGCCAAAGGCTGTTTTGGCGACGATGCCGCCATATTCGTCGGAATCGGCCGTAATCAGCTCCAGGGTGATGTCGGTTTCCAGCTTTTGCAGCTTGATGCGCGTCAGCGGTTCCAGGGTCACGCCGCGAAAGGAGACGGCCTGGATGGCGGCTATGAGCGAAGTGAGCTGGTAACCGTTGGGCAAGCCAATGATGCGTACGCCATAATCAATCTTTTTCCCGCCATCCACGCCCATAAAGCCCAGCACCGGGTAATAGCGGTAGCTGGCTTTGCGCGAGAAGGTGCGCAGCTCAATGTTCGCGAATCGTTCGGCCAGGGCGCGGCACAGGCGCAGCGCCTCATTCTCCTCGCGGCTGGCGTCTTCCAGGCCCCAGTAATGGATGCGGACCGGGTTGGGCAGTTCTTGCAGAAAGCCGGCCAGTTCGTCCATTTGCGCGATTGTGATGGTGAGTTCGTCTGTCATCAGTCGTGTTCTCCACGGCGATTTATAGTCCGCATGGGGTGTAATAGCAAAAAAACGACGCGGATTGTACCAATATTTCCTTGCCTTGAGTTTGTATTGCGCAAATTCCGGTAAAAATTTTGTATTTTGGTTGCTCTTTGATGCGACTCATTCTGCATCAGACAGAGGCTGGTAAACAATCTTGTGATGCGTGCGTGACATATTTTGTGGCCCGGTGATGATGACAAGCATAACGGCCGTTATGATGATCCCGGCTAGGGAGGCCGAGAGAGCGGAAGCCAGCGCCAGCTCGGAAGGCAGCACGCCCCGGACAACAAGATAAATGGCACCTGCACCCAAGGCCAGGGCTAAAATGCAAAAGGAGACGACGGCATGCCTTTGCAAAAAGCTGGGATGTGATGGTAACTCGTCTTTCATTTGGCTCTCCTCACCGTAGACATTTTCTGTAACGGCCGTTTCTTGCCTGCACATTATCATTCCCTCAATCTCCCGTCAATAAGCCCATATTAAAAACCAGCAAGCCTTTTGAACCCTTTCGCCAGCTCATGCTAAAATCGCTTCCAATGTTTGTTGTTAATTGCTAATTGCTAATTGCTAATTGCTCATTTATTTATGACTACATTCATCCTGACATTTATTGTATGGGCCGTCGTCCACAGCATTACCGCCGATGCGCGGGTAAAAGATTGGGTGCGCCAGCGGCTGGGCGAGCGTGCCCACGCCGGGCTGTACCGCCTGGGCTACAATCTCTTCGCCTTCCTGACAATTTTGCCCGTGCTGTGGGTGCTGTGGGCGCAAGTGCCAGACCGCCTGCTCTGGCAAATTCCCGCCCCCTGGGATTGGCTTGCTTTAGCCATGCAGCTTGTGGGCCTTGTGGGCCTGGTTATTGCTTTGCTGCAAACCGACGTGTGGGAATTTGTGGGCTTGCGGCAGGCGGTGAACTATTTGGCCGGGAAGGAGCGGCTGCTGCCTCCGGCGAAGCTGGTGACAGGGGGCATGTATGCCTTCGTGCGTCACCCGCTCTACTTTTTCAGCCTGCTGATTTTGTGGCCCAATCCCATCATGACGCTGCAAACGCTGATTTTGAACGTGATGGCCACGGCTTATTTGTGGGCGGGTTCAAGGGTGGAGGAGAGAAGGTTAACGGCCGTTTTCGGCGAAGCCTACACCACCTACAAACAGCGCGTGCCGGGGCTGCTGCCCATCAAGTTACCCTTCCAGTAAACTCTTGCTCCCTTTTTCGCGCAGGTCCAAAATTTGGGTTGACTGATAACCCAATTATGAAGAAATTGCCTGTTGATTGTGAAAATTGCCTGATGGCAATTACACGAAAGCCAGAATCAGAGTGAGGGTGATAACACTGGCCAGAGTTGAAAAGAGTACGGCCGTTGTTACAAAATCAGGCAGCAGGTCGTGTTCCAGAGCAATGATGGCGGTGAGGACGGCTGCGGGCATGGCGGCTTGAATGATGCCAGCATCCCGCGTGATATCCTGCAAGCCAAATGGCATGACCAGGGCGAGAGCCAGCAAGGGGCCACCCACCAGTCGCAGCCCGCTGGTAATCAAGGTATCGGGGGTAATTTTGACTTCGCGGGTGGCGGCCAACTGCGCGCCCAAGGCGACCAGCATGGTGGGTATCATGGCGGCGGCCAGCAGATCAATCATGCGCGCGGCAAAAAGGGGGGTCTGGATGTCAAAAGCGTTGAAGAGGAAGGCGGGCAGCAGGGCAATGAGGGCCGGGGTTTTGAAGACGGCCAGGACGGCCGTTTTGCTGCCCCCTTTGTGCCAGCTTGCGGCGGCTACGCCAATGACAAACCCGGCGGTCATGATGGCTAAAAAGTAAACTGTGGCGGCAAAAACGGCCGTTTCCCCCAGGCGGAACTGGATCAGCGGCAGCCCAAAGTTGCCCACGTTGGCAAACACCACAATCAGCACGTAAGCGCCCACCATTTTGGGCGGCCGGCGCAGCGCCCGCGCCACGCCAAAGGCCAGCAGCGCGCAGGCCAGCTCTACCAGCAAAATATACCCCACCATTTGGATGACCAGACTGGTATCAGCAACGGCCGTGCTGATCACGTCAAATACAAAAGCGGGAATCAGCAAATAATAGGCAAAGCGCGACAGGGTTTGCGCCTGCAAATTCAGGCGCGGCTGGGCAATGTAGCCCAGAGCTACTAACCCAAAAACCGGGGTGATGACGTTGAAAAAAATTTCGATTAGCTGTGCGAGCAATAGGGCCTCCTGATCTCGAGAATGTTCAGTAAACAGTATTCAGTTTTTGGCGGACCATTCCTAAAAGTGCTGCAACTGATTACTGGTTACTGAATTACGGGCACTATCTTTCCGAATACCGCCGTTTCCATTCGTACAGCTTGTTGATTGCTTCCAGGGGCGTCATGCTGTTGACGTCCAGTTCTTCCAGTTCGTCGAAGAATGGGGCTGGTTTCGGGGAAGAGGGCCATTTGCTGGGTGCTGGTGAAGCGGCTGGGTTCAACGCTGGTGGTGGGGGCATGTTGCTCCAGTTCCTTGCAAAATCTCATTGGCGCGATTGATCACGTCGCGGGGCAGCCCGGCCAGTTGGGCGACGTGGATGCCGTAGCTGCGGTCGGCGCCGCCGGGCACGATCTGGTGCAGAAAGACGACTCTGTCCCCTTCTTCGGCCACGGCCACATTGTAATTGGTCGACCAGCGGCAGCATGTCGGCCAGGCCGACCAGTTCGTGGTAATGGGTGGCAAAGAGGGTGCGCGGCTTGAGGCGGGGGTGGTTGTGCAGAAATTCGACGATGGCCCAGGCGATGGACAGGCCGTCGTAGGTGCTGGTGCCCCGGCCGATTTCGTCCAGAATGAGCAGGGAGCGGTGGGTGGCGTGGTTGCAGGATTTCGGCCGTTTCCACCATTTCCACCATGAAGGTGCTGCGGCCGGCGTGCAGTTCATCATGCGCGCCAATGCGCGTAAAAATGCGGTCGACCAGACCAATTTCGGCGCTGCTGGCGGGCACAAAGCTGCCGATTTGGGCCATGAGCGTGATGAGGGCGACCTGCCGCAGATAGGTGGATTTGCCGCTCATGTTGGGGCCGGTGATGATTTGGATGCGCTCGTCGCCGTCGAATGTGGCGTGGTTGGGGACGAAGCGTTCGCCCAGGCCGTTTGGCGCTGCAGGGCTTGCTCGACGACGGGGTGACGGCCGTTTTCGATCATCAGCCCATTTTCATTCGTCAGCACCGGGCGGACGTAATCGTTGATCGGCGGCTACTTCGGCCAGGGTGGCGGCCACATCCAATCTGGGCCAGGACAGCGGCCGTTTGCAGCAGCCTTGTGCGCGTACTGCGCCACTTGCTGGCACACCTCGGTAAAGACGCGCCGCTCAATTTCCAAAATGCGCTCCTCGGCGTTGAGGATGAGCGTTTCGTACTCTTTCAAGCTCCGGCGTGATGTACCGCTCGGCGTTGGTCAGCGTTTGCTTGCGGATGTAATCATCGGGTACCAGGTTGGCTGTTGGCGCGGGTCACTTCGATGTAGTAGCCAAACACCTTGTTGAAGCCCACCTTGAGCGAGACTGATGCCGGTGCGTTCTCGTTCGCGCGGTTCCAACTGGGCCACCCATTCCCGCGCATGGGCCGACGAGTTCATCACGCCGTCCAGTTCGGCCGAAAAGCCGGGCGAATGACGCCCATTTTGTTGAAATTGGTGCGGTGCGTCCTCGGCGATGGCGCGGCCAATGAGCTCGGCGGCTTCGGGCACGGCGTCGAGATTGAGAGATTAGAGATTGGAGACTGGACGAGACTGATCGGCTGCTTACCGTTTACTGATCAACTGCTTACTGATTTCTGGCACGGCTTCAAGGCCAGCCCAATATTGTCCAAATCACGCGGGCGTAGCTTTGCCGCTGAGGACGCGGTTGGTCAGCCGTTCCAGGTCGGGTACAGTCCTTTGAGCGTGGCGCGCATGTCGGCGCGAAGCAGGCCGTCGTTGAAGAAAGTTTCGACCTGATCGAGCCGTTGGTTGAGATCGTTCCAGGTCGAGTAACGGCCGTGTCATGCGCTGCCGCAGCAGCCGTGCCCCCATGGGCGTCACCGTCTTGTCCAGAACGCTCAGCAGGGAAGCCCGCCTTGTCTCCGGCCAGAGATTCGGTCAGTTCCAGATTGCGGCGCGTGTTGTGTCCAGGGCCATGTACCCGTCCGTGCTGTAGGTGGCCAGCCGCTGAATTTGGCCGACCGCACCTTTCTGCGTTTCCTGCAGATAATAGAAAATGCGCGCCGGCGGCCCGCACCGCCAGCGGTTTGCCCTCACAACCAAAGCCGGCCAGCGTGTTCACCCCAAAATGGCGCAGCAACGTTTGCCGGGCGTTGCCTTCTTCAAAGCGCCAATTGGGCAGTTGGGTGATGGTTTTGGCTTCGTTGCTGCAGGGTATGTTCGCTGTCGGCACCAGCAGTTCGGCAGGGGCAAGACGGGCCAATTCTTCGATGAGGATGACGGCGGCTTGTCAATTGTGTGGTGGCAAATTCGCCGGTGGTCATGTCGGCGTAAGCCAGGCCTGCTCGCTCACCTTCGGCAGACCACGGCCGTTAAATAATTGTTGCGCCCGGCCTCCAGCATGCCCGGCTCGATGACCGTTCCAGCAGTGAACACGCGCACCACCTCGCGCGGCATCAACCCTTTGACCGTATCGCTGCCAATTTGTTCTGCCAGAGCGACTTTGTACCCTTTGGCGATCAGGCGGGCAATGTAGCCTTCGGCGGCATGATGCGGCACGCCAGCCATCGGGCGTGCGCACGCCTTTGCCCTGGGGACGGCTGGTCAGCACCAGATCCAGTTCTTGGGCGGCGGTTTGGGCATCGTCATCAAAGGTTTCGTAAAAGTCGCCCAGGCGAAAAAAGACAATGGCATCGGGATGCTGCGCCTTGATGTCCAGGTACTGCTGGCGGCTGGGGGTGATGTTGGTTTTTGCCATAGGCGTTCCTTGGATGGGTTATGGGTTACCAGTTCCAGGTTGCTGTCGTGTCACCATAACCTGGAGTATTTTGCTGATCTTACTTGGCTTTCGCAGGCTTCGCAACGAGGATTGATTTCCAGCATGCAAGATAAGCACAAACCTATTTGCACATATTCACAGTTATTGAACGCTCACTCCATTTGGAGATCTGTTTTTTAACCGGATGCTGTGCTACGATACGCGGGCAGCTATGGATACGAAACTACACCCTCTGGAAGATGAATTAGAGCAGGCGAAATCATCAATTGATCGCGTGAATGCGTTGAATGCGCTGGCCTGGGAACTTAGCACCAGTGATCCGGAGCGTGCCCTCGCCCTTGCCTCCGAAGCCCATAAACAAGCTCAGTCAGGGGAATTCGCCGAGACGAACTATGCTCGTGGTTTGGCTGAAGCTTTGTGTACCATGGGAGCGGTGAATTTTCGCTCCCATGAGAGTGATCTGGCTTTTACGCAATCTCTGGAGGCGTTCTCACTCGCCCAGGCGTATCATATCCGGGATCTGCTGCCGCGGATACTCTCGAATTTAGCCGCGCTAAATTTCTTGTATGGTAATTATTCCGAAGCCTTGAATCTGGCCGTTCGCCAGATGGAATTGAGCGATGAGTTGGGCAATGTGCGGCAGAAAGCCCGGGCTTCCCTGAGCATCGGGGCTGTCTATTCCCAGTTGGGAGATCAGGAAAAGGCTCAGGCTTATTTTTCTGATTCTTTGATGGTTTTTCGGCAGTTGCAGCAGCCTTACTGGATAGCCCTGGCGCTGACAAATCTGGCGGAAACGTACCAGCAAATGGAAGATTTTTCGGCTGGACTGGCGGCTGTGGAGGAGGCTTTACAAGTTTGTCGCCAGCATGACGTGCACAAACGTGTTTTTATAATAGCCTTGAATAATCGCGGTGAAATTTATTTGAGGATGGGGGAGCATGAACTGGCGCTGGCACAATTTGGGCAGGCGCTGAATTTAGCGAAGTCAAGCAACCAACCAGAACTGCAAGCTGACGCCTTGTTAGCGCAAGGTAAAGTTTATCTAGCGTTGGGGCAGTTCGAGGAAGCAGTAGAGGTGTTGGAAACGGCCGTTTCCCTGGGTGAGAATATTGGCTACCGCAACGTCATTTTTGAAGCACATGAAAAACTAGCCGCTGCTTTCCAGCAAAAAGAAGAATTTGCGCTGGCTCTTACCCATTACAAAGCGTACCACGACGTGCGTGAATCAGTTTTTAACGAAGAGAGCAGCCGCAATATTCATAATCTGGAACTGATGCACCAGACTCAGGCGAAGCAAAAAGAAGCGGACTTATATGCCGATCTCTACGAACAAGAACAGACCCGACGTTTGTTGGCCGAAACGCTGCAGCAGGTAGGGCGCTCGCTAACCAGCACCCTGGAGCTGGACGTAGTTCTGCGCCAGATTTTGATGCAACTTGAACCATTGGTACCCTACGATCGGGGATCGCTGCTGCTAAAACAGGGTGACCATTTATCCTTTGTGGCCGTGCGCGGTTTTCCGGACGAGAAGAAATTTTTACAGGCCCAGGTACCTTTGTCACCGCCAAAGCCAAAAGATGTTTTTTATCAGATTTACCAATCAAAACGGCCGTTGGCGCTAGAAAATGTAGCCGATTACCCTGGATGGCGACAAGTGGGCGACCTGCCCATTCCCGGCGCCTGGTTGGGTGTCCCTTTAATTCACGACGAAGAAGTAATCGGCATGCTTTCGTTAGCGCGGGAGAAGGCAATCCCCTTTAATGAGGAATCCATTGCATTCACCACCACTTTTGCCAGTCAGGCGATCATTGCCTTGCAAAATGCGCGCCTTTACGATTACGTCAAACGGTTTAACGAACAACTGGAGTTTGAGGTTCGCCAGCGCACTCGTGCTTTACAAGAAGCTTACGAGCGTTTGGAGCGCCTGGATCAGGCAAAATCTGATTTTATTAACGTGACCGCCCATGAATTACGCACGCCCATTACGGTGGTAAAGGGGTATGGCCAACTGCTGCAAAAAGCAACGGGGCTCATGAGTGACGAGCGCCTGGCCCGGTTGATTAATGGCATAGCCGCAGGCGTGGACAGGCTGCAATCCATTGTGGACACCATGCTGCTGATGGTGAAAATTGACAGTCAGAGTCTCAAGATTTACCCGGAACCGCTGGTGCTTTTTGAGATTATTGGCGAGGTAGTGGTCGGTTTGTCGCTTGACCTGGCGGAGCGGCAGCAAACCATCATGCTGGATGATACCTTGCAATATTTGCCGGTGGTATTCGCCGATGAGGATTTATTGAAGGCATTATTCCGGCACTTGCTGTTAAATGCCATTAAGTACACGCCAGATGGAGGCCAGATTCTCCTAAACGGCCGTTCCTGGGACACACCGCCCCATCTCGATTGGCCTGATCAGGGTGTGGAAATCGTCGTCCAGGATACTGGCATAGGCATTGCGACTGAAGAACTCACCCTGATTTTTGACAAGTTCTATCGCGCTGCCTCTGCCACACTGCATTCAAGCGGGCAAACAAAATTCAAGGGTGGAGGACCAGGCCTGGGATTGACGATTGCCCGGGGCATCGTGCAGGCACACAAAGGGACGCATTTGGGCTGAAAGCTCTGGGTACGATGAAGAAACCTGCCCTGGAGCGAGCTTTCACGTGGTGCTGCCAACGGGAGAACCTGCAGAGTCAGAGTAGACGCAACGTGTCACGAAGTTGCGTTTGCTGCAAGCCATGCTTCAAGTACGCGCTGGTGGCGAGGCTCTAATTTGGTTAACGGCCGTTTTCCTTTCATCAGCGCATTCACTTCATCAAACCCCATGCCCGTTTCCTGCATCAAATAAGCGGCCAGCAGCGTGGCCGAGCGCCCGCGCCCTTTGGCGCAGTGCACCAGCACCGTGCGCCCGTCGGCTACTTGCGCCTGCATCCAGGCCACGCCTTCGGCAATGATTTCTGGGGGTGGAGCCATCACGTCCAGCACTTTGAGCTGAATATACTCAATGCCGTGCTTCTGGTAAAAAGCCAGGTCATCCTCTCGCTCGGCGCGAATATTCACCACGGCATTGATGCCCTGATCCAGCAGAAACTGGTAATCACGCTTGTAAGTGGGTGCCCCTCCCAGCCACAACTTTGCGCCAATAGGAGCCGTCGGGCGTAATCTCGTCGAACCAGTTGTGTCCTTGCAGCCGCTCGTACACAAAGCGAATCAGTGGATAAAATTTGTCGAATAGCCAATGGAAAAAGTTCATGGTGTGAAGGATAACATGAGATTGCGAAACAAAAAAACAGTCAACAAAAAACGGAAAACAACGCCATGTTTTCCGTTTTCCGTTTCTTGTTTGTTGTTCTTAGTTAGCGCCTGGCCATTCAACCCAGGCGCCGCTCAGGTATTGGTGAATGTTGTGGGCAGCGGTGTGCGCAGCAGCAACGGCCGTAATCACCAAGTCCGGCCCATGCACATTGTCCCCGGCGGCAAACACACCCTGGCGGGAAGTAGCACCTACGCTCTCGTCAGCCAGAATCAAGCCCCACTTATGGGTCTGCAAATCGGGTGACTTTTCGCCCAGCAGCGGGTCTGGCCAATAGCCCACGGCCAGCACCACCGTGTCAATCTCTTGCACAAACTCAGAGCCTTCAATGGGTACCGGCCGCCGCCGTCCCGATTTATCAGGCGCACCCAGCTCCATCTTGATGACCTTCATCGCTTTGAGACGGCCGTTTTCATCTCCAAGGTATTCCACGGGCGCTTGCAGGTAATTGATTTGCGCCCCCTCCTCTACGCACGTGCCCCGTTCAATCTTGTTGCCGGGCATCTCTGCTTCCGTGCGACGATAAACGATGGTCACCTCTTCCGCGCCCAGGCGAATGGCGCTGCGCGCACAGTCAACGGCCGTATCGCCACCTCCAACGACTGCTACCCGCCGGCCAATGGGCAGCTTAGACCGCTTTTCCGGTGGCAGCATCGCTGTTGGCACGTTAGCCCGTACTAAAAAGTCGGTAGACGTATAAATACCATCCAGGTCTTCGCCGGGAATATTCATCGTGGCTTCCACCCCGGCGCCTGTACCCAAAAACACCGCATCATACTTTGCTTGCAGCTCATCCAGCGAAACATCCGCCCCAATGCGTGTATTGGTTACAAATTTCACCCCGGCCTCTTCCAGGTCGCGAATTTTGTAGCTCACCACCACCTTGTCCAACTTGAAATTGGGGATGCCATACACCAGCACGCCGCCGGCCACAGGCCACGCTTCATAAACTGTTACCTCGTGACCGTGCTTCACCAAATCTTCGGCTACGGTGATACCCGCCGGGCCCGATCCCACCACAGCGATACGCTTACCAGTTTTAGTTTCCGGCAGCGGTATGCGTAATGCCCCTGCTTCACGGGCCACGTCGGCCACAAAAGCCTCCAGCTTGCCAATGGAGGCCGGGCCATGCCGCCGGCTGAGCACGCATCCCTGCTGGCAAAGGCTAGGGCACACTCGCCCACACACTTCGGGCAAGGGGCTGGTGGCGGCAAAAATCTGCGCCGCTTCCACAAACTGCCCCTGGCTGATTAGCCACAACGCCTGGGGTATGTCGTTTCCAGCCGGGCAGCTCAAGGTACAAGCTTGCGGTTCTGGGCATTGCAGGCAGCGCTCGGCTTCGGCTATGGCCAATTCTTCGTCAAAACCGAGGACGTACTCGTCAAAATCACCAACGCGGTCTTCAACTTCCCGCTTGAAGTAAGGAACCGGTTGTGAATTTGCCCGAGATTGGCGGGAAATATTGCGAAAAGATGTGTCTGAGAGCATATTACAAATTACCTCCGTAGGGAATTGCGGGGTCTTGTACAAAAAAGGGAAGCGCGATGAGGTTTTTCCCATCACGCTTTGGAATGACAAGCCTGTGTTTTTGTTGTTGTAAACGGTGCACAATTTGATCTTGTCCGCTACACAAAACACTTTACACGAAACGAACCAGTCTGAGGTATTGCGAATGACACCTATCCAAGGTGATGATTGTCATGTTTTGGCTGGTTACAGCCTGAGGTACAACCTGGCACGCTTTTTGCCCGTAATGTGAGCAAGCGGGTAAGTTGGCAGGTTTAAAGGTTTGCAATCTATAAACTTAATGGCAGCAAGTAGTTGCCCGTTCATGTAATTGTATTCCTGCAAACCAAGAGGGGTGTGAAATGACAACGCGCGATCCGGCGGTGAAGGAAAAGTTGACCTGGCGGCGGCCACGCATGTTTCGCCGTGAGTACGAAATGAAGGTGAAAGAGCAGATGGTTGCCTGTCTACGGCAAACAGGCTTTTTTAGCTGGCAAGCAGAGATTTTTGAAGGGGGTTGGAGCACCGCGCCCGTGCTGCAGGTGCAGCGGACCGGGGCGTTTCGCCAAAAGCTGCACGTAAAGAGCCTGGATTATCGCTTCCCGCACCTCACCAAACCGACGCCGATTTCTCTGCGGGGTGAGGTGACGCTGGAATTGGATAACGGCCGTTCCTACCATTTTGGCCCCACCAACTTCTGGCAGACTCGCTGGCAGCTCAAAGATGAGGTGGGCAAGGAATATCTGGACATTCAACGCAACAAGTGGGGTTTCGGCGGGGAAATCACCATTACCAACAGCAATTTACCCCAGGACGAACTGCTCTTTCTCCTGTATGTGACCTGGTATGTGGTAATTTTGAAAATGGAAGACCAGGCTGCGGCTGCCGCAGCGGCCTCGTAAAGGCAGGCAATAAATGGCCTGCTGCTCTTGCTGGCGCATTCAATATTTTCCCGGTATGGTAAGCGAAATACCATGCTGGGAGTTTTTTTATGCCCCGAAACAGCCAGGATTTGCAGCAGTTCATTGATGCGCAGGCGATTGCTGCGGAAATTATTCACCTGCCCAGTACCACGTTAACGGTGTCCGAAGCCGCAGAAGTGTTGGGCGTTTCCCCTGACCAAATAATCAAGACAGTGCTGTTTTTAGCTAATGGCGAGCCGGTGCTGGCCATTAGCTGCGGCATAGCGCGCATGGCCTGGAAGCAGCTAGCCGATTATTTAGGCGTGTCGCGGCGGCGGCTGAAGACGGGTACGGCCGCACAGGTGCAGGCGATTACCGGTTACGTGGTGGGCGCAGTGCCTCCCTTTGGACATGCGACAGAATTACGCACGGTGGTGGACACGGCCGTTTACGAACAGTCCATCCTCTATGGCGGGGGCGGAGAAATCAACGCCCTGATGCGCATTGAACCGTCAGAACTGCGCCGCGTGGTGGGCGATGAAGTGGTCGCTCTGGCCGAACGCTAAGGGCGGGCAATGGTTAATTCGGGGTAAGGCGAAGGTTGGGAGAGCAACGGCCGTTCCTCGCCCTTCACATACTGGTCAAAAAAGGCCAGCACATACTCGTTTTGAATTCCCAAACTGTACAGGCTGTCAATCTCACCAGAAATTCCCAACTGCGGCGTCAGCGGCGACAGCAGGACGATGTCTGAAAAATCGAAGTGGCCGGTCTCCGCCAGCGTCAGCTCATAGCCATCACCTGGCAGCGCGTTGAGAATAGCCCTGCCGCGCGCCTGGTTCTCTGGCCCCAGCCAGCGCGGTGTGCTGATGAAGAGAAAAGGCTGTGCAGGCGGTGTCGCTAAGACACGCGCATCCACCGGCAGCACCCAAGCGTCCAGCCCCAGCCCGGCATCGCAGCGGGCATCGTCCAGGCAAAATTGCACCGTTGCCCCGCCGCCGGTAGAGTGCCCAAATACGCCTACGCGATCCACATCCAGCTTCCCGGCCAGAATGGCGCTGGTGGTTTCGTCCCAATGGCTCATGGTGTCCAGCACAAAGGCGATGTCTGCCGCCCATTGGTTGACCAGCGGGTTGGCATTCACGTAAGAGGCATCACATTCTGGAAACAAGCGGCAAGGGTCATAGATGAATATCCGCTCATCGGGCAGCACGCTGATGGCGTTGGCGTAAGTATGGTCAATGGCAGCGACGACGTAGCCGTGGCTGGCCAGTTCACGGGCCATGCTGGTGTTTTGCACGCGCAGCCCGGTTAGCCCATGAGAAAAGATGATGATGGGGAAACGGCCGTTAACGGCTGGCGGGTCTTGGGTAATGTCCAGCTTTGCCAGGTTAATGTGATTTAGCATAAAGGTGGGCAGGTTAAACTGCTCGGCAATAACCGGCCCGGCAACCGCCAAATCGGGCAGAAAGATAGCTTGCTCTTCCTGCCCGGTAGGAGCCGCCGGATACCAGAACTGAACCATAATTTCGCGGAAGTCGTCACTTTCTGGCGTGTAAATTTCCTCCCGGCTGTCGTCCACGAGATGCAGCGTGGTGGTGCCCACCGGATGAGGGCCGGTTTTGGGCGAAAGGTTGGGCACAGGCAGCAGGGTGGGCAGGGCAAAGGCCAGCAGCAGCACTACCAGGCCCGCCAGCCCGCCCACGGCCGTTTTCCAGGTTACAGTGGGAACGCCAGGTTGGGCCGGGCGGGACAGTTGGATGAAGGATATGAGGGCGTAAACGGTCGTTAACCCGTATGCCGGAATCATTTGCCAGCGATACCCCTCAAAAACTATGTGCAGCAGCAAAAACAGCAAGGCCGCCGCCGGCAGCACAGCCTGCCAACGCCAGCGGCGCAAAGGGAGCAGCGGCCAAAGAACCAGCGGGACAAGGGAAACAAGCAGTAAAATTTCAATGAAACGCATGAGTAATCCTTTAGTACCTTGTCAATTAAGTATTCTAACTGAGGACTGAGCTTTTTGAAGTCCGGCCCTCGACAGGCTCGGGCCTTCCGGATGTTGAAAAACCCCTATAACACTGAATTTAGTGGGATTGAAAAGTTTGCTGGAGCAGCGCATACACCTGGTCCGGTGTGTAACCGAAGCTCCAAATGCGGCGCTCTTCCAGCGTCCAGGGTTTCCCCCTGGTGCGGTTGATGACGATAGGGTAGGTGATGCGCTTGAACCCTTTGTAAGAGGTGGTGCGCTGTGGGCGGGTGATGGTTTGGATCTCTTCCATGGGTATGGTGACGGTTTTATGCAGGTAGTGGGCAGAAACGGCCGTTTCCGTCAATACCACCTTGTATGGGTACACATTCTCGGAAAGTCAGCACCACCAGGCCAATTACGCCCATGAAAATGGCCAGAAACCCCAAAACGAAGGGCAGTACATCCCTGATGTTTTCACCGCCGGGAAAAAGCATCAGGCCGCCGATGAACAGGGCCAGCAGCAAAAACAAGGCCAGGTTGCCCAGGTAATAACGCTGCGGCAGGCGCAAGGTCAAAGGCAGCCGGGGGGTCTCATCCTCCAGGTGCGTTAATTTTTGCCGCAGCAGCTTTTCTAGCTGGCTGTAATTTTGCACCTGGCTGCTAATGTCCAGGGTTCCGGCAGTGGCGTGCAGCCGCAAAAATGGTACCAGCAGACTGTCGCGCTTTTCCATCTGGGTGATATCTGCCCAAGAAAGAGATGTGGTTTGCCCAAAGCGGATGAGGGTAATTTGCTCGGGCAGTGACGTGGAAACGGCCGTTAAAGCGCCAGATGAAATACAAGCCAAAGCCCCCCAGCAGCAGCCCCATACTCAGAAAAACCCAATAAATCCATGGATCCCCTTCTTGCAAAAAAAGCGCCCAGCCAATAAAAGGTATGGGCAGCGCCAGCAGCAGCATCAGCCCTCCGGCCAGCGCCAGGTATGGGATGTGCCGAAAAATGCGTTCCTCAGGCGAGACCATAACGTTGGCGGCGCTCCTTTACCAGACCAAAAACGCTTAGCAAAAAGGCCGCCCCCGCCAGCCCGGCCATTACCCGAAACGTATCTTGCAGCCCAGCCACCTGTGCAGCAATAGAAGCGGCCGTGGCGCCGCCAGCCACCGTTTCCCCGGCGTAAGCCATCACCCTTGCCGCCCAAATAGCCCCCAGCACGGCAATACCGGTGGTCTGGCCCAGGTTGCGCGTCATGGCCAGCAGCCCAGAGGCAATGCCCAGCTTTTCGCGGGGCACAGAGCCCATCACGGCGCTGTTGTTGGGTGACTGGAAGATGCCCACCCCCGCGCCGAAAGGCAGCACCGAAACCACGTAAACCCACAGGGGTGTTTCGGCCGTGAAGCGGCTCATGGCCAGGTAACCGCCCACCAATACCGCCAGCCCGATGCTGGCAATGAGCCGGGTGCCATATCGATCAGACAAGGTGCCTGAAATGGGAGCCGTTATGCCCAGGAGTATGGGTACGGCGGCTATGAGCAGCCCCACCTGGCGCGGCGCGTACCCCAGCATGCCCTCCAGGTAAAAGGGCAGCAAAATGAAGACTCCGGCTACGGCCACGAAGACAACCAGCCCGGTAATGAGATTAATGGTAAATAGCTGGTTTCGAAACAACCCCAGGTTAATCATAGGCTGGACAGCGCGCTGTTCAATGAAAACAAATAACCCCAAAAGCAGCAATGCTACACCTAACATCAACCAGACGCGGCTGTCGCCAAAGCCCCACTGCTGGCCGAGAGTAAGGGATAACAATAAATTAAGCAGTCCGGCAAAAAGTACGATGGCGCCTAAGTAGTCAAACCGCTGCTCTTTAGCGGCCTGGGTATGGGGCACATAGCGCAGCGTCATCAGCGTGCCGACGATGCCTACGGGCAGGTTGACGAAGAAAATCCAGCGCCAGGATAGGGCATCGATGATGAAGCCGCCCAGGGTGGGGCCTAGGACAATGCCTACAGAAACCAGCGTGCCGGAAATGCCCAGCGCCTTGCCTCGCTCGTGAGGCGGAAAAGCTTCGGTGATGATGGCCATGCCCAGAGCCTGGGTCATGGATGCGCCAATGGCTTGCAGCACGCGAAAGCCGATGAGCCAGTAGATAGTGGGGGCCAGCCCGCAAAGCATGGAGCTGAGAGTGAACAGCACAAAGCCGCTGACGTAGACGGGCTTTTTGCCAATCATGTCGCCCAGGCGGCCCATGCTGAGCAGCACGGTGGAGAGGGTCAGCAGGTAGGCCATGGGCACCCACTGCACAATGGCGAAAGTGGTGTTCAGTTCGCCGCGCAGAGTGGGCAGAGCCACATTGACGATGCTGCCGTCGATGGTGGCCAGGAAAATGCCCATGCCCACAGCGGCCAGGATGTGCCATTTGTAGCGGTAGGGTGAAGGAGTGTCAGGTGTCATGAGGCTGGTTGTTTGCTCCCAAGCGGCAGGTTACTACGGTGTTAGCACCAGTTTGCCGGCCACATCGCCATCCTGGAGCTGCTGTAGAGCGGCTATCCCGTCGTCTAGCTGGTAGATGGTGTCGATGACGGGTTGTAAACGGCCGTTAAACACCAATTCCATCACCTTCTCATAGTCACTGTGTGGGCCCATGGTGCTGCCCAAAATGCGTAAATGCCTGGCAAAAATCAGGCGGTTGTCCAGCTCGAATTTGGGGCCGCTGGTGTTACCCACCGTCAGCAAACGCCCGCCCTTTTTCAGAGAGCGCAGGGATTGGAAGAAGGTGGCTGCGCCGACGTTGTCGACCACCACATCTACACCCTGGCGATTGGTAGCCTTGAAAACGGCTTTGCCCCAATCTTCTTCGTGGCGGTTGATGAGCACGTCGGCGCCTAGCTCTTGGGCCTGGGCCAGCTTGGCCGTGCTGGAGCCAACCACGTAAATGGGGCCGGCCCCGGCCAGTTTGGCAATCTGAATAGCGGCGGTGTTGACGCCTCCGCCGGCGCCCACAATGAGCACTGACTCGCCTGCCTGCAAACCGCCCACGGTGATGAGGGAGTGCCAGGCGGTGACGTAGACCAGGGAAGCGGCGGCGGCAGCGGCAAAGGGCACATGGTCGGGTAGGGGAACGAGGTTTTTGGCAGGCACGGCCGTAAATTCGGCGGCAAAACCATCCATGTGTTCGCCAAGGATGGCAAACCGGTCGCACATGTTGTCGCGGCCGGACCGGCAGTAGGCGCACTGCCCGCAGCTCACGGTGGGGTTGACGGCCACGCGATCCCCTACGGCGACATTGCGCACGTTAGCGCCAACCTGAGCCACGAGGCCTGCCCCATCGCTGCCCATGACGTGGGGCAGCTTGAGGTTGAGGCCAGGCCAACCGCCCACCACCCAGAGGTCCAGCCGGTTGAGGGCGGCAGCCTGGACGTGCAGCAGCACTTCGTTGGGGCCAATATCTGGCTCGGGAATGTTGCCGACAGTGACCTGGCCTAGGTCACCGTGTTGGTGGAAAATGAGGGCTTTCATCGGTTCCTCCGTCAAGGAGAGAGCATGGAGCTAGAGCTAGAGAAAGGGCTATTTTCTTCTCTGACTCTAGCTCTATGTTCTAGCTACTCTTCCCAAATTTCGTCGAGGTTGTCTTTGTAGTAGTCGAGGGTGTCGGCGTAGGCGAGAATGGCTTCGTCTTTGGTGGTTTTGAGCAGAACGTCCAGTAAAGTCTGCACGGCTTGGTCGTCCTGGCCATCGCTGTAGTAGGCGAGGGCCAGAAAGGTGCGGATGCTGTTGTCGTCAGGAAACTGCTTAGCGGCGTCTTCGAGAATGGAAACGGCCGTTTCTGCATCACCCAGACCACGATGATTGATGCCCAGGCAGATAAGGCATTCCTGGCGATCCGGACCTTCTAGTCCCTGGTCCAGCGCTCGTTGGTAAAATTCGATAGCAGTCTCTACTTCGCCCAGCACGTCGTATGCGCCACCCACTTCAAATAAAACAAGGGGGTCGTGGGGATGTGCCTCAAGCAGGTCAAGCAGCAGTTCTTGAGATTCTTCGAGCTGGTCTTCGCGGCGTAGTTCGCGGGCGCGGCTTATGGTTTTTGAAATGTCCATGAGTCTCCTCAGTTGGTTGCTGGCTGCTGAAATGGGATGGTTGGCAGCCAGTTTGATATTTGTTGTTAGGGAATGATAGAGGGCAGGGAACAAAATGGCAATAGATGGCATTGACGACTGGCGATGGACGGATTAGGATTGGAAAATAAAACAAAAAAACTAGAAACGGAAAACGAACAATGAGAGCAGTAAGCTGGCATGTGCAGGGAAGTCTTTTTACGGGTGAAAACGGCCGTTCTGCCCTGCTGCTGCAAAATATGGAGCCGGAATCGGAAACGGCCGCTTCCCTCTATCTGCGGTTTGCCTTTGTCACCCTGGGGCGGGAAGAGCACATTTTCCCCGCCTTCATTTTGGACGACTGGGGCAAGGAGATACGGGGGCTGAAGCTTGTATGAATGGTTTGCTGAGTTTGGCGAACAGTTTCCGCGGGCCGAGATTTTTGGCTTTGAGCGGAACGGTGTGGAAACCCAATGTTTCGTGCGCGCCCTGGAGTTTTATGCCCGGCTGCCGGTTTACGTGTATGCTGACCGCCGCGCCGGGGTGGAAACAGGTACGCTGGTTGAGGCGATTTTGCAGCCCGACCCTCTAGTGAATGCACCGGTACAAGGGAAACGGCCACCAGGTCTGGAACGGCCGTTGCGCAGCGCCCGCGTCAGTTGGTGGCAAGTACCCCCAGACCTGCAAAGATTTGACTTTGGGCTGCTCACGCCGCCAGACCCCGGCATTTAATCCAGGCGCAAACAGTAGACCCAAAAAGACATTTATAGTGTATGATTAAGGGGTCGAGACATATTATCAATGGCGAGTCCGTGACTCGCTTTTCTTTTTCGAGGCTGCCGGATAGCGGCCTAAACAATCGATACAATCATGAAGCGGCATCTCAGATTTAGCCTAGGCATCATTTTTCTAATGGTTACCACGTTGTTGGTAGCTATGGGGCAGGCACAGGCCGCCCCAATTCGCCCAGGACTAAATAAAACCATCCCAAGTGTGCAACCACTTTCTCCTATTTGGGGACCGACCATACGCCAATGGTCGCCGCAAATTGCCACCATCTCCCAGGAATATGGCCTGGACCCTGACCTGATTGCGGCCGTCATTCAAGAAGAGTCCCATGGCGACCATCAGGTTGTCAGTTATATGGGGGCGGTTGGTCTCATGGGCGTCATGCCCAGCGGGCCTGGTCTGGAATTTCGACCAACAACCGAAGCCCTAAAACGCCCCACAACCAATTTACACTGGGGAGCGGCCATTCTCACGGAAATCATTCGCCAGTCGGGCGGGGATATTTATGCAGCCCTGGCCGCTTACAGCGGGGGCTGGGAATTGGTGGAAACCCGCATTCCCCAGCTCTATGCAACTAACATTCTCAACAATTATGGACGGGCTATTGCAGCGCGGAGCGGCGTTTCTCCAGATATCGCTAATCGATGGACGGTAGCAATAGAGATGCGTCGTGGCCACGTGGTTGGTACAGAATTGTTGGTGCTCGGGGAACAGCCGGTATCTGGTCTGCGCACCTACGGCGAACACGTGATTTATGCAGACGTGGATGATCGTGGTTATGCGTTCCACATTCGCGGTTATGCTGTACCGGTGGCACTGGTTATACCGACGGATACAGTTTCTTATGGTCACAGCGACCAGGTAGAAGCGCCTTTGCAGGCTCGTTTGGGCGAGAATGTGGAGAAGATAGACAATAGCAACCCGGAAGTGCTTATTGCCTGCTTGCCCAGCCTCAGCCGCCTGCGCGGGCGCGTCAGTACGCGCTGGTATGCACCCTCACAGTGCCCTTCCTGGCACCGCTAAAAATGCCAACGCCTTTTACCCATTTACATATTGCCGAAAAAATGAAAACAGAGTTAGCCGGGGTGGTTGGCAGCAACCACGGTTTGTTGGTTATCCTGCGCCAGTTTTGGCCTGCCTTTTGTTTGGGACAGGTTGCCCCAGATGTGCAAGGCGTTGCTGGCTTGCCACGCGCTGCCACGCACTTTTATGAGGTGCCTCCCGCACCAGATAACATGGCCTATCCGCGGATGATGGCCCAGTACCCGCAGCTTGCAGATGTGGTGCATTTACATCCAGCGCACGCCGTGTTTTTGGCAGGTTATTTTGCTCATTTACTGCTGGACCTGATCTGGTTCCGGGAAATTTTAATACCGTATTTCTGGGAACCTGCGCAAAAGGGGAAGTTTCCGCAGAGCCGTTTGCTCCACCACGTTTTGCTGACGCACCTGGACAAACTTGCCTATGAGTCACTGCCGGAAACGGCCGTTTCTACCCTCGCCGCCGCCCAGCCTGACTATTGGCTGCCCTTTGTCACAGACCAGCACCTGCAAACCTGGCGGGACATGCTGCTCATGCAAATGCAGCCCGACGCACCGCTGGAAACAGTGCAGGTTTATGCCCGTCGCCTGGGCACGCCGGCAGCCGACTTTGCGGCAAAACTGGCTGATGAGAGTTGGATGGCTGACTCATTTTATGCCCTGGTTCCGGTTCAGCAGGTGCAGGCGCGTTTGGATTCGGCCGTTACGGAAAGCATTGACCTTGTTGGCCAATATTTGCAGCCAATCCTAGGAGGTAAGAGCTAGAGCAAGTGCAGAAAATTACTGCTACAATGGTTTTCTCAGGCTTTAACCCTCGCAGGCAGTCTTGAAATGGAGTTTCTCAAGCCCATGACCGAAATTATTTCCACCCCTCCGCGCACTGATGTGCAAGCCAGATTCCCCGATGGTCGGGCTTTTAACGGCCCGCTAGGCACTCCCATCGAAGCATTTGTGCAGGCAGCGCAACTGCAAGGTCCTGGCCTGGTGGTAGCAGCATTGGTAAACGGCCGTCTCAGGGAGCTTTCTCGCCCATTAGATTACGATGCTAACATTGTACCAATTACCACTGCCGACTCAGATGGCGTACGCATCTACCGCCGCTCCCTCAGTTTTTTGCTCATCGCCGCGGCCGCCCAGCTTTTCCCCGACCACACCATTAGCATCCATCACTCGATGCCTTTTGGCGGCTATTACTGCGAACGGGATGATCAACGGCCGTTGACACCTGACGAACTGGATCGCTTGCGGCTGCGGATGCGGGAATTGGTAGACGCTAATCTACCCATTGCCCATGTGCAGGTTTCACTGGATGAAGCGTTGGCTTTGTTTCAACAGGCTGGTGATCAAGAAAAAGCTGACCTCTTTGCCAAGCGGCGCAAAGATTACCTGACTCTCTATGAGCTAAATGGTGTGCGCGACTATTTCCATGGTTTCATGGTGCCGAGCACCGGTTACCTGGGCCTGTTCGATCTGCGCCATTACAGCAACGGCTTTATTTTGCAGTTTCCGCGCCGCCGGGATCCGGACATTTTGCAGCCTTTTGAGGATGAACCACGGCTGGCTCATGTTTTTCAAGATTATGAGCGCTGGCTGCGTATAATTGGCGTACCCAGCGTGGCTTCCTTGAACAATGCCATGCGAAACGGCCGTATTCGTGAAGCCATCCTCGTTGCCGAAGCCCTGCACGAACAGCAGCTTGCCAACATTGCTAACCAGATAGCCTCCCGCCAGCCAGACGTCAAAATAGTCCTGATCTCTGGTCCAACTTCCGCTGGAAAAACTACTTTCAGCAAGCGGCTGGCCCTGCAGCTTTTGGCCTTTGGCATTCGCCCGGTTACCATCAGCATGGACAACTATTTCGTCGATCGCGAGCATACGCCTATTGATGAAAATGGCAATTACGACTTTGAAGTCTTGGAAGCGGTTGACGTACGCCTTTTTCAGCAGCACCTTCAGCAGCTTCTTGCTGGAGAAACCATAGTTCAGCCCGTCTTCAACTTTCACACCGGTGGCCGGGAGTGGGGTGACGAACTCAGCATTGGGTCAGATCACGTTCTCATCATCGAAGGCATTCACGGCTTGAATCCCCGGCTGGTTGCCGGTCTACCTCCCCAATCTCTCTACCGCATTTTTATTTCTGCCCTGACCCAGCTCAACCTGGACAAACACAATCGCGTGCCTACCACCGACACGCGGCTGCTGCGGCGCATTGTGCGCGATGCCGCCCGCCGTGGTTATACCGCCGCTGATACAATTCGTCGCTGGCCCAGCGTACGGGTGGGTGAAAAACGGCATATTTTCCCCAACCAAAATAACGCTGATGTGTTCTTTAATTCTGCATTGGTCTATGAGGTGGCGGCACTTAAAACCCAGGCTTATCCACTGCTATTGCAGGTCGAACCTGACACCCCGGAGCGTGTGGAGGCCAACCGCCTGCGCGCCTTCTTGCAATGGTTTGACCCCCTGCCCAGTAACTACCTGGCCCTTATCCCCACCCATTCCATCCTGCGCGAGTTTCTGGGTGGTTCCGTGCTGGATGATTACGACCCTGGCCAGCACTAAAAGAGATTGGAGATTAGCGATTCAATCTCCAATTTCCGATCGCGCATCTCAACTAAATTTGACCAGAAACCAATACTTGTTTCACCTCGGCGATAGCCCGTGTAATCTCGATTTCCCGCGGGCAGGCATTGGTACAGTTGAAGTTGGTGCGGCACCGCCACACGCCAAAGGTATCGCCAACCACATTTAGACGCTCTTCCGCAGCAGTGTCGCGGCTGTCGAAGATGAAGCGATGGGCGTTGACGATGGCAGCAGGCCCCACGTACCGCTCGTTGGCCCAAAAGCTGGGGCAGGATGTGGTGCAAGCTGCACACAAAATGCATTTGGTGGTGTCGTCGAAGCGCGCCCGATCTTCTTGAGACTGCAGCCGTTCACGGCCGTCTTCCGGCACAGGGGTGTCGTTAATGAAATAGGGCAGCACAGACTTGTAGTGGTCGAAGAAAGGATCCATATCCACGATCAAATCTTTGATGACGCGCAGCCCCAGAATAGGTTCTACCTGGATGTTGACGGCCTGGCTTCCTGGAGCCAGGCGCGAAACCAGGGTTTTACAGGCCAGGGCATTGGCTCCGTTAATGCGCAGCGCATCGGAACCACAGACGCCGTGGGCGCAGGAACGACGTAGACCCAGGCTGCCATCCAACTCCCATTTGACGCGGTTCAGTAAGTCCAGGACTGTGTCGGTAGGGTCTACATCTTGTAAGGTGTACTCGCCCCACCAGGGTTTCTTGTCTTTATCGGGGTTAAACCGGCGAATGCGTAATTTTACTTGCATGGCGCGCTCCTTTAATAGACTCGGGGTTTGGGTTCGTAGCGGCCCAGGGTAACGGGCTTGAAATCTAAGCGGTACTCCCCTTCGGTTTCTTTGTGGCATAAGCTGTGTCTGAGCCAATCGTCGTCGTTACGTTCGGGGAAATCGTCGCGGGCGTGGGCGCCGCGGCTTTCCTGACGAGCCAGGGCAGAAACGGCCGTTACCTCTGCCAGTTCCAGCAAACACCCCAATTCCCATGCTTCTAGAAGGTCACTATTGAACACCTTACCCTTGTCTTCAATGGTAATCGTGGCAAACGCTTCGCGCAGCGCCTGCAGTTCAGTTATCGCCTCGCCAATAGTTTCCTCCGTGCGGAATACACTCACGCCAGAGGTCATGGCCTTTTGCATGCGGTTTCGCAGTTCGTAAGGCTTGGCCCCGTTTTCATTTTGGCGAATTTTGGTAAATGCCTCCATGATTTCTTGCGCCGGATTTTCGGGCAGTGGTTCCAGGGCGGCTTCCTTGCAGAAAGCGGCCATGTGCTTACCTGCGCGGCGGCCAAAAACCACCAGGTCTGTCAGCGAGTTAGTACCCAGCCGATTCGCACCATGCACCGAAACACAGGCCACTTCCCCGGCTGCATAAAGACCGTCGAGGACGGTATTGAGTGAATCCAGCAGGACACGGCCGTCTACATCTGTGGGGATGCCGCCCATAGCGTAATGGGCAGTGGGCTGCACCGGCATAGGCTCTTTCACCGGGTCAACACCCAGGTAAGTGCGTGTAAAATCAGCAATATCCGGGAGCTTCGCCTCAATGTAATCCCGATCAATGCGCCGGTCTTCCCCGTCCTCGGTAAAGAAACGGTTCACCGTTTCGGGCGTCACGTCTAGATGAACGTAATTTTTCCCTTTGATGCCTCGTCCTGCTTTTACTTCCAGGTAAATAGCGCGGCTGACGACGTCGCGGCTGGCCAGGTCTTTGATGTTGGGCGCGTAACGCTTCATGAACCGCTCCCCTTCGCTGTTAATGAGCACACCGCCCTCGCCACGCACACCTTCGGTAATCAAAATGCCCAGCTTAAAAATGCCGGTGGGGTGGAACTGGTAGAATTCCATATCTTGCAGCGGCACGCCCCGGCGCAGGCAAATGGCCGCGCCATCACCCGTTAGAGAGTGCGCGTTGGAGGTTACTTCCCAGCAGCGCCCCCAGCCGCCAGTGGCAAACATCACCGCTTTGCTGTGGAAGATATGGAAGTCGCCGGTGGCAATATCAATAGCAATGACGCCGCGCACCCCGTTTCCCACACGAATGAGGTCTACTACCTGGTACTCATCAAAAAAATTGACGTTGTGCTTGATACACTGCTGGTAGAGGGTTTGCAAGATCATGTGGCCGGTACGGTCGGCAGCGTGGCAGGCGCGCATAACGGGGCGGCCTGTCTCGTTATTTGTGTGGCCGCCAAAGCGCCGTTGAGAAATACGGCCGTTCGGGAAACGATCGAAAGGCAGCCCCATATGCTCCATTTCAATGACTACGTCAATGGCATCCTGGCACAAAATATCTACTGCATCCTGGTCGGCCAGGTAATCTGACCCTTTTACGGTGTCATAAGCGTGCCATTCCCAATGGTCTTCTTCATCGTTCCCTAACGCTGCGCCCACACCCCCTTGGGCTGCGCCCGTGTGCGAGCGGGTTGGGTAAAGCTTAGAGAGCACAGCGACGTTGGCTTCGCTGCTGGCGTACAGGGCGGCCATGAGGCCCGCACCGCCGGCGCCCACAATCACTGCATCAAATGTGTGTGTATGTACAGTTGCCATGGTAAATTTCCTTTAATCTGCGAACAGCGTCTTGGCGAACGGGCTAGTTCGCGCTCAATGCGGCAATGGACGCTGGGTCGAAGCTGGCAATAGCAAAGCCCGCCCACAACAGGGTAATGACCACAAAGACAGCCAAAACGATGTTGATGATGCGCACAGTCCGCTGGTTGTGAATGTAATCCTCCAAAACCTGGCGCAGGCCGTTGATGCCGTGGGAAAAAGCGAAGGCCAGCAGCATCATGTCGTAGGCTTTCCAGCCCCAATCGTTCCACTGTTCGGCCACGAATTGGATAGTGAGGTTATGTACGCTGTTAAGGACGTGCTGTATCACCATATGCCCGACCGCCAAAATGAGCAGGGCGATGCCGGTTAAGCGCATAAATAAAAAGCCATACCTTTCAAAATTAGAGCGTACCTGGACTTTGCGGCGAGTTATACCGGTTACAGTACTCATAGCAAAACTCCTTATGCTTAAGATGAGGGGAAGGGCGGGATAGCCCAGCAATTTGTGCCACCGCTGCAATGGTCGATGATGCCCAGGAACATGTAGATGCCGATGGGCACAAAAATGACCAGAAACAGAACCCAGACAAAGATGGCGCTTTGACGTTGATATTTCCACCACTCCGGCTTAAAGTCGAGAATGGTGATGCGGATGCCGTTAAAAGCGTGGTATAGAACAGCCGCCATAACGCCAATTTCGCCTGCCCCGAACAAGGGATGCTTAAACAGTTCAACTGACCACGAGTAAATTTCGGGGGCATAGGTGACATTGGCGGTGTCCCACACGTGGATGACCAGGAAGGCCAAAATAGCCAATCCGGACAGCCGGTGGGCAACCCAGCTCAGGTGCCCGCTACGACCACGGTAGCGCACACTTTCGCGTAGGGTGAGTAAGAGTGTTGACATATTCACCTCTCCTTCTTTAAGGTGTAAATTATGTACAGGGTATACAACAAATCTGAACCATGAGGCAAATTGAATTTGCCCTGTTTGCACCCAATTCTTGAATTGTTAATGATTATTTTGCCATGATTTGACAATTCGTCCATTCTGACCTGCTGGATGTTGTACAACCAGCAGGATTTGGCCAGGATTCTATGGGGAACGGCCGTTTCCTTTCCAGTGACATATGACACAGTTTGTACTGCCATTAGTCATGAATGTGCAAGCCAGGTTGATGCTTGCCTTCGGCATAACCCATTGTTACACTTAAATTGAAATGATACGTCCCTTTCATTTGCGTGATTTACCGCTAGTTCACCGCCTGAGCGAGCAAGGCGTCACTCTCCACTCAGAGTCTGCGCTCATTAACCAGGTGCATCCTTTGCGCGGAGCGCTCTTCAACCTGTTTGTCGGCGGAGATTTCCCAACATTTGTTTGGCGAGCAGAAGATAGTTCGAAGGCTGGTTTCATTCAGCTTCAACTGCGTGATGGCAGCCAAAGCGGGCACATTCTCTACGTGAGCGCGACGAGCGGCGGCGAAAATGAGGATGATGCAGCCGGTTCCGCAATCAACGAGGAGGTTTGGCTGCCCTTATTGGATCAGGCTGTATTCGAGGTGGGCCAGCGGGGCATTCACAGCCTGGTTGCCGAAGTTGATGAAACCGGCCCGGAATTACCCGTGCTGCGGCGAGCTGGTTTTGCGGTGTACACGCGCCAGGACATCTGGATGCTGGATGGATTAAAAGAAAAGGGCATTAACAATGAAAAACGGCCGTTTCTACAGCCGCGACGGGGAGAAGACGATTGGGATATTCAACTGCTTTACGCCAATACCGTACCCCGTTTGGTGCAGTTGGTTGAACCCATGCCCCCGCTGGAAACAGGGCAAAGCTGGGTACTGCGTGAAGGCAATGAGTTAACGGCATGCGTCCACACAAATCGTGGAGAGGTAGCTTCCTGGGTGCGCTTTTTCATTCACCCCAATGCCGAAGCCCGCACCGAGGAGATAATCCAGGCAACGTTGCAAATGGTCCCGCCCAAACCTGGCCATCCACTCTTTTGCAGCGTTCCACGTTACCAGAGCTGGCTGCAAAACTCCCTGCAGCGTACAGGCTTCAGCTTGTGGGGCAGCCATGCCGTGATGGTGAAGCACACAATACTGCACATACGCCGCCCGCTGCCCGAATTAGCGGCCGTACTCGAATCCCAGGGCATTACCGCCTCTACGCCCATGATCCGCCAATATTATTGGCCAAAAAACGGGCATGAAAAGAACGGCCGTTTGTCCCTCAGAAACAGGTAAACAATACAACTTTATGGATAAGCAACAAGCAATCGAAGATTTACAAGCCCTCCTATTCATTTTGCCCCCGCGCATACGGCAAGGATTGGAGGCTATTGGCCGTGAAGACGAATTGCTGGAAGTCATTCTGGATCTCGGCCGTTCTCCATCAGCGCGGTATGTTGACGGGGAAAAAATACTCCTGCCTGAAGAAGTCACTAAGGCGGAAATAGAGTCTGTTGTCAACAGCATTGGTGATTTTGATGACGACAACCGGGCGGGAATTGCCCGCACCCTGCATCGCATCTCCGGCATTCGCAACCGCCGCGGCGACGTAGTGGGCCTCACCTGCCGGGTTGGGCGGGCGGTTTATGGCACCATCGACATTATCACCGACATTGTGGAGGAAGGGCACAGCATTTTACTGCTGGGACGCCCCGGCGTGGGTAAAACCACCATGCTGCGCGAAATGGCGCGTATTCTGGCCGACAAGAAGCGCGTCATTATCGTTGACACCTCCAACGAAATTGGCGGCGATGGCGATATTCCGCACCCGGCGGTGGGGCGCGCCCGCCGTATGCAGGTGCCCCGCCCCGCCCACCAGCACGAAACGATGATTGAAGCAGTGGAAAATCATAACCCGGAAGTCATCGTCATCGACGAAATCGGCCGTGAGAGAGAAGCTGGAGCAGCCCGCACTATCAACGAACGTGGTGTGCAGCTCATTGGCACGGCCCATGGTAACACGCTGGAGAATTTGCTGCTGAACCCCACGCTTTCGGATCTGGTGGGTGGCATTGAGAGCGTCACTCTCTCAGACGAAGAGGCACGCCGCCGCGGTACGCAGAAAACGGTGCTGGAACGCCGCGCACCGCCTACATTTGACGTATTGATTGAGATTCAAGACCGCGAGAAGCTGCTGGTTCACAAAGACGTGACGGACTCAGTGGATGCCATGCTGCGGGGACGGCCGTTACAAGTAGAGACGCGGCAGCGAGACGCCGCCGGGAAAATCAGCATTACCCCAGAGCAAATCATGGCCAGTTCTCCGGCCGTAACTGGTCGCCGCGATTTGCGTCCCGGTGAAGGACGCGGTTCGGCTGGCCGGGTGCGTCGAGATAATGACAATGGGAACGGCCGTACTACAAAATCCGATCGCGCTGTATTCGATCTTTCAACCAACGAACAAAACAATGGCAAACGCATTCGCGTATTTCCATACGGCGTGGCGCGCAACCGTCTCATGCAGGCCGCCAAGCGGTTGGGCGTCTCCCTGGAAGTTGTAGATGACCTGGCCGAAGCCGATGTGTTGGTCACCTTAAAGAGCTACTATCGCAAGCGCCGCCGACTCATTAACGATGCTGAGCAGAGACGTAAACCCGTTTACGTGCTGCGCGCAAATACCGTCAACCAGATGGAAAGCTTTCTCATTCGCGCGTTGGATCTGGAGGCAACGCCTTCAGACCCTTTTGATGTGGCGCTGGCTGAGGCTGAGCAGGCTATCCAGCAGGTAAATGCCGGCCAGACCTACGTCGATTTAAGTCCGGTAGGTTCAGCCCTCCGCCGTTACCAGCACCAACTGGCGCGGCAGGCAAACCTGGTATCCCATAGCTATGGCCGCGAACCTCTGCGCCACGTGCGCATATTCAACACCACCCGGAATGAGTAGGTAGTAGAACGAATCCGCTGGTTGGTTAGTTGGCTGGTCGGCTAACCAACCAACTTGCTAACCAACTAACCAACTAACCAACTAACCATGTTCATCACTTTTGAAGGGCCGGAAGGCAGTGGGAAAACCAGCCAAATTCAGCTTTTGGCTGAATTTTTGCGGTTGAAGGGGTACACCGTGTTGACCACGCGGGAGCCAGGCGGGACGCGTATTGGCGACCAGATTCGCGACTGTTTGCACGACGTAGCAAACACGGAGATGACCCCCACGGCGGAAGTGCTGCTCTATTCAGCGTCTCGGGCGCAGTTGGTGCGCGAGGTGGTGCAGCCGGCCCTGGCTGAAGGGCAAGTGGTCCTTTGTGATCGATTTTACGACAGCACCATAGCTTACCAGGGATACGGCCGTACACTAAACCGGGACGATTTGTGGCGGATTACGCAGTTTGCGACGAGCGGGCTCAAGCCCGACCTGACCTTTCTACTTGATATGGACGTGCAGCGGGGGCTGGCGCGCCGGGTGGCTAATGAGGCCGAAATGAATCGCCTGGACCTGGAGCAGATAAGTTTTCATCAACGAGTACGGCAGGGCTACCACGCCCTGGCTGCAGAAGAACCGGCACGCTGGCTGGTGGTGAATGCTGACCGCCCCGTGGAAGTTGTCCAGGCTGATTTACGGCAATTGTTGGCGAACAGGCTGCCGCTGCCAGGACCTGCTTAAAAATCGTCAAAGCCCCCGCTGCCCATGCCTTCGGCCAGGTCGGGCATGGATTGCTCGATAGATTCGGGAGACTCCCCACTTTCCAAACGGTCGACGACTTCGTTGAATTCGTCACCCATATCTTCGCCCATTTCGCGGCTCATCTTGCGCATGAAGCGCCCCAGAGATTTGGGGTCTTCTTCGTCCAGGCCAGCCAGGGCGCTGTCATCCATAAGATTGTCCATGCGGGCGTCTTCGGATTTCCCGACGGCAACCCGGCCAATGCGGCGGCGCAGGTTTTTGCTTTGACAGTGGGGGCAGGTGGGAACGGCCGTATCGTAATCCGCATAGGTGAAAAAAAGGCGCGCTGGACGACGACAATCTTGACAAATATAGTTATAAGTTGGCATAGTTGACTTTCACACCTCAACGTTAAAATGTTGGCCAAACCTGGTAAACTGCCCAATGCATTTTGGTGGTTTAGATACCATGTTGCAGCAGCTCACTCAGGAAAAGCAGAAGTATTATTTTATAACTCTTCTGCTTTCAATACACTGTTGAGCAAATCTTTTGACATTTGTCATGCTGAACGCAGTAAAGCATCCCAACCAAGTTGCGTGAGATTCTTCGTTTCACTCAGAATGACAAATGTATGAAACGTTGTTAACAGAGTAATCAATACCTTATTTTAGGAAAGTATTTGAAATGAGGACTGAGCTTGTCGAAGTCCGGCCCTCGACAGGCTCGGGCCTCCCTGTTATTGAAAAACTTCATTAACACTGTTATCAACATCATTAAGTGAATTCATTATACTTTTGAGCGAAACAGGTGCAAATGTGAATGAAGAAAACCCTTATCAAACCAAGCGCTACCCCTTGTTAATTGTCATTTCTGGTCCTTCTGGCGTAGGCAAAGACACCATTGCCCGCTGCCTGATTAACCGTTCGCCAGACTCTTTTTATTTTGTGGTGACGGCCACGACCCGGCGACCGCGGGAAGGTGAAGTCAACGGTCGAGATTACTTTTTTGTAACCACCGATGAGTTTGCGCGCATGATTGAGGAAGACGAACTGCTGGAGTATGCCATCGTCTATAATGATTACAAAGGCGTGCCGAAACAACAAATCCGCGATGCTCTGGCCAGTGGGCGAGACGTGATTATGCGTGTGGATGTGCAAGGGGCGGCAACCATTCGCAAAGCGATTCCCAATGCCGTTTTCATCTTTCTCATGGCAGAGTCCGAAGCGGCGATGGTGAAGCGGCTGCGCGAACGCAAATCAGAAACGGCCGAAGGCTTGCAACTACGCATTGCCACAGCGCGCCAGGAAATGAAGCGGCTGGTTGAGTTTGATTATCGCGTGATAAATGCCGACAATGCCCAGGAAAAAACCGTGGAAAGCATCCTGGCCATCATGGAAGCACGGCGCTGCAAGGTTGGGCAAAAACCGGTAACGCTTTAACCTTAAGCAGCCACGCTCAGCCAAATCCAGGTAACAATTCCTATTAGCAAAACAATGCTGAGTCCGGCTAAGGTGGCCAGTTTGAGAACGCGTCCTTCATCCACGCCGGGGACGGTGCTGCACCCCACTATCACTTTTGCGGGAGCAAAGAGACCGCCAATGGCGCCACCAGCGGTCTGCGCAGCCAGAATGATGGGCACGGAGAGGTTAAGGGCAACGGCCGTTTGCTGCTGCAACTGCCCAAAAACGACGTTGCTGTTGGTATTGCTGCCGGTCATGAAAGCGCCCAGCGCACCAATGAAAGGGCTGAGCAGGGGGAAAATGGGACCAGTATTGGCGCTGAGCGCTTCGGCCAGCATTTGGGTCATGCCGGCGTGCTGCATTGTTAATGCCATCGCTACCAGCGTGTACACGCCGATGGTGGGTTTGATGGAACCTTTGAGGGTTTTTTGCCAGATGGAACGGCCGTTATAGGTTTCCTTTGTTTTGGTGAGCAGCGGTCCTTTCCAGCGATACCAGGCGAACACCACCAGGCTGGTATACAGCAGCAATGCCCCCGCATGTCCAAATACGTCAATCGACCGTGCTGGCCCAGCGGCAACGGTCCAACCAAAACTTGTTTCTGTTGCCCCAAACGGCGGGGCGATAACTAAAAAGTCCAGCACGTCCCCCAGCGCCAACTGCCCCACCACAACAATGACGACCAGAATGCCATATGGGAAAAAAGCCCACAGCAGTTTCCGCGCATCAAAATCTTCTCCTGCCCGTTTGTGGTTTCTCGCCACACGCGAAAAATAGACGATAGAGACAATTAGCCCGGCTAATCCACCCCCAAAAGCGGCCAAAGTCCACAATCCAGCAATGGCCAAGGCCCACTGTGTCACAGCCATAAGCAGGCCAATCACCAGCAAATACCACCATTGCTTTTGCACTGCTTGCCAACCACCGGCCAACCACAGGACGCCCGCCCCGGTGGCCAGGGCACACACGCCGAGAATGATTGCGGCTTCGCTGGCTAACTCTGCTCCCGTTAGCCCGGTAGTGGCAATCATGGAGATGAAAGAGGAACCGAGAGAGCCATAGGTGACAGCCCAGGCATGCCCCAATAATGCGATGGTCACGGCAATGTCCCCGGCAAAGCCCAGCCCAACAAGCAAGGGCGCCACAACGGCTGCAGGCACGCCAAAGCCGGTGGCTCCCTGCAAAAAAGAACCAAACACCCAAGAAAGCAGCAGCGCCTGGGCCGGTCGCGTGCCGGCGAGCTTGGGCATCTCCTGGCCAATGGCAGTGATGACTCCGGCCTCATTGACGGTATGGTATAGGAGCAAAGCCATCCAAATGATGTACAGTACGAAGAGGGCGAGAAAGATGGCCCGCCCCGCCGCAATGAGCAGCAGAGGGAAGTTGGTGCCAAAGAAAAGGAGGGAGATCAGAACGGCCGTTAACCACCCCAACGTTCCCGCTTTGCTCCCCCCCCAATTTTGCCCAATCATCAAATACAAGACCATCAGAATAGGGCCTGCTGCCAGAAGGACATTGAGAATTGATAGAGGAGGTAGAGACATAAGACATGAGTATAGCATGAGATTTTGCCATGCAAAGCCTCCACGTCTGGCGTTGAAAACCTGTATCTCCTCTAATGATGAACAGTTTACAACGGCTCAATTACTATTGTGGTATGCGTTTAGCTGCAAAAAAAATCGGCAACGTTTTCGTAAAAAGATACCTGTGGTTTCAGATTTGACGATCATTGAGAAAGCTCCTAAAATTAGGATTAGACAAACCCCTGGGATGCCAAGTATTGGTTAGGAAAAAAATGTAAAGACACTTGGTAAACCCTAACCCTCAAAATAGCACTTTGTTTCAAGTAAAAACTTGCATGAAAAGCATGCTTTTATATCAAAGCCTTTCAGAAACACCCGCCAGTTTATTTCTAAGCAATTTCAATATTGCTTATTTTCCCCTTGGAAATCAGTCGTTGAGGTAAAAACGTACATAGCGTGAATGTTATGAAAAGGTTGAAGAATAGTACCCCTTCCATAAATAACACATTTTTTCTTAGAAATAGTTTTACCTTTCATAAGGAGCCTGCGGCCCCAAGCTTTCTGATGCACTATTTATTTGCCAAAAGATTCAACCCAAAGTTTGTTGATAGGAGATCTAAGAGTGTAGTCGTAATTAAATTATTAACTAATCGTTTTACGCGGGATAAAATCGAGTAGGAGAAATAAGACAAAGTTTAAAAAAATTAGGTTAGGAAGGAGGATAGTATATGTTTTGATCTATGCAATTAGTGAATCTAGTTAAACTGAACCTAATTGTGTGTAGTATTCTTTTCCAAGCAAATCATAAGTTTAAAAAGCTGGACAAACTATTGAGTCTGAATTTGAACCCAACATGAAAATAGAATGGCCAGCACCAAATTGCAGGAGAATCAATGAATCAAAAAACGAAAACAAATCGTGTCTTTGCGGTTGTTGTTACCCTGGCAATGTTAGCAAGTCTAATATTGCCATTCGCTGCGGTGCAACCATCCTTTGCCGTTGAAGAAGAACCGGTAAAAAACACTGAAGATTTAGCTTTTGAGCAAGTTGAAGGCACAGTTCAAAGAGTTGGCGCTCAAGTTATTGAACCAAAAGGCGCTTCGGGAGAAGCTAACTACATTATCCAGTTGAAGGAAGATTCAGTAGCAAGTTACCGGGGTGGCTTAGTCGGTTTTGCGGCTACAAACCCCAGCGTAAATGGGCAAAGTGATCTTCGTACTTCAAATGCTACCCAGAACTATGCCGCTTATCTAGAAAGTGTACAGGCTGATGTTGCCGCAGCGGTGACTGATGTTTTGGGGCGCGATATAGAGGTGGGGCAAACTTTCCAGTACGCTTTTAATGGCATCGTTGTGAAAATGAACCCAGAAGAAGCCGCAAAAGTTGCTTCTCTCGATGGCGTAAAGAAAATATTTCGCGAAACAATTGAAGATGTCCTTACGGATGCAGGTCCCGCGTGGATTGGCGCTGAGGGCGTCTGGAGTGGAGCAAGCGTTCCCGGTGGCATGAGCACCTTTGGGGAAGGCGTTGTTGTTGCTATTTTGGACACAGGCATCAATAGTGATCATCCCTCCTTTGCTGATGTTGCCGGTGATGGTTATGACCACGCAAATCCACTGGGATCGGGCAATTATTTTGGCGTTTGTGACCCGGGTAACCCCGATTACCAGGCAGGTTTTGTTTGTAACGACAAACTCATTGGTGTGCATGACTTTATTGATGGGGATGGAAACGATCCCGATTCCCCCGAGGATGGTGATGGGCACGGCAGCCACACAGCCAGTACTGTCGCAGGTAACATGCTTGATGCCACAATTTATGGCCCTACCACCGATATGACCGTCCCGCTTTCTGGTGTTGCCCCCCGAGCTAACATTATTGCCTATGATGTTTGCTTGAATGGCCCATCTTCTGAAGGCGGTGGATGTCCGGGTACTGCCCTTTTGGCTGCTGCAGAGCAAGTGGTGGTTGATCATATGGATCTGCTTGATGCTGGCCATCCCACAGGCATTGCCACCATTAACTATTCTATATCCGGTGGTTCTAACCCTTATAACGATGTTGTTGAGCTGGCCTTCCTGGCTGCTACTGATGCGGGTGTTTTTGTTTCAGCCTCCGCTGGTAATGCAGGCCCAACTGCGGGCACGGTAGCCCACGTATCACCGTGGGTTGGCACAGTTGCTGCCAGCACCCACAATCGTCAGATTATAAATTCCTTGATTGATATCTCCAGTGACGATGATTCTCTTGGTGACATCTTTGGAGTAGGCTTTACGGCAGGATACGGTCCTGCGCCAATCGTCTATGCTGGTGATTACCCCAATGCCAATGATCCTACTGGCGATCCGGCTCAATGTTTGGAACCATACCCTGCAGGCACCTTTAATGGCGAAATCGTTGTTTGCGATCGTGGCACCATTGCACGTGTCGACAAAGGCGCGAATGTGTTGGCTGGTGGCGCCGGTGGTTTTGTCTTGGCTAACGTAGACGCCCAAGGTGAGTCCATAACGAGTGATGCCCATTACTTACCCGGCCTGCACATTGGTGATTCTGATGGTGATGCGCTGCGTGCCTGGATTGTAGATAACGTTGATGACAACCCGGTGGCGACAATTTCCGGCTATATTTACGAGCTTGATCCTGCCAGTGCAGACATCATGGCCGATTTCAGCTCCCGTGGCCCCGTGGCGACGCTGGATGTCTTGAAACCAGACGTTACGGCCCCTGGTGTCAGTATATTGGCGGCTGTGAACAATGATGATCCTGGCACTCCTGATGGTTTTCCAGAATTTAATTTCCTTGGTGGCACCTCCATGTCCAGCCCCCATAACGCTGGTGCTGTGGCGTTGATGACGGCCCTATACCCGGACTGGACACCTCACCAGATAAAGTCGGCGATGATGACAACCGCAGATAACGTCGACAACTTCAAAGAGGATGGCGTCACGCCAGTGGATCCTTTCGATGTAGGCGCTGGCCGCGTTGACCTCACGGGTGCTGCGGCTGCCGGTCTCGTTTTGGACGAGACCACCGCTAACTTTGAAGCGGCTGATCCATCAACCGGTGGAGATCCGCGCACATTGAACCTGGCCAACTTTAGCAACCAGCAGTGTGTTCTGGATTGTGAATGGGTACGTACTGTAGAAAGCACGCTGCCCTTCACCAGTACATGGACGGCTAACGTTAGTGCACCCATGAGCGCGACGTTAACAGTGAGCCCAACGGTATTTACGATTCCACCGTATGGATCCCAGGAAATCACTGTAATGCTTTCTAGTGATGGCGCTCCGGTTGATACCTGGATGTTTGGCTCGGTTACGTTGAGCAATACGGACGTTGAAGCGGCCTTCTTGAAGGTTGCTCACCTGGCACCATTTGCCATGGACCCAGGCACGGCCGTTACCGTAACATTGAACGGTGCGCCAGCTCTTACCAACTTTGCCTATGGTGACTCCACTACTTATATTCCTGTGGAACCTGGCGAATACCTGGTTGAAGTCTTCCCGGGAAGCAGCACCACAGCCGCTATCACTGGGACTGTGAATCTAATGGATGACACCTACTATACGGCCGTAGCCGTAGGCGATGGTGTCAATCAAGATCTGCAACTGCTTGCTTTTGTTGATGACAACACAGCCCCCGCTGCTGGTCAGTTCCATATTCGGTTAGGCCACTTGGCGCCCTTTGCATCTGGCTCAGCCACGGCTGATATTCGTTTGCAGGACGGCACGCCGGTTTTGACTGGTGTAAACTATAGCGATGTAACTGGTTACATCCCCCTTATTGCCGGTACCTATGACTTGAAGATTACAACCCCAGGTGGCGGCACCACTCTCATCGATCCAGCCCCTGTTACCTTTGTGGAAGGGCAAGTATTGTATGCTTTCGCAACTGGTGAAGGCACTAACCAGGACCTGGCTGTATTTGCCTTACCCACGACTCCGGATGTAACAGGATTCTTTTTACCAGCTCAAGAGCCTTACCTTATCTACCTCCCTGTAGTCCTCAAAAGTGGCGGCTCAACGGCTGCGGCTCCCAGCCCCACCGTTGCGCTACCTGCCAACATACAGGCTATTACCGATGTGGGGGTAGCGCCTGACGCCACCTTCCCATTGGCTGTGCAGTTTACTACTGGCGAACTGCCGGACAGCATCGATGTTACTACTCGTCGTAATGCCGGTTCTGAACTGGTGGAAGGGCTACAGGCCCTGGAGATTACGGATCTGACGGTGGATGTCATCGGTCTGGCCCGGGCGGATATTACCGAGTTCCAGCTTTTTGAAGACCCCACTAACAGTATTCCTGAAGGGTTCTTTGATGACCTAAGCCAGGTCTTCTGGATGACCATGACTGTACCGGCTGACAGCTACAGCCTGGTGGCGGAGATTTTAGAAACCACTTCCCCCGACCTGGATATGGCTGTGGGTTTGGATACTGGCGACGGACTTCCTGAAGAGTCTGAGATAGTATGTCAAAGTGCAAGCGGTGGTTCCTTTGAATCTTGTGAAGTGATGAGCCCTGATGCCGGTACCTGGTGGGTTGTGGTACTGAATTGGGAAGAATCAGCCGCTGCCCCAGATGACGTTTCGCTAGCAACTGTTGTTGTGCCTAACAGCGACAGCGGCAATATGTACGTGGAAGGCCCGACGGCCGTGCCGGCCCTGCAGCCTTTCGACATCCGCGTTTTCTGGGATACACCTACTATGATGGCCGGTGACCGCTGGTATGGTGCCGTTAGTCTCGGATCTGCTCCTGGCAATGAGGGCGACATTGGCACTATTCCGGTTTACGTCAATCGGGTTGAAGATGATGTGGTGAAAACAGTAGATACCGAGGGTGTCGTTTACCCAGGCGATATTGTTGAATACACGATTACCGTCGCTCCAAATGTAACCCTTGAAGACATCACCTACTATCTGACAGATACAATTCCTGCTGGCCTGACCTATGTGGATGGATCTGCATCGGCAACAGAAGGAACGGTAGATGTGACGGGTAGTGTCTTGACCTGGACGGGTGTCATGGCTGTACCGCAATTCGGTTACGAAGTGACCGACAGCGTGACCACTCCAGCCTGTACGATGCCTCTGGCAAACAGTGGTGCGTATGTGAACCTGGAGGGCTATGGTTTTCTGACTAACGCTGCGATTTCTGGTGATGGTGTTGCCTTCCAAGATACATCTTATGGTGGCAATCCCTATGCTTTCTTTGATGACCCCCGCGGAACAGCCCTTTACTTCAATGATGATGGTATCGTAAGCCTGGACTTGGATTCTATTCTGGGTACACCCTATGCCAGCAATGCTGCTATACCCAATGCTGATCTGCCCAATGCGCTCATGTCTATTCTGTGGAATGACATGGAGATTGTGTATGAAGCAGGAGCAGGAGAATCGAATCGTGGTGTTACGACTGGCATCCAGTTGACGACAGGCGGTATTCCTTCTGCTAAGCTCCTGGAGTTTGATGATATTCAAATGATGGGTGATCCCAGCAGCCAGGCTGACTTTGAGCTACTCATTCGCGAAGTTATTGCCGATGGTCAGTATGAGATCATCTTCGCCTTCGACAACCTGACCGGCAATTTTACTAACATGACGGTTGGTACCATTGGTATTGAGGATTGGGATGGTGTTGGCGGCACGCAGTATGCATACAATGATGCTGCTTTGCAAAACCTGGAAAATGGCATGGCTATCTGTTTTGATGCTGTGCGCTCGGGCGATCCCATTGTGATTACTTATCAGGCCCAAGTTGATGGCAGCGTGTTGAACGATGTTGTTACCAATGAGGTTGTGCATGATACGGACACTCCTGGCAGCATGGAAGCGACAACCAGTGTTGATGTAGAAATTGGCGCTGCCGCTTTCTTGCAAGTAGCCCATCTGGCACCGTTTGCCATGGATCCTGGAACGGCCGTTACCGTTACGCTGAATGGTGCAACTGCGCTGACGGACTTTGCTTACGGAGATTCCACGGAATATATTCCGTTGGCTCCAGATACCTATCTGGTGGAAATCTTCCCGGGCAGCAGTCCTACACCAGCCATTACAGCAACAGTTGACCTTTTACTCAATACCTACTATACGGCTATTGCTACTGGTGACGGTGTAAATCAAGACCTCAGCCTGTTGGCTGTAGTAGATGATTTGACATCACCAACAAGTGGTAACTTTAAACTACGCCTTGGCCATGTGGCTCCCTTTGCTTCTGGCAGCGCAACAGCAGATATTCGTTTGCAAGACGGAACGCCTGTTTTGACAAATGTTAATTATCTGGATGTTGCCCCATACCTCGAATTACCGGCAGGCACTTACGATCTAAAGATTACAGACCCAGGCGGTGCCGTGACTTTGATAGACCCCGCACCGGTAACCCTGGGTGATGGCGACATCGTAACTGCTTTTGCCACCGGTGAGGGAACCAACCAGGATTTGGCTGTCTTTGCCTTACCTGCGGGGGTTCCTGGTTTCTTCGTGCCGGCAGCTGATGTTGCTCTGGCGTGTAACAGCCCCATGACCACCTTTGATGGCGGTATCCCCAACTACGTTGGCTGGGTTGTTGCTGACAATGAAGGCAATGGCGTGATATGGGAAAGCAATGCGTACTGGGGTGATGGCAACTACACTGGCGGCACTGGCGGCGCGGCAACTTCGAACAGCGACACATTTGGCCCAGCAGCCTATGATACCGAGATGTGGACGCCGTCTATCGACTTCACGGGCTTTACAACAGTAACGCTTGACTATCTAGCCAACTTCCAAAACTTTGGTGGGAATGATTTTCTCGACTTAGCTGTAAGCATTGACGGCGGTTCAATCTGGACGACAGTGCTAAGCTGGAATGAGGATCATGGTGGGTTCCTTGCCCCTCCTGGTGAAGCAGTAAATGTGGATCTTTCTGCTTATGCAGGTGAAAGTGATGTGCTGCTGCGGTGGCGTTACTATGATCCGAATGCAGGAGATGACTGGAACTGGTATGTTCAGATTGATGAAGTCATGCTGACCTGTACGCCGTAACACAGCGTTTGTTGCAGGCACTTACGCTGTGATATAGAAAAGCGTAAGTTTTCTGCAGGAAAAAATTGGCGGGTGATGGGAAACTATCACCCGCCTTTTTGTTTGTTTTTGAGATGCCCCAGTGGTGGTGGCAGAGCATAAGATTACTTTGTTACAAATGACGGTCATTTTTTGCGTAACCAAACCTTTCCACTATACTCCCCGCTGTTTGGCGAACAACATGCAAGTCAGTGGTCCCTGAACCCCGTTAAGTAAGTTCAATTTAGGAGATAGTTTATGAGTTATCAAAAGTTATTCCGAGTAGGTTTGTTGATGTTGGCTATCATTTTGGGGGTGGTGCTTCTGGCACGGCCGTCCCAACTGCGGCCTGAAACCGTGTCACGCTTTGCGGCACTGCAATCCCTGGCCCCAAGCGGCGGTGCAGGTTTGGATGCAGGAGAAGCGGCGCAAACTGGGCAGATCGTCGTGTACGATGCCGTGGCTCCCAGTGTGGTGGATTTTGCGACCATTGACCCCAACACCCCTCACACCGACAGCATGTTTGAGCGCTGGCTGCGTGGGGAAATTGACCTAGATGAAAATGACAGTATTGTCAGCGAAGCAGAGCTGGCTGCGCTGCAAGAAGCCGCACTGCGTAGTGGGCCAACTCCAAATGTACAAGTTGCTGAAAGCGACCCTGGACTGAATGCACCTGCACCGGCTGGCGTCAGTTTTGCCAGCATGGACTACACGGATGGCGGCGGTTCCACCCCGCCTGACCCGGAGTTGGCTGTGGGTCCCAACCATATCATTGCCGTGGTAAATGTGGCTGTGGCCATCTACGATAAAAGCGGCAACACGGTGCTTGGTCCGGTGGCCGCCAACGCGCTATACAGCCAGGGTTCGTGTACCAGCGGGCTGTACGACCCTAACGTGCTGTATGACGAAGAGGAGGACCGCTGGATTATTGCTTATGATAAGGGTGCATTTAGCCCATCAGGTGGCTACTGTCTGCTGGCGTCGCAAAGTGGAAACCCGCTGGGGGCATGGAATGAATATTTCTTCCCCCTAAACAGCGGCGCTGGCTGGCTCGATTTCCCGCATGCCGGGGTGGGAGACAGCCACATTTTTATGGGGGGTAATATTTTCACATTTGGCGGAACATTTGTCGAGGGACGGATATACGCTTTCGACAAAGCGAATTTATATGCGGGCAATGCGGTAGCAACAGTATCTCGTGGTTTGGGCGGCACGTATGACACACCCCAACCAATTAACCTGCACGGGGCCAGTACCAACACGTGGCCAAATTGGGGAAACACCCATTACTTCATTGCGGAACCATATGATGGGGTGAATGTGACGTTGCTGGAGTGGAATACCACCACGCTGACCAATCGAGGGAACATCCCGATGGGTACGGACATCTTTCCGGTGAATGTGCTGCAACTGGGCGGTTCGGCTATTCAGGGCAATGATTGGCGGCCGCTGGATTTTGAATACCGCAATGGATATGGTTGGACGACGGCGACTTACGGCTGTAACCCTGGAACGGGTACGGTGAACTGCGTCGTATGGGCTCAGGTAAATTTGGCCACAGCCAGCTTGGGCCCAGCCGGTGCTGGGGTATTCGGGTCCAATGACACATACCGATTTTTTCCAGACCTGGCTGTAAATCATTGTAATGACATGGTTGTTGGATATACCAAGTCTAGCAGCAGCATGTTCCCTTCTGTGTGGGTAACGGGGCGGCAAAGTGGCGATGCGGTGGGGCAGCTTCAGGCCGAAGTCGAAATGAAGGCTGGGGAAATAACCTATACGGCTTTTGATAGCGCACCGCGCCGTTGGGGTGATTATACGGGCATGACCATTGACCCCGATGGGCTGACTTTCTGGTATCTGGGTGAATATAGCAAGATTACGGGGAATGCAAACGGCCGTTGGGGGAACTACATTGGTTCCTTCACTTACCCTGAATGTACTAGTCACGAATCCGAGCATCAACTTGGCGGTGACAGTAGGTACAGATCCCAATGTTTGTGCTGCATCTGATAATGCAACGCTTTTAGAACCCGGAGATGTGACTTATTGCTATCGAGTAACCAATGATGGAGACGTGGCTTTAAACCTGCACGATCTTGATGATGATCAATTGGGTGGAATCTTGAGCGGATTTAATTACCTGCTGGCCCCTGGGGCATCAGTTTTCCTGACCCAAACTACATCCATTACCACAACCACAACCAATACGGCCGTTTGGACAGCCTATAACGCTGGACCCATTGATGTGGCGACAAGTTCTGACAGTGCTACTGTGACGGTTCTGCCGGCCGAAGTGCAGGTAGAGCCATCGTTGATTTCCAGTGAGTTGACAGTCGGAACGGCCGTTACCCACTCGCTAACAATTAGCAATACAGGCATGGGCACCTTGAATTGGGCCATTTCGGAAGCGGACGCACAATCAAACGGTTGTGACAATCCTGGCGACGTAAGCTGGTTGGCCACAGCCCCTGACAGCGGCTCCCTGGTTTCCGGCGGCACCGATGAGATTATCGTGACCCTCGACGCGACCGGCCTGGCGCCAGGTTCCTACAGTGCCCATCTTTGCCTGAACAGCAACGATCCTCTCAATGAAACCGTGGTGGTCTCAGTAGATTTAGCTGTGGAAGCGGAATTATTCTTACCCCTGGTGATTAGGCCGTAAGCACTTCACTTACCTGGTTTATTGCTCAACAATCGTTCAGTTAGCAAAAGAAAAGCCTGGCTTCCGAATCGAGAAGCCAGGCTCTTTTTAGTTGCCTGCCTGCCACAGTGTTTCATTTTTTAAATGAAACACTGTTTTACTAGACATTTTATTGTTTGTTCACAACTGGCAGGTAGATGTAACGGGTCGTCAATGTCACGCTAACCATATCTTCAGCTGTGGCATCCATACCCATGTCTGGATTTTCAGCCATCCACATCACTGTAGAGGCCATATCTGCATCGATGGTTTGAGTATAGATGACCGATTCACTCATGCCCGGCATTAACTCAAAGACGAAGGTGTCGATGTGCCCAAAGTAGGTGTCGGTGATGGTGTGATTTGGCAGCATGACGTTGCCGATGTTGGTGACCGTGTAGCAGAAGTAAACCATCGTGCCGGGGTCTACTTCCAACGTCTCCGCCGTACCGCACTCATTCTCCGTGCTGACGGTTACGTCAAGCATCAGCGCCGCTTCTGGTGCGCCTACAGTCAGGGTAATGGGTACCGCAATCTCCGGGTACATTGAATCATCCGTCAGCACGCGCAGGAAGACGTTGTACACGCCGGTCTGCGTCAGCACCGTGGTGTCAAAGATGACGTCAGCGGCGACCGTGCTATCAGCGGCAACCGTACCTGTGATGGGATCTGTGGAGAGCCAAGGCACGTCTGTAGATTCATTAAGAGTGAAATCAGTCCCCAATGCGCCATTGTTGAAGATATCCAGCGGGTAAGTGGCCTCACTGCCCAGGCCTAAACTTACGTCAAAGGCTTGTTGCTCAACAACGACACAAGGCTGCAGCCAGCGCAGGTCAAAGTCGACGGTGGTGGTCATTTGTGCGGTAAAGGTGACGCCATCCGCCATTCCCATTTCATGTTCTGGCGCGGTAACGGTGATGTCTACCGGGCTGTAGGACTCATCTAGCCACAGGCCATACTCGCCACTAGCATTGGTGTACACAGTCCAACTCGACGCGCCGCTGTTGATGACCACTTCCGCGCCTTCGGCGGGAGTGGGATTGTTATCGCAGTAGCCCAGGCTTTGCACGGTACCGGCAACTCGCCCTGCGGTCTCCGAAGGCTCAACGGTCATGCTCACCGGAATATCTTGCGTACGGTACATGGGATCTTCTGAGATGACGCGCAGTGTCGCCATGTAGACGCCAGGTTGTGTGACGGCCGTTGCATCGAAGGTCAGTTCCACATCCGTGCTGTCATCGGCAAGAATGTCTCCCTCGGTTGGGTTTTCACTTAGCCAGGGTACATCTGCCGCACCACTCGTCGCAATGGCGAAGGAGTCAACTTCCACGCCACTCCCGGCGCCCAGCGGACCAACCAGCGTTGACGCACCCGTTGCCGTATCCGCAATCCGTAGTTGTGCTGCGGAGAGGGTGTTGTTGTAGGCGGCCAGGTAAAGGACACCGGCTTCCTCGTCAAAGTCCATGCCTTGCGCGTAGTTAGCGTCAAAGCCCAGAGAACCGATGGTTGTGGCTGCGCCTGTTGTTTTATCCACGCTAACCAGAACATCATTAATGATCTCCATGGCATACATCTCACCCTCGGCATTGACGGCAATGTCGATGAGAATGCCGGTGGTGTTGCCAACGGCCGTTACCGCGCCCGAAGTGACGTCCACAATGTAAAGCGTAGAAGTGGAGCCATCTGAAGACACAGCATACATCATGCCGGTGGTGGTATCACCCGCCATGCCGGTCCAGGTGTGTCCTGTTGTCGGGTTCATGGCGCCAATTGCCGTGAATGCGCCACTGGTGGTGTCCAGGCTGTAAAGAATCTTTGTGGCGTTGTCGACTGTATAAAGTATGGAGAAGTCCCCATCGAGGAAATCACCAGCATAATAATCACCTGCCGCTGGGCCGATGATATTGAGCGTACCAGGCGTATCTGTATCAGTGCTGAAGAAATCATCCCCTAGCAGGTCAATGCCGTAGGCCGGTGCGCCTAAGGGTGCCATGGGCATGCGGGCAGCAGCATTTGCCTGACCAGCAGACGTGTTGGCTGGCGGTTGTCCCATGGATGGGGCAGCCGTGCCCCGAGGGAAGTTGCCATCGCTGGCCGGATCGAAACGGCCGTGCGGTTGGGCATGAAACCTTCATCAAACTCGCTCAATGTAAAGCCGCTGTCACCACCGCCGCCATTAAGCAGAGTTAGAGTCTCGGTTGTGCTACTGTCAAATGCGACAGTAACATCAACGGTGGTCGGGTCTGTGCTTACACAAGGTACAAGCCAGCGCAAATCGAAATCTTGCGTGGTGGTTTGCATACCCACAATCGCCACACCGCTGACATAACCCATCTCGTGTTCTGACGCGGTAACGGTAATGCTGACAGGGCTGTAAGCCTCATCCAGCCAGATGCTGTAGTACCCCATCTCGTCTGCTTCCAGCGTCCAGGTCATACCACCGGTGGCTTCAATCTCTACCAGCGCTCCAGCTGCGGGGAAGGGATTGCTGTCGCAGTAGCCCTGGCTGTTCACTGTGCCTTCCAGGAAGCCGTAGGTATCTGGGGCGGTAACAGTTAGCGTGACGGGGATGGTGAGACGGCCGTAAGGCGTATCATTGTTGACGTTTAATTGTGCGTAATACTCACCCGGTTGGGATACAGCACCGGCATCAAAGCCTACATCAATAGGTTGTGTGCCTAGAGCAGGAATAGTGCCGGTAATCACGTCCGTGGTCAACCAGGGTACATCAGATGCAGCCAAAAAGCCCGCAGCCAAACCTATGATAGCCTCTTCGTCAGCAACAGCAGCCGTATCGTCGAAGTCCCAAGCCAGGTATATTGCGCGGTAACCTAGACGATCCGCTAATACGCCGGCCGAATTTCCACTAGGGGCCTCGAAGATTTCCACACCTTCTGCACCGACGATGAAGTCATCTGGAAAAGGATCGGGGCTCACGTCTGGATTGATCCCAGCCATGATGTCCATACCCGTCAACACCCCATCTGAACCTGCGTCTGAAACGTATGAAGCCTGGAGGTATTGTTGGTAGAAGACGGTAGCATTGTTAAAGTACCCTAGGTCATTATCGGCAATTAAGAAGCTACCACCGGCATCTAGGTAAGCCGTAGCTTTGGCCCAGCTGTCACTACTTAAACCACCCGCGTAGAAGACCGCGCGATAATCTAATAGATCCTCTATGGATGTGGCCTGGAAAACATCACGCGTCACACGGAGAAAAGAATACCCATTGGCCGCCAGTGCGCTTTCCATGGCTGTCGCGGCAGTGGTATCGTAAGCGACTACTAATATATCCTCACCGGCCAGGGGCATGAAACCGTTGTCTCGTTCAAGAATTTCAAACTCGACTGCACTGCCACCCAGGTTGTCCAGATCAAGGGGTGCGCTGCCGGTATTCCCCAGTTCCACACTGGCGGAGATGGCTTCCGGGTCGGCTGCCAGCCAGCCCGCTGGCAAGTAAAAGTCATACAATTGGGTAGTACCATCTACCACTGTCAGATTGGCTACGCCTGTCCCGTAAGCGCTGCCATTGGTGGCGGTAATTGTGGCTGACCCTTCAGGAACGAAGATGGTATAGAAGGCATCATCAATGGCGGGGTCGGGTGTTGTAACGGCCGTTGCACTATCACCACCGTCATTCATTACCATGGCCCCAGTTAGTTCTGCCATGGTGTTGTCATCGTAGATGTTACCTACCGCCAAACCACCTAACTTGGGTAGGCAGCCCGCATTGGCTACAGCTACATCGTCAATGTAATATCCGTTATATTGAACACTGGTGTCGCTGGTCAGACGGAAGCGGAACTGAAGGTTGCTGCCGGCTGCAGATGAGACATCGTAGGAGAAATCGGTCCAGCCTACTTGTGTTGTCGCTCCCGTGTGCTCCCACATTACCTGCCAAGGGCCGCCGTCAACGCTCACTTCGGCATAAGCGTGATCCCAGGAGGCACTTTCAATATGCCATGCTTGGCTCCAGAATGCCAGCAGCGTACCAGATTCGCCACTCAGGTCAATTATCGGCGAAATGAGAACCGTATTTGCGTTGGAAGTGTAAGATCCATCTAGGTTTGTACCCCAGCAGTATGTCCCGGAGGTGCAACTTGTGGGCCATGTTACTGGCGTTCCCCATTCCCAGCCATCAACGGTCCCTGAGGGAGAGTAGCCACCGTTATTAGCTTCAAAATCCTCTAAGCTAATAAATGTATAACCAGGCTCATAGCCAGGGGCTTCGCAAGTAACTGCGTCCACATCCAGTGAAAAGTCCTCGGTTGTATCGCTGTAAAAGGGGCCAATTGTGCGGACTTCAGCCATATATCCGGCCATAAAAGCCTCGACTGTAAAATCGTATTCGGAGCCTTCAGGTAGGATAATGCTGTAATAACCAGTTACCGGATCAGTCCAGAAGGGGCTGCCGGGCACACCAGCCACGCTAATCATGGCATAGAGAGGCCAGCCGGTATTGACGTCTGTTACTGTGCCTGATACTGTGTGGCTTGGGGCGGGTTCGAGGGCGATATCCAGGATAGTGGTTGTGCCAGAATAGATGCCTACAGCATTAATGGTTGTCGGTAAATAACCATAAGCAGAAGCAGTCACATCATAATCGCCGACCAACAAATTGACGCTATAGGTACCATCATTCAAAGTAATCGTGCTACCCGTTCGAGTTATGCCATCCGTAGCATAGATGCTAACCCCACCCAAGGGGTTAGTCGTGCTGTTGTCTGTTACAGTACCTTCCAATGTACCTGTATCACCCAAGTAGCCAGTACATTCTGGTAAACGGAAAGTGCCAATACGCGTGTTCCAATTGAAACTTACGTCGCTTACATCATGGTACTCGCCGGTATACCAGAATGTACATTCATCAATGGGATCGACACTCATTGAACTGTAATCACCCCAACGGTCGTAAGGGCCAGTTTGGGAGCCGCCGCCGGCATACAGCGTGGCTTCAGTTTGAAGTGTTCCCAAAGTATCGCTGCGCAAGCGCGAAGCATAACGCAAAGAAGGATAGGTGGTCAGGCTGGAAACGCTGTAGCCCAGAGCGATATTGCCGGAACCATCCATGGCGATACTGCCCATCCAACGATGGTCGCTGTCCGGTGAGTAGGTTCCTTCCTGATGCAGGTCCCAGGATGGCCCCGTCTTTTGCAGCTCAAACCAGCGAATGGCCGCTTGATCAGTGCCATCGGGATCCACGGTGAAGTTGCCCACCATTGCTTCGTAGCCGCCGAGATTGCGGTATGCAAAACGCCACATCGGCCAGGGAAAGACGGCATCCAACCTTTGTGTCGTGCCCGGCTGCGGGATACAGTCACCGACGAAGAAACCACACACCGTGTAGTTGTAGTCTGCAATCGGGATTTCTTGCGCCAGGCCAAAGGTAGAATTTGCTGGTGTCGTCCAATCGACATCAAATTCATACAGCGCCAGGCGGTCTACCCCAGAGGGATGATTAGGATACCCATCGGACAACATGGTGTAGAAAAGCCCCGGTGAACCAACCGGTGGTTGAGCAGGGCCATCCAGGTCTGCGGGCAGCAAGAAGTTGGGATGACCATTCGAATATTGGTATGTTGCTGGCTGACCGCTCAACATCGCCGCTCGATCAAAGGCGTAAGCATAATATTGGTTTGGATAGCCCGTATTGGTGCCCATATAATAGGCATCTGGCCAGACCCCAAACTTGAAGTAATCCGGGAAATCGGGCATATCAAACTCGTACAGGTAATAGGTGCCTGTGGGATCACTTGTCGTGGAGATGGCGATACACATGTGCTCAGGCGT